>FR892011.1:13703-38816 GCA_000434235.1 Alistipes sp. CAG:268 | reverse complement strand
GGTTCACCACGAGGTCCTTGATGACGGGGAACGCAGCCGAACGCCACGGCTCGATGGTGATCGTTGCGCCGTCCTTGAACTTGCGCATGTAGATCTGGCAGGTCGTGGCTGCCTGGCCGGGGCCGTGTGCATGTCCGTCGATGTGGAGCGAGCACATGCCGCAGATACCCTCACGGCAGTCGTGGTCGAAAGCCACGGGCTCCTTACCCTCGTGGATGAGGTTGTTGTTCAGGATGTCGAGCATCTCGAGGAACGAGGTGTCGGCCGAAATGTTCTCGACCTTGTACGTTTCGAAAGCGCCCTTCGACTTGGCGTCCTTTTGACGCCATATCTTTAATGTAAAATTCATGGTTACGATTCGATATTAAAGTTCAACGTCAAAATAGCCTTAGTCCTTGTAGTTGCGCTGTGCCGGGTGTACGAACTCGAAGTTCAGCGGCTCCTTGGTCATCTCCGGAACCTGGTCCATGCCCTTGTACTCCCAGACGGCGGCGTATACGAAGTTCTCGTCATCGCGCTTGGCTTCGCCCTCTTCGGTCTGGTGCTCGACGCGGAAGTGGCCGCCGCACGACTCCTCGCGAAGGAGTGCGTCGCGGGCCATCAACTCGCCCAGCTCGAGGAAGTCGGCCAGACGGATCGCCTTCTCCAATTCGACGTTGAAATCGTTCTCCTTGCCCACGACCTTCACATCCTTCCAGAACTCCTTGCGCAGGGCCTGGATCTCCTTGATGGCCTTTTCGAGCGACTCCTTGGTACGGGCCATGCCGACGTTCTCCCACATGATGTGGCCCAGCTTCTTGTGGATGTCGTCCACCGACTGCTTGCCCTGGATCGAGAGCAGCTTGGCGATCTTCTCGCGGACGGCTTTCTCGGCCTCGTCGAAGGCCTTGGTGTCGGTCTTCACCTTCGGGGCCTGGATCTTGTGCGAGAGGTAGTCGCCGATGGTGTAGGGCAGCACGAAGTATCCGTCGGCCAGACCCTGCATCAGGGCCGAAGCTCCCAGACGGTTGGCTCCGTGGTCCGAGAAGTTGGCCTCGCCGATGGCGTACAGGCCCGGGATCGTGGTCATCAGGTTGTAGTCCACCCAGATGCCGCCCATCGTGTAGTGTACGGCCGGGAAGATCTGCATCGGCTGCTCGTAGGGGCTTACGTCGGTGATCTCCTCGTACATGTCGAACAGGTTGCCGTAGCGCTGCTTGATGATGTCCTTGCCCAGACGCTCGATGGCGGTCTTGAAGTCGAGGAACACGGCCAGACCCGTCTCGTTCACGCCGTAGCCGGCGTCGCAGCGCTCCTTGGCGGCACGCGAAGCCACGTCACGCGGCACGAGGTTTCCGAAGGCCGGGTAGCGGCGCTCCAGATAGTAGTCGCGGTCCTCCTCGGCGATGTCCGACGGTTTCTTGGCTCCCGAGCGGATGGCCTTCACGTCCTCGAGCTTCTTGGGAACCCAGATGCGGCCGTCGTTACGCAGCGACTCCGACATGAGGGTCAGCTTCGACTGCTGGTCGCCGTGTACGGGGATACACGTCGGGTGGATCTGCGTGAAGCAGGGGTTGGCGAAACCAGCACCCTTGCGGTAGCACTGGAATGCGGCTGAACCGTTCGAGGCCATGGCGTTCGTCGAGAGGAAGAATACGTTGCCGTAACCGCCCGTGGCGAGTACGACGGCGTGTGCGCCGTGGCGCTCGATCTCGCCCGTCACGAGGTTGCGGGCGATGATGCCGCGAGCCTCACCGTCCTCGATGACCAGGTCGAGCATCTCGTGGCGGGGGTAGCTCTTCACCGACCCTGCGGCGATCTCCTTGTTCAGGGCTGCATATGCGCCCAGCAGCAGCTGCTGTCCGGTCTGGCCGCGGGCGTAGAAAGTACGCGATACCTGCGCGCCGCCGAACGAACGGTTGGCCAGCAGACCGCCGTACTCACGGGCGAAGGGAACGCCCTGGGCGACGCACTGGTCGATGATCAGGTTCGAGACCTCGGCCAGACGGTAGACGTTGGCCTCGCGGGCGCGGTAGTCGCCGCCCTTGATCGTATCGTAGAAGAGCCGGTATACGGAGTCGTTGTCGTTCTGGTAGTTCTTGGCCGCATTGATACCGCCCTGCGCTGCGATCGAGTGTGCGCGGCGGGGGGAATCCTGGATGCAGAACACCTTGACGTTGTAGCCCAGTTCGCCGAGCGAAGCGGCTGCGGAGGCGCCTCCCAGACCGGTTCCGACGACGATGATGTCGAGCTTGCGCTTGTTGGCGGGGCTTACGACCTTGATAGCTGCCTTATGGTTGCTCCACTTTTCTGCGAGAGCGCCGGCAGGAATTTTAGCATCTAATTTTAAAGCCATATCGTTTGTGTGTTTGTTGTTCTACAATCGGGGATGATTAGCAGGCGCCTGCCAGACAGGGGCAGAAGAAGTAGCAGAGCACCACGGCGGCGAAGCCGAGGAATACGATCGTTGCCACGATGTTGGCGATGCACTTCAGGCGGGGATACCACGTGTCGTTGGCCCAGCCCACGGTCTGGAACATCGACCACACGCCGTGCGTGAGGTGGAACCACAGGGCGGCGAACCATACGAGGTAGAGCACCACGTAGTACCACTGCGAGAAGGTGTATGCGATCAGTGCGGCGCCGTCGGTCACGGCCAGACCCAGCGAGTTGGTGTGCTCGCCCATGATCTCGACGAGCTGCATCTTCGCCCAGAAGTTGTAGAGGTGCAGACCCATGCCGAGCAGTACGATGACACCCAGTACGAGCATGTTCTTCGAGGCCCAGGCCACACCCGGCTCCTTGACGGTGACGGCGTAACGCTGCGAGCCGCGGGCGCGGTAGTTGTTCAGCGTGAGGATGATGGCGTAGATGAAGTGGATCACCACACCGGCAGCCAGCACCACCGTACCGGCCAGTGCATACCAGTTTGCGCCGAGGAACCCGCAGATTGCGTTGTAGCCTTCGGGCGAGATGATCGCCGTGACGTTCATCGACATGTGGAAGAGGATGAAGAGCACGAGGAAGCAACCCGTCACGCTCATTACTAACTTCTTGCCAAGCGAGGAATTAGATAGAAAACAGCTCATAATGGTTTAAATTTGTTATATTTGTTAATGATTTGTGTTTTCGTGAGGCAAATATAGCCATTGTTCGCGTAATAACAATGAAAACGGACGGGAATTTTGCGTCCGAAAGGAGGGTTTTATGACGAAAAACGAACTGCGTCGGGAGATGAAGCGGCGCAACCTTTCGCTCTCGGCCGAAGAGCGGGCCGAGGCTTCGGGCCGGATCTTTGCAGGGGTGGCCTCGACGGCCGCTTTTGCGGCGGCCCGGACCGTGGCGCTCTACTGCGCGCTGCCCGACGAACCGGCCACCGAAGGGGTGCTGCAGGGTTGGGCGTCGTCGAAGCGGCTGGTCGTGCCGCGGGTCGAGGGCGATGCGATGCGTTTCTTCGACTACGATGCGGCGACGCTGGTGCGCGGGGCCTTCGGCATCGCCGAACCGGGGCCGTCGGCCCGCGAGTGTCCGCCCGGTCGGATCGACCTGATCGTCGTACCCGGCACGGCTTTTACGGAGGCCGGGGCGCGGATGGGTCGCGGGCGCGGCTACTATGACCGTTACCTCGCGCAGCCGGGGTTCCGGGCCGTGAAGGTCGGGGTATGCTTCGCCCACCAGTTGGTCGGCGGGCTCGAAACCGAGCCGCACGACGTGCCGATGGACCTCGTTGTGGCGGGGTGATCCGCCGCGGCCGGATTTATAGTTTAAAGGAATGATTTATGGAGCAGAAACGGAGAGTCGCGCTCGTGTTGGGCGGCGGCGGTGCGCGGGGCATCGCGCATATCGGCGCCATTGAGGAGTTGGAGCGTCAGGGTTTCGAGGTGAGCGCCGTGGCGGGCACCTCGATGGGTGCGTTGGTCGGGGGCATGTATGCCTCGGGCCATCTCGGACCGTTCAAGGAGTGGATGTGTGCGCTGGACCGCTACAAGGTGTTCGGCCTGGTCGATTTCACCCTCAGCTCCGAGGGGCTGGTGAAGGGAGACCGCGTGATGCGGGCCATGCAGGAGCTGGTCCCCGACGTGCGGATCGAGCAGATGCCGGTGCCGTTTGCGGCTGTTGCGGCCGATCTGGTGACGGGCCGCGAAGTGGTGTTCGACCGGGGCGGGCTCTACGATGCCATCCGGGCCTCGATCTCGATCCCGTCGGTATTCCGTCCTGTCCACCGCGACGGGATGGTGCTCGTCGATGGCGGCATGGTCAATCCCGTGCCCTACGACCGTGTGCGGCGCAGCGAGGGGGACTTGCTGGTTGCCGTGGACGTCTGTGCGCCGTTTGGCGGCGATCCGGCTTTCCGGGCCCGCATGTCGCTCAACCACTACAAGGTGCTGGTCACCTCGTCGCAGATCATGCAGCAGCGGATCGCCTCGCTGCAGCGCCGCCTGTGTCCTCCCGACATCCTCGTGGAGATGCCGGCCGATCGCTTCAGCATGTTCGAATTCTACCGCTCGGCGGAGATTGTCGAGGCGGGACGCGAGGCGATGCGTGCGGCCCTCGGCCGTTTTGCCGAACGGGCGTCGGATGGCATGGAATTTGTTGAGGCATAAAGAAGTTGCGGCGGCCCGTTTTTTTGAAGAATTCAAAAAGAGAAAAAGTAGTGACGCAACTTCACACAGATTTTTGAGGCCGCCGCAACGGATTTCCGATCCGGGGAGGTTCCGCACGCTTCCCCGGTTTTTCCGTGAACAAAGATAACCAAAGAATCGATTGCCGCAACGGGTTTGCCCGAATGTGGCATGCGTATGCCCGAATGGCGGAACTCCCCGGCCTTTGCGCGTCATTTTGCGGCTTTTTCAAGGGGGATTCTTTCGGGCGGGTAGAATCATGCACCCCGGATTTCCCAGTCAAGGGAGATCCGGGGTGCGTGATTCGTTGTCGTGATGCGGCGGACTATCTGGCCTCGCAGCAATAGTCGGGACGGTGGCGCAGTCCGCGTTTGCCGATCGGTATGCCCAGTCCGAGGGTGACGTTCATCGAGCTCTGTTTGATCGGCACCCACTGGGGCGTGTGTTTGGCCGTCAGGATGTCGGTGGCGACGAAGAAGTTGATCCAGCTCGGGCAGAGGTTCAGCGCCAGCCCGAATGCACCGCCGCGGCTGCCGATCACCGAGTAGCTTCCCGTGAGCTGGAACCAGTAGATCGGGCGGAAGTTCACCGCGCCGGTGATGTTGTGCAGGGGCTTGTATTCCCAGAAGCGCATCGAGTAGAGCACGCCGACGCTGGCGCGGTTCTGCCACATCCGGTATTCGAGGCCGGCGTTCACCGAGGCGCGGAGCGCCCGGGTTGCGGAGCGGGCCTCCTCCTTGCGGAACTCGAGGACGTCGAGGTCGAAGTCTGGCAGCTCCGAGACCGTACCGCCCTCGACGGTGGTTCCCGTGAACTCGAGGTTTTTGGACGAGGTTCCGGAGAGGTTGTTCCCCTTGCCCCAGCTGATGAATCCCAGGTCATTGACCGCCAGTGAGGCCTGCAGGTCGGGCAGGATGTCGTAGGTGGCGCCCAGATCGACGGCGAATCCGTATCCGGCCGGTGAGGTCGGTTGGAGTTCGATGTCGTTGAATTTGTAGATCTGTTCGCCGGCCGCGTTCTCTTCGGTCGTAGCGGTCAGCCCCGAGGCCGAAATGTCGAGGCTTCCTGCGGCATCGACGGCCCAGCGATCGTCCTGGAGCGAGACGTCGAAGCGGTCGAACGAGAGCCTTCCCCGAGCCATTCCCGCCAGGAATTTTCCGCGCACGCCGATGTAGAGCCGGTCGTCGAGCAACGGGAACGAGTAGGAGAATGCCGCTTCGAGGTAGGAGTCCGCAGCCACGCCGATATCGCGGATCGAGCCTTCGTGGCCGTTTTTGATGAAGTCGAAGAGTGAGTAGGGGAGGTTCACCTCGGCGCTGGTGCGGAGACTCAGGCCGAAGGACCAGAAGTCCTTGCGGTTCCGGGCATAGGCACCGAATCCGATGAGGTTGATGTAGGTGTCGGCGCCGAGCAGGTTCTGGGTCTTGAGTCCCGAGAGCGCTTCGGCGGACGATACCGAACTGTCGATCAGCGTCACGAGTTTGCCGTTGCGGGGGTAGAGGACCTTGTCGAGCGAGATGTTGCCGCTCGTGCTGACGTTCAGGGAGCCTATGCCCGGGATATTGACGTAGCCGCGCAGCGGGGCGAAGGCCGGGTTGAGCTGGCTGCGGAAGGTCGAGCCTTCCATGAAATAGGCGGTTGGGTTCTGGGCCGCGAGGCTGCCTGCCAGGAGCAGGGCGAAGAAGAGCGAGTAGAGTTTCTTCATGTCGGAAGGCGTTTTAGAGGTTGAGTTTCAGTCCGCCGCGCTTGAGCAGGCGCAGGTCGATGGTCAGCTGGCTGTCGGCCGCATCGTCGAATCCCAGGTCGCGGTAGTAGGTGAGCAGCGTCACGGGGATGCGGACCGTGATGCCGCCGACGAGTTGCCGCAGGTCGTCGCCGAAGAGCTGCGTCTGCGGAATTCCGGAGTCGGGGCTGGCGGCCTCGACATCGAATTCGAACGTGATGTCGGTAGGCGTAAAGGTCGGTGCGACATGCACCGTCACCGGCAGGCGGCTGGCTACCGAGCCGTAGAGGTGAAGCGTATTGCGGGCGTCGGGCGTCCCCTCGGGATCGAGGTTGTCGCAGAGCATGTCGATCACCGACTCATCGATGCCCAGAGCGTCGATCGTGTACTCCACCGGGTCGATGTGGATCGAGGTGAGATAGTCCGTGGCAGCTTCGCCGATGCGTGCCTCGAGCTCGCCGGCGAGCTCCTCCGATGCGAAGATCCGTCCGAATGCCGCAGCATAGGCATTCGGGTCGGGATGCGCGGGATCAAGCCCGAGCACCGGGGCGAAGCTGGCGTAGTACTGCTCGTAGCTGAGGGCGATCACGGCATTGAGTTTCGCATCGTTCGTATGCATCTCGGCGACGGTCGCAGCGATGAGCTGGGTTCGGTAGTCCGGGTCGCTGTCGAGCCGGACCAGGTCTACGGCCGTCGCAGCGGTCGGCAACCAGATGTCGGCCTCGTCGAAGATGGCCTGGATCTCTTTCCCGTCGGCCGCGAGGTCGGCCATCGGCACGAGGACGGTCATCAGCGGCATCCGGAACTCGGAGTCGTCGTTCCCGATGGCCACGTCGCCGGTCTCGATCTGCGACAGATCGTATGCCTTGTCCGTGCACGATAGGGCGAATGCTCCGCAAAGGAGCAGAATCACAAGTTTTTTCATTGTTTTACAGGGTGTGGATTTATGTCGGTGCAAAAATATGCGATTTGGAGAAATAAAACAAAAAATCGGATGTTTTTGACCAAATTGTAATAATCCCCCATCTTTTGTATTTTTGCAGCGACGATGGCATCATCCGACCGATACGACAAACTAAAGGAGCAGGTGGCGCTGCTGCCGCTCTCGCCCGGGGTCTACCAGTTCGTGGACCGCACGGGTACGATCATCTATGTGGGCAAGGCCAAGAGCCTGCGCAAGCGGGTCTCCTCCTACTTCGTGCAGTCGAAGGAGCACAGTGCCAAGGTCCGCGTCATGGTGCGGCAGATCGTCGAGATCCGCCACATCGTCGTGGGAAGCGAGACCGATGCGCTGCTGCTCGAGAACTCCCTGATCAAGAGCCTGCAGCCGCGCTACAACATCCTGCTCAAGGACGACAAGACCTATCCGTGGATCGTCGTCCGCCGCGAGCCGTTTCCCCGCGTGCTGTCCACGCGCCAGCTCGTGCGCGACGGTTCGCAGTACTTCGGTCCCTACGGTTCGGTGATGATGCAGCACAGCGTGCTGGACTTCATCCGCGAGGTGGTCCCGCTGCGGACCTGCAAACTGAACCTCTCGCCCGAGCAGATCGCGCGCGGACGCTATACGGTCTGCCTGCAGTACCACCTGGGCAACTGCAAGGGCCCCTGCATCGGGGCGCAGAGCGAGGAGGAGTACGGCCGCCTGGTGGATATGGTCACTTCGGTGCTGCGGGGCGACCTGCGTCCGGTGCGCCAATACCTCGAGGGGGAGATGTCGCGAGCCGCCGCGGAGTTGCGCTTCGAGGTGGCGCAACGCTACAAGCAGCGGATCGACGCCCTGGACAACTATGCGGGCCGTTCGGTGATCGTCAGTGCGAAGATCGTCGATGTGGATGTCTTCTCGCTGCTGCCCGACGACGATGTGGTGTGGTGCAACTTCGTCCGCATTCGCCACGGCTCGGTGGTGGGCGTCTCGACCGTGAAGCTCTCGCCGGGCGTCGGGGCCGACGAGCGGGACATGCTGACGCTGGCCATCCAGCACATCGTCGAACAGATCGGCGGCGGGGTGCTGGCCCGCGAGGTGATAGTCCCCTTCCTGCCCTCGACTACGCTGCTCTTCGACGGTGTGACCTTCACCGTACCCAAGCGGGGCGAGAAACTCGAACTGCTGGAGTTCTCGCAGAAGAGCGCGCGCATCTACCGGGCCGAGCAGCTGAAGAATCTGGAGATCCGCAACCCCGAGCGGCATACCGAGCGGCTGATGAACGCCCTGCAGGAGGCGCTGCGTCTCGACCGGCCGCCCCGCCATATCGAGTGCTTCGACAATTCGAACCTGCAGGGGGCCCATCCCGTCGCCTCGTGCGTGGTCTTCCGCGACGGAAAGCCTTCGCGCAAGGAGTACCGCCACTTCAACATCAAAACCGTGGTCGGACCGGACGATTACGCCTCGATGCGCGAGGTGGTCTATCGTCGCTACAGCCGTCTGCATGCTGAGGGGGCCGAACTCCCCGATCTGGTCATCGCCGACGGAGGCAAGGGGCAGATGGGGGTGATCCACGAGGTGCTCGAGGCCCTGGGGCTCGATATCCCGATTGCCGGACTGGCCAAGGACGACCGGCACCGCACGGCAGAGCTCTACTGCGGCTATCCGCCGCTGCTGGTGGGGCTTCGACCCACCTCGCCGCTGTTTCACTTCCTGACCTCGATCCAGGACGAGGTGCACCGCTTCGCCATCTCGTTCCATCGCCAGAAGCGGAGCCGGGCGTTTATCCACAGCGAACTGGAGCAGATCGAAGGCATCGGACAGAAGACGATCGAGACGCTGCTGCACCATTTCCGCACGGTGGAGAAGGTCCGCACGGCCAACCCCGAGGAGCTGGCCGGAGTGGTCGGTCCGGCGCGTGCGAAAAAAATCAGGGAGTACTTCGAAAAGTAGCCGATTTTTTTGAAATATAACGAAATTCACCTATCTTTGCCGTCCCGATTCGCTGCTCTGCAGCATCAGCCCGGATGGCGGAATCGGTAGACGCGTTGGTCTCAAACACCAATGACAGCAATGTCGTGCCGGTTCGACCCCGGCTCCGGGTACGAAAAAGCAACTGCTTGTTGAACAGGCGGTTGCTTTTATTTTACCCCTTTCCTCCCAGAAAACGGGATCTCGGGAGTGTGCGGACATGACATCATGTAAAAAACGCCCCTGACGACTGTAAGTCGGCAGGGGCGTTTCCTTGTCGCGTTGCGGAGTGCAGCCCGGTTACTCCTTCACGTAGAGCCGCACGTAATCGACGTACATGGAAGCGGGGCCGTCGTTGAGCGCCGTGATCTGCGCCGGGTCGTAGAGGCCCGGGAAGTTGCCGCCGACGGCCAGGTTGAAGAGAATGAAGTTGGGCTTGTGGAAGTAGTTGCCCACGTGCAGTTCGTTGCTCTCGTAGCCTGCGGTCCGGGTGATCGTCATGCGGAAGTAGGGCTCCCGGTTGGGATCCTCGTCGAGGTCGTAGTACATGGCCAGTTCGTCCTCGGTCCAGATGCAGGTGTAGAGGTGGAAATCGTCCTGCATGCCGTAGGGCGCCGTCGTGTCGCGCGAGTAGTCGCCCTTGTTGTTCCAAGCCGGGCCCCAGTGGCAGGCTCCGTTGAAGAAGCGGTCCTGTGTGCCCTGGGCCATTCCGGTGGCGTGGCCCATCTCGACGATGTCCGTTTCGCCGCAGGCGGGCCATCCCACCTGGTCGTAGTCGTCGCCCATCAGCCAGAATGCAGGCCACAGTCCGTTGGCCGTCTTCGGCATGCGGATCAGCGCGTCGAGCCGGCCGTAGGTGAAGCTGTACTTGCCCTTCGAATTGATGCGTCCCGAGGTGAACTGACGGTTCTGGTAGTTTTCGCGCGTGGCTGTCAGGATCAGGCAGTTGCGGCCGCTCTCCGGTTCAGTGCCCACGCTGACGCCCCGCTCGCAGTAGTACTGCAGCTCGTTGTTGCCGCCTCCCGAGCCATTGACCTCGATGTTCCAGATCGATTCGTCGAGTGTGTTGCCGTCGAACTCGTCGGACCATACCAGCCTGTAGCCTTCGGGTGCGTCCTCCGACCCTGTCCCTTCGGAGCTGGTCCTTACGCGGATTTCGCTCCATTCCGAGGCTGCATAGCTTCCTGCCTTGGATTCGGCGCGGACTCGTATCGTGTAGGTGGTTGCGGGGTTGAGCTGCGAGCAGGTGACCTGCAGCTCCTCGGTCGAGGTTTCCTGGCCGCCGTCGAGTGTCCAGGTGTAGTAGTCGGCGTGCTCGACGGCCTCCCAGGCGACGGTGAATCCCGTCTGCGTCACCGAAGAGGTCGGGGCCGTCAGGGTCGGGGCGTCGAGCTGCGTCACCTGGCTCGACGAGTAGGTTTTCACGCGGATTTCGCTCCAATCGGAGGCTTCAGCCGTATCCGACAGCGCGCGTACGCCCGCCGTGTAGGAGGTGGCTTCGGCCAGTCCGGTGAAGGTGTATTCGGTGTCCTGTACCGTGGTCAGTACCTCACCGTCGAGGCGTATTTCATACGAGTCGGCTCCGCTGACGGAGCTCCAGTAGATTCCGAACCGGTCGATCCCGATGGAATTGGCCGTGAGCATCGTGGTCGGGGCTGCAAGTTGCCCGCCGGACTGATCGTCTTCGTTACACGAGACGGCTGCGAGCGACAGCATCAGCCACCATCCGAGGGTCGCCATCTGGCAAATGGAGTGTTTGAGTTGGGACATGTTGTTTTCTGCTTGTTGGGGTTTGGGTATCAGGATGCGGTGTTCGGGGTCCACATGCGGACGTAATCGACCTTCATGATGACCTCGTCGTCGAAGATGGCGTCATCGACCTGGCCGCCCATCGTACCGCCGATGGCCAGGTTGAGGATCACATAGAAGTAGTTGTCGAAGGGCCATTCGGCCATGTCGGCATTCCGGGGCTGGTACTTCCATGCCGATCGTTCACCATTGACGTAAAACGAGATGCATCCGGATTCATCGTCGCTCTCCTGCTCCCAGAGGAGTCCGTAGGTGTTCCAGCTTCCCTCGGCTTCGGCCAGGGCCGTCGAGGCGTTCCAGTTCCGTCCGTTGTTGCCGTTGGCATTCTGCGTGTGCAGGGCATGGGTCACCTGTCCGGGGGTCTTGCCGACGTGTTCCATGATGTCGATCTCGCCGCAGCGGGGCCACGACGAGGCACCGGTGCCCATCATCCAGAATGCGGGCCAGGTGCCCTGACCGGCCGGCAGCCAGATGCGGGCCTCGATGTAGCCGTATTTGATCTGCACCTTGCCCTGGGTGTTGATGCGCGCCGAGGTGTATTCGCGGTTCTCCATCGGCTCCTTGCGGGCCTCGATCACCAGACAGCCCTCCTCCACGCGCAGGTTCTCGCTGCGGTCGGTGTAGTACTGGAGCTCCTGGTTGGCTGCGACGCCCGTTTCGACGTTCCAGTTCAGCGGGTTCAGTTCGTCGGAGTCGAACTCCTCGGCCCAGTACAGCGAATACCCTTCGATCGGGGCCTCCGGGCTGTCGGGATCGGTCGGTGGTGGTGTCGTGCCGTCGTCGTCGTTGCCACAGGCCGTGGGCAGGAGCCACAACGAGGCGAGTGCGGCAGTCGTAATCAGCAGTTTTTTCATGTGCTCGTCGGTTTTCGGTTTTTAGTGAAACAGCGGGTACGTTCAAACCCGCTGTTCCTGTGTGTCGGACCCTGGGTCCTTACTTCTTGTAGATAAATACGGCGTCGATCTGCAGCGACTGGGGCATCGTGCCGTCGTCGGGCTGCGTGATGGCCATGATGTTCAGGCCGGTGTTGCCCGACGTGTCGGGCGAGAGGCTGCTCAGGATGTCGGCGTTGTAATTGAGGCCCTTGTCATAGAAAACCTGGATCGGCACCTCGATCTCGTACCACTCGCCGTCGCGAGTGAATCCGTACTCGCCCTCGACGTCTACGATGATCGGGCATCCGTCGATTACGCCGTCATAGAGCTTCACGGCATAGTTGCCCGTGTTGGTGCCCTTCCAGGCCATGTGGAGGTAGTAGTTCTCCGGCTCGGCGGAGATGTCGGCGAGCTTCTTGATGTTGTCGAGGTTCGTCGAGAAGAAACCGGCGCCGAACCAGCCGAGGCCCGTGTTGATCGACATGTTCACCCAGTCGGTGACCACTCCGTAGAAGTTGGGACCTGCGCAGGTGCCTCCCGTGAAGCCGCCGGCCCAGTCATAGAGGAAGCAGTCTACCTCGTTGGGGCGGAAGTCGGCCACGACCTTGTCCTTGATCGTCTCGTAGGTCTCGGTGTCGAGGCTGATCAGGTAGTAGTTGCTGCCCGAGAGCGACGATGTGCCTTCGCCGCCTTCGCCGCCGCCTTCACCGCTCTCGTCCGAGGTCGTGAACGAGCAGGTGCCGACCTTCGAAGCCTCGTAGGCCTCCGTGTCGCCCGGGATGGCGCGTACGCCGACCGTGTAGCTCGTGCCGGCCGTCAGCGAGGAGAGGCTCACCGAGGGCGAGGTGACGGTCTGTACGGTGGCTCCGTCGAGCTGCACCTCATACGAGGCGGCGTTCGAGATGGCGCTCCACGTTACGGTGGCCGAGGTGGTGGTGATCGTGCTCTCGTCTACCGCCGGTGCCGGGGTGTCGAGCTGAATCTTCGACGTCGAGTCGTCGCTGTCGTTGCAGCCGACGAATGCCGTGGCTACGAGGGCCATCAGCAGAAATTTCACAGTTTTCATGGTCGTTTTAAGTTTTTTGAATGGAACAATAAGTGGTTGTGTCAATTCGGATCAATAGCCCGGGTTCTGGGTCAGGCCGCCCAGCCGCACCTCCTCCGAGGGAATCGGCATCAGTTCGTGCTTGCCGGCGATGAAGGTGCCCATCTGTGCGCGGGCCTCCTCGCTTTCGGCAGCCATGTAGGCGTTCATCGTCTCGCCGACGATTCCCCAGCGGCAGAGGTCGAACCAGCGGTGTCCCTCCATGGCCAGCTCCACGCGCCGCTCGTGGCGCAGGTTCTCGCGCGTGAGGTCCACTTCGGAGAGCCCGACGCGGGCGCGGACCCGGTTGAGTGCGTTGCGTCCGGCCCCAAGGTCGGTATTGCTTTCCAGGCAGGCCTCGGCGTACATGAGCAGTACGTCGGCATAGCGGATCTGTTTGTTGTTGATCGGCGAACGAGTCTCGTGCGAGAGACGGTAGGGGGCTCCGCCGTTGTCGGTCATCATGGCATACTTCCGGTTGAGGTAGCGGTTGCCCAGGTAGATCTCCTCCGAAGGGGTCACCATCTGGTCATCCGCGGGGTTGATGATCGTGGCCTCGCGGCGCGGGTCGTTCTCCTCGAACTCGTCGTAGAGGTCCTGCGTGGGGTGGTTGAAGCCCCATCCGGCCCCGGTCGTGGCGATGAGCGTCGAGCGCGAACGCGTGAGGATCGTCGTCATCGTACCGCGGGTGTATCCGTATCCCTCGCCGTAGTCGGACTGCGGATCCTCCATGTACTGGATCTCGAAGACCGATTCGGGCCCGTTCTCGCCGGCCAGCGTGAAGTTGTCCTCGTAGTTGGTGCAAAGCGAGTATTCGCCCTCTTCGTCCCCCATCTTGAGAAGTTCGGCGCCCCAGGTCCGGGCTGTATCGTAGTCCTTCACGTAGAGGTTTACCTTGAGCAGCATGGCCAGAGCGGCGCCGCGTGTGGCGCGTCCCATGTCTTCATCGGCATACTCGCTCTTCTTCCAGAGCCGGCTCTGGGCGTTGTCCAGGTCGGAGAGGATCAGGGTGTAGATCTCGTCGGCCGTGGCGCGGGGCTGCCGCCAGTCGTCGGACGAGGTGATCGGGGCCTCGACCTTCGGCACCCCGCCGAACATGCGCACCAGACGGAAGTAGTAGTAGGCGCGCAAGAAGTAGGCCTCGCCGATGAGCCGCTCCCTGGTCTTTTCGTCCATGGTCTCGTCCGTCTCCATGCCGGGGACGTTTGCAAGGACGAGGTTGCAGCGGCCGATGCCCTGGAACTGGGCCCGGTAGAAGTCGAGCAGCAGGGTGTTCGTCGATACCGTCTTGAAGTTCTCGATGTCGTAGGCGTCGGCCATGTCGCCGATGTTCTGTCCGCCCTTGAGCGCATCGTCCGAGGCGACGTCACCGATGAACCACTCGCAGAAATAGGTGTTGTTGAACTCCCAGGAGAGCGGCACGTAGGCGGCATTGACGGTCTGTATAGCCGTCTCCCCGCTGGTGAAGAAGTCTCCGAGTTCGGTCGTTCCGGGCCCCTTCTCGGTCAGCCAGTCGGTACACGATGCCAGGCCCAGAGCCGCGAAAAGCGTGATGATATGCAAGGTTCGTTTCATCGTAGTCGGTTTTAGAAGTTGATGTTGGTGCCGAAGAGGAACGTCCGCGACTGGGGATAGTTGCCGTAATCGACTCCCCCCCCCACTTCGGGGTCATATCCCGTGTATCCGGTGAGCGTGAAGAGGTTGCTTACCGAGACGTAGAAGCGCCAGCGGTTCATGTGCATGCGGTCGGTCCAGCGCTTGGGCAGCGTGTAGCCCAGCGTGAGCTCCTTGAGGCGCAGGTAGGATCCGTCCTCCACGTAGCGGCTCGACGAAACGGTGTTGCGCGAGCTGCCGTAGGGGTTGGGAATCGACCCGTTGGGGTTGCTCTTCGACCACACGTCGCGCATCGTGGTGCTGAGCGTGGCTTCGGTGCCCTTGCCTTCGGTGCGGAGCCGCACGGCGTTGTAGATCTCGTTGCCGTAGACACCTTGGAAGAAGACCGTCAGGTCGAGTCCTCGCCACGAAGCACCCAGGTTCAAGCCGTAGGTCAGCCACGGGAAGGGGTTGCCGATGGCCACCAGGTCGTCGTCGTCGATGATGCCGTCGCCGTTCTGGTCCTTGTAGCGGGCGTCGCCGGCGTGCTCGGTGATGGCCACGGGATCGACTCCGAACTGGTGATCAACAGCCTCCTGGTCGGTGCGGTAGATGCCTTCGTACTCATAGCCCCAGAAGGAGTAGAGCGGGAGACCCTCGTCGCAGATGGTATAGTCGCCGTAGACGCGCTCGCCGCCGTTGAGGGCCGTCAGCCGGTTGCGGATGAACGAGACGTTTCCGTTGATCTCGTAGTCGAACTCACCGATGCGGTTGGCATGGCCGAGGGTGATCTCGATACCCTGGTTGCGGACCGTTCCGACGTTGGCCGTCGGGGCGTGGAGGTTGCCGACATGAGCCGGAGCCGTCACGCTCAGGAGCATGTCCTTTGTGTCACGCAGGAAGAGGTCCACGGTACCCGTGAGCTTGTTGTTCCACAGTCCGAAGTCCACGCCGAGATCCCACTGCTCGGTGGTCTCCCACTTGCCGCCCGTATTGACGTAGGTCAGTACGGTGGCTCCGGCTGCGATTTCGGGGTTGATGCCGAAGGGGTATCCGACGAACGTCGGTCCCGAGTTGAAAATCGTCTGCAGGAAGGCGTTGTCGCCGATCTTGTCGTTTCCGATCTGTCCCCAACCCAGACGCAGCTTGAGGTTGTTGAGGACATCGCTGTTGCGCAGCCACGGCTCCTCGTTGATGCGCCAGGCCACGGCCGTCGAGGGAAAGTAGCCCCAGAGGTTTTCGGGGAACTTCGACGAGGCGTCGGCGCGGAAGTTTACCGTGATCAGGTAGCGGTTGTCGTAGGAGTAGTGCAGACGTCCGAGCATCGAGAACATGCGGGTTCGGGCTGCCGAGTCGCCGGCTTCGGTGCGGTCTTCGGTCGCCTGGTTCAGGTACCAGTTGTTGTCCGTCGGGTTGGCGATCGATGCACCCGAGCCGCCGATGTAGTAGTAGTTGTACTCCTCGGTCGTCTGTCCCACCATGGCCGTCAGGCTGTGCTTGCCCCAGTCGTGCATGTAGGTGAGGGTGTTTTCGTAGCGCATGGTCTGTGCGCGGGACATGCTGCGCGAGATGAAGTTCTTCTCGTTCTTGTCGTAGGACGAATACTCGTACTGGTCCTTGAACGTCCGGCTCATGGTGTTCGTGAGGTCCATGCTGACCTCGGAGTGGAGGCGCAGCCCCTTGATGGGTTCGATGTCGAGGTAGACGTTGCCTACCCAGCGCTCGTCCTTGTCGAGCGGGTGGGTGTGCTCGACCATCGAGAGGGGATTGGTCACGTTCTTGAAGTTCGACGAAGCGGCAATGCGCCCGCTGAGGTCTTCGCCCAGGTTGTTCACGCTTCCCTCGGGGTAGCGTACCGGGTCCCACGGGGCCATGGCCAGTGCGGCCGAGAGGATCGAGGCGCCGGGGCTCGAGTTGTTGTTCATGGCGTTGCGGCCCTGCGAGTTCGAGAAGGAGATGTTCTCGCCGACCTTCAGCCACTTGGTCAGCTGGTAGGAGGTGTTCGAGCGGAGGGTGAGTCGTTCGAAATCCGATCCGATGATCGTACCTTCCTGCGTGAAGTAGCTGGCGCTCAGTGCGTAGGTCGATTTGTCCGAACCGCCCGAGGCGCTGATGTGGTAATTCTGGATAATGGCGTTGGGCTTGAATACCTCATCCTGCCAGTCGGTTTCGATCGAGCTGTAGTCGAGTCCGTCGGGGTTCGACGCGGACTTGACGACGGGGTAGTACGACGAACTGCCGAGACGGTAGGCCGAGAGCCACGAGTTGAATCCGTTCTTGTTGAAGTAGTCGATCTGCGACTGCGTTCCCTCGAGGTTGATGATCGTCTGTGCAAACTCGTCGCGACCCATCAGATCGAGTTTGTTCCAGCGGTTCTGGATGCCGACGTAGGCGTTGAAGTCGATGTTGATCTTCGACCCGGCCTTGCCGCTTTTGGTCGTCACGATGATCACGCCGTTGGCGCCGCGCGAACCGTAGATGGCCGTTGCGGAGGCGTCCTTGAGGATTTCGGTCGAGGCGATGTCCTGCGGATTGACGAACGAGATGTCGTCGGTGATGACGCCGTCCACGACGTAGATCGGCGAGCTGTCATTGACCGTGCCGATACCGCGGATGCGGACCTCGGCCGATGCACCGGGCTGACCCGACGAGGCGTTGATCGTCACGCCTGCGGCCCGGCCCTGCAGGGCCTGGTCGAGGCCTGCGGCGGGGGGCTTCTGGAGCTGCTCGGGGGTGATGGAGGCCACGGCTCCCGTCACGTCGCTCTTGCGCATGACGCCGTATCCGATGGCTACGACCTCTTCGAGTTCGAGGCTGCTGGCCGAGAGGCGGACGTTGAGCATCGTCTGTCCGGCGGCGACCGTATGGACCTGGGTCTCGTAACCTATGTAGCTGAACGACAGTTTTACCGGGTTCCCGTTGTCGGGAACGGCCAGCTGCCAGGAGCCGTCGGCGTTCGAGGAGGTTCCTTGTGTCGTTCCCTCGATCAGCACGGTTACACCGATGAGCGGCTGTCCGTCGTCGGAGGAGACGACAGTCCCTTGGATCTGCCGCGTCTGGGCTCTCAGCCCGGAAGAGATCAGCAGCAGACAGATCAGTAGTTTGAACTTGTTCATAGGGTTGGTTTTAGTTTATTGTAAAAGTAACGGAGTTTCCCGATTGGCTGTCTCCGGCGATCCAGAGGTCGAACGTGCCGGGTTCGACGCGTTTCTGCATGTCGAGGCCCCAGAAGGCGAGGTCTTCGGCCGGGAGTTCGAACTCCACGGTGCGGCTCTGGCCGGGCTCGAGCGTGATGCGGTCGAATGCCTTGAGCTCCTTGACGGGGCGCACGGTCGATCCCACGCGGTCGCGGACGTAGAGCTGCACGACCTCGGTGGCAGTGCGCTTTCCGGTGTTGGTCAGGCGGCACGAGGCGCGGATGGTCTCGGTCGGCAGGTAGGCCTCCTTGTCGAGCTGCAGGTCGGCATATTCGAAGGTCGAGTAGGAGAGTCCGAACCCGAAGGGGAAGAGCGGCCCGAAGCCGGCGTCGAGGTGGTAGGAGGTGCATCCGAGCGAGGTCTGTCCGGCCCCCACGGGGATTTCGTCCAGCAGCAGTTCATTGCCGGCGGCCGGACGGCCGGTCATGTTGCGCGCGTAGTAGATCGGAATCTGTCCGGTGGCAACGGGGAAGGTGACGGGCAGTTTGCCGCTCGGTACGGCGTTGCCGAAGATCAGGTCGATCAGTGCCGGTCCGCCCATCGTTCCCGGGTGGAAGGAGTAGAGCAGGGCGTCGGTGTTCGCGAGGTCGCGTGCGATCGTCAGCGGGCGTCCGGCCATGACGACCGTGACGACGGGTTTTCCGCTGCGGCGGGCCGCGGCGATCAGTTCGCTCTGCGACCCCTGCAGGTTGAGGTCGGCCAGGCAGTGGGCTTCGCCCGAGAGGATGGCCTCTTCACCGACGAAGAGCAGTATGGCGTCGTATGAGGCGGCCTGGGCCGTGAAGGCGGCCAGTTTGGCGGCCGTAACCTTTTCGCGGCTGTATGCGGCTACGGGGTTGTACCCGATGTGCAGCCGGTCGCCGTAGGCTGCACGGATGGCGGCCAGCGGGGTGACCGTGTGGTCGGGCTCGCCGTCGAAGGTCCAGGTGCCCAATTGCTCGGCAGGGGCGTCGGCCATCGGGCCGGCGACCAATACGCTGCGCAGCGCCGAGGCGTCAAGCGGCAGGATGTTGCCCTCGTTGCGGAGCAGGACGGCCGACTCCTCGGCCGTGCGGCGGGCTGCCTCGAGATGTTCGGGAGCGTAGGTCACCCGGGCGATGCGGGCGGTGTCGATATAGGGGTTTTCGAAGAGTCCGAGGCGGAACTTCACGCGCAGGATGTTGCGCACGGCCTCATCGAGCCGCCGCTCGTCCACCGTACCTTCATCGATCAGATCCTTGAGGTGGAGCGAGAAGACATGCGACATCATGTCCATGTCCACGCCGGCGTTGATCGCCTTCATGGCAGCATCCTTCGTGTCGGCGGCGAATCCGTGCGAGACCATCTCGCCGGCCGAGTTCCAGTCCGTTACGACCATTCCGTCGAATCCCCACTCGTTGCGGAGCACCTCTTCGAGCAGGAAGCGGTTGCCCGTCGAGGGAATGCCGTCGTTGTCGTTGAACGAGGTCATCAGGGTCATGGCGCCGTTGCGGACGGCCTGTTCGAAGGGCGGTAGGTAGACGTTGCGCAGCTGCCGTTCGGTCAGGTTGGTCGAATTGTAGTCCCGGCCGCTCTCGCTGGCTCCGTAGCCCACGAAGTGCTTGGCGCATGCGGCGATGGAGGTCGGGTCGTCCGCACCTTCGCCCTGATATCCTCTTACCATGGCGGCTCCCATGGCCGAGGTCAGACAGGGATCCTCGCCTGCCGATTCGGCGATGCGGCCCCAGCGCGGGTCGCGCGAGATGTCGAGCATCGGAGAGAAGGTCCAGCGGATGCCGGCGGCCGAAGCCTCGATGGCTGCGATGCGGGCCCCCTGTTCGACCAGTGCGGGGTCGAACGTTGCGGCCTGTCCGAGCGGAATGGGAAAGACGGTGCGGAATCCGTGGATCACGTCGCGGGCGATCAGAAGCGGAATGCCCAGACGACTCTGTTCGACGGCGGCCCGTTGCAGGGTGTTGATGTCGGCGGGATCGACGACGTTGAGCAGGGAGCCGATCTCCCCGTTGCGGATCTTTTCGCAGAGCTCTTCGGTCGTTCCGTAGACGGTGAGCTGGTTCGTCTGCCCGATTTTCTCCTCGACGGTCATGCGGGAGATGAGTTCGTCGATACGCTTTTCGATCTGCGCATCGGCCGTGTTCCGCCGGTTGGAATCCGACTGGCAGGAGGCGAGAATCAGGACGCCGCTCAATAAAATAAGTATGCGTGCGATCATGGCTTTAGGCTGATGTTTTTCGTTTTTGTAAAATTACCCGAAAACGGAGCCGCAAGCAATCGAGTACAATGAATAAGTGGATGAAAGTGGACGGATGTTTGGTCTTAATATGTTGATATTCCGGTTTTTACTGCCTGTGCTGTCCGGTGGAAAAAGTGGATGCCTTAGGGGCGTCGTACAGCGACGGACACCCCGCATCCGGGGTGTCCGTCGCTGTTTCGGCCGCTTGTGTCAGTCGGAATTCCGTGCTTGGGCGGGGGGCTGTACGTCGGTGTCGTTTTCACCGGAGAACGACCCGATTTTTTTGACGCGCTCCTCGAAGTCGGCGCGCGAGACGCAGGCGTTGCCCTTTACCTTTGCCCGGTAGTTGTAGATCGTATTGACCGAGTAGCGGAGCAGGGCGGCGATCTTTGACGAGTCGGTGATGCCGAGGCGGATCAGGGCGAAGATCCGCAATTCGGTGTTCAACTCGCCGTTCTTGGGCTCGATCCGGGCTTCGGAATGGAGCAGGGAGTTGAACTCCTCGACGAAATTCGGATAGAGGCGCAGGAACACCTCGTCGAAGGTGCGGTAGAACTCCTCGACGCGCGAGTCGATCATCGACGGGGAGTTGAGCTCCTGCAACAGATCCTTGGCCGAGCCGGACGTGAGCCGTTTGCGGATGTGGTTACGGAACTCCTTGAAACGGTCGATGTTGTCCGAACAGATGCCCAGGAACAGACCTATGTACTCCTCCTTGACGGCGTTCGATTCCCTCAGTTCGTTGTTGAGCGCCGTTTTGCTTTCATTGAGTTCGGAGAGGCGGCGGATGTATTCGTTCATCCGACGGTTGTTCTCCTCGAGTTCGAGCCGCATCTGTTCGGAGCGTCTCTTCTGGCGAATTTCGAGTACGGCGATGCCGCAGGCAAACAGAAAGAGGATCGACGAGGCGATACCGAGTCCCGTGCTGATGCGTATCTGGCGCGTTTTCTGCTCCAGATAGGAGGTTTCGATGCGGGGCAGTACGGTGGCTATCTGCCAGGGACGCAGCCGGGCATTGTAGAACTGGGCGTCATCCATCGATACCTTGAGGTAGCGGAACGCCCGCTGTACGTCGTTCTGCGAGGCGAAGAGGATTTGCGAGAGCAGACAGATCGAGGCGTTGTCGCGCGTGGCCGACTGCAGGTCGGCCGTAGCCGAACGTGCCAGCCAGCAGATCTGTGCGTCGGCATGGCCGAGGAATCCCTCGATCAGTGCCTTTGTGTAGGCATACCCTGCGTAGGCGTGCGAGGAGGACTGTTCCCGTTCAAGCAGCCGGTCGATCACCTCCCCGGCTTCGCGATACCGTTTTTCGCCCATGAGTTTATCCGCCAGATGGCGCTGGTGGATGTCCGAATCGGAGGGGTAGAATGCGAGAACCTGATCCATATAGTAGTGGCGCGATGCAGAGGCTTGTCTGACCAGGTCTGGGTTCGTGAAGTATTCGACTGCGGCATTGCAGAAGCGCAGCCGGGTGACGTAGTATCTTCCCAGAAGCGGTCCGGTTAATTCGGTGGTGTCGATTTGTCGGTCGAGCAGGTCCGCCGCCTCGAGGTAGTATCCGGCCGAAGTGTAGAGGTCGGCAATTTTGATGCGGGTTTCGTTGATCCGCCCGGGATATCTGTTCCGTAGCGCAAGATCGAGGTTGGCGCGCAGGTAGTGGAGGGTCGAGTCAAACTGGTATGCGGCGTAGGTGTCGGCCAGCAGACTCTGCATGCCATAGAGTTGGTCCGGATTGTCGTGACGCGATTCGAGCAGTTTCGCGAGTTCCCGGATGCGGTCCTGTTTCAGGTCATTGTACACCGAGTATTGCTCGATGGCGTGGTCGAGCCGCATCAGATCACTCTTGGAGTTCTCGGACTGATGTGCGGAGACCGTCCGGTGTAGCGGCAGGATCGACAGCAGGATGATGATGGACAGACGCATGGAACTTACGGGGATTTTGGAATGAAAACTCCGTAGCAAAAATAGGAATTAAAACCGAAAGCTGAAATTTTCGGACCTTTTTTCTTGCGGCGGCGGACCGCATGCCGCCCTGCGGGAGCCGGAGTTATGTTGTAAGGCAGACAACGTTCGACTAATCTCTAAATGCTCCGGCTCCGCAAACGGCACTGTTTCCGATTCGGCTTTGTCGGGTACGGGTGCGGTTTCGCCCAACGGGCCCGTGCCGGCGCGCAGTGCGCATGCTTCGGGCGGGACCGCAACGGTCCGTACGTGTTTCATGTCGGGAGACGGGAGCGATGTCGATGGAGAAAGACGGATATATTCGTCCATGCGATTCCGACCCGAAAACCCGCGGGTGCAAATCCTCATGTCGTGGCAGGTCTTCTGACTCGTCCCGCCCGCAACGCCTTCCCGGCCGTCGTCGGCCAGTGGCAAAGAGTGTTGCGGGGCTCTCCTTTTCGGAGCGGGGACTCACAGCAGCGAGTACTGTTCCGGATTCGCACCGGATTCCCTATTGTCCCGTCCGTCCGGCGGACGGGAACCATGACGATGCAAAGATAGTTTTTTTTCGTTTCGTCGGTGCGTTCCGTGTGCAAAAAAACGCAAAAAAAGCCCCGGACCCGCCGGACGCGGGGTCCGGGACGTGATCCGGGGCAGGGGCTGTGCCTTGTCCGGGTGCGGCTACTCCTCTTTTTCGGCTGTCGGAGCGAAGGTCTTGGAGAAGGTGCGCGTCGGGATCTCCTCGCGGAAGACGGCGGCCTTCACGGTATACTCCTTGTCAAGCGCGATCGGGTCGGTGTAGACCGGGCTTTCGGCCGTCGGTTCGCTGCCGTCGAGCGTATAGTGGATCGGGGTCTGGTCGATGGTCGAGAGTACGATCTCCTCGGCGCCCGTCTCCGCGTTCTTTTCGGTGAGGCCCGTCACACCGAAGACCGTCGTGGCGTAGTTGAGACCCATGCGATCATAGATCTGCAGCATGTGGGGCAGGGCCTGGGCGAAGCGCGTCCATTCGCGCGTGCCGCGGTCGCACCACTGTACTTCGCTCAGTGCGGCCACGCGCGGCAGGAGCATGTACTCGAGCTGTTCGTTGGTGGGGATGTACTCGGTCCAGAGGTTGGCCTGTACACCGATGATGTATTTGCCATAGTCATTGACCAGCGAGTCGGGCACCGGCTCGTAGGAGTAGAGCTTCTCGACGGGCACGTATCCGCCGATGTTGAGCGGCTCGTTCTCGGGGTCCGAAGCCTGGCAGTAGTCCAGATAGCAGTAGGTCGTGGGGGTCATGATGGCGTCGTGGCCCATCTTGGCCGCATAGATGCCGCCCTCGGTGCCGCGCCACGACATGACGGTGGCGTTGGGGGCGAGCTCGCCCTCGAGAATCTCGTCCCATCCGATGATGCGTCGTCCGTGCTCGTTGAGGAACTTCTCGATGCGGGCCGTCACATAGCTCTGGAGGTAGTGCTCGGCCGAATGGCGGTCGTCGTCCTTCAGACCGAGCGCCTTGATACGGGCCTGGCAGGCGGGGCACTTCTCCCAGCGGGTCTTGGGGCACTCGTCGCCGCCGATGTGGATGTATTCCGAGGGGAAGAGCTCCATGACCTCCGTGAGCACGTTCTCGAGGAACTCGAAGGTCTTCTCCTTGCCCGGGCAGAGAACATCCTCGAAGACGCCCCAGCCGGTCTCCACCTCGTAGGGGCCGCCCGTGCAGCCCAGTTCGGGATAGCAGGCCAGCGCTGCAAGCATGTGGCCCGGCAGGTCGATCTCCGGAACCACCGTGATGCCGCGGGCTGCGGCGTAGGCCACCACTTCGCGGATCTCGTCCTGCGTGTAGTATCCGCCGTAGGGAACGTTGTCGCACGAACCCCACTGCTTCTCAATCATCGTACCCTTGCGCTTGCTGCCGAACTCGGTGAGTTTCGGGTAACGCTTGATCTCGATGCGCCAGCCCTGGTCCTCGGTCAGGTGCCAGTGCAGCGTGTTGAGCTTGTGCACCACCATCATGTCGATCACCTTCTCGACCTGCTTGGTGTCGAAGAAGTGGCGGGCGACGTCGAGGTGCAGGCCGCGGTAGCCGAAGCGGGGGGCGTCCTCGATCGATACGCACGGGATTTCCCACTTGTCGGAAGGAGCCGCCTCGCCGCCGTACACGGCAGCCGGGAGCAGCTGCTTGAGGGTCTGTATGCCGTAGATGAATCCGGGCAGCGACGAGGCGCGGAGCGTGGCGCCGGCCTGTGTCACCTCAAGGGCGTAGTGCTCGGCCGGGAGCGTTTCATCGACCCGGAAGCAGAAGCCACCCTCTTCGGGGGCGGCCGAATAGGCCACTTCGGCCTGCGTGCCGGCCACCTCGGCCATGCGTGCCGCGAAGTCGGCCACGATGGCGCGCGTAGGCTCGTCCATCTTCTCGTCGGCGGCGAATGCGGCGCCGGCCACGGCGAAGGAGCCCGAGCGGGGGGTCAGGTGGTTGGGGTAGGGGATCAGCTCGTAGGTGTTGGCCACTTTGGAGCAGCAGCTTCCGAGCAGCAGGCACGAGAGCGCCAGTACGGAGAGTTTTTTCATGGGGTACTTTTTAAAAGGTTGATTCTGTATGCAAAATTCGTATTTTTCTCGGAAATTCCTAACAAAGTCGGGCGTTTTTTTCGATGGACGGGACCTTCGTCCTTTCCGGTCCGATTCCGGCGGTCTGCATGCGGGGCGACCGGCGTGTCCCGTTTGTGCGCTCGGGAATTTTTATTACCTTTGTCACCCGTATGATGGAGGCATTTCGCAGAAGATACGCTTCGTTGGGAGCCGATTCGCTCGTGGCTCTGTGGCTCGGGATCTGGTGGGTGTGCAATGTGGCACAGGCCGGTCTTGCGCAACTGGCCAACGACGAGGCCTACTACCACCTGTTCGCCGAACGGCTGGCGTGGGGCTATTTCGATCATCCGCCCGTGACGGCGCTGCTGGTCTGGCTGGGCGAACGCCTCTTCGGCGGCGAGCTGGGCGTGCGTTTCTTCTTCACGGTGCTGCAGCCCCTCTACCTCTGGATCCTGTGGCGGCTGATCCGCCCGGCAGATGCCTCGCGCCGCGATGCGGGGCTTTTCGTGGTCCTTGCGTCCACGACGCTGATGCTCCAGATTTACGGCTTCATCGCCGTGCCCGACGGTCCGCTGCTGATGACCTCCGCGCTCTTCCTGCTGCCTTTC
>FR892011.1:0-13694 GCA_000434235.1 Alistipes sp. CAG:268 | reverse complement strand
CTCTTCCTGCTGACTTTCGAACGCTTCTCCGAACGCCGGCCCCGGGCCTGGCTGTGGATGGGTGTGGCCATGGCCCTGATGGCCTACAGCAAATATCACGGGGCGCTGGTGGTCCTCTTCTCCCTGGCGGCCAATCCGCGGCTGCTCCGGCGCCCGACGCTCTATCTCTCGGGGGCCGTGGCGGCCCTGCTGCTCGTGCCGCACCTGATCTGGCAGTACAACCACGACTGGGCGTCGTTCGTCTACCACCTCTCGTCGCGCAACTCGGTCTTCCGGTTTGACTATGTCGTGGAGTTCCTGGCCAACATGCTCGTGGTCTTCAACCCCTTCTTCGTGCCGCTCTGCGTGCAGGCGTGGCGTAAGGTCCGGCCGCAGACGGCCGCCGGCCGGGCGCTGAAGCTCCTGCCCGTGGCCTTCATTCTCTTTTTCCTGCTCTCGGCCTTCCGGGGCTACGTGCAGCCGCAGTGGGTGATCGTCGCCTGCTTCGGATTCGTGGCCATGCTCTTCGGCTATGTCCGCCGCCATCCCCGCACGCGGTGCTACGTCATGCGGGCGGGCGGTGTAACCCTCGCACTGCTTGTGCTCGTGCGCCTCGAGATGATCTTCAACCCGCTGGGCATCCGCTTCGAGGTCTTCGACAATCCGGAGAGCTACGGGGCCATCGCCGCCGAGGCCGACGGCCGTCCGGTCGTCTTCCGCCACAACTATGCGGTGGCGGCCAAGTACCGCTTCTATACGGGCGGCGAGGCCTATTGCCAGCCCAACATCCGTTACCGGACCCACCAGTGGCAGTTCCGCGACGACGACACGCGCTTCGCCGGCCGGGAGGTGCTCGTCGAGTGCCCGGCGCCGTCCGGAGTCGATACGACCGGGCGCATCCGGACGATCCGTCTGGCGAACGGGCGGAGTTTCACGTGGTTCGTCGATCCCGATTTCAGACCGGTCCGCCGGGTCGATGTCTCCTTTGCCGGGCTTCCGGAGCAGACGGCCGCAGGCGACACGCTGCGCCTGGACCTGACTCTCTCGAATCCCTATCCCTACGACATTCCGATCGACGGGGCGACCCGCCTGGCGATAATCTGGAAACATGGACGGTTCCGGGTCGAGGAGTTCCCCCTGGCCAACCGCCTGACGCTTCCTGCCGGCGCTTCGGTACGCGATACGGTCGTGTTCGGCATCCCGCAGGAGCTGGCGGGTGCGCGCTTCGATGTCGGTTTCGCGCTGGTCCGCGAAGGCTATACCAACTGGTTTAACGGTAAATCCCTCCCGACGGAGGTTCGCCCATGATCGAACAGTTCATCAAATTCTGCGTGGTCGGAGGATCGGGTGTTTTCGTCGATTTCGGAATCACCTACCTGTGCAAGGAGTGGCTGCGCCTGAACAAGTATGTGGCCAACTCGCTGGGTTTCCTCTGCGCTTCGACCTCGAACTACATCTTCAACCGCCTCTGGACGTTCCACAACGAGAACCCCGACATCGCCGGGCAGTACCTGCGCTTCCTGGGCATTGCGGCCGTCGGCCTGGCGATCAACAACGCCACGATCTACCTGCTCCACCATCGGTTCGGAATGAACTTCTATCTTTCGAAACTCTTCGCTACGGGGGTCGTGACCTTCTGGAATTTCTTCATGAACTATTTCTTCACCTTCTGATCCCGCTTCCGGGCAGAAAAAAACGTTCCGTCGGACTCCGACGGAACGGCCGTATTCGTTTTTCACCCTTGTTTTTGTCGTAAGATGGCCCGGACCTTGGCGGTTTTCCGGCAGCAGGGCCCCTATTGGCGTCCGGCGGCCTTGCGGATCGTCCGGAAGGGCAGTCCCAGCACCCCGAAGAAAGCCTCGCGGAAGATGCCTCCCGACATCTTCGAGACCCCCTCGCGCCGCTCGACGAAGATGATCGACACCTCCTTGAGCCGCAGCCCAAGCTTCCAGGCCGTGTACTTCATCTCGATCTGGAAGCCGTATCCCTTCATGCGGATCGCGTCGAGATCGATCGTCTCCAGCGCCCGGCGGGAGTAGCAGACGAATCCGGCCGTGGCGTCCCGCACGGGGATGCCCGTCACCGTGCGCACGTAGACCGAGGCGAAGTAGGACATCAGCAGCCGCGACATGGGCCAATTGACGACGTTCACCCCCTGCACGTAGCGCGAGCCGATCACCACGTCGTTGCCCTCGGCGGCCGCGCGGTAGAGCCGCACCAGGTCGTCGGGGTTGTGCGAGAAGTCGCAGTCCATCTCGCAGATGTAGTCGTAGCCGTGGTCCAGCCCCCAGCGGAACCCCGCCAGATAGGCCGTGCCGAGCCCCTGCTTGCCGCTGCGCTCGACCAGATGCAGCCGCCCGGGGAACTTCGCCTGGTGGTCGCGGACGATCGTCGCGGTCCCGTCGGGCGACCCGTCGTCGATGACGAGCAGGTCGAACTCCTCCTCGAGCGAGAAAACCTTCGAAATCATTGCAGCGATGTTCTCCTTTTCGTTGTAGGTGGGGATGATTACGAGTTTACGCATGATCGGGTGTTTTGTTTCCAATACACAAATATACGATTATTTTGCAGAATGCCGCCTCTGCGGGCCGTTATTTTGCCGGACGTTTCCAGGTCCGGACCAGCGCCTTGTCCGTGTCGCTCACGCGGTACGACTCGACGATCTTCTGCAGGGCCTTGTTATGCGTCCAGTCGTCGAGCGGTGACGAGCGGAGCCAGGGGCGGGTCTGCTGCGGGCACTTGACGAAGCATACCGAGACGGCCCAGGCCACGCCCATGCGGGCGTAGTAGCCCGTATGGCGGATCTCTCCCAGCCGTTCGAGCAGGGCATCGATGTGTTCCTCGTCGATGAAGTTCGCGGTCGCCATGACCGTGGCGAAGCGCACGCCGAACTCGTCCCCGGAGCGGAAGTAGGGCTGGATGAAACTCCACATCGGCTCCCGCTCGGCGGGACGCAGCCGCCAGCAGGAGCAGTCGCACACGGCCCAGTTGTCGATCTTCGGGATGAAGCGCTCCACATAGCGCAGTTTCTCCTCGGGCGGGCACTTCGCGTAGCCGATGACCAGCCCCTGCAGCATCCGCTCCTCATAGTATAGGTCTTCGGCCGCTTCGAGGTAGCTGCGCCAGTCGCCGCGGGCCGTCTCGCGGGCGATCTGCCGCAGCAGGGGCAGGCGGATGCCGATGATGCGGTCGATGCCGGGAAGCAGCGACTGCTGGAAGTCGCGGTAGGCGGTGTCGGCCATGCCGAGGAGTCGTTCGCGGAGTCTCATGGTCTCGTTGTTTTTGGGGCAGGTTGCCGCTCCGGAACCGGCCCGGGCGGCCTCTTCGCGGTGTTGTGCATGTGCCGCGGGATACGTGCAAAAATAGGCTTTTTTCGGGAAATGGTGCGTCGTTTCGTATAAAAAGATTAACTTTGTGGGAGATGCGGCCGGACATGGTCGCGACGAGAACGGGTATCTATGGCGTCGATGGAGTGTGATCCGATTGCGGGTGTTCCGGCTTCCGGGGGAAGTCCGGAGGTTGTTCCATGTCCCGATGCGGAGGCCGTCGGGCCGTGCATCCGGGTCGTCCGGCAGGTGACGCCGGATCTTGTGGAGGCGTTGGGACGTCTTCTGCCCCAGCTTTCGGAGCGGTTGCAGGCTCCCGATGCGGAGGCGCTCCGGCGGATTGTCGGGTCGCCCTCTTCGGTGCTGCTCGTGGCCGAGTGCGGCGGGTGTATCGTCGGGTCTCTGACGCTGGTGTGGTACGACGTTCCGTCGGGCCGCAAGGCGTGGATCGAGGATGTGGTGGTCGATGCCGCCCGGAGGGGTGCGGGCATCGGCGAGGCGCTGGTCCGCGAGGCGTTGTCGCGGGCTGCCGCTGTCGGGGTCCCGCGCGTCATGCTGACTTCGTCGGCGGCGCGCCGTGCGGCGCGTGCCCTCTACCGCAAGGTGGGATTTGAGGAGGCGGAGACTGCGGTCTTCGCCCGAAAAACGGATAGAATATGAGAAAGTTGCTGAAAATCACTGGCGTGACGTTGGGCATCCTGCTGCTCGTTGCGCTGGTGGCGCCGATGGCGCTGCGGGGAAAGATCTCCGACATCGTGAAGCGGGAAGCCAACGGCATGCTGGCTGCGAAGCTCGATTTCGAGCGGCTGAACATCAGCCTGCTGCGCCACTTCCCGCATGCGTCGGTCGAACTCAAGGGGCTGACGCTGGTGGGTGCCGGCCGCTTCGAGGGCGATACGATCGCCGCGGCCTCGCGCATTTCGGTTGTGGTCGATCTCATGTCGCTGTTCGGCGACAGCGGATTCGAGGTGACCAAGGTGATCCTGGCCTCGCCCTCGCTCCATGCGCACAAACTTGAGGACGGCGCCGTGAACTGGGACGTGATGAAGCCTTCGGACGAGGCTGCACCGGCCGAGACGGAGGAGACCGCCGGCGGGGAGTCCTCCGAGGGAGGATCGGCCTTCCGGCTTTCGGTCCGCGATTTCCGGATCTCGGATGCCTCGATCCGCTACGAGGACGACTCCACCGGGATGCGTTTCTCGACGACACCCCTCTCGCTGCGCCTTCGCGGCGACCTTTCGGCCGATCATACGTCGCTCGACCTGAAGATGAAGGCCGGGGCCCTGCGGCTTGTCTCGGGCGGCATTCCGCTGCTGAGCGATGCCGAGTCGGAGTTCGAGGCCTCGATCGACGCCGACCTGGCGAACGGGCGCTATACCTTCTCGGAGAACCGCTTGCGGCTCAATGCCATCGAACTGACGCTCGACGGATGGGCCGAGACGGGCGACGAGTCGGTGAACCTCGACATGCGGGCCGCCTGCGAGGAGGTCCAGTTCAAGGACGTGCTGTCGCTCGTGCCGGTTCTCTATACGCGTGACTATCGCGGCCTTCAGGCCTCCGGCGAACTCTCCATGTCCCTTTGGGCCAAGGGAGAGATGCGGGGCAGCACACTTCCGGCCTTCGAGTTCAAAACCGAGGTGCGCGACGGCAGTTTCCGCTATGCCTCGCTTCCGGCCGGGGTGACCGACATCGGCCTTGACCTGTCGGTCACGAATCCGGGCAGCACCATGGACCGTACGGTGGTCGATCTCTCGAAATTCGGTTTCAACATGGCCGGTAATACGGTTGCGGCTACTCTCTATGCCACCAATCTTGCCAGCGATCCGACCTTCCGGGCTTCGGCTTCCGGGCGGGTCGATCTGGGGACGGTCGGCAAGGTCTATCCGCTGGAGAAGGGGACCGAGCTCGGCGGCCGCATTGCGGTCGATGCCCAGGTTTCAGGGCGGATGTCCGACATCGAGAAGAACCGCTACGACAAACTCGGGGCCAAGGGCACGCTTGTCGTCGAGGAGCTGGGTCTCACGCTCCCGCAGCTTCCCGACGTGAAGATCCGCCGTGCCGCGGCGACCATCTCGCCTGCGGCACTGACCCTCGGGGAGTTCGGGCTGACGGTCGGACGCAGCGACGTGGAAGCCAACGGCCAGCTGACCAACTACATCGGCTATATGCTGCGCGGCGACCGTCTTTCGGGCCGGCTCTACGTGCAGTCGGATTGCCTCGATCTCAACGAACTGCTCTCCTCGGCGACCTCGGCACCTGCTGCCGGGGAGCCGGACGGCGAGCCTGCCGATGGGGGGGGGGCGGGGGGGCGGGCCGGCGGTGGCGGCAGAGGAGGTGGCGGCCGCTACCGAGCCGCTTGTCGTGCCGCAAAACCTCGACCTTTCGCTCAACGCCGACCTGAAGGAGGTGCTCTTCCGGAAGATGACCCTTTCGGATGTATCGGGCGAGATCCGCGTTTCCGGAGGCGCCGTGTCGCTCGAGCGTCTGTCGCTCGGTGCATTCGGCGGCAAGGCCACGGCTTCGGGGCGTCTCTCGACGGCCGGCGAGCATCCTTCGCTGTCGCTTGCGGCCAGCATGTCGAAGGGCTCCTTTGCCAAGACCTTCGAGCAGCTGGAGGTCGTGCAGAAACTGGCCCCGGTCTTCGAGAAGACGGGCGGCGACTATTCGCTTTCACTCGATCTCTCGACGGCGCTCGACGCCTCGCTTTCGCCCGACCTCGGGACGCTGACCGCCTCGGGCGAACTGCGGTCGGAGCACATCGAGATCCAGAACCTCAAGGCGTTCGATGCGCTGGCCACGGCCCTCAAGAACGACAGGCTGCGCCGCATCGAGGCGCGTGACGTGGCTGTCCGCTTTGCCGTGCGCGACGGTCGGGTGACCACCCAGCCGTTCGACCTCCAGCTGGGCGACGTCGCCGTGAACCTCGGCGGCTCGACCGGCCTTGATCAGACGATCGACTATACGGCGCGCGTTTCGTTGCCCGACAACGGGATCCTGCAGACGGTCGATGTGGGGATCGGCGGTACGTTCACCGACCCGAAGGTCTCGCTCGACGTGAAGCAGGCTGCCGAACAGGCTGTCAAGAATGTCGTGGACGAGCAGATCCAGAAGCTGACGGGCAGCGAATCGCTCTCGGATGAGGTTGCCAAACAGGCCGAAAACCTGCGTGCCGAGGCCGAGCGTGCCGGCAACAAACTGATCGAGGCCGCCCGCGAGCAGCGTACGAAGCTCGTCGAGGCTGCCGCGTCGAAGGGAGCGCTGGCCAAACTGGCGGCCGAGAAGGCGGGCGACAAACTGATCTCGGAGGCCGAGAAGCAGGCCGAGAACCTGCGCACCGAGGCCGAACGTCAGATTGAAAAACTCACCTCATCCACAGACTGATCGCAATGTTCCTCATTTTTGCCGTCATCTTCGGAGGCATCCTCTCGGGGTGTCTGTTTCGCGGCAGACGCCTCGGCTTTGTCCAGCCGGCGATCACCGCGATCATCTGGCTGCTGCTGTTCCTGTTGGGAGTCGAGGTCGGCTCCGACCCCGAGGTGGTCGGTGGTTTGGCTACGCTCGGTGTTGCGGCGCTCGCTGTCTTTGCATGCTCCGTTGTCGGGAGCATCGCAGCCTCGTGGCTGCTGTGGCGGCGTATCCGCCGGCACCGGAGCGCTGGAACCGCGAAGCCCCAGGAAGAGGACGACGGCGATGGCAGGCCTGCCGAAGAGTCGTCCGGGCAATCGATGTGGACTGCCCTGAAGGGAAGCCTCGTCATCGTGGCCTTCTTTGTGGCGGGAAGCCTCGTGGGGCTTTTCACGCCGTTCAACGTGGCCGGTACGGGAATCAGCACCTGGGTCCTCTATGCCCTGATGTTCTGCGTCGGCATCACGCTCGGCCACGACGCCTCGCTGGCCGGCCGTGTCCGGCAACTCGATCCGCGCCTGGCCCTGCTGCCTCTCGCCACGGCTTTCGGCACGCTGCTCGGTGCTGCCGTCTCGGCACTCCTGCTGCCCTGGAGTGTGGCCGACACGCTGGCCGTCGGCGCCGGGTTCGGATACTATTCGCTTTCGAGTATTTTCATTACGGACTTCCGGGGGCCCGAGCTGGCTACCGTTGCCCTGCTCTGCAACGTCATGCGTGAGATCTTCACCCTGCTTGCCGCTCCCCTTGTCGCCCGCCTTTTCGGCCCGCTGGCCGCCGTGTCGATCGGCGGAGCCACGACCTTCGATACGACCCTGCCGATCATCACCCGGGCGGCCGGACGGCCCTATGCCGTGGTCTCGATCTTCCACGGGTGCGCGTTGGATTTCAGCGTGCCGTTTCTGGTAACCTTTTTTTGCTCGCTCTGAAACGCCCGTAAATCAAGCGACCCGCCCCGGATGCCCGGGGCGGGTCGCTTGCGTCCATTCTGCCTCATACCCGGATGTAGCTCTTGAGCGCCTCGACATACTCGGCGAAGGCATCGCGTCCGGAGTCGGTGATGCGGCACAGGGTGCGGGGCATCTTGCCGCGGAAGCTCTTCTCGATCTCGATGTATCCCGCCTTTGCCAGTTTGTCCAACTGCACGGAGAGGTTCCCGGCCGTCGCTCCGGTCTGCTGGCGGAGGAAGACAAAGTCGGCGCTTTCGACCCCGATGAGGATCGACATGACGGCCAGCCGCAGCTCCGAGTGCAACAGGGGATTCAGTTCTTTGAACACGGCTTTCGGGTTATGTGTTGAAAAATGAATCCGGGGAGCAGCAGGAGCAGCACGCCGTGTGCGGCCAGTTCAAGCAGCCATGTGCCGCTGTCGAAGTCGAAGGGAGTCCGGAAGGTCCACTCGAAAGCCCAGATCATTTCGGCGAGGGCGAGACCTGTCAGTGCGGCGAACGATCCCGAGTGCTGCGACCCTTTGCCCCGATAGAACTCCGAGGTGACTGCAAGGGCTGTGCCCAGCAGCAGTTGTACGACGCCCACGGGATTCATCGAGTGGTCGGTCAGCGCGGCGGCATAGACGATCGCCGCGAAAGAGAGCATTGCGGGGTAGCACCAGATCTGGATGAGCAGTCGGTCGAAACCCGTGCAGGTGCGTCCCGTGCGGCGGTCGTGTACGCTCATTCCGATATAAGAACAGATGAAGGGGATGAAGGCGCTCCACAGTATCTGCGGCGTGCCTGTGAGTCTCCACAGTCCGTATTCGAGCAGGGATGTGAGCGTGAGAACCGTTCCCCACAGGATGAAGTGGCCGCCGCGTACACGGTTCATGCGCCGCATGTTGCTCTCGAAGACGCGGGCGATAAGCTCCAGCGCCTCCTTTTCCGGAAGGCGGTTGTCAGCAGGTTTCATGGTTCTTCTCTTTTTCTTGTTTTGCACGGCAGTTGATGATGTGACCCGGAATGACCATCATCACGAGGAAAATGGCCGCAAAGATCAGGATCTCGAAGTTGAGGTACGAGGCGTCGATTCCGGTCGTTCCGGAGAGCTGCTTCAGGTAGAAGTCATAGAAGGCGAAGAGTGTCGAGAGGCCCATGCCTGCGAATCCGGCCACGGTGTAGATCTTTGAGCGGACGATCAGGCCCGTAGAGGCGGCGCCGATCGACATCGTGAGGCTGATGAGCGCGAAGAGGCTCGGACGGTAGGAGAGTCCGTGGAAGAGGCAGAGCAGGAAAATCGGGATCAGCGCAAGCGAGCAGACCAGCCACAGCATATGGACGATCCGGTCGATCTCCGTGCGCGGGTCGGTGGGCCGCTTTTCGGGGAAGAGGCGCATGAGCGTATAGCCGAGTACGGGGATCAGAAACCAGCTCAGGCTCCAGTTCGGATCGGCGCCCGTGAGGTTGAACGCGTAGTTGAGCAGCGAGATGCCGACGGTCGTGTAGCCCCAGATGAGAAACGGGCGGCCCGAGTGGCGCTCGAGGCGTTGGCGGGTGTTGCGGATCATGCGGCCGATGAGCTCCAGGCTTTCGGCGGCATCGAGGCGTTTTTCTTCCATGATGCTTGCGGATTACGGGGTTAAAGATAGCGATTTATTTTTGTTCCGGGATGCGGTTGTGTCTCTGTTCGTCGTGCGCGGCCGGCGATACCGGGCCGAAGTCGTAGCGCAGGGCGATGCTGCAGCCGCGTGAGAGCTCCTCCCTGCGGATCGTGGGCGAGCAACACCCCTCGGCCGGGCGGCCGTCGTCGCGGCGGTCGAGCCGGTAGTTGCTGTTTTCGTCGTGATAGGCGTAGAGCGTCACCGAGTCGGAGCGGATGCCGCCGATTTCGATGACGGCATTGCCGTTTGCGGGCTCCGTCATCCCGTGCTGCTGCGTTGTTCCGTCCTGGATCATCCACAGTATGCGTCCCTTGTCGGAGCGAAGCCCCGAGATGGTGATTTTCAGCGGTTCGGCGGCTGTGGCCAAAACGGCCGGGCCCGGAGCCAGAATCNNNNGCTGTGGCCATAACGGCCGAGCCGAGAGCCAGAATCAGGCAGACAAGTCGTGTTTTCATGGTATTGGTTTTTGGTGGTTTTAACGGTAGTCGCGCTCCTCGTCGCAATCCGGCAGGGACCGGAGGTTGGTTTCGCGATCGGTCTTTTCCATGTTTTCCCGGTTTGGCTCCTCGCGGAGGTTGTTTGGTTGATGCAAATATAAAGTAGTTTATAAAATAAACCAAATTTTCAAATAAAAAAATTCCTCTTCTCCCCCGAAAAGGTGAACCTGGACGGGGTGTGTGTCGGGCGTCACCGGACGGATCGGGCGAGAACAGGTCGGGGGTGAAGGGGTGGAAGGGGTGGCGAGGCGGCCGGCCGGACTACCTGCCCTTATCGACCAGCGCTGTCCATTCGGGATGCCGCTCGACGTAGCGGATGATGAAGCTGCACAGCGGCCGGAAGCGCAGCCCCCGGTCGCGGATGTCCTGGAGTGCGGCCTCGACCAGCTCGCGTCCGATTCCCTGCCCCTCGAAGCGGGGCGGAACGATGGTGTGCGTCAGGATGCGGCAGCCCGGCTGCTCTTCGTATTCGAGGATCGCCACATCGCCGTCGAGTTCCAGTTCGTAGCGGTGTCCGGCCGTGTTGTCCGTGACCGTGTGTGGGTTCTTTTCCATGTTGCTGCGGTTTTTTGCCGGAACCCCTCCAAATATGGTTCCGAAATCGTATTTTTGCGGGCGATGATGGACCGTATCGCCGACATATTGCTTGACTGGTACGCCCGCGAGGGGCGCGACCTGCCGTGGCGCCGGACCCGCGACCCCTACCGCATCTGGCTTTCCGAGGTAATCCTCCAGCAGACGCGCGTGGCACAGGGTATGGACTACTACCTGCGCTTTACGGAGCGCTTTCCCGATGTCCGCGCCCTGGCCGCCGCCTCCGAGGACGAGGTGCTCAAACTCTGGCAGGGGCTCGGCTACTACTCCCGGGCGCGCAACCTCCATGCCGCCGCCCGTGAGGTCGTCGCCCGTTTCGGCGGCCGCTTCCCCTCCGACTATGAATCGGTGCGCTCGTTGCGCGGTGTGGGCGACTACACCGCTGCGGCCGTCTGCTCGGCCGCCTTCGACGCCCCCTGTGCCGTCGTGGACGGCAATGTCTACCGGGTACTTTCGCGGCTGTTCGATGTGGCCGAGCCGATCGACACCGCGGCCGGCCGGAAGGCCTTCGCCGAACTGGCGCAGACGCAGCTCGACCGCCGCGCCCCGGGGCGATACAACCAGGCCATCATGGACTTCGGGGCGCTGCAATGTACCCCTTCGTCACCCCGTTGCGGAGCGTGTCCCCTCTCGGAGGGGTGCCTGGCCCTGGCGGCCGGCACCGTGGCCGACCGTCCCGTCAGGCAGGGCCGCACGCAGCTCCGCGACCGCTGGTTCAACTACCTGCACGTTACCTCCGGCAATTGGACACTGCTCTGCCGCCGCGAGGGGCGCGACATCTGGCAGGGGCTTTATGAGTTTCCGTTGATCGAGACTCCGGCGGCCGTCGATTTTACCTGTCTGACTTCCGAGCCGCGCTTTGCCGAACTGCTCGGCGATGCTCCGTGGCGGCTGCTCGGCAGCGTCGTCCTGCCCCTGCACCGTCTTTCGCACCGGACAATCCATGCCGTCGTCCACCGCATCGAAACCCCTTTGCTGACCCCTGCGGCCCGGGGCATGGCCGTCGCGAGCGATTCGCTCGGGGAGTATGCCGTTCCGCGGCTGATCGACCGCTACCTGATCAAATACCAGAGGTAGGCGACATAGATCGCCAGAAACAGAGCGCCTTCCCAGCGGTCCACGCTCCGGCGTCGGAACGTGAAGGCCGTGACGAAGAGCAGCAGCGAACTCAGCACGACCATGCCGAAATCGACGATCGTGATGCCGCCCGGCGTGAGCGGCCGGATCGTGGCGCTCAGACCGAGGATCAGCAGGATGTTGGCGATGTTCGATCCGATGACGTTGCCCAGCGCCATGTCCGACTTGCCCTTGACGAGCGAGACGACCGACGAGGCCAGCTCGGGCAGCGATGTGCCTCCGGCCACCAGTGTCAGGGCGATGACCGATTCGCTCACCCCGAGTTTCCGGGCAATGGACGTGGCGCTGTCGAGGAAGAGCTCGCCTCCGAAGATCAGTCCGGCCAGTCCTCCCGCAATCATCACCGCCATGAGCCATCCGGCCATCGGCCGGCGTCCTGCCGTCTCTTCGGCCGGTGGACCCGAGCGCCGTGCCTGGCGGATCGTGTAACCGATCAGCAGGATGTAGAGCACAAGCATCGCCACTCCGTCGCCGCGTCCGATTCGGTCGGGAGCTCCGCCGCGGAAGAACGAGTCCGAAACCAGTGCCAGCAACAGCAGCGAGGCGACCATGCCGAAGGGGATGTCGCGGCGGATGTTGCCGCGCGTGAGCGGCAGCGGGCGGATCAGGGCGCAGACGCCCAGGATTGCGAAGACATTGAAGATGTTCGACCCGACGACGTTTCCGATCGCCACGTCGCTCTTGCCGGCGATCGACGAGAGCAGCGAGACGACCAGTTCGGGGGCCGAGGTGCCGACGGCCACGATGGTCAGTCCGATGATGAATTCCGGAACGCGGAAACGCTGGGCGAGGGCCGCCGAACCGTCAGTCAGAAAGTTTGCGCCGGCGAGGATCAGCCCCAGCCCGACGACGAGCAACAGAATATCCATGGTGTCAGTTCAAGAGTATCAGGCTGGCGGCCATGATGGCCATGCCGGCCACCACGCCGTAGATCGACGTGTGGGCCTCGCCGTATTCGCGTGCGGCCGGGAGCAGTTCGTCGATCGAGATGAAGACCATGATTCCCGCCACGCCGGCCAGGATGCAGCCCATGAGCGTCGCCGACATGAAAGGCATCAGTACCAGATAGGCCAGCAGGGCGCCGACGGGCTCGGCCAGGCCCGAGAGCAGCGAGAGGCGGAAGGCCTTGCCGCGGTCGCCCGTAGCATAGTAGACGGGAACGGAGACGGCGATGCCTTCGGGAATGTTGTGGATGGCGATGGCCGCGGCGATGGCTACGCCGAGGGTCATGTTGTCCACCGCCGACGTGAAGGTGGCGATACCTTCGGGAAAGTTGTGGATGCCGATGGCCAGCGCCGTCAGCACGCCCATGCGCATGAGCTTCGGGTTGCGGGGCTGTTTGTCCATCTCCTCGACCCTGTGGGCCTCGTGGGGGTTCTCGACCGACGGAACGAGGCGGTCGATGATGCCGATCAGCAGGATTCCCGCGAAGAAGCTGGCCACGGTGACCACCGAGCCCAGCCGGGGACCCCATTCGGCCGAGAGCGAGAGGTTGGCTTCGTGAAACAGCTCGACGAACGAGACGTAGATCATCACGCCGCCCGAGAGGCCGAGCGAGAAAGAGAGCAGGCGCTTGTTCGTGCGCCGTGCGAAGAAGGCGATGGCGCTGCCGATGCCGGTTGCCAGACCGGCGCCGAGTGTAAGCAGCAGCGGGACGAGTATGTTCGTGTCCATGTGTTTTTTCGTGTTTGGTCCGACTTGCGGGCGGCGCGGCCGAAGGCTGCATCCTTATAATAATAACCTTTGCAGCATGGCCTCCGCTCCGTTGCTTCCGGGGGCAAAGATAGTGCTTCCGGCGGAAAAAAACGATCCCGGGGAATCGGTATTTCTTATGGTGCCATCAGTTCCGCCCGTTGTGGGGCGTCGAAAAATTTTTCCGTCCAAAGGTTTGCACGCTCCGCGAAAATGCCTTACCTTTGTGCACAATTATAGCGAGACCCGTATCCTATGAATTGTAACCACGACATCTTCTCGGCGCAGGTTTTCCGGCAGCACGACTATTGGTCGGGGTTTCAGTCTCCGTCGGATGCGGGATTTGTTGTTTTATTAGGGTAACTGTTTCGGTTGCCCTATTTTTTTGCGCCTCAAAGGATGAGAACCATTTACACCGACGCACGGATCTTCCGCGGCGGCCGCTTCGAAACGAGCGAAATCGCCGTCGAACAGG
>FR892010.1 GCA_000434235.1 Alistipes sp. CAG:268 | reverse complement strand
GCCTCTTTTCTGCCCTGTCCGGGTTTCCTACTTGAAGAAGATCGACGAGATCTCCTTGTAGTTGTGCACACGCTCGATGACGTCGGCAAAGATGTCGGCGACGGAGAGCACCGTGAACTTGTGCAGGTCCTTGTTGGGGTTGAGCGGAATCGTGTCGGTCACGATCACCTCCTCGAGGGCGCTGTCGTTGATGCGCTCGTAGGCCGGGCCCGAGAGCACGGGGTGGGTGATCGCCGCGCGCACGCTCTTCGCGCCGCGGGCCATGAGCATGTCGGCGGCCATGCAGATCGTGCCGGCCGTGTCGATCATGTCATCGACGATCAGGACGTTGCGTCCCTCGACTTCGCCGATGGCCGTCATCTTGCCCACGACGTTGGCCTTCGCGCGCTCCTTGTGCGAGATGATGATCGGCGTGCCGAGGTGCTTGGCATAGGTGTTGGCACGTTTGGCGCCGCCCATGTCGGGTGCGGCGATCGAGAGATCCTCGATGTGGAGGCTTTCGATATAGGGGACGAAGATGCCGCTGGCATAGAGTGCATCCACGGGAATGTCGAAGAAACCCTGAATCTGGTCGGCATGCAGGTCCATGGTCATCACACGGTCCACGCCTGCGGCCATGAGCAGGTTGGCCACCAGCTTGGCCCCGATCGGTACGCGGGGACGGTCCTTGCGGTCCTGACGCGCCCAGCCGAAGTAGGGCATCACGGCCACGACCTTGTAGGCCGAAGCACGGCGTGCGGCGTCGATCATCATCAGCAGCTCCATGAGGTTGTCCGAGGGCGGGAACGTCGATTGGATGATGAATACCGTACAGCCACGGATCGACTCGTTGTAGCAGGGCTGGAACTCGCCGTCGCTGAAACGCAGGACCTCGGATTGTCCGAGCGTCGTGCCGAAACTTGCGGCGATCTTCTGGGCGAGGTACTCGGAACCGCGACCCGCGAAGATCTTGATTTTGTGGATAGCCATAGGTTACGAAGGATTTTGATGGTGCAAATATAGGACATTGCGTTGAAAAACCGAGCCTTTTCGGGTTCGATTTTTCAACATTCGGTCAAACTTTGAGGCATTCGCCGATGAAATCGAGTATTTCGTCGCGCCCCGTGCCGCGCTCCGACGATGAGACGAACATCGGGGGCAGCTCCTCCCATGTCTCGGCGAGCGTCCGGCGGTAGCGCTCGATGCTCTTTTCGCATTGAGTTTTCGATAGCTTGTCGGCCTTGGTGAAGACGATGCCGAACGGGACGCCGTTCGTGCCGAGCATTTCGATGAAGCGCAGGTCGATTTTCTGGGGTTCGAGGCGGATATCGACCAGCACGAAGAGGAAGTGGAGCTTCTCGCAGCGGAGCACGTAGTCGGTGATGAGCTTCGAGAACTCGCCCCGCACGGCCTTCGACGTGCGGGCGTAGCCGTAACCGGGCAGATCCACGAGATACCACGCGTCGTCGATGCGGAAGTGGTTGATCAGCCGGGTTTTGCCCGGAGTTCCCGAGACCTTGGCCAGCCCGTTGCGGCCGGTGAGCATGTTGATGAGCGACGATTTGCCGACGTTGCTGCGGCCGATGAAGGCGATGTCGCGCAGGCTATCTTTCGGGACCTGCGTGATGCGTTCGGAGCTGCAGCGGAATTCTGCCTTGTTGATCTGCATGGGTATAGGGTTTTGTGCCGTGGGGCATGTCCATCCGCTGCAAAGGTAGTGCAAAGGGCGTGCACTGCCAAATCGAAAAGCGCGCCGCGGCGGAAAACGGCCGGAAAATCAGTAGTGGTGCGGCGACCGGTTGTTGAACCTCCAGCCCGCACCGAGCATCAGGAAGTTGGGCATGTGGAAGTCGCTCAGCGAGTAGCCGATGTGCACGAACGAGTTGCGGGTGACGCCCACCTTCAGGGCGAGTGTCTGGTAGAAGTAGTCCATGTCGCCGCCCTTGTGCAATATGTTCCTGCCCAGTCCGATTCCGATGGTGAAGTAGGGCATGACGAACTCGGCGCGTGCCGATAGGCCGAGAGCCAGCTGGCGGTCGATTCCCGGTTTTACGAACTCCAGGTCGGGCGAGTCGCCCACGGCGGTGATCTGGTCGGGGATGTAGACGTTGGCGCTGCCGTCGTAGATGCCGTCGAGCGAGAGGCCCGCACGGAACTTGTAGCCGAAGTTGTACATGGCTGCGAAGTTCACGCCCAGCACCGTGTAGGCGTCGGGCGATGCGTACTGGTTGCCGTCGAACGCGACGCCCTTGCGGCGCCACGACCCGAAGAGCACTAGGTCGTAGGTCATGTGGGGGCGGAAGTCGGGGCCGTCAATGCGGCGTGCGACGCGGGCTTCGGCGGCCGTGCGTCCGAAGTTGCAGGTCAGTCCGGCCTGCAGTCCGGCGGAGTTGAGCCCGGCGTTGGGAATCGTGGTGTTGCCGTTGGAGAAGTGGGTGAGCGTGGGTCCGAAGGTCAGGTCGAGTTCGTGCGTGAGCATCCAGCGCAGGTAGAAGCTGACGTTGAGCAGGGCGTTGAGCCGCGAGCCCATCATCGTGTTGAGCGCGTTGTTCTCCCGGTCGTAGGGCTTCCAGCCGAACGAGAGGCCGAAGTTCCACTCGTAGTTGAGCGAGAGCCGGGGCGAGAGGCGGGCGATGCGCGCCCCCTGGAAGAGGTAGATTGCCACGGGATTGCCCAGTTCGAGCGGGTTGGCGAAGTCGTAGTAGGCCGCACCGATGCCCTGGTATACGCCGCCGTAGATGCGGTCGGCATAGGAGCCGGGACGGAACTGGAACGAGTATTTGAGGTGGGCGGCGAGCGAGAGGTCCATGGGCCGCATCAGCGAGTTCACCCCGTCGAGGAAGGGGTTGGTCGGGAAGATGTATTCGGGGCGGAATTCGGCGCCGAGGCGGTGCTGGAGCCTGCGGCGTTTCGGGCCGGCGAAGTCCGGATGCCGCTCCTGCCCGGCGGTGCGGGCCAGACGCCCCGGACGGGCGGTCCCGGTGCTGCGCAGCGTATCACGGGGCGGTCCCGGGGCGGCGCAGCGTATCCCGGAGGGCGGTCGTGTCGGCCGTCTGCCGGAGATCCGCCGCCGATTCCCGACCGAAGGAGGGAGTCGGCCCGTATGTCTGGGCGGATCCCGTCACCCTCCTGTCCGCCGTCAGCGGAGCGGGCGATACCCACAATGCCGACAGCAGGGCAAGCACTGTCATCCAATATCTCATTCCGTACGTTCGTTCCATCGGCTCGGTCTTGGGGATTCGGGACCAAAGGTAAGAAAATTTTTCCCGCTCCCTGTCTCCCTGCGGGCGGAAAGCTCCTCCGTGCGGTCGATTTTCCTTCGGTCGGATGTCATTCCTGCGGCCGGGCCCGTGCCGATGCGACCGATTCCGTTCCGGCGGTTGCCTGATTGGCTGTTTTTTGCTATATTTGTCTTCCGGCCGGCAGTTGCTCTCCGGGATTGTCCGATCCGCCCGGCGGCATCCGCCCGGCAGCGGTCGCTCCCGTATCTCCTACCGGTCCTGCAACTGCGTGGTAAACAACAATTTCATCCATATGCGATCCATCCTTCGTTCCCTTGTGGCCGCCGCCTGTCTGTCGTTCCCGGGCCTTGCTGCGGCACAGTCGCTCCCCGGGGCCGATTCGTCGGCCGTCGTGGCTTACCGGCCGCAGTTCTCTACGGCGGGGTTTTACGAACTCCCCGGCACGGGGCGCACGGTCTATAACATGAATCCGGCATGGCGTTTCCACCGCGGGGCGGCCGAGGGAGCCGGACAGCGCGATTTCGACGATCGGGCCTGGCCGCTCGTCTCGCTCCCCGACGGGATCGAATACCTGCCGACCGAAGCCAGCGGCTGCGTCAATTATCAGGGCGAGGTGTGGTACCGCAAACACTTCACGCCCCGCGAGGAGTGGCGGGGCAAGCGGCTGTTCCTCCATTTCGAGGCCATCATGGGCAAATCGGAGGTGTGGGTCAATGGACACTGCCTCGCCCGGCACTACGGAGGCTATCTGCCGGTCGTGGTCGATATCTCGCCCGCCGTCGAGTACGGCGGGGACAATGTCATCGCCGTGCGTGCGGACAACAGCGACGATCCGATGTTCCCGCCCGGCAAACCGCAGGATGCACTGGATTTTGCCTACTTCGGCGGCATCTACCGCGACTGCTGGCTCATCGCCCACAACCGGGTCTTCATCACCGATCCCAACTACGAGGATCAGGAGGCCGGAGGCGGGCTCTTCGTCTCCTACGACGACGTGTCGGAGGCCTCGGCCAGAGTGCGGATGGCTGCACACGTGCGCAACCTTTCGGGCCGGTCGTTCCGGGGACGGGTCGTCTATGAACTCTACGACCGGGAGGGACAGCTGGCCGCTTCGGCCGAGGAGCGGCTCTCGGTGACCAACGGGGCGGCCAAGCGGGTCGAGGCCCGCGTGACCCTCTCGCAGCCCCGCCTCTGGTCGCCCGATATGCCCTACCTCTACAAGTTGCATGTTTACGTGAAGGACCAGCAGGGCGATGTGGTCGATGGCTATTGCCGCCGGATCGGTATTCGCAGCATCGAGTTCCGGGGCAAGGAGGGGTTCTGGCTCAACGGCAGGCCCTATCCGTGGCCGCTGATCGGCGCCAACCGCCATCAGGACTTCGCCGTCGTGGGCAATGCCCTGTCGAACAGCCTCCACTGGCGGGATGCCAGGAAGCTGCGCGATGTCGGCCTGCGCGTGATCCGCAACGCCCACTATCCGCAGGATCCGGCCTTCATGGACGCCTGCGACGAGTTGGGGCTTTTCGTGATCGTCAATACCCCGGGCTGGCAGTTCTGGAACGACGATCGGGTCTTTGCCGAGCGGGTCTATTCCGACATCCGTAACATGGTGCGCCGCGACCGCAACCACCCCTCGGTGTGGCTTTGGGAGCCGATTCTCAACGAGACATGGTATCCGGAGGATTTCGCCGCGAATGTCGTGCGAATCCTGCATGAGGAGTATCCCTATCCTTACTGTTATGCGGGTTGCGATGCCGCGGCCCGCGGAGCCGAACACTTTCCCGTGCAGTTCACCCATCCGCTCAACGGGGGCGACGGGGCGTTCAATACCCGGGAGCTGGATCCGAAGGTGTGCTATTTCACCCGCGAGTGGGGGGACAACGTCGATGACTGGAATTCGCACAATTCGCCGAGCCGCGTGAACCGCGGGTGGGGCGAGGTGCCGATGCTCATCCAGGCCAAAGGATATGCCCGCCCGGACTATCAGTATACGTGCTACGATGCTTTGTGGCGGACGCCGCGCCAGCATGTGGGCGGGTGTCTCTGGCACTCGTTCGACCACCAGCGGGGCTATCATCCCGATCCCTTCTACGGCGGCATCATGGATGCCTTCCGGCAGCCGAAATACTCCTATTACATGTTCTGCGCGCAGCGGCCTGTGCAGCCCAATCCGGAGTTGATTGCCGGAAGCGGCCCGATGGTCTACATCGCCCATGCCATGACCCCCTTCTCGCCGGCCGATGTGACGGTCTACAGCAATTGCGACGAGGTGCGCCTGACCTGCTGCAGGGATGGAGAGCCGCGCGTCTACCGCAAGTCGCCCGAGGCGGGCGGCATGCCCTCTCCGATGATCCTGTTCGAAGGGGTTTTCGATGTGATGCGCGACAAGGAGCTGTCGCGCGAGGGGCGTCAGGGCGACTCCTATCTGCTGGCCGAGGGGCTTGTGGACGGCCGGGTCGTGGCGACGCACAAGGTCATGCCGGCGCGGCGTCCTGCGAAACTGTTGCTGTGGGCCGATGACGGGCCGGCAGGGATGACGGCCGACGGCTCGGACCTGATGACGGTCGTAGCCGCCGTGGCGGATGAGAACGGGACGATCAAGCGTCTGAACGACTGCGAGGTGCTCTTCGAGATCGAAGGTCCGGGCGAGCTGGTTGCTTCGGAAGGGACCTTCACCAATCCCCGGCGGGTCAGCTGGGGTACGGCCCCCGTGCTCGTGCGCGCCACAACGACTCCGGGAACGATCCGCGTCCGGGCCCGGGTCGTTTTCCAGGGAAAGCATACGCTCCTGGCGGCCGAGTTGGAGATCCCGACCTTCCCGGCGGATCACGAAGTGATTGCCGATCCGTCGGAGCTCGAAGCGGCCGAGGCGGCGAAGGGGGTGCGGAGTAAGGCTCCGGAATCTTCCGACCGTGATTTGGAACGGGAGGTCGAGGCGTTGCGCCGGGAACTCAACGCGCTGAAACTTCGGGAGGTGGAGCGGCAGCA
>FR892009.1:11634-21986 GCA_000434235.1 Alistipes sp. CAG:268 | reverse complement strand
TCCTGCTGCGCAAGTACGTCGATTCGAAGGCCGGCAGCGAGATGATGGGACAGAGCGACCTGGCATTCTGCCGGTTCCGCTATGCCGAGGTACTGCTCAATGCCGCCGAAGCCGCCTGGGAGCTGGGCGAAAAGGCCAAGGCTGCCGACTATCTCAACGAAGTGCGCCGCCGCGCCGGCATCCGCGAAATCGAACCGGACGAGATCACCGGATATGAGACCTTCCTTCGAGAACGTACCGCCGAGTTCGCATTCGAAGGACTGCGTTTCTACGACCTGAAGCGGTTCCGCATCGCCGACAAACTTTTCGACGGACAGGCCGACACCGAAACGGCCCTCATCTACGGACTGTGGCCCTACAAGGTATATGCTCCGGGAGACCCCGACGACGGAAAATGGATCTTCCGCCGGATCCACAACACCAAGCGGAAATTCCCGCTCTGGTTCCAGACCAAGAACTACTATGCCTCGATCGACCAGTCGGTTTTGAACAACAACCCGCTGCTGGTAAAGAATCCGTATCAGGAATAAACAACGAAAACACGCCATGAAAACAATCAGAATATGGTCCACCGTTGCGCTGCTCGCAACGACTCTGCTGACAGGATGCAAAAAGGACAATTTCGATCCTCCCTCGACCTGGATGACCGGCCGTCTGGTTCACAACGGGGCCCCGGTCTACATGGACGGGAGCCCCTCGGACGCCAACGACGAGATCATCCAGTTCTTCCAGGACGGGTTCGGCAAGCACGAAGGCTGGGGAATCCGCGTGAAATACGACGGGACCTACTCTTCGCTGCTTTTCGACGGCGAATACAAACTGATGCCCAAAATGACGATCACCTATCCGTGGGAGTGGACCGGCTGGCCGCAGCACACCGACGACCAGGGACAGACCGTACTCGACACGATGGTCTTCACCATGAGGGGCAACTACGTGGTTCCCGACATCGAAATCACGCCCTATTTCGAGATCAGCGACTTCAAGGTCACGACCGATGTCACGAACATCAACGCCTCGTTCTCAGTCAAGGCGCTCTTCCCCGACGATCCCGACATCGAACTCACGGACGCACGACTCTATGTCGGGCCCACAAAGCTGGTCAATTCGAGCACACCGATCGCCCAGTCGGCCGATGAGGTATCGACCGAACGGCCCATCGAGATCTCGATGCCCGCATCGAAATACATCGACGGATACATCAACAACTTCCGGGATTACTGTTTTGCCCGGGTAGCGGTCAAGACGTCGAAATCCGACCGCTGGCTGTGGTCCGAAATCCTCAAGGTGGAGGAGCTGCCAACCGACCTCAACGACGTGAGCGACCAATATCTGAAGAACTATCAAGCCCCGTTCGCCGTGGCAGAGGGATGTCCGCCGGCCGACAGCTACTCGACACCGGCCGACTGGGTGATCAGTGACAACTGCAAGATCAACGCGGCCAGCGATCCGAAGACATATCCCGAGATGCAGGGAGGCCTGGAGCTCCGCTTCGGTCGCAACTGCATCGGAGCCATCAGTTTCGACACCGACCCGCAGGCAGGGATCGAAAACGGCAAAATCCGCCAGACGACCACCCTGCCCGCCGGAAAATACCTGTTGTCGGCCACTCCGTTCGACGAATTCATCAAGAATTACTGGGGCGGCCACGGGACCTGTTATCTGGTCATCGCAAAAGGCGGGGAGATTCCGGACAGGGAAGCGCTCGATTCGGCCATAGCCTATTCGGACACCTATTCGGACGCATCGGTTCAGTTCACGCTGGACTCCGAGACCGAGGTGACGCTCGGATTCCTGTTCAACTTCCCCGATTCCGGGCCTCTGGCCTGCAGTTTCACCAAACTCAGCCTGATCGACCTCGGAACGGAAGGCACCGAAGAGTAGAATAGCTGCGGGGCGGAGATCTCCGCCCCGCACATTCTCCCGCCGGATCGCCCCCTCAGGCATCCTCTTCCGAATCCCGCCCCTTGGCCCGGTGCATGCGCCGGTACTCGAGCGGAGAGAGACCCGACATCTCCTTGAACTTGTGGTTGAAGTGCGAAATGTTCCGGAATCCGGACTCATATGCCACCTGGATGATGCTGAAATCCGAATTGACCAACAGTTTGTAGGCGAAGTCGATCCGGATCTCGAGCAGGCAGCTGAAGATGCTGCGGCCGGTGGATTGCTTGAAATTCCGGCACAGCGCCGTAGGGTTCTGGCCGGCGTATTCGGCCACCTTCTCGAGAGTGACCGTCTCTCTGAAATTGTTGGCCAGGTACTGATACGCACGGCTGACGGGCAGATTGTGCAGCTCCTTGACCCGTCCGTATCCACCTCCGACCGAGGTGGAAAGATAGGTGAACTCCGTCCCCCGGCTCAAACGCCCCAGAATGCGGAACAGCTCCACGTAACGGGTAAGGCCGTCGAGCCGCTCGAAGTTGGACAACCGGCCGAGAATCCAATCAACGTCCGCCCCGTGGCGGAACAGCAGCCCGCGGACACTCTCGTTCAGCAGGCGCACGACGCCCGCAAACTCGGGCATCGTCCGGAACTCTGCCGGGAAGACATTGAGATTGAACTGGATGACCTCGGAGGAACAGTACAGGTCGTTGTCCTCATAGAATACCTGATCGCTGAGATGGAAATGGGGGACGTTCGATCCGATGAGCGCAATGTCACCGGGAAAGAATTCACTCACGCCATTCCCGACGAAACGTTTTCCGAAGCCCTCGGTAATGGCCACAAGTTCGTATTCGGGATGGTAGTGCCAATCGGGCGGAAAGTGTTTGAAGACGAAATTCTTCTTCGTGAACGAACACCCGGAGGCCGGAATAATAGTTTCGTAAAGCATGGTTTTATCATTTGACCGATCCAATGCAAATATAACACAATTAAATGCAAATCACGCCATAGATCAGAGCCTTTTTTGATCATATATTTGTAGAACCAAACCAATCAAGTTTATTCATACATTAAAAAATACGAAATGACCAAACGCGAAGTTATCAAGTGCGTGCTTGACGGCAAGAAGCCCCCCTATGTGCCTTGGTCCTTCAAATTCACCAAAGAGCCCAAGGAGGCGCTCATGAACTACTACGCAACGGACGACCTCGACCCCGTCCTGGGCAACCACATCCTGCAGCTCGGAAGCGACATCGGATTCTTCGAGGATCTGGGAGACAATCTGGTCCGCGATGTTTTCGGCGTAGTCTGGGACCGCAGCGTGGACAAGGACATCGGGGATGTGAAAGGGTGCCTGCTTCCCGAACCGACCCTCGAGGGATACCGTTTTCCCGACCCGCTCGACCCGCGCTTTTTCGCCGATATCGAGAGCGAAATCGGGAAGAAGCCCGACATGTTCCGCGTCTTCCAGATCGGATTCTCGCTCTACGAACGGGCCTGGACCCTGCGCGGGATCGAGAACCTGCTGATGGACTTCTACATCAACCCGGGATTCGTGAACGAACTGCTGGACGCGATCTGCGACTACAACCTGCGGCAGATCGACAAGGCCCTCGAATACGACATCGACGCGGTCTACTTCGGAGACGACTGGGGGCAGCAGATCGGTCTGATCATGGGATACGATCTCTGGCGGGAGTTCATCTACCCCCGTCTGCAGCGGATGTACGGCCGCGTGCGAGAAGCCGGGAAATACGTGATGATACACAGCTGCGGCGACGTGGACGAGCTGTTCGACGACCTGATCTCGATCGGCCTGAACTGCTTCAACCCCTTCCAGCCGGAGGTTATGGATGTCGATGACCTGCTCAAACGGTATCGCGGAAGGCTCGCCTTCCACGGGGGGCTGTCGATGCAGAAGACCCTGCCGTTCGGGACCGTGGAGGATGTCGCCCGCGAATCGCGGCATCTGCTGGAGCTCGGCCGGGAGGGCGGCTACATTTTCTCGCCGTCGCATTCGGTCGAGGGGGACACCTCGCTCGAGAACATGCTGACATTCATAAACATTGCAAAGAAACAAATCGAATAGAACAAAAGCACAACCGATATGGAAGAGATGAATCCTCTCTCGCAGGCCATCGTGGCCGGCAACCTCGAACAAACGCAGCAGCTCGTCCGCCAGGCTCTGGCCGAAGGCATGGACACGCAGACGCTGATCAACGACTACCTGACGACCGGCATGGCCGAGATCGGGCAACGGTTTCAGGACCGAAAGGCCTTCGTGCCCAACCTGCTGATGTCGGCCCGGGCGATGAAGGGCGCCTTGGAGATCCTCAAACCCTACATGACCGAGGAGACGGAGCCCCGCCTGGGGACCATTGTCATCGGAACCGTCAAGGGCGACCTGCACGACATCGGGAAGAATCTGGTGGCCTCGATGTTCGAGGGATGCGGATTCAAGGTCGTCAATCTGGGAATCGACGTCTCGAGCGAGAAATTCATCCAGGCAATCCGCGAGCACCATGCCGACATCGTCTGCCTGTCGGCACTGCTCACCACGACGATGAACTACATGCGCAACGTGGTCGCCGACCTGGAAAAGGAGGGTTTGCGCGACCGGGTGAAGGTCATGGTGGGCGGAGCTCCCGTCAATGAGGCTTTTGCCGCACAGATCGGCGCGGACCTCTACACGTCGAATGCCAATGCCGCCGTAACCGGAGCCAAACAGTTGCTCCACATCGCCTGACCCGCACGCCATGCAGTACAAAGCGTTCGACCTCGACTTCGACAGCCTCGCCCTCGACCGGAGGGAGCTCTACCGGGCGCTGGGATACGGCGACACGACTCCGGATCCCGGGATTCTCGGAATGCTCGACGAGGTACTCGGTGCCACGGCGCAGGTCTGCAGGCCCCGGATCCTCTACGGCATCCGTCCCGGAAGCGTCGTCGCACCCAACCGGATCGAAGTGGACGGCACGGAGTTCCGCACGGGAAAGATCATCGCCGACAGCCTGTCGGGAGCAGACCGTTTCTGTCTGTTCGTGGCAACGGCCGGTCGGGAATTCGAAGACTTCCGCCGCACCTGCAAGGAGTCGGGCGACTGCGTGCGGGAGTTCATCGCCGACGCGGTGGGCAGCGTACTGGCCGAAGCCTGCGTGGCGCAGGTCGAGCAGCGGCTCGACCTCGAAGCCGCCACGCCGCACACCTACCCCTACAGTCCGGGCTACTGCGGATGGCGGGTCACGGAACAGAAACTGCTCTTCGGCCTGCTGCCGGAACACCCCTGCGGCATCGAACTGACGGAAAGCTCGCTGATGTACCCCATCAAATCGGTGAGCGGGGTCATCGGCATCGGAGAAGCCGTCGAACGGAAACCCTACGGTTGTGCCATTTGCCGCAACGCCAACTGCTACAAGCGCAGGATTCCCGACCCATGAACCGACATAAATACGAACCCAACATGAAAAACATAGACACAACCGGCTGGAAAGCCCTTACGATCGCCTCACCCCGGCGCCGGGCCATTCCCATCATGACCCACCCGGGAATCGAGCTGTGCGGCGCCACGGTACGGCAGGCCGTCACCGACGGCAAGACCCATGCACGGGCGATCCTTGCTCTCGACGCCCGCTATCCGGCCGATGCCTGCACGGTCATCATGGACCTGACGGTCGAGGCCGAAGCATTCGGCGCACGCATCGTTTTCCCCGAACACGAGGTTCCGAGCGTCATCGAACCGCCGGTGCACGATCCGGCCGGCATCGACGCGCTGCCCGTGCCCGGAATCGACGCGGCCCGCATCCCCCAGTACCTCGAAGCCAACCGCACGGTGGCCCGGGCAATCGGAGACAAGCCGCTTCTGGCAGGATGCATCGGACCGTTCTCGCTGGCCGGACGACTGTTCGGGATGAGCGAACTGATGATGGCGCTGTTCACCGCCCCCGACGCTGTCTGCCGCCTGCTCGAAAAATGCACGCAATTCATCGAAACCTACTGCCGCGCACTCCGCGATACGGGAGCACAGGGGGTCATCATGGCCGAGCCGGCCGCGGGACTGATCTCGAACGACGATTGCCTCCGCTATGCCACGCCCTACATCCGCCGCATCGTGGAGAGCGTGCAGGACGACCGGTTTCTCATTATCCTCCACAACTGCGGAGATACAGGCCACTGTACGGAGGCCATGGTCGGAACGGGTGCCGCCGGATACCACTTCGGCAACCAGGCCGACATGGTCGCGGCGCTGGACGCATGTCCCGGCGAGGCGCTGGTGATGGGCAACCTCGATCCGGTGGGGATCTTCAAGGGGGCATCTCCCGAAGAGGTCTACCGGGCGACCCGCGATCTGCTCGAAGCCACACGCCGCTACCCCAACTACGTCATCTCGTCGGGGTGTGACGTTCCCCCGGCCGTTCCGGCAGCCAACATCGAGGCCTTCTACCGGGCAGTAACCGACTACAACGCAACCTTAACCTTTTAAAACATACTCCCATGATGAAGAAAACCACCCTTCTGCTGACCGCCGCACTGTTTGCCTCGGCACTCTGTTCCCAGGCCGGAGCATCCGAACGATGGACCGAAAAGGAGGCCCGGGAGTGGGCCGCCGTGAATCCGTGGTTCTGCGGCTTCAACTACATTCCGGCCAACGCGATCAACTACACGGCCATGTGGGACCGCACGAGTTTCTCGCCCGAGGTGATGGACCGTGAACTCGCCCTGGCCGAAGAGGTCGGACTGAACTGCGCCCGCGTCGTGATGCAGTATGCAGTCTATGCCGAGAACCCGAAACATTTCATCAGGGCGCTCGACAAATTCCTCGAGATTTGCGACAAGCACCACATCAAAGCGATGCCCATCTTCTTCGACGACTGCGCATTCGGAGCCAGCACCGACCCGCAGACCGGCATCCAGCCCGAGCCGCTCGAAGGATGGTACGCCTGGGCCTGGTCGCCGTCGCCCGGGCACACGATGGTCATCGACGAAAGGACGCATCCGCTGCTCGAAACCTACGTGAAGGAGGTGCTGACCCGATTTGCCGACGACGACCGCATCCTGGCATGGGATCTCTACAACGAGCCGACGAACGGAGGTCTCGCCTTCCGCTCGATGCCGCTGCTGCACAAGGTCGTGAAATGGGCCCGCGAGGTCGAGATCTCGCAACCGGTGACGATCGGCGTGTGGAGCGGAGACGAAGAGCTCCGGAGATTCTCGATCGACAATTCGGACATCGTCAGCTTCCACTGCTACTCCGATGCCGCATACACCCGGGAGATGTGCCGCCAGCTGAAGGCGGAGAACCGTCCGGTGATCTGCACCGAATGGATGAACCGCCCCACTGGATCGACCATCGCCTCCGTGCTTCCCGTCTTCGCTGAGGAGGGGGTAGGCTGCATGCTCTGGGGGTTGGTGAACGGCAAGACCCAGACGGATCTTCCGTGGGGGCACCGTCCCGAGCACGGCGAATACACGGGGCCGTGGCAGCACGATATCTTCCGGGGCGATTTTACACCCTACGACCCGTCGGAGATCGATCTGTTGAAAAAATACTGCAAATGATCCCATGAAGCGAAACATCCATACACTTCTGATGCTCGGTGCCGCCGGAATCGTATCGGCGGCATCGGGCCAAAACATTCCACAGGCCCGGATCACGGTAGACGTGGCCCGGGAGGAGGCGGAGATCGCCCCGACGATGTACGGCATCTTCTTCGAGGACATCAACCGTTCGGCCGACGGGGGCATGTACGCGGAACTGATCTTCAACCGGGGGTTCGAGGAGAAGAACCTGCCGTCGGGCTGCACCTACAACCCGGAAGACAAGAGGGTCTATGCCCCGTACCGGGCGGTCTACTCGTCGCCCGAACAGATGCGCAGCTGGAGCATTCCCTGGGACATCGAAGACACCCATCCGGGATGGACGATCGAAGCGGCGGACGGAGCCTCGTATTCGGTCCGCATCGACGATACGGACCACCTGCAGGTCGAGGACTCGAAGGCCATGTATCTTTCGATCGACGCCTGCCGGGATCCGTTCCGCCTCGTAAACAGCGGTTTCTACGGCCTGGCCGTCGAGGCGGGCGAGAAATACGACCTGCGCTTCTACGTCAGGGCCGCGGACGGATACCGGGGAAGCGTGACGGCGGAAATCCTCGCAGCCGACGGCGAAGTGCTGGCCGCAAAGCGGTTTGCCCTGAAAGACAACGGAGCGTGGAGCTATTTCGAAGGGGAGTTGAAGCCCTCACGGACGGTGAACGACGGACGGTTCGCCCTGCGGTTCGATTCGGAGGGCTCGCTGGAGATCGACTACGTGTCGCTCTTCCCCCGCCACACATTCCACAACCGCCCCAACGGACTGCGCCGCGACGTCGCGCAGTTCGTGGCTGACCTCAAGCCGGCATTCATGCGCTGGCCCGGCGGGTGCATCGTCGAGGGGCTCACGATGGAGAACCGCGTGAACTGGAAGAACACGATCGGGAAACCGGAGCTGCGCAAGGGCGAATACAACCTCTGGGGCTACCACTCCACCAACGGATTCGGATACCACGAATTCCTGCAATACTGCGAGGACATCGGCTGCAAGGCCATGTTCGTCTGCAACGCCGGCTTGTCCTGCGACGGGCGCAACGGCGACTTCTACGACGACGACCAGGTCGAAGGCCTGATACAGGATGCGCTGGATGCGATCGAATATGCCACGGGCGACGCCGAGACGACCCGCTGGGGCGCCGAACGGGCCCGGAACGGCCATCCCGAACCGTTCACACTGGACTACATCGAGGTCGGGAACGAAAACCACAGCGCCATGTACGCCAAGTACTACAACCGTTTCTACAAGCGGATCCGCGAAGCCTATCCCGACATCACCATCATCACGTGCCTGCCGATGAGCGAGCAGCTGGGATGGATCGACGGATACGACATGAACGACCCGCACTTCTACAACTTCCCGAGCTGGTTCTACTCCAACACGGACTATTTCGACCGCTTCCCCCGCGAGGAGGGGCACAAGACCTACGTCGGAGAGTACGCCTGCAACATGGGTGTGGGCGCCGGCAACATGGAGGGGGCCCTGAGCGAAGGTGCATTCATCATGGGCATGGAGCGCAATTCGGACCTGGTCACGATGTGTTCGTATGCCCCCCTGATGGAAAACACCAAGTGCCGGATGGGCGTAAACCTCATCCTGGTGCGCAACGACGACGTGATCGGACGTTCGTCGTACTGGGTCGAGCGGATGTTCACGGACAACCGTCCCGATGTCAATCTGGCTACGGAGACCACCCTGGGCATTCTCCCCGACAAGACCACCCCGCGGGGCGGCATCGGACTGGGCACCTATCAGACCGCAGCCGAATTCTCCGACATCCGGGTCACGGTGGACGGCGAGGAGGTCTACGCATCGGACATCGCCGGGAATCCGGGCGAATGGTTCGCCACATCGCCCGACTGGAAGGTCGAAGGCGGCAAACTCGTCCAGCCCAACCCCTCGGCAACGAGTTCCATCCTGCTGCAGGGGCGGCAGTTCGACGCCCGCAAGGCCGCACTCGTATCGGTGGAGTTCGACGCCACAAAACTCGGGGGCAAGGAGGGATTCGTCCTCCATTTCGGCAACCGGAACAGCGACAACACGGCCGACTGCTACCAGATGACGCTCGGCAGTTTCGGCAACGCCTGGACGATCTTCCAGTCGGTATCGAATCACAATGCGTTCGTGCTGAACACCGAACGGCCGACCCAGCCGATCGAAACAGGACGAACCTATCACGTCAAGCTCGTGATCCGCAACCAGGAGACGTTCGAATGCTGGATCGACGGAGTCAAGGCCCTCGTATACGACAACAGCTACGTCCAGCGGCAATACGCCCTTGCGGGGCTCGACCGTAAAAACGGCGAGGTGATTGTGAAGGTGATCAATGCCGAAGATGTCCCGATGCCGGTGAAGTTCGACTTCCGCAACGCCGAGTTCGAACCGCTGGGCAAACGGATCTGCCTGTGGGCCGATTCGAAATTCGACGAGAACACCTTCGAGGAGCGCAACCGGATCGTGCCCGTGGAGGAGGTTTTCAACCACGTATCGCCGCAGATGGAGGTCACGTTCCGCCCGCAATCCATGACCGTTCTGCGGCTGAAACTGAAAAACACGCACCGACAATGAAACGCCCCGCCATGAAAAGAGTGCCGTTCATCCTGCTGTGCCTTCCCCTGCTCGCTCTTCAGTGCGCATGGGCGGCCGGGCCCCAATCGGGCCAGTTCTACAAAACCCGAATGCATCGCGGGCGCATCACCGTGGCCGACATCCGCAAGGACCGGGGACCGGCCCGCATGATCGCCACGGCCTTTCAGGGGCTCGTGAACCAGGATACGGCCCAATGCTATCTCTACCTGGCCGACCACCACGTACGCCAGCTCGACGACACGAAGCGGCCGTTCGACCTGCTTCCGCTCGGCGAAGGCGAGGATCCCGGGCT
>FR892009.1:0-11591 GCA_000434235.1 Alistipes sp. CAG:268 | reverse complement strand
CTCTTCCGGGCCTATGCCGGACGGGTGCGGAACATCTACATCTGGAGTCCCGAGGAGGATTGGTCGTGGAACATGGCCGTCATGCTGGCCGCACAGCACAAGGGCCTGCCCCTCACCGAGGAACTCTATGCCCGGCTGACTTCCGAAACCCCGTGGAAGGGGCATGTGGAGCGGCTCTACGGCCGCTGGGCCTCCAAGCAGGAGGCTTATGCATGGGCCCGGCAGACGCTCCAGCCCCAATGCCATCCGAACATCCTCTTTTCGCTGGGTCTGCGCAGCGACTGGCAGGGGAATCCGTGGACGCTCTACGACTATGCCGTGGCCTCGCGCGGTTTCGCGTTCTGGCTCGATGATGCCGACCCGCAAGAGCGGGGCATAATCGAGGAGATCTGCCGGAACGGCCGTTTCGAACCGGGTGCGATCGTCATGGGTTATGCCAAAAGCGGCGACGACCTGCTCTACGTCACCAACCGGTACCACATCGGCTATGTGGTGAGCGACTACTATGCCAACGCATCGTTCTGGTGCAGCTACCCGAACAAGTCGTTCAGACAGCGCCCCGGCCGCGCCGTCAGGGCCGAGAAGGGCAAAATCTACGTGAGCGTCGTCTTCAGCGACGGCGACAACGTGCAGTTCGACCAGAACGCCCTGTACGCCATCTGGACCGATGACAGGGACCGCGGAGAGTTTCCCGTAGGCACGACGCTCTGCGCCGGGCTGCAGGAGCTGAACCCGTTCCTGATGGAGTGGTACTACAGACACATGAGCGACAACGACGAGCTGCTGGCCGGGCCGTCGGGCTACCAGTTCATCTACGGACGCGACTACAGCGAGCAGGGATACGGACAGTGGCTGGAAAAGAACCGGGCGTGGCTGGAATCGGCCGGCTTCCGCACCGGATGTTTCTGGCACTGCTCCTACGGCACCGACCGTTTCTACCGCTATGTCGAGACAGCCGGTCTCGAGGGTATCTTCAACGGGGACGACGACGTGGTGCTCGACTGCCACGAAGGGGTGGTCATCATGAACCAGGGGGACCATCTGGTCGCCGAGGGCGACCTGTACAACAACCTCGCCGCCCGGCAGGCGAAGCTGGACCCGTCACGCCCCCATTTCCTGAACGTCTACCCCACCGCCGCCACATACGGCTACCACGGCATCGCCCGGCTCAAACGCGAGGCGGAACGGCTGGAACGGGATTTCCCGGGACGCTTTGTCTTCCTGCTGCCCAAGGACAACGTCGCCACGGCCCGCGCATACTACAAGCAGCATCCCGAACACATTCCCTGGAAAAACCGGGAGACCAAAAACTGACCGCATATGTTCAAAACCGCAACCGTCCTCCTGCCGCTGCTGCTGACAGCCGTCCAGGCAACGGCGGAGAATGACCCGAAACCGGCACAAATCAGCCGCAAAGGCATACTGCAATGGGTCGATACCCGAATCGGTACGGCCGGGCACGGCCACACCTTCATGGGCGTGGCCGCCCCGTTCGGAGCCGTGCAGCTCGGCCCCGGAAACTTCAACAAGGGATGGGACTGGTGTTCGGGATACCACGCCTCCGACTCGATCTGCATCGGATTCGCGCACCTGCACCTCAACGGCACGGGCTGCAGCGACACGGGCGACCTGATCTTCATGCCCACGACCGGAACGCCGCAGGTATGCCCCGGGTCGCAGGAGGATCCGGACAGCGGCTACGCCTCCCGCTATTCGCACCAGCGCGAGACGGCGACCCCGGCATACTACCGGCTCCATCTGGACGACTACGGCATCGAAGCGGAACTGACAGCCACCGAGCGGGTCGGATTCCACCGCTACGGATTTCCCGAAACGCCGGGAAGCCGGCAGATCGTCATCAACCTGTTCGACGGCAACGGCGACGACCGGGCCACGGAGACCTTTCTGGAACAGGAGGACGACCGCACGATCCGGGGCTACCGCTATTCGACCGGATGGTCCAAACGACAACGCATCTACTTCTCCGCCCGCTTCTCCATCCCGGTGAAACTGGATATCTACAGGGACGACCGTCCGGTGGAAGGAAGCAGCGTCGAACGGGGAGTCAATATCAAGGGGATCGTGCGTCTTCCCGACGACACGCGGTCCGTATCGGTAAAAGTCGGAATCTCCCCGGTCAGCATGTCGGGGGCCGACCGGAACATCGAGAGCGAACTCCCGGGATGGGATTTCGAAGAGACCGTCCGCCGCACAGCCCGAAAGTGGGAGCGCGAATTGGACAAGGTCACTGTCGAAGGCGCCGACGACCGGACGCGGAGAATCTTCTACACGGGACTCTATCACGCATTCCTGCAACCCGCTCTCTTCAACGACTGCGACGGCCGCTACCGGGGTGCCGACGGGATGGTGCATGAGGACCCGGGGCACGAAACCTACACCGTTTTTTCGCTGTGGGACACCTATCGGGCCGCACACCCGCTCTACACCCTGCTGCAGGCCGAGCGCGTCCCCGACATGGTACTGACGATGCTAGACATCCACGACGAGCAGGGGATGCTGCCCGTGTGGCATCTCTACGGATCGGACACCCGGGAGATGATCGGAATACAGTCCGTGCCCGTCATTGCCGACGCCCTGATGAAGGGGATTCCCGGAATCGACAGCCGGCGGGCGCTCCGGGCCATGAAGGAGTCGATGACGAGCGACTACAAGGGGCTGGGCTGGCTCCGCCGGCAGGATTACATCCCGGCGGACAAGGAGGGCGAATCGGTGGCCAAGGGGCTCGAATACGCCCTCGCCGACGGATGCATCGCCCTGGCGGCCCGCAAGGCGGGCGACGGGGAGCTCGCGCGGGAGTTCGGGAGGAGGGCCCGGTTCTACAGAAACTACTGGGACCCGAAAACACGGTTCTTCCGCGGCCGCAATGCCGACGGATCGTTCCGCGAACCGTTCGATCCCTTCCGCTCGACCCACCGCAACGACGACTACTGCGAAGGTACCGGATGGCAGTACACCTGGCTCGTGCCGCACGACGTGCAGGGGCTGGTGTCGCTCTTCGGAAGCGAGGAGGCCTTCGCCGCCAAACTCGACTCGCTCTTTACGATCGAAGGGGACATGGGCGAGCAGGCGTCGGGCGACATCTCGGGGCTGATCGGGCAGTATGCCCACGGCAACGAACCGGGCCACCACACCGTCTATCTATACCCGTATGTCGGCCAGCAATGGAAAACCGCGCGGCTGGTCCGCCGCATCCTCGGCGAGATGTACACGGACCGGCCGGACGGGCTGGCCGGCAACGAGGACTGCGGGCAGATGTCGTCGTGGTACGTGCTCTCGGCCATGGGATTCTATCCGGTGAACCCGGCACTGGGAATCTACGTACTGGGAAGCCCCGCATTCGACCGGGTCACCCTGCGCACGCACGGAGGCAAACGCTTCACGGTCATCGCCGAGAACAATTCGGAGGAGAACATCTACATCCAGTCGGCCGAACTCGACGGACGCCCCTATCCATACTCGTACATCCGTCATGCCGACCTGCTGCGCGGCGGCACGCTGCGGTTGAAAATGGGACCGATGCCCTCGGACTTCGGATCGGACCCGCAACACCGTCCCATCGAAAAATAACCCATCGAAAAACATACAACCATGAAACAACTGCTCACCTCACTGACCGCCCTGCTGCTCGTATCGGGAGGCTGCACTCCCGAGGAGGAGCCCGAGGCCACGATCCGCATCGACCTGGCCCGGCGCGGAGCCGACATCCCGACTTCGATGTACGGCATCTTCTTCGAGGAGATCAACCACGCGGGAGACGGAGGACTCTATGCCGAACTGATCCAGAACCGCGGATTCGAGGACTCGTCCGTCCCGGAAGGGTACACCGTAAAAGGGGACCGGATCTTTCCGCCGGCCGACCGGACGAACCACCTGACGGGGGCACGTCCCCATCCCGACCTGTCGTTCCGCTGGAACCCGGACCCGATTCCGGCCTGGAGGTTCGAACAGCTCGAGGGATCGGGGGCATCGGCCGAACTGACCCGCGAATACCCGCTCAACGAAGCGAGTCCGACGGCTCTTAAGGTAACGCTTCCGGAAAAGGGACGTATCGCCCTGTCGAACTGCGGATTCTGGGGAATGAACATCGAAAAGGGGAAGGGATATTACCTGAGGATGAACACCTCGAACGGAAACCGGTTCGAGGGACGCGCCATACTCAAGCTCGTAGCCGAAGACGGCACGGAGCTCTGCAACCGGCCGCTGGCGATCGACCCGGACAGGACATGGTGCGAATACACCGGACAGCTGACCGCCACGGGCAGCGATCCGCACGCCCGGTTCGTCATCGAACTCGAAGGCACGGGGACGCTGCTGCTGGACTATGTATCGCTCTTCCCCGAAACGTTCCGCAACCGGATCAACGGACTTCGGAACGACATCGCGCAAACGCTCGAGGCCCTGCATCCGGCCTTCGTCCGCTGGCCGGGCGGCTGCATCGTGGAAGGCATCGACCTTTCGAACCGCATCGAATGGAAAAAGACGATCGGCGACCCCAAGAACCGTCCGGGAATCTACGACACGTGGGGATACAGGGCAACAATGGGATTCGGGTACCACGAATTCCTGCAGTTCTGCGAAGACATCGGAGCCGCCGGCATGTTCGTCTGCAATGCGGGAATAGGCTGTCAGGGCCGTGTAGGGGATGCCTGCAGGGAGGAGGATCTCGATGCATTCATCCAGGATGCGCTCGATGCCATCGACTATGCATTGGGCGACGGAACGACCGAATGGAGCCGCAAACGGGTCGAGAACGGCCATCCCGAACCGTTCCCGCTGCAATACGTCGAGATCGGAAACGAAAACTGGGGACCGGTCTACGAGAAGAGGTACGACCGGTTCTACAGGGCCATCAAGGCGAAATATCCCCGTCTGACCCTCATCTCGACTCTCGGTCTGGGCGGGCAGCACCGGCACGAGCGGGTGGACATGATCGACCCCCACTGGTACGTGGCACCGGAATTTTTCCTATCTTCGAGTCGTCTTTTCGACCAGCAGGAAAGAGGCGGCTATGCCGTCTATGTGGGAGAGTATGCGGTCAATCAACAGGTCGGAGGAGGCAACCTGCTGGGAGCGTTGGCCGAAGCGGCCTTCCTGTCCGGCATGGAGCGCAATTCGGATCTGGTGAAGATGGCGTCGTATGCCCCGCTGCTCGAAAACGTGAACGACCGGGTATGGCCGACGAACCTGATCTGCTTCGATTCGCACCGCGTCATGGGACGTTCGTCATACCATGTCCAGAAGATGTATGCCGAGAACCGTCCGGACTACAACACGGCGACCGAATTCGAACAGCCCCGAAACGGCGTGCAGGTAAGCGGCCGCATCGGACTGGGCGGATGGAACACGGACAATGAATACAGGGAGCTGAAGGTCACGCTGCCCGACGGCCGGGTCATCGAGGCCGACATGGAGCGCGGCTGGACTCCGAAAGGGGGCACATGGTCCGCAGCAGACGGCACCCTGAGCCAGGAAGGCCCCGGGGTGATGCGTTGGAGCATCTGGGATTCGCCGGAGGAGTTCTCCGACTGTTCGATATCGGTGAAGGCCCGGAAAAAGAGCGGAGACGAGGGTTTTATCCTCTACTTCGGCATGCAGGGAGAGACGGGATACGTGCTCAACATCGGAGGCTGGAGCAACCAGACCACGGCGTTCCAGCACATGGTCGGGACGGACATGCCGCAAATCCCCAACAACATCGCGCAGCAGGTAGAGACCGGACGCTGGTATGACATACGCATCGACATACACGGAGACAGCTTCACCTACAGCCTCGACGGGAAACGGATGCTCGAAGCCCGGATCGAACAGAGCAGGCAGTATGTCGTCTCCGGATACGACGAGACGACCGGTGAGGAGGTCATCAAGTTCGTCAATGCCACGGAGAAGCCCTTCACGGCCAGGATCGAACTGGCCGGCGCGGAATCCGTCGGGCGGACCGGCAAGGCCATCGTCCTCACGTCGGGCGACCCCTCGGACGAGAATTCGCTCGACAACCCCGAAAAGGTTGTACCCGAAGAGCGGGTATACAAGGGATTCTCCGACCGGTTCACGTACACGTTCGACCCGTGGTCGTTCACCGTATTGAGGATCAAGGTCCAAAAATAACATCCGGAAGGGGTGGGACGGCCGGCCGCGGCCGGCACGGCGTGCCGTCCCGCCGCGTCGGGCACGGTCAGAGGCGGCCGTACCGGCCGTTCCGCCCGACATCCGGAGAGCGCATGAACAACAACCGGGAACGGCCCACGGCCGACAACCGAAAAATTACGACCCAATGAAAAAACAGATCCTTTTACTGCTGTCCGCCGCCGTACTTGCCGGACAGGGTTCGGCCCGGGAGGGAAACTGGCTGCAATATGTGGATCCCCGAATCGGATCGGGCGGCCACGGACACGTATTCGTCGGGGCCAGCGTCCCGTTCGGGGCCGTCCAGGTCGGACCGCAGAACATCTTCAAGGGGTGGGACTGGTGCTCCGGATACCACGACTCGGACGACGTCGTCATCGGATTCTCGCACACGCACCTGAGCGGAACGGGATGCACGGACCTGGGCGACATCCAGATCATGCCCTTCACCGGGGAGGTACGCACCCGCCGCGGCGAACAGGAGGACATATCGGGCAGCTGCGCCGCACACTACCGGCACGAAAACGAGGAGGTGACGCCCTACCGATACGCCCTGACGCTCGACAACGGGATCGGTGTGGAACTGACCGCCGCCTGCCGCACGGCATTCCACCGCTACAGGTTCCCGGCCGGAGAGACGGCCCGGCTGCTCGTCAATCTGTATGAAGGCAACGGCTTCCAGTCGGTCGCCTCGGCGCTGCGGCGGCTCGATGCGCACACACTCGTCGGATACCGCATCGTCAAGGGATGGGCGCCGGAGCACCGGATCTATTTCGCCCTGAAAAGCGACCGGCCGATCGCCGAACTGCTCGTCTTCGAAAACGACGAACCGGCCGGACGCAACGAGCTCGAAGGGATCGGCGTGAAGGGTGTCGTCAGCTTCGGAGAACCGATCGACCGGCTCTGCATCAAGGTCGCCATCTCATCGGTCAGCGAGGAGAACGCCCTCGAGAACCTCCGCCGGGAGATTCCCCACTGGAACTTCGAGCAGGTAGCCGAGCAGGCCCGGGCTGCCTGGGAGAAGGAGCTGGGGCGCGTGGAGGTCGTCTCCGGCGACGAACGGGCGAAGCGCATCTTCTACACGGCCATGTACCACACGATGATCGCCCCGACGACCTACTGCGACGTGAACGGGGAGTTTCGCGGGCACGACAACCGGATCTGGAAATCGGACCGGACCAACTACTCGACCTTCTCGTGCTGGGACACCTACCGGGCCCTGCATCCGTGGTTCACCATCATACAGAGCGACCGCGTGGGCGACATGGTCCACTCGATGCTTTCGATCTGCGACCAGCAGGGGAAACTGCCCATATGGCCCCTGCTCGGCGGCGAAACCAACCAGATGCCCGGTTACGGAGCCGTGCCGATCGTCAGTGACGCCGTCGTGAAAGGCATCCGGGGAATCGACGCCCGCCGGGCGCTGGAATGCGCCGTGCAGTCGGCCACGCTGCGCAGGCAGGACGGGATCGGATACCTGCTCGACCGGGAATATATCCCGGCGGACAAGGTATTCGAAGCGACATCGAAAGCGATGGAATACGCCGTGGGCGACTGGGGGATTGCGGCCATGGCCCGCAAGACGGGCGACCGCGAAACGGAGCGGGTCTTCTCCGAACGGGCCCGCTACTGGCGGCACTACTTCGATCCGCAGATCCGATTCATCCGCCCGAAATTCGAGGACGGGACATGGCTGACGCCCTACGACCCGTTCCAGTCGGTGCACGGCGGTACGGGATATTTCGCCGAAGGAACCGGATGGCAATACACCTTCTTCACCCCGCAGGACCCCTACGGACTGATCGAGGCCATGGGCGGCGACCGGGCATTCGCCGGGAAACTCGATTCGCTCTTCACGGTCAGCGGCGACATGGGGCCGCAGGCATCGGCCGACATCACGGGACTGATCGGTCAGTATGCCCACGGCAACGAACCGTCACACCACATCATCTACCTCTACAACTACGCCGGACAGCAGTGGAAAACGGCCGAAAAGGTGCGCTACGTCCAGGAGCATTTCTACACGGACCGCACGGACGGCATCATCGGAAACGAGGACTGCGGACAGATGTCGGCATGGCATATTCTCTCGGCGCTCGGGTTCTATCAGGTGAATCCCTCGTGCGGCGTCTATTCGTTCGGCAGTCCGATCTTCGAACGGGTGACCCTGAACCTGCCCGGAGGCCGCAGATTCGTCATCACGACCGAGAACAACTCCCGGGAGAACATCTACATCCAGCAGGCGGAGCTCAACGGCAGGCCGTGGCCCTTCTCCTACATCCCGTACGGGGAGATCGTACGCGGCGGTTCACTGCACTTCGTCATGGGGCCCACACCCAACCGCGCATTCGGAAGCGACCCGTCACACCGCCCATACAACGAGATACGCTGATATACGTTCCAACAAACAAGAGAGATGAATAACCGAACCATGAAAAAAATGCTCGCCGGCATCTGCCTGCTGGCCGCAGCCATCGTCCCGGGAGTGGCCCACGCGAAAAGTCGGATCGAAATCGACCTCGGCAAACGCGGGGCGGAGATTCCCGCCTCGCTCTACGGAGTATTCTTCGAGGAGATCACCGGATCGGGAGACGGCGGACTGTATGCCGAGATGATACGCAACCGGGGGTTCGAGGAAGGAGTGCTCCCGTCGGGCTGCACGCTCGACGACGAAGGCTACGCCGCGGCCCCGCACCTGCGCTGCTACTCGAACGACTCGATCAACCGCTTCCGCATCCGGTGGAGCCCCGACCTGGAGATGACCGGATGGAGGGTGCAATACGCCGACGGTTCGCAGGCGGCATCCTCCGTAACGGACCGTTATCCGCTCAACGACGCGACGCCGCATGCCCTCCACGTGGAGCTGGAGGCCGCACGCAGCGAGGTGCACGTCGTGAACGGCGGATACTGGGGAATCGCAACCGAAGCCGGGAAACAATACGACCTCGAGTTCTACCTCCGGGCCGAAGGCACGACGCGCTGCCGGGCCGAGATCGTCGCTGAGGACGGAAGCCAGGTTGCTGCCTGCGCAATCCCCGTCACGGCCGACGGGACATGGCGGCGCTACACGGCGACACTCCCGGCATCGGCCGACGGAAGACGGAACGAATTCCATCTGGTCTTTCCGAACGAAGGGAACATCTGGCTCGATTACGTCTCCCTGTTTCCCCGGGAGACCTACAAGGGCCGGCGCAACGGACTGCGCAAGGATGTGGCCACGCTCATCGAGGAGCTCCGCCCCGCATTTGTCCGCTGGCCGGGCGGATGCATCGTGGAAGGGCTCACGCTCGAGAACCGGGTGCGCTGGAAACAGACCATCGGCGAACCGGTGAAACGCCCCGGAGAGTACAACCTGTGGGGATACCGCAGCTCCTACGGATTCGGATACCACGAATTCCTGCAGTTCTGCGAGGACATCGGGGCCGACGGCATGTTTGTCTGCAATGCGGGCATGTCCTGCCTGTTCCGCAACGGGGATTACGTCCAGGGCGAAGCATTGGACGAATTGATCCAGGAGGCGCTGGATGCCATAGAGTATGCACTGGGCGATGCCCGGACTACGCGGTGGGGAGCCGAGCGGGCGAAAAACGGGCATCCCGAACCTTTCCCGCTGAAGTATGTCGAAGTCGGCAACGAGAACGTATTCGCACGCTATGCCGCCAACTACAACCGGTTCCACAAGGCGATCAAGGAGCGCTACCCGCAGCTGACGGTGATCTCCGCACTGATGTTCAGCAAGGACATCGACCGTCTGGATCAGGTGGAGATGATCGACCCTCACTACTACGAGACCCCGGACTGGTTCTACAACAACGCCAGGGTCTACGACAAACTTTCGCGACGAACGCCCTACAAGGTCTATGTCGGCGAATACGCCGCGGTCGGGCGCGCCGACCTCTACGCTTCGCTGGCCGAGGCTGCCTATCTGACCGGCGTGGAGCGCAACTCGGACAAGGTGCAGCTGGTCTCCTACGCTCCGCTGATCGCCAATGCTCACTACGGGACAAACCATCTGATCGTGCTCGACAACGCCCAGTCTTACGGTCGGTCGAACTACCACGTCATGAAACTCTTCTCGGAAAACCGTCCCGACGTGAACATCCCCTTCCGTATCACCGGAGAAAAGGAGAGCGAACCGCTGGCTCCGGAAGGGTGCATCGGATTGAGCACCGGGAACACGGCGGTCCAGTTCCGGGAGTTGAAGGTCACGAGCCGCGGCCGCACGCTCTACGAAACCGACTGGAGCGACCTCGACGACCGCTGGGAGCAGATTCGCGGAACGTGGAGGGCGGAAGAGGGCACGCTGACCCAGCCCGCGGCATCGGGTGATGCGCTGCTCGTGCTGCGCGGTCTGCAGGCCGGCGACTGCACGATCTCGCTCAAGGCCAGGAAACTGTCCGGCACGGAGGGATTCCGCGTCGTGTTCGGATTCCGCGATGAACGGCACTACTTCATGGCCGACATGGGCAGCCACACCAACGAATCGGTGCTCTTCCGCGAGATCGGCGACAACGGCTCCGTATCGCTCTTCGATTACCGAAACCAGGAGCCCGTCGAAGCAAACCACTGGTACGATGTCCGGATCGAGATCCGGGGCAGCCGGTGGAAATGCTTCCTCGACGGCGAATTGAAATACGCCTACGACCACCGGATCGTGAACAGGCACTATGCGGCCGTCGGACTCGACCGCGAAACGGATGAACTGGTCGTCAAACTGGTCAATGCCCGGACCGAACCCTGGCAGACATCGCTTGCGCTCGAAGGCGGACGGGCCGCAGCCCCCACGGCCCGCCGCATCACGCTGACGTCGGAGGCGTTCACCGACGAGAACTCGTTCGACGCGCCCGAAAGGATCGCGGGGGAAGAGTCGGAACTGCCCGTCCCGGCCGGAGAGTTCCCGGTCACGTGCCCGCCCCGGTCGCTCACCATCCTGCGCATTCCCGTAGCACACTGAAAACCCACAACGATATGAAAACACTGATGATTCCCTTCATGGCCGCATCGGGGGCCCTGCTGCTGACCGCAGCCTGCGGCCCGGTGCGGACCGCCCAGCGGACCCGATCCGAAAATCCCGTCTTCGCCGGATGGTATGCCGATCCGGAAGGTGTGGTCTTCGACGACGAGTACTGGATCTTCCCCACGCTCTCGGACTATTATGCCGCCCCGGGCGAGAAACTTCCCGAACGGCCCACGCACAAAAGTTCGGCAATACACCAGCACTACAACATCCAGACCTATCTGGACGCCTTCTCGTCGAAGGACCTCGTGAACTGGACCAAGCATCCGAAGGTGCTCACGACCGAGGCGGTACCGTGGGTGAAGTATGCCCTCTGGGCCCCGGCCATCCTGCGGCATGACGGACGGTACTACCTCTTCTTCAGCGGCAACGACATCCAGAACGACCACGAATACGGAGGCATCGGCGTAGCCGTCGCCGACCGGCCCGA
>FR892008.1:74569-80491 GCA_000434235.1 Alistipes sp. CAG:268 | reverse complement strand
GCTGCGGGGGCAGCCTCTGCCGAAACGGGCTCCTGTGCGGGGGTATTATCGGATGCGGGGGCCTCCGCAGCGGCGGCTTCCGCGATCTTTTCCATCAGTTCGCGCTTTTTGAGCATGACGTCGCCGATGCCGAGCACCTTCGCGATTTCGCGCAATTCGGCCAGGCTCTTTCCTTTCAGCGCATTCAGGTCTTGCATATTCTGTGAAGTTCGTATTGTGTGTTGTGATTTCAGGTCCGGACGGTCGCCCGGCTCTTCGGAATTCGCATGCAAAGATAGTGCATTATTTCTAATTTCAAAATAAAAAAGTTGCAGGCCAGCGATTTCCGACCTTGCGGAGAATTCTCCGGCCGGTCGCACCGATTGCCCCTTTCGGGAGCTTTTCCTGCCGCCGGATGCGGGGCCTGTGCGGACTCTGCCTCCGGGCTGCGGGCGAAATACCTATTTTTTGCGATTGCGCGGTCCGCATTTTCGCGCGACCTTTGCACCAGAACAATGAAGACAGTATTTCGCCATTGCATTGTTTGTATTGTTAATGTTTGTGTGTGAAAAACCCTTCCGGGATCCCGGAAGGGTTTTTTGCATGCGGCCGGCCGCTGCGGGGCGTCGCCGCGGCGCCTACTTCTTGAGCCGCAGTTCGTAGAGGTCGTGCCGGCGGTCGCGCAGGTTGCGCACGCTGCCGTAGGTGTGCAGCTCGTTGAGCAGGTCCAGATCGACGTCCGAGATGAGGATCATCTCCGTGTTGGGGGTCGCCTCGGCGCGCTTGCCGTCCGTCGGGAAGGCGAAGTCGCACGGCGTGAAGACACCCGACTGCGCATACTGGATGTCCATGTTGTGCACGCGGGGAAGGTTGCCGACGCTGCCGGCAATGGCCACGAAACACTCGTTCTCGATGGCCCGGGCCTGTGCGCAGACCCTCACGCGCGAGTATCCGTTCTGCGTGTCGGTGAGGAACGGCACGAAGAGGATCTGCATGCCCTGGTCGGCCATGATGCGCGACAGCTCGGGGAACTCGACGTCGTAGCAGATCAGCACGCCGATGCGGGCGCAGTCCGTGTCGAAGGTCTGTACCATGCGGCCGCCGCTCAGACCCCAGCTTTTCACCTCGTCGGGCGTGACGTGCACCTTCTCGTACATGTCGTAGGTGCCGTCGCGGCGGCAGAGGAAGCCGACGTTGTAGAGCCCTCCGTCGGGCTTGATGTAGGGCATGCTGCCGGTGATGATGTTGATGTTGTAGCTGATGGCCAGCTCGATGAAGCGGTCGCGGATCTCCTCGGTGTACTGTGCCAGCCCGCGGATCGACTGTGCTTCGCCCAGGTTGTTGAAGCGGGCCATGAGCGGGGCGTTGAAGTACTCGGGGAAGAGCACGAAGTCGCTCTTGTAGTCCGAGACGGCATCGACGAAGAACTCGACCTGCTCGAAGACGTCGTCGAGGGTCTTGTAGGTACGCATCTGCCACTGCACGAGGCCCACGCGGACGGTGGTCTTCTTGTCCACGAACTCCTGTGTCGGGGGCTGGTAGTAGATGTTGTCCCACTGCAGGAGCGTGGCGCAGTGGCACGACTCCTCGTCGTTGGGCAGGTAGTTGGGCATGACGCGCCGCACGTGGAAGTCGTTCGAGAGCTGGAAGGTCAGCACCGGGTCGTAGATCTCGCGCGAGCGGACGCGGTCGATGTACTCCTTGGGACGCATCCGGTCGGCGTACTTGTGGTAGTTGGGGATGCGGCCGCCGAACATGATCGCCTTGAGGTTGAGCTTCTCGCAGAGCTCCTTGCGGTAGTCGTACATGCGTCGGGCCAGGCGCAGGCCGCGGTAGTCGGGGTGGATGAATACCTCGATGCCGTAGAGGATGTTGCCCTTGGAGTTGTGAGTCGAGAAGGTCTCGTTGCCGGTGACCTTTGCGTAGGTGTGGTCGCCCTTGACCATGTCGTAATCGACGATGATCGAGAGGGCGCAGCCCACGATCCGCTCGCCGACGACCGTGACGATCTGCCCCTCGGGGAAGATGTCGATCAGTTTGTGGATCTGCTCGCGGGTCCAGAATACGTCCTTGTCCGCATATACGCGCGTGAAGGACTGTGCCAGCTGCCCGTAGTCCTCCATCTGGAGGTTGCGGACCTCGACCCGGTTGATCTTGTGCATGTCTGCCATATGCCGTGAGATTATGTCGTTGTCGGGAAACGGCGCAAAAATACGCATTTCTCCGCCATATTGTCCCGTCGGAGGCGATTTTCACGGTCCGCAGGGTTTCCGGATCGGATATATTTGGTATTTTTGCAGCATGGATCATCCGACAGCATCCGCCTTGGATTATACGGCCCGGGACTACACCGCATCGCTCCCGGCCGCCGACTTCATCGCGCGTTTCCGCGATGCGGAGCGCATTGCGGGCTATTGCCGCGCCTGCCCCAACTACGGGCGCAGCTGGGCCTGCCCGCCCTTCGGCTTCGGCCTGGAGGAGTATCTCTCGGGCTACGCGACGGCCCTGATCGTCGCCACGAAGATCACCCCGGCCCGCGAGGGGCTTCCCTTCTCCGAGGCCGGGCGGCTGATCCGCCCCGAACGGGTGCGCCACGAGCGGCTGCTGCTCGACATGGAGCGCCGGGACGGCGGCCGTGCCTTCGCCTATGCCGGCACGTGCCTCTATTGCCCTGCGGGGGAGTGCGCGCGGATCGCCGGGAAGCCGTGCCGCCATCCCGAGTGGGTGCGCCCTTCGCTCGAGGCGTGCGGCTTCGACCTCTGCCGCACGACCGGGGAGCTGCTGGGCATTCCCCTGCGGTGGAGCGGCGACGGCCTGCTGCCCGAGTACCTGATCCTCGTCAGCGGCTTCTTCCACAACGAACGGACGGTCGAATGGGAAGGGTGAAACGCGGTATGGAAATGAGACGTATCATCGGTTGGATTTTCGTTTTTGCGGCACTCACGGCCGCGGGGTGCGGACGCCGCGGAACTCCTCGGGAGTTCTCGGTGGACGGATTTTTGGCCACGGAGCACCCCGACAGTGCACGTCGGCTCCTCCAGCGGATCGATCCCGAACGGCTCAACCGGGACGATCGGGCCCGCTGGGCGCTGATCATGGGACTTGCCGAAGTCTCGTCGGGCGATACCCTGGCAGGCAAAAAGTTCCTTGACCGTGGCATGCGCTACTACGACCGCCACGGTTCGGACGGCGAGCGTGCCGCGGCGTGGTACACCTACGCCCAGGCGCACGTCAAGACAGGCAATCTGGAGGAGGGAATCCGGGGCTACACCCAGGCGGCGATTCTGGCTGAGAAGGCCCTGGCCGCCGGGTCGTCCGACGATTCGCTGCGGCGGGGGACCGAGACGCTGCTCGTGGCCGTCTACCACACGTTGGGCCTGCTCTATTTCGAACAGGGATACGATGCCGTGGAGCCCTTCGCGAAGGCGGTCGAGGCGGCCCGTGCCAACGGCAATACGGAGCAGGAGGGATACAGCCGCTTCATGCTCGCTTCGGCCCACTGTGCCGCGGGCGATTACCGGCAGGCCATCGAGACGCTCGCGCCGCTGGTCGAGGTGGCAGATACGATCCCGTTCCGCTATTTCGCCCAGCAGATCCGCCTGCAGAACCTCATCTTCCACACCTACCTCGGCGACTGGACGCCGGAGCAGCTCCTGGAGGCCCGCAAAGGGATCGATCTCAAGGTGATTCGCCGTGCACCGCTTTCATACGGCTCGGCCGTCTCGGAGGATACCGGGCGGTCGTTCTACGACGTGGCTTCGGCCATCATCTTCCAGCGCGACGGCCAGCTCGATTCGGCCCGCTGCTATATCGAAGAGTCGCTGGCCTGCCGGGATACGTTCCATCAGGGGAGTGTCGGACTGTTCAACCTGGCAGCGGAAATCTACCACGACCGGGGCGACGACGCCCGGGCCTATGACTACATGCAGCAGTATGTTTCGGTGAAGGATTCACTCTTCGAAGCGCAGCGCGGGGCGCAGGTCGCCGAACTCGAACGACGCTACCGCACGGCCAACGAGGTGGCCTTGCGCGAGGCGTCGCTGCGCTACCGGGCCTGGATCGCCGTGCTGGCGGCCGTGCTGGTCGTCATGGCGGCGGGGTGGGCCGTCGTGGGCTACCGCCGCAAGTTGCGCCGCCGCGACGGGCAGTTGAGCGAGTCGCTGGCGCTGCTCGACTCCTACCGCGAGTCGCACGACAGCCTTACGTCGCGGCTCGATGCCTCGAATGCCCGAGAGGCGGCCGTCAAGCGGCTGCTCGAGGGGCGCGTGGCGGCTGTGCGCGACATCGCCGCAACCTGTTACACCTTCGGCGAGGGTGAGCGCCTGACGGCCAAGATGCGCGATCTGGCCCTGAGCCCCTCGGTGCTGGCCGACGTCGTGGACATGGCCGACCTCTACAGCGACCGGGCCGTCACGCGGCTCCGCGAACAGCTCCCGGGCTGGACGGCGCGCAACTACGACTTCGCGGCGCTGGTCATTGCCGGCTTTTCTCCGCAGGAGATCTGTGTCATGCTCGACATGTCGCTCAACGGGGTCTATACGCTCAAGTCGAAACTCAAGCGGCGCATCGCCGAGTCCGGGGCTGCGGACCGCGAGCGGCTGCTCGGCTATTTCGCCTGACGGCCGCCTTTCGGGGCGGGCGGTCCGGCGGCAAGGCATGCAGCCGGGATAGCAAGATTTTTTCCGGATGCCTGTGTTGTAAATCAGTAAGTTGCGTTTCGTGCAGCAAGATTCTGTCTGCACCGGCAAGGCCTTTTCCGACGTAATTTTGCGGAACGAAGAGACCCTTCGAAACACATCGAAACATGAAATCACACCATCTGCAACTTCTGTTGATTCCGGTGGCGATCTTCCTGAGCCTCGCCGCCGCAAAAGCCCAGACTGCCGCCCCGACGGAGAGGCCTTCCGATGCCGTGATCCGCGGGCGGGTCATTGATCCGTCGGATGCGCCCGTCGCGGGAGCCGCCGTTGTATTGTTCAACCGCGACTCGGTCTACCTCGACGCCGTCGCTTCGGATGCCGACGGGCGCTTCGAGATCCGTTCGGCGGTGCGGCCCTACCGGCTGCAGTTCCAGCACATCGCCTACGAGGTCCGCACCATCGAATCGGACCGCACGGACCTGGGCGACATCCGCCTCACGGAGACCTCGACGAAGGTCGCGGCCGTGGTGGTCGAGGGCGAACGCCCCGTCGTGAAGGTCGAGCAGGGACGGCTCGACTACGACCTCGGCCGGCTGACCGAGGGCCAGGCCGTCAATAACGCCTACGAAGCCCTGACCCGCCTGCCGGGCGTCATGGAGCAGGAGGGTGCGCTGACGCTGGCCGGGGCCTCGTCGGTGACGGTGATCCTGAACGGGCGCCCCTCGACGATGACCCCCGAGCAGCTGGCCACGCTGCTGCGCTCGACCCCCGTCGATCGGGTCGAGAAGGCCGAGGTGATGTTCAGCGCGCCGCCGCAGTACCACGTCCGCGGGGCCGCGATCAACGTCGTGCTGCGCCGCAGCCACGAGACGGCCTTCTCGGGTGAGCTCCATGCCAACTACACGAACCGCTATTACGACACCTACGATGCCGGCGGCAACTTCGTCCTCTCGTCGCCCAAATGGTCGGCCGATGTCACCTATTCGGCCGCCCGGAGCAAGGAGCTGACGAGCTACGACCTGCGCTCGCTGCACACCTTCGAGGGACGGCAATACGACATCCGGCAGGATGAATGGATGACCGCCGAGGGGTGGAGCCACCAGCTCCGCGCCGCTGCCGAGTATGCCCCGAAGCAGCGGGGCCGGGTGAGCGCCGCCTACACCGCCTCGTTCTCGCCGAACACCGACGGACTCTCCCGTTCGACGGGAAGCTACGTCAGCTCGCTCTCGCAAAAATCGAGCGACCGGTCGCTGCACAACCTCGCGCTGCGCTACACCTCGGCATTCGGCCTCGACCTCGGCCT
>FR892008.1:56986-74556 GCA_000434235.1 Alistipes sp. CAG:268 | reverse complement strand
GCGGCATTCGGCCTCGACCTGGGCCTCGACTACACCCATTACGACAATCCAGAGCAGTCGCGGCTCGAAAACAGCTATGCCGACGGGTCGGCCACGGCCTTCGACGTCGGCTCGGGACAGCGCATCGACCGCCTGAACCTGACGGCCGACGAGCGCCATGCCTTCGCCTCGGGCTGGGAGCTGACGGCCGGCGGCGCCTTTTCCTTCGCCCGCTCGCACGACTGGCAGCACTACACGCACCTTGAAGGCTCGCCCGCAACGGAAGACACCGATTCGCGGCTCGACGAGTACACCGCCAACCTCTATGCCGGTTTCGGCCGCCAGTTCGGGAAGGTGGGTCTCACGGCCTCGCTCGCCGGGGAGTACTACCGCATGGGCGACTACGAAAACTGGTCGCTCTATCCGCAGGCGTCGCTCAACTGGATGCCCTCCGAGCGACACATCCTCCAGCTCAACTTCTCGTCGGACAAGGAGTATCCCGCCTACTGGGAGATGCAGGGCGCCATCTCCTACATCGACGGCTATTCGGAGATCCACGGAACGCCGGGACTCCGCCCCTCGCGCAGCTACGAGGCGCAGGCCGTCTACATCTACCGCCAGAAGTACATCTTCGTCCTCTTCTGGAACGAGCGCCCCGACTACTTCACACAGGCCGCCTGGCAGGCCTCCGACCGGCTGGCGATGATCTACCAGTCGCTCAACTGGAACTTCAACCGGCAGTGGGGCGCCAATGCCGTCATCCCGTTCCGCGCAGGCAAATGGCTCAATTCGCGGCTGACGCTTACGGGGATGCGCATGCGGCAGAAGTGCGACCCGTTCCACGACATGTCGTTCGACCGCGCGAAATGGGTCGGCATTGCCCGGCTCGTGAACACCTTCCACCTGAGCCGCAAGCCCGCCATCGACCTCGAGGTGAACGGCTTCTTCCAGTCGGGGGCCATTCAGGGCACCTTCGACATCAATCCCCTCGGTTCGGCCGATGCCGCCGTGAAGTGGACCTTCGACCGGGGTCGCGCCACACTTTCGGTGCGCTGCAACGACCTCTTCGACAGCGGTGCGCCCTCGACGAAGGTACGCTACCGCGGGCAGTGGCTCGACATGGGGGCGCAGCGCTACACGCGCACCGCAACCGTACACTTCTCCTACCGCTTCGGCGGCTACAAGGCCAAAAAACACAAGGAGGTCGATACCTCGCGTTTCGGACACTAAACGGACCGGAGTGTCATGAGTCTTTCAAGACTTCGGAGGACGTTGCCGCGTCGCGGTTCGGCCGGTCAGACGGGTGTTGGAAACGGGCTTGCAGGGCGGCGGGCAACTCGCTGTAGACCAGATCCGATCCTGTCACATGTGTTAGATTTCGAAGCCCGGGACGCAACAGAAAAGCGTCCCGGGCTTCCTAATTTTGCAGCCGGGAACGGATCCCGCAACTCAATACGGATACTCATGCTTCTGGCCCTTCTCTTCTTCCTGTTTCGTCTGGCCGCAATCCTCCGGCGCCGGGCCCGCGGTTCGGCATAGAACCTTTGCGGGTATTCTCTTCCCGTATTTTCCACAGTGACGGGAAAAAATTTTTTTACTGACGCATATCCCCTGTCCGCGAGTGCGGTATGTCATGCCGTACGCACTCCGGATCCGTTTTCAGGCATCATAATTGTTAGAGACTTCGCGGAGTATCCTCCCCGGTGCGGGGGGGGAGACTTCTTCCGGGATGGAATCGTCCCGTGAACGGTCTGTCGAATCGAAAAGTGGCGATGGAATGTGGCGAGTGATGATTGTGACGGCGATCTTTTGCGGGGCGGTCCGGACTGTGCCCGCCCAGGAGCTTGCGTTGAAGACCAACGCACTCTACTGGGCGGCATCGGCCCCCAACATCGGAGTGGAGATCGGTACGGGGCGTCGGATGACCCTGGACCTTTTCGGCTCCTACAGGCCGTGGCGGCTGCGTGACGAGGCCGATGCCTCCTTCTGGCTCGTGCAGCCCGAACTGCGCTACTGGCTGCGCCGGAGTTTCGAGGGGCACTTCTTCGGGGTTCACCTCCACGGCGCGCAATACAGCGCCCGCGGCCGCGAACGCATCTACGACGGCAGCCTGGCCGGCGGCGGATTCACCTACGGATACTGCTGGAGACTCTCCCGCCATTGGCGGCTCGAATCCCTTCTGGGCGTGGGCTATGCCCGGCTGTGGTACGATGAGCGGCTCGGTCTTCCCTGTAGAAAATGCGTGGCGCGGCGCTCCGACAACTACGTCGGGCCGACCCGCATCGCGCTCACCGTCTCGTGTCTGTTCTGAAACGGCTGCAACCATGGAGACCATACGACGATCCTTGCGCCCGCGACGTGACACACGGCCTCACATGCCGGCTGCGGGCCCCTTCCGCTCCGGAGCCGTACGCCGCCCGTTTGCCGGCCGCCGCAGCCGGGCTGCCGGGCTGCTCCTCTGCGCCCTGCTCCTCGCCTTTTCGGGCGGCTGCATCCGCGAGACCCTGCCCGAGTGCCCGCCGCTGCAGATCACGCTGACGGTCAAGGACCGGAACTACTTCAACATCGACGATGCCGTGAAACTGGGGATGATGGAGCGTGTGGCCGACGACCTCCCGTTCCGCCGGTATGTCCATTCGCTCTACTATGTCGTCCACGACGAGGCGGGACGCACCGTTGCCGAGCAGCGCAACATCCGCATCCGGAACGACGATGCCACGCAGTCGATCGTCCTCCCCGCATCGCTTCCCTACGGGCGCTATACCCTCACCGTGTGGGGCAACATGGACGACGAGGGCTCGCTGGGCGCCGGATCGACCGAGGCGGGCATGGAGTCGTCGGGAACCGCCGCGAACGACATCTACCTGGCCTGCGCGACTTTCGACTACCGCTATGGCTCCGAGATCCACACGCTCGGTATGGAGCGTACGAAGGGCAACCTGCTCATCCGCGCGGAGGGAATCCCCGACAACATCGACTTCTCGACGAAGACCATCGCCGGGGTGTTCGGCCTCGTGGACAACGGCTTTGCCTACTCCGAACTGACCGACGTGCAGACCGAACTCGACTGGACCGTGCGCAACGAGATCCAGACCCAGACGCTCGTGTGTCCCTCCCCGTCGTTCGAGGGATCGACGCTCAGCATCGAGTTCATCGACAAGTCGCAGGCCCCGGCCGGGCGTGCGACGCTTCAGCCCTCGCTCTCGCCCCGGGACGTGAACATCACCATGGGACGCAACGAGATCACGATCCTGAGGTATGTCTACCGCGAGCAGTCCGGCGGCGATTTCGACATCTACCTCCGGGTGAACGACAACTGGGAGCTGCTGCACAGCATGGGGATCGATTGACTGCGCGGCAGCATGACGGAAACACCTTTTTTCTAACCGATATAAAAAACGTTACGATGAAACAGATCTACCTTTTCGGAGTGGCTTTGATGGGATCACTGGCACTCCAGGCCTGTTCGCAGAGCGACGGACAGACCACCGGTTCGAACGTGGACCGAGACCAGGTGATTGCGCTGGCCGTGGCCAACGGCAACGGGATCGCCACGCGCGCCGGGCGTCCGCTGCTCAGCTCGGAGGCCAACCACACGATCGAGAATGTGGTCGTGTACGTGGTGAAGGCCTCCGACAATACGGTGGTGGCCACGAAGACCTTCAGCGACTGGCAGAACGAGTCGGCCGACTACCGCACCGACGACGGCCGGTATGCGGAGTTCCTGCTCGACGACCGGCTCGATGACGGCGATTACAGGATCTTTGCCGTGGGCTACCACAACGACAGTGCCTACGGGGACATTCCGGGCACGCTCGTTCCGGCCGGCACCTTCCAGGAGAACGCCGTGCTGTCGCTCGCGGCCGATGCGGGCGCCGAGGAGCTCTTTGCCGGATCGACCGGATCGTTCTCCGTCACCAGGGACCAGGGTTTCAAGAAGGAGATCGTGCTCAACCGTCAGGTGGCCGGCGTCTACGTCTATGCCCGGGAGATCCCCTACATGGAGCAGGGCACCCGGCTGCGGCTGGTTTCGTCGGCCGAGAACAACCGCCTCGTGCTCGGGCACTTCTCTACGCTCGACCTGACGGACAACGGGACGGGCAGCGGTGTTGCGGAAGCTGTGGTGAACGGGACCTCGGCCGATCCGGCCTTCGACAAGGTGCTCGCAACGATCGACCTCGCCGAGTGGTTCGTCTCGATCGAGGATGCCGATGGCGACAACCTCATCGATACGGGCGTTGATTACGCAAACTGGCGGAAGCCCGCCCGCTACAACGGCGTGGCCACCTTCGAGAAGGGTTCCGTATTCGCCGGCGAGTTCGTGATTCCCTTCGCCCGGGTGGATGCGACGCAGAGCCTCAAGCTGCAGCTGACCACCGCCGGCGGTGTGGTGAAACGCGAGTGGAACGTCAATCTGCCCGACACCGAGGCCTACACACTCTATACCTGGAACGGCTCCGGCTTCGGCTCCGGCGAATCGGTGACCGAGGACGGGAACTCGTACAATATCGTCCGCAACCACCTCTACGGGCTGGGTTCGCGTGCGACGAACGACCCCGGCCACGGCACGGATCCCGATCCGGGTACGGGTGACGACGAGCCCGTCTCGCTGGACAACAAGCACGAGCTGAAACTCATCGTCAATGACAACTGGGAGGTGATCCACGACATGGAGATCGATTAGTCTCCGCTCCGGCGTCCGGCGCCGCCGTCGGGGTGGCGCCGGAACATGCCGGCGGGGGCCCTCCGCCATTCGGAAACGCAATACCAACGGACCATGAAACGCTTCGGACAGATCGGTGCGGGCGTGGCTGCAGCGCTCCTCTGCCTCTCGTGCGGCGAGAAACCGTACACCGGCGGGGGAACGTCGGGCTCGGCCGCAGCCGAACAGCACTTCATCGTCGCCGTGGAGAGCATGGGCGAGCTCTTCACCGGGGGCGAGGGGGTCGATGTGCCCGTCGCCACGCGCCGGCCCATATCGAGCGTGGCACCGACGCAGACCTTCGACCTCCTGAGCATCATCATTGTCGAGTATGCCTCTCCGGCACGGGTCGTCTTCAAACGTACGATCGGCAGCTGGAGCAGCCCGGACAACATGGCCAGCATTCCCTGGAGCCTCGAGAGCGGCCAGGGCCGCTATGCCACCGTCACGCTGAGTGGCGACGAGTGCCTCGAAGAGGGACATACCTACATGGCCTATGTCATCGGATACCAGTCGGGGACCTTCGGCGGCTACGAGCCCTTCCGGGACTTCGAGGTTGGCGATGTCTACAACCGCACCGAGGTGGCATCCGTGCCGGCGGGCGGCTCTGCCGAGGAGATCTTCGCCGGAGCCGAACTGTTCGAGGTCCGGGACGGGGCCATCCTCTCGGGCCGCGGCAACGGCACGACCGTCGGGCAGGGCGTGCTGGTCGCCCGCCGCCAGGTGGCCGGCACCTTCGGCTACTTCACGCGCATTCCCGTGCGGGTTTCGGGCCGCGATGTGGCCGCGCTGCGGCTGGTGGCCACGCGGCGCAACCGCAGCCTGATTTTCGGCGGGTTCCGCGGTCTGGACGACCTGTTCGACTTCAGCAAGGACAATGTGATCAACGGCATGAATCCGCGGACGGACTACGACGCCCGTCTGGCCGGATCGTCGCGCGACGACGCCTTCGTGGTCTACCGGATCGACCTTTGCAAGTGGTTCCCCGGGAATGCGGAGCAGCCGCTGCTGCCGTTCGATGCGAACGGCGACGGCTATCTGGACGATGGCGACGACAACTGGCAGATGGACGCGGAGACCTACCCGCAGGGGACGATCTCGCTGCCGCAGGGTACGGTCTTCGGCGAGAAGTTCTGGATCTCGGTGGCCATGACGCATGACGATGTGGTGTCGGGCACCCCGACTTTCCAGATGCAGCTGCTCGATGCCGCAGGCGCGGTTGTCACGTACTGGGACGTGGCCCTGCGCGATTTCGAGGGTACGGACCAGGACCGTACGCTCGTCTCGCTTCCCGACGGCCCCGAGGGGCGTACGCTCGTCACGCACGTCGAGAACCTCGATACGGAGACCTGCTTCAGCATCGTCCGCAACCGCCTCTATACGATGGGCGAGAAGAGCCAGTCGCAGAGCTATGGCGAGGATGTACCCGTCGATCTGAGTGCCGCCGGTGTGTTGGTGCTGAATGCAAACCACCAGTGGCAGATCCAGAACTCCATTATTTTCAATTGATTCCGGGGCTGGATGTACTCCGGTCCGCAACCTGCTATCCGCCGATGAGATGAAACGTTTCGTTTCCATACCGATTCTCCTTGCCCTGATGCTGGGTGGCTGCACGTCCGGCATCCCCGATGGCGCCGAATCCGCTCCGGACGGCATGCCGTCCGTCGAGGTGGAGTTCCTGCTGGGGACCGATGCCGAGCTTTCCGCTTCGGTGCGGAGCGATGCCGCCGCACGGACGTTCGTCCCCGACGGCTCGCTGCTTCCGCGGCGCGAACCGCCCCGGACGGTGCTGAGCAGCAACGACTGGCAACAGGTGAACGACGTGCGGGTATACTTTTTCCGCCGCAACGCCTCGGGCGACTACGTCTACGTCAAACCCCTCGACGCGCAGGGACGGCCGCTCGACTGCCTTTCGGCCGAGGAGTTCACCCTCAAGTTCGGGATCAGTCCCTATGTGGTCTGGTGGGGCGGCGAAGAGAACGCCGACGAGGCGCATGCATGGGTCGGGAGGGTCCGCCTCGATCCCGGGGAGTACCGCTTCCTGGCCATCGCCCGCGATGACCAGCATGTGTCGGGAGTCCGCTCGCTGGCCGATCCCAATGTCGCCGTCGCCGACTGGGAGTGGGCGGGATGGACGGCCGGAACCACCCGCCTCGAGGATGCAACCCTGGCCTGTGTCCGGACCTCTCCGCTTGCAGCGACCGAGCTCTTCTGCGGCAGCACCTCCGACCCCGTCCGCGTGGACGGCTCCCGCACGGCTTTCCGTTGTGCAATCGGGCTCGAGCGCGCCGTGGCCGGCATCCTGCTTTACGTCGAGCACATTCCGGCCACGATCCGTGCCTGTGTGCACGATGCCTTGGGGACGCACCATACCGCCGATGTGCCGGTGACGGGCCTTGCCGTCGTCCGCGGGGGCAGACTCTCGGACCGCGTGCGCCTCTGGGACCGGAGCGCCGTCGCGGGGACCCTGACCGCCGTCTCCGCACAGACTGCCGCCCCGGACTGTCCGAATCCGCCGCTGCCCGCATACAGCCTGCTCGAGGTCGCCATTCCCGATCACGCCGAGGTCCGTGATGGTATCTACACGAACCTCACGCCCGGGAATACGGCTCATCCCGACGCCTTGCTGCAGGGCGGATTCGTCCTGCCCCAGGCGGAGCCGGAGGAGGCCGGCTCCGATTCCGGGGAGCACTACGACCGGAGCCTCTACCTGGTCTTCCTCGGCGAGGAGGGGTCGGGCGGGCGACGCATCGCCCTCGAGTGGCGGCCGATTAGGCTGGCGACCGACGACAGTGCTTGCGATCCGCTCCGTTTCCCGCTTCTGGCCAACCACTTCTACAGCATCGGACGGCGGGCCTTCTCCGCCGACGGAACGCGCCTCGATGCGGCGGACGATCTCCCGATCGACCTCAGGTCGGAGGGCGGGGCACAGATCACGATCCGCATCGACCCCTTCTGGAACGAATACTACGGAGGTGCGATCGGCAATCCGTCGCACGGAGTGAACGTGGACCCCGAGTGGGGCGAGCATCCCGGCGGGTCGCTGCAGTAACCGACAAAAACATGAGAGACATGAAACCGCGAGTTTTATTGGCGATGTGCTGGATCGGGCTTGCTGCCGGATCCGTTTCGTGCGGCGTGCCGGACGATCCGGCCGCACCGGCCGTGCAGGTCGAGTTCGATGTGGCGCTCCAGGCGCCGACCAGGGCGCCCGAGGCGCTCGACCCGACCGTCTATTCGGCCAAAGTCTACCTGTTCCGCGAGGAGACTCCGGGCGGCGGCCGCTACGTCTATTCCGGCGAGCAGACGCTGACGGGCGGAAGCCTGTCGCTCGGCGGACTGACTGCCGGGACCGCCTACCGGTTCGTCTTCCTGGCGGTGCCCAAACGGCAGCAGCCGGCGCTGCCCGACTGCACCTCGACGCGCCCGGCCTATTCGGATGCCACGGCAACCTATCTCTCGGGAGTGCAGACCTCGAACGAGATCTTCCGGAGCATCCTCTCGTTCAAGGCTTCGGCCGGGTCGAGCTCCTACTCCGTGGTTCTGACCCGGCAGAACGGGGCGTTGCAGATCCGGCTGGACAACACGTACGGGGAGATCAAGACCGTGAAACTTGAGGCAGCCGGCCTGTCGAAGATCTATTTCAACGACGGCACGGGCGGCAGGGTCATTGCCACGGGTAGCGAGATACAACTCTCGAAGAGCGACCGTCCGTCCAGGACCTCCGACTACCGGATCAGCATCAACCTGCTCCCTGTCGAGGACCTTACCGGCAAGGGGCGGCTGACGCTGACCTATTCGTGGGGGCTGCAGCGTGTTTATTCGCTCCGCTCAACCTCGGGGCGTATCCCGATCTATCCCAACCAGATTACCTGGCTGGTACTCGACGAAGCGTGTTCGGGGAATGCGGATGAAAACGGCAGCGGCGGAGACCTTTCCGTCTCCGCCGCTGCTGGCCGGGCCGCTTTCGGCCGTGTTGGATTTGCTGCTGCCGGGAGCCGCCTCGAATGAGGCGCCGCCCGTGAAAAGGGGCCGCAGCCGGTCGGAATACCGCCGGATACGGCCTCTTGTGTTTCAGTCGGTTTCCCCCGATCACCGCAGGCGCGGCTTCACATAGCGGTCGTCCGCAGAGGTGAACGAGAGCCCCGGCATGCGGCTCGCCTCCACCGAACGGCTTATCGTGTCGAGCTCCGAGAGGTCGTCGGCCGCGATGGCGTAGAGCCGTTCGGTGCGGCCGTTCTCCACGCCGACCGTCCAGTGCATCAGCGTCGCGATGATCGTCATCGACTCTCGCTCGGGGTCGAACCGCACGCGGCCTACCGGCCGGACCGCATAGCCCGGCATGGTGACGGCGTAGAGGCGGTGTGCATCGTCGGTCAGCAGCGCGAGCGTCTGCCGGCCGCGGAACTCGGTGATGAACAGGTGCCGGGGCCGCACCCCTTCGGGCAGTTCGACCGCCCGCACGTAGGGGCGTCCCTGCACCATCTTGAGGTGGAACAGCCGCCGGTCGGCGTCGAGCAGCACGTAGCCCTCGTCGTACTCCTTGCGGGCGGTGGGGTTGCCCGATACCTCGCCTACGGGGAAGTGCACCCCCTTGCGGAGCATCGTCTGCGTGAATCGCCGGCTCTTGGCCGTGTCGATGCGGTTCGAGGCCATGTCGATGAACTCGATCCCGCCGTCCGACAGGCGGAAGGCGTCGGAGGGCATCTCGAGATCGACCCGCCCCGAGCTCGACTCGAGCAGGAAGCGGATGCCCGATTCGGGGCGGTTCACCTCCTTGGGCGACGAGCGGAAGAAGAACGAGGCGTTCTGCACCTCGCGCAGCGTGACCGCGCGTCCGGCGATCGAGTCGGGGAAGCGGCCGTCGGCCACCAGCTGGCGGGCGTAGAAGAGCGGCAGCAGCGAGTCGAACTCGCGCCGCGAGTAGCGGTTGCCTGCGCGGTCGAGGTATTCGATCTCCTTGTCGCGGTGGCGGATCAGGGCGAAGTCGCCGAGCACCTCGCTGTAGAGGGTGAAGGGGGTGTTCGCCGGCTTCACCGTGAGGTAATTGACCGCCCACGGCAGCTGCCATGCGATCAGCACGAGGACCAGGAACCAGAAGAATGTTTTGGCAAAACGGGTCATCTTTTTCGGGTGTTTTTCGGGTTTAGTCCTGCCTTCCGGCCATGAACCGCACGACCGAGATCCAGCTCAGCGAGGCCGTGCATGCGGTGAACAGCGCCAGCAGGGGCAGAAATCCGTCGTAGGCGTGCGGCACCTCCCCCAGGAAGAAGAGGCGCAGCACAAGCAGCGACATGAGGATGTTCACGGCGCGGAGCCGCCACGTCGGTTCGAGGATCACCCACGCGCCGAGCAGGTAGGCGGCCATGCCGGCCAGAAACCACGGCAACGCCGTGCAGAGGATGTTCCCGGCCAGTTCGCGGGCGATGACGGGCAGCGGGCCGAGGCCGACAATCGCCACGCCGATGCCGAAGAGGACCGACAGCGCCGCGAGGCCGAAGACCAGCATTGCGCCCAGCGTGGCGAGAGCCGGCACGGGAAGGTGCAGCGTCAGCTTGAGGCACTTGCGCTGCATCTCGGGCACGAACTGCACGACGGCCAGCAGCAGCCCGGCCAGCAGCGGGACGAACTTGATCGGGTCGATGAAGACGGCGTTGCGCGTCACCATCACCTCCCAGATGTGCCCGGCTCCCATCAGCTCCACGGCGCGGTAGAGCCTAAGCAGGCCGTAGCCTGCGAATCCGGCCGTCAGGAGCAGCGCCGCGAAGAGGTAGCGGCGCGTTTTGATCCATTCCTTGTATACGATGGCTTTCCACATGGTTCGATCAGTATTTTCCGGTCAGCCCGATGAAGGCGTCCTCGAGGTTCAGCGTCTCCCACCGCAGCTCCCCGCAGGCGATGCCGGCCTGGGTGAGGCGGTTGCGGATCTCGTCGGGCGAGGCGAACGAGTAGAGTTCGCCGCGGCCCTTCCACACGGCGGGGTGGTAGATTCCGTCGCCCTGCGGCAGCGCGGCGTCGTCGGCCGCGGGGAAGGTGTAGCGGCGGAAGGTGGCGAGCAGCTCCGCGACGGGCTGCTGCACCAGGATGCGGCCGTAGTCCATGATGATGCAGTCGTCGATCAGGCGTTCCATGTCCTGGATGATGTGCGAGGTGAGGAACACGGTCTTCCCCTCGGCCTTGGCGAAGTCGCGCAGGTAATCGACGAACAGACGACGGTATCCCGGGTCGAGCCCCATCGAGAAGTCGTCGAGCACCAGTAGGTCGGCGTTCTGCGCCAGGATCAGTCCCAGGGCGACCTGTGACCGCTGTCCGCACGACATGCGGGCGATGCGCTGTCCGGGCGCCACCTGCAGCTTCTCCATCAGACCGTAGTAGGCGTCGCGGTTCCACGCCGGGTAGAAGGCGGCGTAGAAGCGCTCGATCTGTTCGATCGACAGGAACTGGTACTGCACGTGCCCTTCGAGCAGCAGCCCGATGCGGCGGCGCGTCAGCGGCGACATCGTGCGGATGTTCTCGCCGAAGATGCGGCACTCGCCGGCCTGCGGCTCGAGGTAGCCGCTCAGGATGTTGATCGTCGTCGTCTTGCCCGTGCCGTTCTTGCCCAGCAGGCCGAGGATGCGCCCCTCGGGTACGTCGAACGAGAGGTTTTCGTAGATTTTGCGCCGCCCGTAACGGTGTGTCAGGTTGCGGCATTCGATAACAGGTTCCATGTCTTTCAGAGGAGGAGGAAGAGCAGCGGGATGAGGATTCCGACCGCCAGCTCCGCACCGCCGCGGCCCCACAGCCCCCTGGGCCCCTTTACCAGCAGGAGCCCCGTGAGCGTGATGAGGATCAGCCCGCCGGCAAAGATGTCGGAGAACGTGGTCCACCACGATCCCGGATTGTAGTGCAGTTTGGTCAGGGCGCTCCATACGGGCCGCCGCGTGAGCCGCTCGACGAGCGCTTCGCCGCTTTGGGTGTCGGCCACCAGCGACGAGCCTCCCTGGAGGAAGATCTTCAGCGTGCGGCTGTCGGGGAAGTAGTGCTTCACATACCCCTCGGCGATGCCGGCCCGTTCGAGCAGTGCCTCGGCGTCGGCCCGCGTGAAGGTGTCCTTGTCCGGGAGCGGTGCGGCGAGCCTCAGCCGCTGCTGCGATACCGAATAGTTGGGATTGAACGTGTCGCGGTGGTTCATCACGATGCCCGAGAGGGCGTAGATGAGCACCATGCCGGCGAAGAGGTACGACAGGTCGCGGTGTACGAGGCGGCACCAGCGCCGCAGCGTGTTACTGTTGAATTTCATACGAGGTGGCCGTCACGTAGTAGAACGAGAGGTACTCCTTTCCTTCGACTGCCTTGCGGGCTGCGATCCGGGTTCGGAAGTCGGCGATGCGCTCCTCGACGGTGTTGCCCGTCTCCTGGCGTGCGGCCTTCTCGGTGGCGCATCCCGCCTCGGTCGTGCCGTGCTTTTCGGCCGTCTGCGCCTTCACCTGCGCCTCCCAGCGTGCGAGGTAGGCCTCGTCGATGCGCTCCTCGTCCACGCGGCCCGTGACGCGCACCACGCGGTTCACGCACTGCGGGTCGAAGCTGCCCAGTTCGCCGCTCTCGACGCGGATCGTCTGCGTGTCGTCGCTGCCCATGAGGAAGATCTTGCGGGCGCCGTGCTTGCAGGTGTGGGTGCATACCCCCTCGATGGTGACGGTCTGTCCGGCGAGCGAGTCGGCCGCCGCAAGCAGCTCGTCGATCTCCAGTACGGCCGTCGGGCGGGTCTGGGCCGAGGTCTGATCCTGGGTTTTGGCACGACCCGAGGTGTTGCCGCCGCAGGCGGCCAGTGCGAGTGCGCCGCATACGACGGCGAGACGGAGTGCAGAAGTGAGAATCTGTTTCATCGTGTGTCTTTTTTTATTTAATATAATGTATTGTCTGTCTGAGGAGATCGTGTGCAAAGATAGCAAAATTTACGGGTTGCGCAACATACCCAGAAATGGGTATTTCGAGGTGCGGATTACCCCATTATTCGGGATTGTGCGGCAGTCCGGTGTGCTCTACTTTTGTGTCGCTGAAAACCATGCAAACGACGGAACAGATGGCCCTGCAGATCGGAATACGGATTGCCTGCCGCCTTGCGGCCGCTGCGGCCTGCGCGCTTCTTGCCTTGAGGAGCGCGCAGGCGCAGCCCGCGGCGGGAGGCTGCATCGAGGGCCGCGTGACCGACGCCCGCACGGGCGAGGCCGTCTGCGGTGCGGCGCTGGTCGTGGGCGACTCGCGGCAGTGGGCGATCACCGATTCCGAGGGTCGCTACAGCCTGGCGAAAGTGGGGGAGACGACGGTCGATCTGCACGTCTCCTGCCTGGGCTACCTCTCGCAAACCCTGCAGGTGCGCCTGGGCGAAGGACATGCTACGGTCGATGTGGCGCTCCGCGAGTCGAACCTCTCGATCGGTGAGGTGGTCGTCACGGCGCAGCGGCGCAGCGAGGAGTCGGGCTCATCGTATGTCATCGACCGCCGCACGATCGAACATGCCCAGATGCTCAACATCAACCACATTGCCACGCTGCTGCCCGGCGGCAAGACGGTCGGCGACCAAAACCTGGCCTCGGGCAGTTCGCGCATCGCCCTGCATGCGGGCAGCGGCAGCGAACTGGGCAACGCCTCGTTCGGCACGGCCGTCGAGGTGGACGGCATGCGGCTTGCGAACAATGCGACGCTCTCCGAAACCAAGGGCGCCGACCTGCGCAACCTCGGTGTCTCGAACATCGAGTCGGTCGAGGTGGTCACCGGCATCCCGTCGGTCGAGTACGGCGACCTGTCGAACGGGGTCGTGAAGATCCGCACGCGCAAGGGCAAAACCCCGTTCATCGTCGAGATGACGGCCGAGCCGAAGACCAAGCAGATCGCCCTGAGCAAGGGCTTCGTGGTCGGCGGGGGCATCCTCAACCTCAATGTGGAGCGGGCCCGTTCGATCACCGACATCGCTTCGCCCTATACGGCCTACGACCGCAACAATCTGAACGTTACCTACTCGCGAACCCTTCACGATGCGCAGGACCGCCCCCTGCAGCTGACCCTCTCGACGGCGGGCAACCTCGGCGGATACAACTCCGAGGCCGACCCCGACGAGTTCAAGCAGACCTATACGCGGACGCGCGACCGGGCCGTGCGGGGTTCCGTGCAGCTTGCCTGGCTGCTCGACAAGCGGTGGATCACCAACCTCTCCCTGCAGGGCTCCGTATCGTACGGCGACCGGCTCTCCGAGGTGAACGAGAACCGGAGCAGCGCCTCGACGCAACCCTGCATCCACACCACCGAGGCGGGTTACTACATCGCGCAGAACTACGACGACAACCCCTCGGCCGGGATCATCCTGAGCCCCACGGGCTACTGGTACACGCTCTCGCGCACCGACTCCAAACCGTTGAGCTATTCGTTCAAGGCCAAGGCCGACTGGACGCGCCACTGGGGCCGCGTGCGGAGCGAGGCGATGGCCGGGGCGGAGTTCTCGGCGAGCGGAAACCTCGGGCGCGGGCTCCACTACGACGACCTGCGCTATGCCCCGACGTGGCGCGAATACCGTTACGACCTGCTGCCGTTCATGAACAACCTTGCGCTCTTCGCCGAGGAGCAGGTCTCCCTGCCTGTCGGCAGCCGCTCGTCGCTCCGCCTGACGGGCGGCCTGCGCGGCGACATCACGCGGATCCGGCAGTCGGCCTACGGCACCGTGGCGACCCTCTCGCCGCGTCTGAATGCCAAATACGTTCTGTGGGAGAACCGGCAGGCAGCGGTGAGCGACCTGAGCCTCTACGGCGGCTGGGGCAAGTCGGTCAAGCAGCCCTCGTTCATGGTACTCTATCCCGCACCGTCGTACAGCGACCGCCTGGCCTTCGCTCCCGGCACGACGGCCGACGGAACCTCCTTCTACGCCTACTACACGCAGCCCACGACCCCGGTCCGGAACCCCGATCTGAAGTGGCAGTATACGCTCCAGAGCGAGATCGGCGTCGAGGCCACGATCCTCGGCACGCGCCTCTCGGTGTCGTTCTACCGCAACCGGACCTTCAACCCCTACATGAGCCGCACGATCTATACCCCGTTCACCTACCGCCTGACGACGCAGGCCGATCTGGAGGCCGGCTGCACGATCCCCTCCGCCGACCGCATCTACACGATCGACCGCCAGACCGGCGTGGTGACCGTCTCGGACCGCACGGGCGCGCAGGCCGATCAGGTGATGGGCTACAAGGAGCGCAACACCTTCGTCGCGCAGACCCAGTATACCAACGGGTCGCCCGTCGAGCGGATCGGGCTTGATTTCGCGGCCGACTTCGCACAGATCCGGCCCCTGCGGACGCAGCTGCGCATCGACGGGAACTACTACCGCTACAAGGGGCTGAACCTCACGGAGGTGGCCTCGACCCTCTCGTCCTCCTCCTCGATGGCCGACGGCAGCCCCTACAGGTATGTCGGGTACTACGTCGGCTCGACCTCCGTCAGCAACGGCAGCCTCGAAAAACAGCTCAACCTCAACCTGACGGTCATCACCCACATCCCGCGCATCCGCATGATCTTCTCCGTGCGTCTCGAGAGCACGCTGCTCGACTATGCGCAGGCGTTGAGCGAGTACGGCGACGGTTCGCCGCGCGGCTTCGTGCTCGAGTCGTCGGGCGACTACTTCGGCACCTCCGAACGGCTCTACAACCGGGGCCGCTACGTGGCCGTCTATCCGGCCTATTACACCACCTGGGAGGAGCCCGACGTGAAGATTCCCTTCGCCGAGCGCTTCGCCTGGGCCCGCGACAACGACCCGGCGCTCTACCGGGAGCTGGCCAAACTCGTCGTGAAGAGCAACACGAGCTACTACTTCGACGAGAACCGCATCACGTCGAGCTTCGCGATGAACTTCAACCTCACGAAGGAGATCGGACGCTTTGCGTCGATCACCTTCTACGCCCGCAACTTCTTCTGCAACATGGGCCGTGTGCGCTCGTCGCAGACCGGCCTCGACTCGTCGCTGTTCGAAAGCAGCCGCATCCCGCAGTTCTACTACGGGCTGGCGCTCCGTCTGAAATTATGACCAAACCAAATAAAAAAACAGAATGATGAAAAAATTGTTTACCCTGTTCGCATGCGCCGTGACGCTCTTCACGGCCTGCACCAAAGACGATGGCGGCACCCGGGTGCGCACCTATGAGATCGCCGTGCGGCTGATCTATCCCGACGACGGCTCCCTGACGGCGGCCGAAGGGGTCGAGGTACGGATGACCAACAGCAGCTCGGGAACCGTTGTACAGGCGGCGACCGATGCTCAGGGTGTGGCCTCCTTCCTCCTGCCCGAGGGCATCTACGAGGCGGCCGCCACCGACCGCCGCAGCGTCGAAGGCTACACCTACACGCTCAACGCCCTGCAGTCGAACGTTGTCGTCTCGGCCGCGTCGTGGAGCGAGGGGATGACCGTCGATCTGAACCTGGTGGCCAGCAGGGCGGGCCAGATCCTCATCAAGGAGATCTACAGCGGAGGCTGCCAGAAGGACGACGGCTCGGGGGCCTACCAGTTCGACAAGTACATGGTCATCTGCAACAACTCGGACCAGCGGGCCGAGATCCGCAACTTCTGCGTCGGCATGACGGGCCCCTACAACGCCAATGCGGCCATCAACAACTACGTCGATGGCAAGCTCTACTACGCCGATGCCGGCTACACCCCGTCGATCTGCGCCTTCTGGTACCTTCCGAAGGAGCTGGTGCTCGACCCCTGGGCGTCGGCCACGATCGTGCTGTGCGGGGCCATCGACCACACGACGACCTACGCCAATTCGGTCGATCTGAGCCACGCCGACTACTGTACCTACGATCCCGAGGTCTTCCCCAATACGAGCTACTACCCGGCACCGTCGGAATCGATCCCTTCGGAGAACTACTTCAAGGCGACCTTCTACGGCAAGGGCAACGCCTGGCCGGTGAGCGTCTTCGGCCCGGGCATGTTCATCTTCTCGACCGGTGACGAAGACCCGCACGCCTGGGGACAGAACACCGACAACCGCTACTACTTCCCCGGCAAGGAGAACAACGAGGTCTATGCCTGCGCCAAGATTCCCAACGAGTGGATCCTCGATGCGGTCGATATCTTCAGTTCGGAGTATGTGACCGAGTCGAAACCTCGCTTCCCGGTGGTGCTGGAGACCGGATATGCCGTGCTGACCCGTTCCCAGGGCTACTCGATCTACCGCAACGTGGACAAGGAGGCAACCGAGGCGCTTGCCGGCAACGAGGGCAAGATCGTCTACGGCTATTCGCTCGGCACGACCGACTACAAGGGGGCCCAGTCCACCGACCCGAGCGGCATCGACGCCGAGGCTTCGATCCGCAACGGCGCGCACATCGTCTACAGCGATACGAACAACAGCAGCAACGACTTCCACCAGCGTGCGAAGGCGAGTCTGAAACAGTAGCGGGTGCCGTGACGGGAATCAGACCGATCCTCCGAACCATGCTGCTGGCATGGGCTGTCGCAGGCGGGGCTTTCTGCCCCGCCTCGATGGCTCAGGCCCCGCCCGTGCCCGACTGGACCCGTATCGGCGATGCCGAACTTGCCGACGGATGGCTGCGGAGCGGGAATGCCGCCGGGCTGGTGACCTTCGGCTACGGGCGACTCTCGGAGGTGTCGCTCTCGGCAACCGGCAAGAACGGCGGACTGAAGAACTACTACGATTCGGACGACTGTTTCAGCATCGGGGCCGAAGCCTCTTCGTATTACCGGCTGGGCACACGTACGGTTGTTGCCGGTGCGGTGGGCTACGACCGCTTCTCGGGCAAGCGGATGTCCGGATCCTACTTCATCGACCCGACGCAGACACCCTTCGACCTGGTGGAGTACACCTCCGACCATGCGGGCGACAAGCAGCTCGAGAGCTAC
>FR892008.1:0-56895 GCA_000434235.1 Alistipes sp. CAG:268 | reverse complement strand
ACACGACGGCCAACTATTCCAAACGCAAGGACCTGCGCCACGTCAATTCGCTCATGGACATGACCGTCGCCCCGGGGGTGCTTTTCCGCCTCGGCCCGCGCCTTGCGCTCGGGGCGAACTACACCTACCGCCGCCGCATCGAGAGCCTGCTGCTCAAGGTCTACGGCAAGACCGACCGCGTCTACGAGTCGCTGCTCGATTACGGGGCCTTCTTCGGCAAGCGCGAGGTCTTCGGCGAGAACGGCTATACGAAGGAGAACGAAACCAAGCCGCTCTTCGACCGTTACCACGGCGGGTCGCTTCAGATCGACTGGCGTCTCGGCCGGCGGCTGACCCTCTTCAGCGAATGCTCGTTCCGCACGCGCGCGGGCTACTACGGCCGCCCGTCGCCCACGACGGTGGTCTACACCGACCACGACGGCAGCGAACTGGCATACACCGCGCAGCTGACGCTCGATGCCGGACGGCAGCGCCACATCCTGCGGCTTGAACTCGGGCAGCGAACGGTCTCCAACCGCGAGAACATCTACACCTACCAGACCGAGGAGGTCGGCCGCAGCTACATCCTCTACCTCGGACAGACGGACGTGGGCAGCCGTACGCGGCGCTCGGCATCGGTCGTCTATACGGGTGAGTTCGGACGCGGGCAAGGGGTGGCGGCGTGGCGGGCGACCCTCGACGGCGGGGCCGGCTCCCGCCGGATCCTGGCCGTGAACTATCCCGACTACCGGCTTCAGACACTGACGTGGTGGCATTTCCGCGCCGCAGGCTGCCGTAACCTCGTGCGCGGCCGCAACCTCTGGACCTTCGGGTTCGGGGGCGGATACTCCTCGGGCTCGGGCGCCCTCTGTGCGGATGGCAGCTACGACAGTTCGGGCCAGAGCGAGACCCTGACCCGCACGCTCGACGACCTGCTCGTGCAGGAGTACGAGTTCCTGACCGCCCCGCGCGTCGGCCTCGAGCTCGACGTGCGGCTGACGCGCCGTTTCGGCAGCCGGGGCATCCGCGGGTTCGTCGCGCTGGACTACGCCTGGGACAAGGCCTTCTCGACGACTGCGCTGGGCAATGCCATGCGCCATACGGCCCGCCTGCAGTTGGGCTGCGCCTTCTGACAGGCGGGTTTCGGCCGCATGGCCGGGCGATTTTCCGATCGTGTTTCTTAAACTTACGGGGTATAAACCGTCTTTTCAGAAACACGAATCGTTATGGCAACAGTAAAAGTCAAGTTCAGACCCTCTTCGGTCGCGGGCAAAGCCGGCCGCATCTATTATCAGGTGGCACACCGGGGCCGCATCCGGCAGATCGCCACCCGTTTCCGGATTCAGACCGGGCAGTGGGACTTTCCGGCGCAGCGCCTCGCAGCCCCGGCAACGGAGGAGGAGGCGCTCGTGCGGCAGTGCATCGACAGCGATCTTGCGGCACTGGCCGGCATCATCCGCCGGCTCGAGGCTGCGGCGCGGCCCTACGATGCCGACGAGGTGGTCTGCCTCTTCGTCGCGCCGCAGCACCGGGAGACGATCCTTGCCTACATGCGCCGCCAGATCGAGCACCTGAACTCCTGCCGGCGCTTCGGCACGGCACGCAACTACCTCCGGGCCATGAACAGCCTGTCGTGCTACCTCGGCGGCGAGGACCTCCCGATCCGTGCGCTCAACGAGAGCCTGGTCGAGGGTTACGGCGCCTTTCTGCGGCAGCGTGGCGTGGTCCGCAACTCCATCTCGTTCTACATGCGCATCCTGCGCTCGGTCTACAACAAGGCCGTGCGGCAGCATCTGGCCGAGCAGTCCTATCCGTTTCGCAGCGTCTATACGGGCATCGACCGCACGTCGAAACGGGCGGTCGATGAGTCGATCATCATACGCCTGTTCCGTCTCGACCTCGACGCGTCGGGTCCGCTCTCGCGAGCCCGCGACCTGTTCATCTTCAGCTACTGCACGCGCGGCATGGCCTTCGTCGATATGGCCTACCTGCGCAAGAGCGACATCCGCGGCGGGGCCATCCACTATACGCGCCACAAGACCGGGCAGCAGCTCTCCGTGCGGATCGAACCGCCCGTGCAGCGCATCATCGACCGCTATTGGTCCCGGTCGTCGGTCTACCTGCTTCCGGTGCTCGACACCGAGGAGCCGGCCGCGGCCTTTGTCCGCTACCGCACGGCGCTGAACTACTACAACCGGCAGCTGAAGCGGCTGGCCGCCATGCTGCATCTCGACTCCGGCCTCTCCTCCTATACGGCCCGCCATAGCTGGGCGACTGCCGCGCGCAACCATGATGTTCCCCTCTCGGTCATCAGTGCCGGCATGGGACATGCCTCGGAGCGCACGACGCAGATCTACCTCTCGCGGCTTGAGAACTCGGTGGTCGATTCGGCCAACCGCAGAATCGTCGGCAGCCTGCGCTGAAGGGCCGTCGTGCGGCCGTATTCCCTTCCGGGGGGATTGTCTTCCGGCGAAAAAACGCTATCTTTGTCCTCTGCCCGGGGCGGTGCTGCAGCCGTCCCGGGACAAAACGGAACGCAAACGGATATGGAACGCAAAAAATCGGTGTTCAACTGGAGCGGCGGCAAGGATTCGGCCCATGCGCTCTGGAGGGCGATGCAGTCGGACGAGTATGAGATTGTCGCGCTGCTGACAACGGCCAACCGCTCGACCCGCCGCTCGACGATGCACGGCATTCCCGAGTCGCTGCTGCTCGCGCAGGCCGAGCGGATCGGCGTGCCGCTTCATGTCGTGGATCTTGCGCCGCAGGGCGGCATGGAGGACTATGGCGAGGCAATGACCCGCGCCGTCGGGCATTTCAGGCAGCAGGGTGTCACGCACTTCATCTTCGGCGACATCTTCCTGCACGACGTGCGCAGCTACCGCGAGGCGCAGCTCGCCCCGCTCGGCATCGAGGTGGTCGAACCGCTGTGGGGCCGCAGTTCCGCCGAGGTGATGCGCGACTTCCTCGACTCGGGGCTCCGCACGGTGGTCGTCACGACGATGGCCGACGGCCTGGGCGCCGCGGCCGTCGGGCGGGAGATCGACCGTGACTTCGTCGCCTCGCTGCCCGCGGGGGTCGATCCCAACGGCGAGAACGGCGAGTACCACACCTTCTGTTACGACGGCCCGATCTTCCGCTCGCCCGTGCCGTTCCGCCTGGGCGAACCTTTCATGCAGAGCTACGACATCCGCCATGACGACGGCTCGGTGCACACCTACTCCTACTGGTTCGCCGACCTTTCGGCCGCCGAGTAGCCGGCCGTGCCGGCATGCCGCTACCGGTCGATGCCGTCGCGCGACAGCACGCCCTGCGTGTAGTAGTGCTTCACTTCGCGCATCTCGGTCACCAGGTCCGCCGCGTCGAGCAGCGCCTGCGGGGCATACCGTCCCGTGATGACCGCCTCGACCCGCGGGTCGCGCTGCCGCAGGGCCTCGAGCACCTCCTCCTCGGTCAGCAGCCCGAAGTGGAGCGCTATGGTCAGTTCGTCGAGGATCACCACGTCGTAATCGCCGCCGTGCAGCAGTCCGGCGCAGCGTGCGAGCCCCTCGCGGGCCGCCGCGATGTCCGCGGCATCGGGCTGCCGGTCGATGTAGCAGCCGCGGCCGAGCTGCTCGATCCGGATCTGCCCGAATCCGGCTCCGGCGCGGCCGAAGAGCTCCTCGATCCGCGTTTCGTTGTACTTCATCGACTTGACGAACTGTCCGACATAGACCTTTTTCCCGGCGCAAAGCGCCCGTACGGCCAGCCCGAACGCCGCCGTTGTCTTGCCTTTCCCGTTGCCCGTATAGATGTGGATGTATCCTCGTTCCATGCGGCAAATATAGCCTTTTTGGGTCGAACACCGAAACTTTTGCCGGCCGTATCTTACGTGTCGGCGGGCTGCGGATCGCCTCCGTCCGGGAGTTCTTCCCCGCCTTCCCGCCGCGTCAGCCTCACCACGTGGCGGCACCTTCGGGCCACCTCGGCCCGGTGGGTGACGAAGAGCAGCGTCCGGCCTGCCGTGCAGGCCGTCAGCCGCTCCATGAGGAGCCGTTCCGTCGCGGGGTCGAGCGCCGAGCTGAACTCGTCGAAGAGCAGGATCCTTCCCTGGCCGAGCAGCGCGCGGGCGATGGCGATGCGCTGCGCCTGCCCTTCGCTGAGTCCCTCGCCTCCCTCTCCGCACGGGGTGTCGAGCCCGAGCGGCAGCAAATCGACGAAATCCGCTGCAGCCGAATACAATGCACGTCTCATCTCAAGTTCCGAAGCATGTCTGTTCCCGGCGCGCAGGTTCTCCCGGATCGTACCGCTCAGCAGGCTGTTTCCCTGCGGGACGTAGACCAGGGCGCGGCGTGCGGCGGCCGACGCCTCGACCGGCCTGCACCCTTCGCCGTAGAGCGTCACCGACCCCTCCTGCGGACGCAACAGCCCCAGCAGCAGGCGGATCAGCGTACTCTTTCCGACTCCCGTGGGCCCGATGACGGCCGTGGTGCTCCCGGGGCGGAAATCGTGGGTGAAACGTTCGAGGATGTTGCGCCGGCCGTTAGGATAGGCAAAGGTGACGTTGCGGCAACTGATGCCGCTCAACCGGTTGAAGTTCAATGCGTTGTTTGGCGTCACCTCATCCTCCGGATCAAGTTGTCCGATCTCCTCGAGCCGTTCGGCCGATGCCGCGGCGCGGAGCACCTCCGGCGCCTTGTGCCCGAGGTCCGCCGCAGGGCGCTGCAGCAGCCCGACCAGCTGGATGAAGGCCGCAAGGGTCCCGACCGTGACGGTGCCGTGGCGCAGCAGCAGGGCGCCTCCGATGAAGACCGCGAGGTAGCCCGCCCCGAATCCGGCGAGGAGCAGGCCGCGCATCCGCCGGGTCATCCGGGCGCGGCGGTCAGTCATCCGCCGCACCTCGCGCTGCAGCGTCGCAAGCCGCGCCACAGCCGTGGACGTGCGGCGCAGGGCGAGCAGCACCACCCGTTTGCGGAGGCTCTCCTGCATGAGCGCCTGGCTGCCTCCTTCGGCCCGGCGGATGGCGGTGGAGAGTCGCTTGATCCGCCGCGAAGTCCCCCGGGCGGCCAGCAGGCAGGCGGCCAGCAGCACCGTGACGCCTGCTGCCAGTCCGGCGTGGAGCATGCAGAGGAAGAGAAACGCACCGCCGGCCTGCAGCAGGTCGTTTACGCAGCCCGGCAGCGTCCGGCAGCAGCATTCGGCAACGAGGCGCACATCCTCCCCGAGCCGGTCGGCCGTATCGCCCGTGTGGAGCCGCTCCCGGCCGTTCCAGACGCTGCCGACCGCCCGGCCGAACAGCCGGCGCCGCAGCCGGTTCGCCATGCGGACTTCGGTCCGTGCCGTGGTGTATCCCTGTCCGAGGCTGCAGGCGATGCCGAATGCCGAGGCGGCGGCCAGCCCCAGCGCCGGGGCGAGCAGCGGGGCACTGGTGTCCGATGCGGCCAGGTCGATGAGCCGCCGGCTGCATCCGACGAAGAGCAGACCGCACCCCGTGCGGAACGTGCCGAGGAGGAGGATCGTGGCGATCCTTCCCCGGAATCCGGAGGCGGCATGCAGGAGGAGGTGCAGCGGGGCAGTGGGGCAGAGGTTCATGTGCGGCGTTTCGGCAGGGCGTATGACGCGGATGCTGCAAAATGCCTGCCGGACCGGAAAGCGGCGGGGCGGAACCCGCAGTGGGTTCCGCCCCGTTCCGACAGCCCGAATGCCGGGCCGCATGCGCCGCACCGGTCAGGGTTCGGGGGTGATCGTCACCTTGTCCACGTTGTTCTTGTGGCCGTAGTAGGGACTCTGGGGTTGGTACGACGTGTTGATCCCGCCGTCCCGGTCGTTGATGTAACGGACGTTCGAGGCCGGAGAGCAGTTGTTGATCTCGAGGGCGGCCGACCAGGAGATGTTGATGCCTCCGTCGCCGATGTTGCCGATGAATCCCGACGATGCCGAGATATAGGAGTAGCGGATGTAGATATCCTCCGTGCGGCAGTTGTCGAACGATACGCCGCGGTCGCCCAGCACCTGGCCGACCAGTCCGCCGGCCTGATAGCCCGTCAGGTGGATGTCTTCGGCCGAGCAATCCTTCAGTGCGGCCACGCGGCTGCCCGGATCCCCGCCGCCCGAGCCGACCCAGCCGATCAGTCCGCCGAGATTCTGCGACGTGGCCGACGATTTGATCTGCACGTGTCGGGCGTGTACGTTCTCGAACTGGCTTTCCATGCTCCACTGGTTGCCGCCGGTATATCCGATGCAGCCGGCGAAGTAGGCGTTCTCCTTGCTGTGGTCCACCGGGTTGCCGTCCTCGTCCTTGACCGGGAATTCGGCGTCGGCCAGTCCGTTGATGGTGATGTTCTCGAACGTGAGGTTCTTCATCACTCCGTCGAACTTGCCCCATACGCCCGTGTAGGCCTCATACCGTCCGAGGACGAAGGGGCCGAGCTTGTATTCGTAGATGGCGCCGTAGGCCCCGCTCATCGAGAAGTTGCGCAGGGCGTGGTCCTGTCCGTCCACCGTGTAGATCCGTGCGCTCGAGTTCGGGTAGATCGGTTTCCACTCGATGCCGCTCATGTCGATGTCGTTGTTCAGCCGCAGCGTGAAGTTGGGATGGGCGTCGAGCATCTCGTCGATGTGTTCCGGCAGCCAGGCGAACTCCTCGCGCGTGAAGACATCGTAGGTGTTCGAGGCGGCGTCGTAGCCCGGCTCGACGGGGGTGATCGCCTGCCCGTTCCACCACTCCTCGCCTTCGATCCACTCGTTGGTGAAGCCCTCGTCGATGGAGATCGTCACCGATCCGCCGACGGTCAGCAGGTTGCCGATGAGCGTGGTGAGGTAGTTGCGCTGTACGGGGATGCTGGTCTGGAAATCGCGCGAGGCGACCTCGGTGTCGCCCTCGAACATCTCCAGGCTGAAATGGACGGCCTGCTGCTCGGGGGTTGCGATCAGGTAATCGACCGTCAGCGTGCGGTTGGTATCGCTCGAGTCGTAGCCTTCGGCGTAGAACTTGCCGCCGGCCTGGTCGGTCGCGATGGCTCCCGTATAGACCGTCGAGGCGTCGGCATCGGCGCCGCCCACGGCTTCGCCCGTCACGGCGTTCAATCCGGCAAAGCGTTCGCAGTCGTGGTAGGCGATCCGGAAGTTGTCGGGTTTGGCCGCCGCTCCGTTGGCCTCGTCCCAGTCGGTGGTCACCACGCGGATCTTGGCAAAAGGCCGCTTGAGTGTCAGCGAGGCGTCGAAGGTCTGGGAGATGGCGATGTTGGACGAGATGAAGTAGGCGTCGCGGCTCTCGTCATTGATCTGCGCGTCGAGGGCATCCCGGGTGGTGATGTTCGTGAAGTCCGAGGTGTCGTAGTGCAGGTCCTCGGAGGTGCCCTGTGCCACGAAGTCGGCCCATGCCACGAACTTGTAGGTGTTGTTCGGCGTCAGCCGGAACTCGAAGACCGTGGGACCGTAGGTGTCCGAGGTCTTTGCCTGCGGTGCGACCAGCAGCCGGCTGCCGTCGGACGAGTAGACGGCAATCTGGTAGCGCAGGTCGTAGCGCTCCCAGTCCACGTTTGTCAGACCGCCGCGGGCACTGTTCGTGCCGGCCACGGCGCGTGTCGTTTGCAGCGCCTCGGGGGCGTCGAGACGAATGCGGATCGTCTCACCGTCGGGATTCCATCCCGGCAGATCCGGGTTTTGCGAGCAACCTGCCGCTGTCAGTACGGCGAGCCCGCCCATCAGGATACGGTTCAACTTTTTCATGCGTAAAGGGTTTTATAGGTTGATACTTGTGATTTATGTCATGAATCCGAGGGGTCAGTCCGGGATGACGACGACGAACTCGTCGTCGAATCCCTCATCGATCCCGATGTCGCCGCTGCCGACCGACCGGGTCAGGAACGGCCCTTTGATGACCGTCTCGCGGTTTCTCCACAGCGGAACCTCGATGTCCTGGTAGTGGTTCAGCTCCTGTCCGTCCTCGTAGAGGAACACGTCGATCAGTACGTGGTCTTCCCGGTCGCTCGAGGTCAGCACGTAGTCGTAGGCCAGGAGCACGCTCCCGTCGGCCTCGACCGTCGAGGGCGAGGTCTCCATCGTGCGGCTCTCCACGAAGGCGTTGGGGTTCTGCGTATCGACGTTGTATCCGGCACTGACGTATTGTTTGTAGATGATCCGCACGTCGAGGTCCTCGATCCGTTTGCCGCTGGCCAGGAACTCCTGCAGGTCGGTGGCCCACAGCCTGAAGCGGCCCGATGCCCGCTCGAGATAGACCGGTATGCTGCCGTCGTCGGCGCGCGTCGCGCGTCCGCTCCGCAGCAGGATCGGGGCACCCTGCCTGTCGGCGGCGAAGTCGATGGCGAAGTCGCTCGATCCGGCGGCCGAACTCTTGTGGTGGTTTACCTGGGGCTTGTGCTCGACCTTGACCAGGACCGCATCGAGCGAACCGGTCTCGAAGTGCCAGTCCGATACGTTGCTCTGCGGGGCGTAATCGGCCCAGCTCAGGGCCCGGTAGCGGCCCTCGGGTACGCGGAACTGCAACGTGTCCTGCGGAGCCTCCATGAGTCGCTCGACCGCGATTTCGCGCCGGGCGACGAGCCGCCCTGTATTCGTGCGCGATTCGGTCGAGGCGACCTCGTAGAGTTCGGTGATGATGCGCATGCAGAGCCTCTCGTCGGCCGTGTAGGTCTGTGAAAGCTCCGGAGCGAGTTCGGTCTCGGAGCGGTTGCCGTCCTGGTCGTAGACCAGCTCCTTGTAGTATTGGGGAGGGGTTCGATCGACGTTCAGCTCCACGACGACCAGCGATTCTCCCTTTCCCGGGTATTCGTGTATAGTGGCGTCGCAGGATGTGGCAAGCAGCACGATCCCGCAGACGGTTGCCGGATATATGGAACGAAGGTTCATGGCGTTCAGTTTTTGGGTTTTTTGCGGGAGAGGTCCCATTTGTAGGAGAGGGTGATCCCGGCACGGGTGATGCCCCAGTAGCAGTCGGATCCCGATGCGAATTTCTGTCCGTTCTCCCGGTTGCGGTAGGCGTCGTAGCGGTATTTGGCGAATCCGGCGCCGAGGGTGAACTCCAGCCCCCAGCGTTGTGCCCGGCCCAGCGGCAGGGCATATCCGTAACTTAGGCCCAGACCCCAGAGCGCGTGGTTGGGGTCCTGGTAGCGGGCGTAGTCGTCGAGGGCGATGTTGAAGCCGGCAACGTGGGTATGCAGGCCGATGAAATGGCCCCGCAGGGCCTCTTCGGGCCACCAGCGGATCTCGGGCTGCACGGCCAGCAGGCGGATGTTGCGCCGCGAGGTGATGTTGTAGGGCGAGTACCACACGGGAATGTCGAGCGACCAGTGGGTGCAGGGGCTGATCTCGATGCCGAGGTTGGCGACCAGCGCCGCATCGAACAGCAGGTTGGTCTTGGCGGCGATCAGCCACTTTCCGCAGCCGCAGCCTCCTTCGGGGGAGGCGGGAAGGCCCGCGGCCGGGAGCGGCTGTTCCGCGACGCGGAGAAGCGGGGCCGGGAATGCGGCTTCGGCGCCGATGCCGTCGTTTTTCGGCCGCTGGTAGACGATGACCATGCGGGCATTGCGCAGCGGGGGAAAGAGTTCGCGGATGATTTGTTGCCAGGTTTGTCCGCCGTCGAGGTCGCGGATCTTCCGTTTGCGCGCCTCGTTGTCGGGGGTGCTGCGGAGGATCTCCAGCACTTCGTCGCGCTTCGGGATGCGGCGGTCGGAGGCAAGCATGCGTTCGAACGACGTCCAGTCCTCGCCCAGGTTGTCGGTTCGGAACCACTCTGCCGAAAGGCCTGTCTGGTCCCCGATGAGCCGGGTCAGGGCATCGGCGCGCCGTTGGCCCAGGCGCAGGTTCCAGTCGGCGAGGCCTTCGGGCGAGGCACTGCCTCCGATCCAGATGTAGGTCAGCCGGTATACCGGGTCGTGCCGGATTTCGTCGAGCAGCCCGAATGCCGGTTCGAGCCGGTCGTTCGGTTGCGGCACATCACGATTGACGGCAAAATGCACCGGTGTGACGAAGCCGCCGGTGGAGTAGATCAGACTGTCGNNNNCCGCCGGTAAAGTAGATCAGACTGGGGGAAGAGCCTTCCGATATCCGTGACAGGCTGTCCGGGAAACAGATTTCGGAGGCTCCCGTGAAATCGGCTGTCTGTTGTTGGGCGTGGATGACCGGTGAGCAGAAACCGGTCATCAGCAGAAGTAGCAGTTTTTTCATAGGCCTGCGATTTCTTTGCGGTTTGGGGTTTTGTATTGTCTTGCTCGTTGGGTTCGCTCTTGTCCGATTCGGATATCTCTGGGGCGTTCCTGTGATTTTAAAACGTTGGTCTTTTCTTCAAATTTAGATATATTCTGGGAATAATCCAATTCGATGGGACGAATATGCTTATTTTATCGGACGTTTTGTGTAATATTTGAAGTCACGACCGGTGGTTCCGTTGAAGATCCTTCGCTGTTTGGAAAAGACCAACGTTTTTTCCACAACCGTCTGTCCGGACCCTTGGAAAAACGAATGCAAATTCGGTGCCATCCTGTTCCGGGCCGTCGAGCGGGGAGCAGGCCCGTATGCCTCCGAACGGAGCCCGCCGAGCGATAAATGCGGGCCGGACCTGTCCAACCGCGTCCCTGCAATATCCGCACGTACTATTTTTCTCTTCTGACATTTTTTCTATTTTTGCAAAATCTATTTTTGTTTATTTTTAATATCGGCTGTTTATGGAGAAAGAACTGCGCCCCGGCAGGCGGACCTCTGCCTCCCTGCTCGGAAAGATATCGGTCGTCGTGCTCAAGACCCTGGCAGCACTGGTCCTGATCGCTCTTCTGGCGGTCTTCGTCACCAGTGTGAGCCCCATCTACGATTTTGCCGAACCGAGGCCGTTCAGCGGACCGGACATCTTCAACCCCTATCGGGACGGCGGTGATTCGGCGTTCTGCTGGAAACGGGCCAACTTCCATACCCACACCCGGGTGAAGGGCATCCTGAACGAGTGCGAGCATTGGCCCGATGAGACCGATGCGGCCTACCGCAAATTCGGCTACGACATCGTGACCTTCTCGAACCACAACGAGCTGACCGTGCATCCGTACGACCCGATGCTGCAGGTCAATGTCTACGAGCACGGCTACAACCTGTTCAAATACCACAAACTGGTGTTCGGGTGCAGCGACGTGAACCTCTTTGACCACCTCGTCCCGCTCTTTGCCTCGCAGAAACAGTTCCAGCTGGACCTGCTGGGCAAGGAGTCCGACTTCATCCAGATGAACCATCCCCTGCGGACGATCGGCACGTCGGAGGACCACATGCGGAAACTCGGCGGCTACCGGATCATGGAACTCGACAGCGGCAAGAGCAAGGAGAACGAGTACTGGGACTGGGCCCTCAGTGCCGGGCACTACAGTTTCGGACTGGCCAACGACGACCTCCATTTTCCCGACCGGTCGAGCGCCATCGCCGTCCGGTGCAACTTCCTGTGCTGCCCCTCGGCGCGCTATGAGGATATCCGGAAGACGCTTCTCGGGGGGTGCTATTACGCGATGCGCGTACCCGACTACGGTCGCGGGGACTGGAAGGTGAAATACGAGCGGAACCGCCACCTTCCGTCGATCGAGCGGATCGGCCTCGACGGACAGACGGTCTACATCGCCCTGTCGTGCCCGGCCGACAGCATCAAGGTGACGGGGCAGGACCACGCCACCCTGGCGCTGGCGCTGAACACCTCGGAGGCCCGGTACACCCTGACGGCTGACGACCCCTATGCCCGAATCACCGCCTATTTCCCCGACGGCGAGGTGATCTACACCAATCCCTTCGCACGATACGACGCCTCTGCGGCGGAGAGCCCCTATGTGGCACCGGCGCACACGGTGAACATCCCGCTGACGGTGCTTTTCAACCTCGTGATCCTCGTCCTGTGTGCCGGGACCCTGTTCGCGTTCTATAAAATTGTGATCAAATGGTAGGATTCCTCAAAGAGAAGGCCAGCCTCACGCGCGTGGCCTCGGTGCTCAGCCTCTTTACGCTCGTGGCATACCACCGGCCCTTCTTCCGGCTGGTGCTCGACAACCTCGAAGGGGGCTTCAACGGCGTGATGATTGCCGGAGGGCTCGTCGTCGTGATGCTGGCGCTCAATTTCCTCGTCTATTACCTGCTGCTCTTTCTGGGCCGCTTTGTGGGTAAATGCCTCCTTGCCTTCACCTTCGTCGGCAACGCCCTGAGCCTCTATTTCATCAACACCTATCAGGTGCTCATCACGGACAAGATGATGGGCAACGTCTTCAACACCCGCTATTCGGAAGCCTCCGGGTTCTTCTCCTGGGATGCCGTGTGGTATCTCCTTTTCCTGGGCGTCGTGCCGTGCATCTACCTCTTTGCCCGGCGCGTAGACTACGGCAGCAGGCGACGCTTTCTGACCCGTACCGGCACGGCGCTGGCGCTCTCCCTGGCCGTGGCGCTGATCAACATGCAGAACTGGCCCTGGATCGACCGCCACGCCCCCAAGATCGGAAGCCTGATCATGCCCTGGTCGTATGTGGTCAATTCCGTACGTTACTACAACTCCGAGCGGAAACGCAACCGGAAGGAGATTCCGCTGCCCGATGCACGGATCGCTACCGACAGCCGTGACGTCTGCGTCCTGGTGATCGGGGAGTCGGCCCGGAGGGCGAATTTCTCGCTCTACGGATACGGGCGGCCGACCAATCCGCTCCTCGAGCGGGACAGCGTGACCGCCCTGATGGCAGATGCCGCGGCGACCTACACCACGGCCGGCGTGAAGGCCATTCTCGACCACAAGCCGACCAACAAACTCTATGAGATCCTTCCGAACTACCTCTACCGGAACGGTGTGGATGTGGTGTGGCGCAGTGCCAACTGGGGCGAGCCACCCCTGCACATCGACAAACACTACGGCACCAGGGAGCTCAAGGCGCGCTATCCCGAGGCCGACGACCGTTATGACGGCATCCTGCTTGCCGGACTCAAGGACGAGATCCTCTCGAGCGACAAGGACAAACTGCTGATCGTGCTCCACACCAGCACGAGCCACGGGCCGACCTACTACAAGAAATATCCGGCCGGGTTCGAGGTGTTCAAGCCCGTATGTACCACCGTGGAGATGTCGAAAGCCGACCCCGGGGAGTTGATGAACGCTTACGACAACACCATCGTTTATACGGACTATCTGATCCACTCGGTAATCGAGATCCTTCGCGATGTGCCCCGGCGCAGCTGCCTGATCTTCGTCTCCGACCACGGGGAGTCCCTCGGCGAGGGCAACCTCTACATGCACGGGGTTCCCATGCTCGTCGCCCCGAAGGAGCAGATCGAGATACCGTTCCTCGTATGGACGTCGGACGGGGAACTGAAGGCGGATGCCGGGAAGCAGGTCGGCCAGTACCATGTCTTCCACAGCATCCTCCGTTTCCTCGGGATCGACAGCCCGGTCTACGACGAATCGCTGGACATCTTCAGCCCCACAGAAAAGGAGTAACGTCGCGTGGGGAAGCGGGATCGCCGCGCCCGGGAGCAACCGTTTCGCTCCCGGGTGCGGCGGTATCGTTTCGTGGTGCGGATGGTCCGGCTACCGGGTCGCGCGGAAGAGCTGGAATTTGATTCCGACCGAGAAATAGACGATCTCGTCCAGTCCGAGATGACGGTTCCCGCACTTGGCGACGATGTCCAGGTCGTTGGCCGAAAATTCGTAGAAGAGCGTGATGTGCCGCAGCAGCGAGTCGCCCTTCAGGTAGAAGGTGAACCGCTGTCCGACATAGAGGTGGAACCGGAGCCGCGAGGTGAAGTTGTAATACTGGTCTCCCGGGTAACGGTCCGGTTCGCGGATCCAGAAATCCTCTCCCGAGATGAAGTTCATGTAGATGCCGCACGACAGGGGCTCGACGGCGAAACGTTCGCCGCAGCGGATGCTCCACGGGATGTAGTTCTGTTTGAGCGTGAAGGTCATGTGCGTCCGGTCGGAATAGGCTTTGGGAAGTACCCCGATCATCATGTCTGTCTCCCAGCGGCATTTGCGGCCGTAGTCCCATCCGTAACCCGCGGAGAGGAAGCCCATGCCTCCGGCATACTGGGCCTTGACGTGTGTCGGCAGCAGCCTCTCCCACGATTCGTATCCGCAATGCTCCCGGCGGTCGAGGGGGCGGGGCGCCGGGATGCTTCCCGCCTGCCGGGTCTCGGCTGCGGCGACCGATGCCGTCAGAAGGACGGCCAGGAGCAGCGCTCCCCTAAAATTCGATACGCTCGCACGCATAGCCCTCTTCGTTTACGGTGAACAGCAGATAGGATCTCTTGGCGATGTTGTCGCACTCGTAGTAGAGCACGCCGTCGCCGAACAGGTCCACGACCTTGTAATTGTGTCCGTGCCCGTTGATGCAGCACTGCAGGTCCGGGAAGCGCGTGACGAGATACTGGAATCCCTTGGCGACATTGTCTCCGAACTGTTCCGTGTAGGGCTTCGCGTGCATGGCGACGATGGTTTTCGACGCCTCGGGTGGGAATTCGGTCAGCTCCGTCTCGATGAATTCGAAGTTGGGCACCGCCTCCCGGAGGTCGAACTCCAGGGCATTGGTGTTCAGACAGAGAATCCGGACATTCCCGGCCGTGAAGGCGGTGTTGAAGTCGCCGAAGATCGTGCGGAAGATCTCCTCTCCGGTGGCCAGACAGTCGTGGTTGCCCAGCAGGACGACGTAGGGAACGTGCAGGCGGTTGAGGATATCGCGCTGGCGCTCGAACTCCGCCTTCATTCCGAAGTCGGCCATGTCGCCCGTGTGGAGCACGAAGTCGATGTCGCCGCGGGCGTTGAGGGCGCTGACCGCCTTCTGGGTCTCGTCGTACCAGCGCTGCGTGTCGGAGATCACGGCGAAGCGGATGGCGCTCTTCCCGGCGGTCGAGGCCTCGATGCGGGCGATGTTCTTCGCATTGATTCCGCACTCCCCGTCGATGCGGGTGTCGTATGGATGGTAGTCCACCTGGCAGGCTGTCGCCGTTGTCGCCGCCAGCAGGGCAATTGCAAGTCTCTTCATGTTCGACAGGTTTGGATGGCAGCCGCGCTCCCCGGAACGGGCATGCCGCAAAAATAGCATGCCGGGAGGTGCGGGCGGTTGTCTTTTTCAGCCGCAGATTATCCGAAAAGTCCGACAGATCCTTTTTGCGACAACATGTCGAACTTCCCGAATATGCCCCGTCGGTTTCGTATTGCGGCCTCCTGTCGGTTGGGATGATCAGATAGCGGTTCCCATATGGTGAAAAAACGGGACAATTTGTTAAATTTGTGTGCGATTTCCGGTTTCGCCGATCTGCCGGGCCGTTTCATGCTGGCCCGACGCGCGCTTTTCGGCCTTCGGAATGCTAACGAACGGGAACCTCGATGCAGCGGGATGCTGTTGCCGGGGCCGGGGGCTTTCCGCCTGGCCGGAAGGGGCATCCCGCGACTGTCATCAAAACATTATTGCCATGAGACAGATCATAAACCATTTTACCGACGATGACCTTTACAAGTTCACCATGTGCTGTGCCGTTATCGACAACTTTCCCAGAGCACGTGTGAAATATGCATTTACGGACAGGGATGATACCGTCTATCCGGCTGGATTCGCACAGGCGCTCGAGGAGCAGATCCTGATGCTGGAGTCGGTCATCATAACCGATGAGGAGATCGACTTCATGAAACGTCGGTGCCGCTTCATCCCCTCCTGGTTCTATACCTATCTGAAGGGTTTCCGGTTCGACCACCGATGGGTCAGGGTCCGGCAGGACGGGCAGGGGCATCTGCACCTGGATATCGAAGGCTGCTGGTCGGAGACCATTCTGCTGGAGGTGAAGCTCCTTGCCATCATCTCCGAACTCTATTACATGATGACCGGCGCCGACCGGCGCTTCGACTATCGGGTCTATTACGACAAGACCGCCGAAAAGGGCCGGCGGCTGTTGGATGCCGGGTGCGTATTCAGTGATTTCGGAACACGCCGCCGGGCTTCCTATCAGGCGCAGGATACCGCCATATCCGCCCTGAAGAGCTGTCAAGGGGCATCGAACGGGACCGGCCGCTTCGTCGGAACGAGCAATGTGCATCTGGCGATGAAGTACGACCTGCTGCCGATCGGCACGATGGCGCATGAATTCATCTGCGCCATTGGCGGCATGTACGGTCCGCAGATGGCCAACCACATGGCCATGAACCTGTGGCGCAACACCTTCCGCGGGGCGCTGGGGCTCTTCCTCTATGACAGTTTCGGATGGGATATCTTCAGCCTGAACTTTTCCGAGGATTTTGCGAACCAGTTCAAGGGCCTGCGCATCGACAGCGGGGACAATTACGAGCAGCTCATGAGGATTGTCGGGAAATACCGTTCGCTGGGAATCGATCCCCGGACGAAGCAGGTCGTGTTCAGCAACGCCCTCGACACGTCCGCAGCCATCCGGATCCAACAGTATGCCAAAGACTATTGCCAGCCCTCTTTCGGCATAGGCACGCACATAACCAATGATTTCGAGGGGGTCCGGCCGCTCAATATCGTGATCAAGCTCATCGCCGCAAAGATTACGGAATCGTGGCCCTTCTATAACGAGACGTGCAAGATCAGCGAAGACGAAGGCAAACACACGGGCAATCCGGAGACGATCAGGCGCTTCATGGAGGCCCTGCACATGGACTGACGGAGTTGCGGCCGACGGGGCATGCCGTGTCCGGTTTTGCGGATCAGGCGACGATGCCCACACACTTTTCGGATGGCGACTGGGCCATCTGCCCGAGGCGTATCGATTGACTCTGTCGCTGATCTCCTGTTTGCGGCGGACACTGACCGAGAGCTGGCAGCTGCGGCCGGCACCTCCGACCTGCTACCAGCGCTATACGATCACCTACAACGGGCCGACCCAATGCCAGGAGAGCAAGACGGCACGGACCTATACCGTCACCCGGAAACTGCTTGATGAACTGCTGAACGATGTCTCCGGCCTGTAAGATCGTTGGAGACGGAGATACATCCGGCTTATTCTCTGTCTCCTAATTTCTTACAAATCCTCTTGCTGAATCTTACAACGCTTACGGACTTACGGCACCGACTGTCCTGTAAGAACGTTGTAAGAGGGCAACCTTTCTTTCCCATATTCTCCCCGGATCCCCATCCGGGAATATCTGGCCCGCTGCGCCATCCGGCGCTGCTCGGAGACCTTGCCTCATGCGGCATTGTGCCCGGGATTGCGGCGGCTTAATGTCGGGAAGTGCGCTACCAGGTTCGCTGCCGCTGCTTTTTCGCCATCGGCCTCCGGAATGACTGCGGAGGCTGGGAGCTGCGGTCCGAACGCTTCAAGGGGAGCTCCTCGCCCAAACAGATAACGACCATCGACCACCAGGCCGACAGGGTGATCGTCTTCGAGGGGTTCATGGACTTCCTCGCCTGTCTCTCGATGAAGCACTCCGCACCGCTCGGTATCGACGCCGCGGTGCTGAACCCGGTGGTCAATCTGCCGAAGGCGCTCTCTTTCCTCGAACGGCATCCGACGGTCCATGCCTTTCTGGACAACGACGAAACGGGACGTCACACCCTCGCCGAATTGACCCGTCGGTGTCCCCGCAGCCAGATGATCGACCACGCGTATCTCTTTTTGGATTACCCGCAGACGGTTTCGGAATGATTCGGAAGGGGTAAAGGCTGAATCCCGAAAACCGAAGTTACGACCCAAGGGAGGAATGATAAGGGAGGCAAGGTTGCGTTTCTGTCAGCCAAAAACCGGCCGCAAGGCCCTATCCCGATGGTCTCAACTCAAAAATTCCAATCCATGAACACACCGAAAAAGGGGGCCGTCCGCCTTTGGGACGCGCCCGGAAACAGGAGTACCGCATCACCTTGCGGTGCAACACCTCCTGCAACTTCAAGCTCCGTGCCCTGACCCGTGCGGCCGGTATCCCTTCTCCGCAGCGGGAGGTGGTGGAGCGCAAGCGCCGCATGGAGGCACGTTCCCGCAAAATCGGATAACCAACCTAAAATACGAAAGATAATGAATGAGAACATTCTGGAGCTCTCCTTCGAGATGTATGAAGAGTTGAAGTAGACCCTTATCAAGACACTCCACACGGAGCAGGCCGAGGCCCGATCTCAACCGGCAGCAACCATAGCAGCTGTAAATTCTGATTCTGCAACTGGAACAGACCCAGACAAGGGTAAGCGAGGCACAGCAGGAACGGGGCCATCGGATCGAACAGCGGCTGCATGCGATCTCCGATCGTCTTCTCGTTCTCACGGGACGCAACCCGCAACTCCAGGCTCTTCATGTCGATGTTTATCGTGATCGTTGCGCAGTCAGCCGAACTCTACCTGAAGAGGTGGCCTGGCCGCAGCCGGTATGACAACGACCTGAAGTATCGCTATGTGCTGATGAGGGGCGGGGCAACAGGTTGCGCAGTTTCCCGATGCTCGTTACCAGTAATTCTTCCGACATGCTGTTTTCTTCTTTTGCGGCAAAGAAAGTTTCAAAATAGTTGCTATTGCATATTATTTTTCACCTGCAAACTCAATATCCGCCTCCGAGGGCGTGGTAGAGGTTGATGACACCCTGAATCTCGTCGAACCGGTCGGATGCGGCATCGAGTTCGGCCTGAAGCAGCGATTGCTGGGCCGTCAGGACTTCGAGGTAGTTTTGCGAGCTGTGCTGCATCAGCAGTTCCGAGCTGCGCAGGGCAGAGCGCAAGGCCTCGATCTGCCGATTGTCCAGTTCAAGGCGACGCCGGGCCGTCTGCCACTGCACCAGTGCGTCGTTCACCTCCGCCCCGGCCGTCAGGAGGCTCTGACGGAAGTTCACCAACGCCTCCTCCTGCTGGGCCCGGGCGATTTTCAGATTCGCACGGTTCCGGCCCCGCGTGAAGAGCGGCTCGACCAATGAGCCGACGGCCGTGAACAGCCATTGCCCCGGATTGGAGATGGCCGCCCCCGCGGCGTTGGTCCACCCGGCGGTGCCGCCGAGCGTAATCGACGGATAGAATGCCGAGCGGGCCGTATTCGTGGCGTAGAAGGCAGTCGCCAGGGTTGCTTCGCTTTGGCGAACGTCCGGACGCCGGCTCAAAAGCTGCAACGGAATGCCTGTCGAGAGCGAATCCGGGAACTGCTGTTCGTCGAGCGAGGTGCGGTCGATCGCCCGGGGTGTTGTGCCGAGCAGCACGCAGAGCGCATTCTCCGTCTGGAGAATCTGACGCTCGAGCGCAAGCACCGACGCCTCGACCGACGCCTGTTCCGCCGCGGTCTGCGCCACGGCCATCTCGGTCGTCTGGCCGGCCCGTTTGAGTGCCTCCATGACCCGCACGTTCTCGGCCCAGATTTCCGACGTGCTGCGCGTGATTTCCATCTGCCGGTCCAACATCAGCAGCGTATAGTAGCTGTTGGCTATGGTCGCCACAAGCTGCGTCTCGACCGCCTGGCGGTAAGCCTCCTGCCCGGCCAACGCAGCTGCAGCCCCGCGCTTCTCGTTGAGCAGTTTTCCGAAGAGGTCTACCTCCCATTCGGCTGCAGCTGCCAAATCGTAGGTGCGGGTCGTCGGCGCATGCTCCGGCGCATTGACTGCTCCCTGCGGGGTAAGCGACAGGGAGGGAAGGTAAGCCAGCCGCGAGGCCGTGAGCGAGGCCCGGGCCTCCGCCACACGCAGCCGTGCAATCTGCAAGTCGCTGTTGTTCATGATTCCCGAGTCGATGAGCCGTTGCAGTCGGGAATCGGTGAAGAGCTCCCGCCAGGTGAGGTCGGCGAGCGACGTCGTGTCTGCTCCCTGCACGGGCTGCCGGAAAAGGCTGTCGATCTCAGGCAGTTCGGGGCGCTGATAGGTTCGATATATCTGGCAGCTGCCCAGCCCCGCGAGCAGGCACAATGCCATGACGATTCGTTTCATGCGCGAGATTTTGATTCCGGTTGGACAGATTCGGGGTCGGACTCTGCGAGGTTTCTGCCGGGCATCCACCGCTCCTGCAGGTATTGGAAGATCATGAACAGGGGCGGAACGATGAACAGCAGGGCAATCGTGCCAATCAGCATGCCGCCGACGGTTCCCACACCGATGGACGCATTGCCGTTGGCTCCGACACCCGACGCGAACATCAGCGGCAACATGCCGAAAATCATCGTCAGCGAGGTCATCAGAATCGGGCGCAGCCGGACCTTGGCAGCCGAGATGGCAGCCTGGGCGATGCTCATGCCATGCTGCCGTCGCTCGGCGGCATACTCCGTCAGAAGGATGGCCGTCTTCGACAACAGGCCAATCAGCATGATAAGACCCGTCTGGAGGTAGATGTTGTTCTCGAGCCCGAACATCCGGGCAAAGAGGAAGCTGCCCGCCAGGCCGAACGGCACGGAGAGGATCACGGCCAGCGGGATGAAGAGACTTTCGTACAGCGCACAGAGAATCAGATAGATGAATACCACGCAGATGACGAAGACGAGCGTCGTGGTATTACCCGTCGAGGACTCTTCGCGCGACATGCCGCCGAACTCGAAGCCGTAACCGGTCGGGAGCGTCGCGGCAGCCACCTCGCGCACCGCCTCGATGGCCTGTCCGGAGCTGTAGCCCGTGGCCGGGGTGCCGTTGACCTGAATCGAGGAGAAGAGGTTGAAACGGGTCAGGATCTCCGATCCGTAGACGCGCGTCAGGGTCAGATACTGCGCGATGGGCGACATCTCGCCCGCATCGTTGCGCACGAAGATGTTGTTCAGCGATTCGGTGTCGAGGCGGTACTCGGGCGGCGCCTGCACCATCACGCGGTAGAGCTTCGAAAAGCGGTTCATGTTCGAGGCGTAGTTGCCGCCGATGTAGCCCGACAGGGTGCTCAACACGTCGGCTGGGGAGACGCCGTTGCGTTTGCAGCGGGCGGCGTCAACCTCGACCAGATACTGCGGGAACTTGGTGTCGAACGATGTGGTGGCGCGTCCGATCTCGGGGCGTTGGTTCAGCGCCTCGATGAACTGCCGGGTGTATTTCAGCAGATCCTCGGTCGTGCCGCCCTTCTGGTCCTGGACATAGACTTCGAAACCGCTGCTCACACCGTAGCCCGGAATCATCGGGCGCGTGAAGGGCATGATGTCGGCGCTGGTGATGAAGGCCGTACGGCGGCTGATTTCATCCATCACGGCATCGATGGCGTCCTCCCGGTCCGTACGTTCACTCCAATCCTTCAGCCGGATGGTGAACATGCCGTTGCAGGCTCCCTGTCCGCTCAGCATCGAGTTGCCGGTGGTATTGGACTGGAGCTCGATCTGGGGGATCGTACGCAGGCAGCTGTCCACCTGCTCCATGACGATGCGGGTCTGCCGGGTGCTGTTACCGGGCGAGGTGCGCACGTCGATGAAGACGGTTCCCATATCCTCGTTGGGCACTAGACCGGTCTTGGTCGTAGACATGAGAAGCGCGAAGCCCGCGCACGCCACAACAAGCAGCAGACCGGCCAGCCACTTGCGGCGCAGCATGAACAGCACGCCGAACTTGTAACGCGACACCAACCGGTGGAACGCCGCATCGAACGCAATGTGGAAACGCGACGAAAAGCTCAGCCGCCGGCCCTCGCCTGCGCTCTGATGCGGGGTCATGATGAGTGCGCAGAGGGCCGGGCTGAGCGTGAGGGCGTTGATGAGCGAAATGGCCACGGCGGCGGCCATTGTCAGACCGAACTGGGTGTAGAACGTACCGGTCGTCCCGCCGATGAAGCTCACGGGAATGAAGACGGCCATGAAGACAAAGGTCGTGGTCACCAGCGCCGAGGTGATTCCGTCCATGGCGTCGATCGTGGCGCGGTAAGCCGAGCGATACCCCTCGTCGAACTTGGCCTGCACGGCCTCCACGACGACGATGGCGTCATCGACCACCGTGCCGATGACCAGCACCAGCGCAAAGAGTGTCAGCATGTTGAGGCTGAATCCCGCGGCATATAGGAAGGCGAAGGTCCCGACCAGGGAGACGATAATCGAGAGCGCCGGGATGAAAGTCGAACGCAGACTCTGCAGGAAGATGTAGACCACCAGCACCACCAGGATGATGGCCTCGATAAGCGTTTTGATGACGCTGCGGATCGAAGCGTCGAGGAAATCCTTGGTACTCATCAGATCGACGATCTTGATCCCTTCGGGCAGGGTTTTGGAAATTTCCGCCACCGTGCGGTCAATCTCCTCGATGATTTCGTTGGCATTCGACCCGGAAGTCTGGGCAATCATGATGTTGCAGCCCGGATGGCCATTCACCTCGTTGATGTAGTCGTATGCCCGGGTTCCGAGTTCGACCGTGGCCACATCCTTCAGCCGCAACACCTCGCCGTCGGGCAGCGACTTGATGACCATGTTTTCATAGTCTGCCTCATGCTCGTAACGGCCGCGGTATTTCAGTACATATTGAAACGTGTTCTCCGATTCGGCGCCCAAGGTTCCAGTCGGAGCCTCGACGTTCTGTTCGTCGAGCACGGTGGTGATGTCCGAAGGCACCAGTCCGTATTTCTGCATCTTGGCCGGGTCGAGCCAGATGCGCATCGAGTATTCGTAGCCGAAGACGTTCACCTCGCCTACGCCGGCAATACGCGACAGGCGCGGTTCGATGTTGATCTTCATGTAGTTGGTCAGAAAAGCCTCGTCGAACGAGTCGTCGGGGCTGTATACGGCCAGCTGCTTGATGTTGCTCGTCTGGCGCTTGCGCACAGTGATGCCGCTCTTCGTGACTTCGGCCGGGAGCAGTCCCTGCGCCGTGGCGATGCGGTTCTGGACGTTGACCGTCGCCATGTCGGGGTCGGTCCCCTGGCGGAAGAAGACAGAAATCTTGGCCGAACCGTTGTTCGACGCCGTGGAGGTCATGTACATCATGTTCTCCACGCCGTTGAGCGCCTCCTCCAGCGGTACGACGACACTCTTCTGTACGGTCTCGGCATTGGCACCGGTATAGGTGGCCGAGACGCTGACGGTCGGGGGTGCGATTTCGGGGAACTGCTCGATGGGCAGCTGCGAAAGACCGATGAGCCCCACGATAAGAATCACCACCGAGATGACTCCGGCCAGAATGGGCCGTTCGATAAAGGTGCGGATGGTCATAGGGCTGCGTTGTTTTCGGATTCATCGCCTGCAGCGGGCGTAATCTGTATTCCTTCGTGCAGCAGTCCCGCGCCCTCGGCCACGATGACATCTCCCACGTCGAGTCCCGACTCGACAATGTAGGAGGTGCCGTCGTTGTATTTGTAGACGGAGACGGGCGCCGACTGGGTCTTGCCGTTTACCACCTTCCAGACAAAGATGCGGTTCTGCAACTCATAGGTGGCCGACTGCGGGATGATGATGCACTCATTGAAGTGCGTGGGCACCGACACCGAGGCGCTGCCACCGTTGCGCAGCAGATGGTCGGGATTCTCGAAAACAGCGCGCAGACGCACCGCACCGGTCCCTTCGTCTACCGTGCCGCTGATGGCGTCGATGCGCCCCGCAAGGTCGTACATCGCCCCGTTGCCGAGCCGCAGTCCGACATCGGGCATCTGCTCTCGGGCCGCTTCGAGCGAGCCGTACTGCAGAATCAGGTCGAGCATCTGGCTTTCGGCCATCGAGAAGTAGGCGTAGATGCGCGCGTCGTCCGAGACGGTTACCAGAGGCTCGTCGATATTGCTGTCTACGAGCGCCCCGACACGGTAGGGAATCATGCTCGCCACACCGTCGACGGGACTCTTCACCTCGGTGTAGGAGAGGTCGTTGCGGGCGTTTGTCTCCGCAGCCCGGGCCTGAGCCAGGGCCGCCTCGGCCTCGAGCTGTTCGTTACGTGCCATCTGCACGTCGAAATCCGACACGACCCGTTCACGGAAAAGCGCCTCCTTGCTCTCCCTCGTCAGCCGCGCGGTCTGCAACCGCGCCTCGGCGCTCGTTACATTGGCCTCGGCCGTTTCGAGCGCCGCCCGGTAGGGAACCTGGTCAATGATGAAAAGCACCTGTCCCTTGCGTACGACGGCGCCTTCGTCAATAAGTATGTCGGTAATGATACCGCCGACCTGCGGCCGGATTTCCACGCTCTGGCGACCCCGCAGCGTGGCGGCATAGTCCGTATGGAGCGTCATGCTTCCGAGTTCGGCCGTCAAGGTTGCGTATTTCCCGGCAACAGGCTGCGGCCGGTCGCCCGAACATCCGCCGAGCATCGGTATCAGGAGCAGGAGAAAAAAGATGCGATTCTTCATTTTTGGGTATTTGTTTCTGTTATTTGCACTTCGTATCGCCCAAACGGGAGCTGCCTCCGATGCGGAAGCCTCCCGTCTGGACAAATTTAGAGCACCGCCGCCGAACGGGAAAACAAGTGATGACCAACGACCGGAATATGATGACGAACTCCGCAGCGAGGAGTGGGTTTTAGCGCGCAAAGAACTATCTTTGTATCGTCTTCCTCATATGAAACCGCTCCCGTCATGAAGCTCACCCGCATAGCCCGATACGTCGACCTGCTGTTCTGCCTGGTCATCATGCCGCTGGTCATCACGCTTCTGCCCGTCGACCGCTGGATAGTCCACAACACGGCCTTCCTGCTCACGCTCGTGGTCTATATCTACGGACTCTATTTCATCTATCGCCGGACCAGACCCGCTCACCTGTTCCTGCAACACAAGTACCTGCGGATTGTCCTGTTGATGCTGCTGTTGGTCGGAGTGACGGAGCTGCTTACTCACTTCCCGATGCACGAAAGCTCCCCGGCACTCGATGCCCGCCAGCTGGCGGCCCGCCAGAACATGCGGACCCAGACCATCTGGTTCTTCTTCCTCGTGGTGACGGGCTTCTCGCTGGCCATTGAACTGACCTTCGAACTGTTCCGCCAGATGCTGTTTCGCCAGGAGCTGGAGGCCGAGAAAAACAAGGCCGAGCTGGCCCTCTACAAGGCGCAAATCAACCCGCACTTCCTCTTCAATACGCTCAACACGCTCTATGCCCTGACGCTGTCGAAATCGGACCGGGCGGAATCGGCTTTCGTAAAATTCTCGAACATACTCCATTACATGTATGCACAGGCCGACCGTGAGATGATTCCGCTGGTCGATGAATGGGAGTACATCCGCCAGTATGTCGATCTGCAGCGGCTACGGCTGAACAGCCATACGCAGGTCGAGCTGATCGAGGAGATTGACGACGACCGGGCAGCGGTTCCCCCGATGCTCTTCATCACCTTCGTGGAGAACGCCTTCAAGTACGGCATCTCGTCGGAGACCGACTGCTCCATCCGAATCGGGCTGCACCTGCACAAGAGCATGCTAGACTTCACGACCGAAAATGCCGTGATGCGGCGGCGGGAGGAGGCTGTTCCCGGCATCGGCATCGCGAATTGCCGCAAACGGCTGCAACTGCTTTTACCGGGACGGTTCGACCTGCAAACATCGGAGCGGGAGGGTCTCTACCGCGTCCGGCTCACCATTCGACTGCACGAGGAATGAAAACAATCCGCTGCATAGCCATTGACGACGAACCAATGGCGCTGCTGGTCATCGAGCAGTTCTGCCGCCGCAAGGGCGGTCTGTCACTGGAGACCTTCAGTGAACCGCATGTGGGGCTGGAGACGATCCGCCGCACCCGCCCCGAACTGGTCTTTCTCGACATCCGGATGAACGGCATGGACGGTCTGGAGGTCGCCCAAGCACTTCCGAAGGGCTGCTGTCTGATCTTCACCACAGCCTATGCGCAGTACGCGCTGGACGGCTTTGACCTCGATGCTGTCGATTTCCTGCACAAACCTTTTGCCTACGAGCGTTTCGTGCGGGCTGTAGACAAGGCACTGCGACGGATCGAGGCGCGCGCCAAATCCGACCGCACGGAGACCGTGACTCTGAAACAGGAATACAACAACGTGGTCATCCCGGTCAATGAGATCCTCTACCTCGAAGCGATGGAGAACTACACGAAGGTGCACCGTCGCAACGGCCGATACATTCTCTCGCGCAACAGCCTGAAGAGGACTGCTGAACTGCTGCCCGCCGACCAATTCTTGCGGGTTCACAAGTCCTATGTCGTGGCCTTGTCGCAGGTGGCGGAATACTCGCATGTGCAGTTGCGGCTGAAAGAGAGTTCGGTCATCATTCCCATCGGTCGGACGTATGTCGACGTTTTTCTGCAAAGAATAAGAAAAAACGATGAGGCCCCTGCCGAGGCCCCATCGTCTGGAAAAGTTAATTAGTAAATAAATGGATCACAGGAGCTATTCCTGCTCCTCTCCATTCTCGCCATAGACAACAACCGTCTCGACACCATCCTTGTCCAGGAACGTCACCTTGTAGGTCTTCGTACCACCCACCTCCTCGACGGCGGCCTCTTTTATTGTCAGCTCGGGATATTTTGCGGCAATAGCGTCCTGGACGGCTTGCGGCAGGTCCTTGATATTGATCGTCTGATAATCCATCTCGACGGAGGCCTGTCCCCTCAACGAAACCTTTTCAGCGGCCGACGTTGCGACCGTGGTTCCCATCGTCAGCATCATGGCGGCTGCAAACAATACTTTTTTCATCATGTCAGATTTTTTCGTGAAACAATCGTTTCGATTACAGAAACAAAGATACGCGATGGTTTCTTTCCATAAAAGTGTCTGTTGATGAACGGCTTGAATCCGATGACAAGCGGCATCTGACGTCATTTTCCATCCCTTTTTCCGGAGCATTCGGCCCGACGCCGAAAGTAGATGGAATGGCCGTGTTTGAATGCAAAAATCAGAGTCACATCTCCTACCTTTGAAGAAATGCGGACAAAATGCGGACACAGAGGGTAAAATAAGAATTCCAAACAGCTATAGATTAGCTGTTTGGAATTCTTTACTGGTACCCGGAGCCGCATTTGAATATAGTAAATTCCATTAAATCGGAATAATTGGATATATGTGCAAATTTCACAGTATTTCACTTATTTTCAGTATTGTATATTCACTCGTTTGTCTTAATCACTGAAAGGGCATTGAAGATTTTTCAGCATGTGTGGGGAAAATGTGGGGAAAGATTTCTATCTTTGTCACAAGCCCCTAGATCTTGCTGAACCATGAAAGTAACCCTCATTCTCAAAAAGAGCGTCACCCGTTACGACACGGAGTCCCAGGCGACCATCTACGCGCGTCTGCGCGACGGCCGGCAACTCGATCTGGTCGCCCCGACCCGTCTTACGATCAATCCGAATCTTTGGGATGACAAGGCCGAGCAGGTCAAGAGCAAAGTCGTCTGTGACGAGGCCATGCGCACCCGCTACAACAACGAAGCCCGCAGGCTCAAGACCTACATTGAAAGAGCCTATCAGAACCGCCCCGAAGAGACGGTATCGAAAGGTTGGCTGAAGGAGGCGCTGGACCAATATTACAATCCGCAGAAGTACAACCTGGAGCAAGTATCCGCCATCAAACCGACCTTGACCGCGCTGTTCGACGAGTTTCTCGAGAAGCACCGACTTTCGGAGGTTCGCAAAAAGAACTATCGCGTCATCAAGCGGGCTTTGCAGCGCTATGAACTCTACATCCGGGCTACCCAGATGGGGAAGGAGGACTTCACGCTGGATGTGGACCGGGTAACGGCCGACACCCTGCGGGACATCTGGAACTTTCTGGAAAACGAGTACCGCTACTGCGCCATCTATCCCGAGATTTACGAGGCCATTCCCGAAGCCCGCACGCCGCAACCCCGAGGCAAGAACACGCTGTTGGACTGCTTCTCGCGTATCCGAACCTTCTTCTATTGGTGCAACAGTCATAAGAAGAGCCGGAACCGGCCGTTCGACGATTTTCCGCTGGAGGAGTGCACCTACGGGACGCCGTATTATATCACCATCGAGGAGCTGCACCGGATCTACGACACCAATCTGAAGCGCCATCCCCAGTTGGCCATCCAGCGGGATATCTTTGTCTTCCAATGTCTGATCGGCTGCCGGGTGGGCGACCTGCTGAAGATGACGAAATCGAATCTCATCGGCGGCGCCATCGAATACATTCCGCGCAAGACCAAGGAGGGACGTCCGCTGACGGTGCGGGTGCCGCTCAACGCCATGGCCTCGGAGATTCTTGCCCGGTATGAAGCCTGTGACGGCGACAAGCTGCTGCCGTTCATCTCCGAACAAAAATACAACCTGGCCATCAAGCGGATCTTCAAGGCAGCCGGGTTGAAGCGATTGGTTACGGTCATCAACCCGACGACCCGCGAGGAGGAGAAGCGAGTGTTGTACGAAATCGCCTCATCACACCTGGCGCGGCGGACCTTTGTCGGCAATCTCTACCGGAAAGTCAAGGATCCCAATCTGGTCGGTGCACTGAGCGGACACAAAGAAGGTAGCAAGGCCTTTGCCCGCTACCGCACCATCGACGATGAAATGAAAAAAGAATTAGTAAATTTGTTGTCATAATTGAACGCAGTGCGTTCACTATTCAATAGCGAGAACCATGAACGAACCGGCAATCTTCAAATTGGACGAACAATTTGTCTCCGACATTCGAAACATCATCATCACCGCACGAACGACTGCCATACGAAGTGTCGATTTCGAGCGTGTAAAAATGTACTGGAAACTGGGAGAACGCATCATGCTCGAAGAACAGGACGGCAAAGAACGTGCTGAATATGGGACCAAACTACTGCAACACCTGGCAGACAACATGGAGGCAGAGTTCGGAAGTGGATTTTCCTATCGGCAACTGGCCTTTTGCCGTCAGTTCTACAACACATACCGAAATATGAACGCACTGCGTTCACAATTCAACTGGTATCAATACCGTCTTCTGATTCAAATAAGCGACAACGACAAACGGGAGTATTATGAACTGGAAACCGCCAATAATAATTGGACCGGACGCGAACTGGAACGGCAGATCAATTCCGGGCTTTATGAGCGGTTGCTGTTGAGCAACGACAAGAAATCGGTATTGGAGGTGGCTCGCAAAGAACGTCAACCCGAATCTCCGACCGAGATCATCAAAGATCCCATGGTACTGGAATTTCTCGGATTGAAACCCGACGCAGCCTATTACGAAAAAGACCTGGAACGCGCCCTGATCACCAATCTGCAGGCTTTTTTGCTGGAATTGGGGAACGGGTTCTCATTCGTTGCCCGCCAAAAGAGGATACTGCTCGAAGATGATGAATTCTTCGCGGACCTGGTATTTTACAACCGGCTGCTCCGCTGTTTCGTTATCATTGAATTGAAGACCCACAAGATCACACACGAAGACATCGGTCAGTTGCAAATGTATGTAAACTATTACGATCGGAACGAGAAGGCGCCCGATGAGAACCCGACAATTGGAATCCTGCTGTGCGCCGACAAGAACGATCTGCTGGTAAAATATACGCTGCCGGAAAACAACAATACGATTCTGGCAAGCAAATACCAGCTCTATCTGCCCACTGAAAAGCAACTTGCCGAGCAATTGAGAATCGAATTACAGGAATTTGATCAATAAAGCCATGGGCCAGGCGGAATACGAAGCCTTCAAGGCAAAGCTACGGGAGTGGATGGAGGCCCATCCCGAAGAATATGCTGCATTCGAAGAGTCGATGAACACCCGGGACATGGCCGGGTGTCAGGCCGTATTGCTTCAGGCCATCGCCCTTATTCCGCAATATCGGAAGCTCGCGGCAGCCAAGGCCAACGAGGGGCTGTTCGACCATGTCGACGAGATCGAACAGGCTGCCCAAGACAACGACCTCGCCCGCAAACTGATTGGGGAGTGCGAGCAACCGGTCGCCGGATCGCCGGTTCCGGCAATGCTCTGCTGGCTCTACTTCGGAAAGAGCTTCGAACGCATGGTGGAGCATTGTGAAGAGTTGCGCCGATCTCCTGACCTGGGCTACTTCCAGAAGATCACCATGAGCGCTACGATCCGATTGCTGATTGCCCGTTCCATCAAACTGGGGCTTCGGACCCGGGAGGAGTGGAAAGCTCACCGCGAAGCCATGCGCCTGGCCGAAAGCGATCAGGTGCTGGATTGGGCCATGGAGGAGTCGTCAAACGACAGGAACGGCTCAAAACGCAAGCCGGGGCGTCCGGGAACCACCCGCTCTTTGACGGAGATGTTCGCCCCGACGGTATCCCGCCCCGAGGAGTTGCGGCGTAAGATCGGGACGTATCTCCTTACCCGGCATACACAAACCGATATTGCCCGACTGAAGATCGCTCTCGACGAGTTACGTTATCTGACGCTCCCGATTCCGATCAAGCCGTTCCGTGACGCACTGCAGGAGGAATACGGCCGAGAGATTCGCATCGTCCACGAACGCGGCATACAGGAGGCATACAGCCGGCTGACCGAGCCGCTGCTTGCCGGAAAAGCGGTCCGGGATCGAGGCTCGGAAGCCGTCGTCATTCGCGAAATCAAGGATTTTCTATCCGAAACGAACTCGTTTAATTCGTCCGAACCTGTTGCGAATTAAACGCTTAAAGATCATTCAATCACGTTATTATATTTGCGCCGTCACTCGGATACCCGGGCGACGGCGTCGCTTTTTGTTCCGCCGGAAGCGCCGTCCCACCCGTGCGGAAACAACAACTTATGAAAGACTTATTATCCATCCTCCGCGAAGCGCCCGGGAGCATTCGTCTGGAGGTTAGCGGCGAGGATCTGCTGGCCTTCTCCAGCAATCTGATCAATCGCGCCAAAGAGGAGTTGGCTACCCAGGTCGCCGAAGCACGCAAGGTACGCTTCCTGACCAAGGAGCAGGTCAAGGAGCTGTGCGGCGTATGCGATGCAACGCTCTGGCATTGGAACCGGAAGGGCTATCTGAAGGCCGTTAAAATCGGCAACAAGATTCGATATCGCACATCGGATATTCAACGGATTCTCGGTGAGCGGGAGAGCAAATAGTCGATTGAGAATGCCGGGGAGATCCCCGAGCATTCGAAAAGCAGAGGTAACAGAGGCAAGTTTGTGTTTTTGTCAGCCAAAAACCGGCCGCAAGGCCCTATCCCGATGGTCTCAACTCAAAAATTCCAATCCATGAACACACCGAAGAAAGGAGGCCGTCCGCCTTTGGGACGCGCCCGAAAACAGGAGTACCGCATTACCCTGCGGTGCAACACTGCCTGTAACTTCAAGCTCCGCGCACTGGCCCGTGCGGCCGGCATTCCGCGCACCGAGGTGCTGCGGCAACTGATTCTCAACGGCTCGGTCCGCGAGCGGCTGCGGAGTGAGCATCTCGAATGGCTCGCCCAACTCAAAGGCCTTGCCCGCAATCTGAACCAGCTGACCCGACTGGCCCACACCCAGGGATTCGCCACCGTCGCAGCGCGCCATGCGACGCTTCAGGCCGAACTGGTGCGGATGATCGAAGCCCTGCGTCGTGATCGGTAAGGTCATTTCGGGAGGATCGTTCGGCGGCACGGTCGGCTATGTGATGAAGGAGCAGTCGCGCGTGCTGGAGGCTCGGGGTGTCGAGCCACCCGGTGTGCGGGAGATGGTCGAGGATTTCGAGGATCAGGCGCGCCTCAATCCCCGTCTGCAGCAGAACGTCGGACATATCTCCCTGTCGTTTTCGCCGGAGGATGCCCCGAAGCTCACCGACGAACGAATGACACAAATTGCCCGGGAGTACATGCAGAAGATGGGCATCACCGATACGCAATACCTTTTGGTGCGGCACCTCGACCAGCCCCATCCCCATTGCCATCTGGTCTACAATCGCGTAGGTGATCACGGGCAGACCATTTCCGACCGCAACATCAAGCTCCGCAATGCGAAGGTGTGCCGCGAGCTGACCGAACGCTTCGGGCTGCATCTGGCTCCGGGCAAGGAGGCCGTCCGGCGGGAGCGGCTTCGTGAGCCAGACCGGACTCGGTACGAGATATACGATGCGATCAAGGACTGCCTGCCCAAGTGCAGGAACTGGAACGAACTGGAAGGCAGGTTAAAGGAACAGGGCATCATTGTCCGCTACAAGTATTGCGGTTCTACCAGCCAAAAGCAGGGCGTTCTGTTCTCGAAAAACGGGCTGGAGTTCTCCGGCTCGAAGGTCGACCGGGCCTTCAGTTTCTCGAAGCTGGATCGCCACTTCGGGCAGGTGCAGCAGCGGCACACAACCCTGATGTCGGGACTCAAGGCGGCAGCCGGGAGCTTCCGGGCTGCTTTTGCAAATCTGTTCGGCGGCGGGCGTTCCTTCTCCGCAGCGGGAGGAGGTGGAGGAGGTGGAAGCCATAGCGCAGGATCGGTGTCGCTCGGCAGCGCCGGGTCGATTCCGCTGCCACCGTTCGACTCGCCATTTGCCCTTTCGCCCGAGATGATGCAGCGGCGTGAGGGTGAGAGCCCCGAGGAGCATATTGCCCGCATCACAGCCCTAATCAACAAGGCGGCCGAAGCGATGGCCGTAGCCCTCATGGAGCGCAAGCGTCGCATGGAGGCACGTTCCCGCAAAATCGGATAACAAACCTAAAATACGAAAAGATGAAAGAGAACACCCTGGAGCTCTCCTTCGAGATGTATGAGGAGTTGAAGGAGACCCTTATCAAAACGCTCCGCACGGAGTTGGCCGAGGTTCGATCACAGTCGGCAGAGCCCGTTGATACGGACGCAATCAAGCGGTTGCTTCAAACAATCTCCGAGCGGCAGGAGCAGATTAGCGAAGACCTCGGAGCGCAGATTTCGGAGATGGAAGAAAAAGTGGCCGAGATGGAGATTCCCGAGGAGTTGCCGCCGTGGATGGTGCTGCACCGCTTCGCGCTCTCCCTCGACGCAACCCGCAACTTTTGGCTCTTCATGTCGATGTTTGTCGTGATCGTCGTGCAGTCTGTCGGACTCTACCTGGAGTGGCGGCTCGACCGAGGCCGGTATGACAACGATCTGAAGTATCGCTATGTGCTGATGAAGGGCGAGGCGTCGCCGAAACGGCTGTCGGAGTTGGAGGAGCTGTTCGAGACTGAGCGGGATCAGCGGCGTATCGATTCAATGCGGAGGGATGTCGAGGAGTACGAACGGCTGGTACGCAGAAGGGCGGCTCTCGACGAGCAGGCGCGGCTGAAAGCCCAGGAGGCCGAGCAACTCAAACGCGATGCTGCCAAACTTAAAAACAAGTAGCCCTTCCCTTTCTGACGCAAAGATAAGCCGCCGGACGGACAACGCAAGGTCAGAACGAGTTGCCACAGGCAAACCTTGCGCAAAGTCCATCCGGCGGCTTTGGCTTGTCGCTACCAATCGGGAAGGGCGAAGAGTAAATTAAAGCTACTGAATAATTAGATTCGCTTCAAATTTTTTCAGTATTAAATTCATTCTTTAGCAACCTAAAGAACACATCGTTTCGACTTGATGCAAGTTCATAAATATCTTCGAAAGAATATAATTCTATCCTAATATCTATTTTATTCCGGGGATTATCATCTCTAGAAAAATTATCATCGTAATAATATGAATTTGAAAGGAATGGAATAGGCTTATATCCACCACTAAAACTATTAGATGTTAATTCTTTATTTATATCAGATTTCCGGGCTAGAATAATTCCAGTATATTGTATTAAGGACGTATTTACACTCCAATTCAGCACCGTCTCTGGTTTCATAAAGAAATCTCGAGCATACCTTTTAACTTGGGCAATCATTCCCTCATTATGGTTTCCGGCATTATGAGCTCTTGTAGTCGATTTTAATTCCAAAATTAAAATCTGTTTTGTTTTCTCTGGGTCATCTGCCCATATATATACATCAGATAATGGTTGCCCAGATTTTGTACTTTTAGCTTTAAAATTGTTTGAGAAAGTCGTAAACTTATCGTCTAAAATCCAAAGGTTATGTAAATGATTTACATTGGAAGAATCACTTAAGATTTCGCCTCTTTTAATAAAAAGTTCATGAACCCGACTTTCCAATTCAGGCTTATTTTCACCCTGTTCATCAAACTTTTGAATTAAAGCATGCAGTTGTTTTAATACGTTTTCGCGATGTTTAACATAAATATGCAAACTAGAATTTAACAACTTCTGACAGTCTTCAGATTCACTAAAATGACCATCCTCATCATTCAATGGATCCTTATCAATTTGGTTCCAAAAATTTTTTTCTATTCTACTTTTTTCACTTAAAGCAGATTGAACCATATCCTTCTCACTGACAATATTCTTATCTCCTACTACATTTACATCCTTAATAAAGGCCTCAAGAGAAGGATACTTTTTCTTAAATTTTTTGAGATTAGCCGTCGATTCTTTCTGATTTCTCTCAATGACAGTTTTAAACTTTGCATCTAATATTTGATTGATCTTCTTACTTATTTCAGAAATATCACTACAAGAGACCTCTATTTTTTCGCCCTTTGTATCTACATATTCATCAAAATATTCCGATGTTAAATATAATAAGAACCCATTATCATTATCAATAGAGTAGCTTAACTTTCCATTAGACAAATCTGCTCTTAAATTTCTAGCAAAACACGTTATAGGATTATCCCCATGCATTTGCACATTTTTTTTAATAAGCCATAAAGTAAAAACCTTCTTACTATCATTAAACACTAAATCAAAGGAAGTATTCTCTGTTTCAGTTTTAATGTTTTCTTTTTTTATTATAGCATTCTCTCCGTTGAGAATAATATTCACCACAAGCTTGTCATTGTTTATAATAAACGGAAAGAAGGTTTCAATAAACCATTGTTTAAATAAATCAATATTAGGATAATTTCTAAAGAATGTTTTAGCTCGGCCTAATGTATTGGGCTTATTTATTGATATAGTTAATTTAGTATATGTATCTGTTTCAAGAGGAACTTCTTCCTCAAAATCTTCTATACTAAAAAGGCCTTCGGATGTTTTGGGATATGGAATTATACGCTTATGGTACATACCATCTTCATCTTTATATACAGTTTCATATTCAGATGAGTCTGCAAAATAAACAATAGCTAACCGTCCTTGACCTAATGGATGAAATCTAAATTGTTCCTTTTCTACATTCTTTTTATCAAGTTCCTCAAAATATTGGCGGTTTTTTTGGGTAAAGCCCTCTCCGTTATCCATTAGTTCAATCTTACACTGGATATCGTCAAACATGATATTTAAATCCAATTTTGGAATAAAATTGGCTTCTTTGCTTTGCCGAATAATAACGGCATGTATGGAATTTGAGATTATTTCCCTTAATAATAGAAAAAATTTCTCTCGACTATTCTTGTACTCTTTCTCTGCCCTATATTGAACATCTGATTTTTGCTCCATAACAATGCGTATTTTCTTTACAATCAACAAATAAAGCAACCAATTCTTCGATTAGTAGTCAACTATAGCTAATGTTCCGATTCTATATACAAATATAAACAAAATTAAAGGATGTAATAGAAGACTTACTAATTAAAGTTAACGTAGGCTAACTCGCTTAACCTAAATACATATTACAGGTATTTGGCAGATAAATGACATTCGAATAAATTCAATAAGAAAGGAGGATGATTCGATCATCCTCCTTTCTTGACGTTTTTTATCCTTCGGGTGGATAAGGATCGTTCCCATAGCTATCGCGATCTCGTATTTGGCCATTGGGTCGGTGAATCAGTAATTCAGACCTTTGGTTGCGAGCGATTTCGCGGGCTATCTCAATTGCCTCTTGTTGAGTACGAGTAATTACAGTTACTCGTTGATTACCTTCTCCTCTGACGGCCCATTGGCCGTCATGAGGTACAACATGTTGGTTCTTTCCCATTTTAGGCAACGTTCCAAAGTTCAACAATCTGTTCACTGGCAATTCGAAGATCTTCCATATCCGATTGAAGGTCTCTTGGTGCCGGAATAATGTTTCCATCCATGGCGTTGTAGCACAGACAAAAATTATTCACTACAACTTCATCGTCAGCGGCAATGCATTTTAAATAATGAGCCAGCAAAGATGCGATACGTCGGTACACTCCGAACTCGGCAGCCTTCTTTTTGATCCGAAGTTTCAGGCATCCGATATAACGGGTCCCATCCTCTTCCCAGCGGAAAATTAAATCCGGAGCTACCACAAGGGTAAGTTCTCCAAACCTAATCTGTTTTTCACGAGGCGTGAAGAACGAGCATTTGATTCGACCGAATCGTTCCGGGAAGTGACTTTGCATAAACCCTCGAATCGCTTGGATAGAACAACTCTTTTCGCTGGCAGCCCATTGCGATACAGGTGCCTTGTTTTGAAGTTTCTCCAATCCTTGAAGGAGGATAGCTTCATCAAAATCGTTCTTGCAATAGTTCTTAAATGATGCGCGAGCTGTTGCATACCGAGCAACTCGAAATGTCGAAGGATGCTTTTGCTTACGAACAATTGCTTTCTTGCCGCGTTCTGAAGCGGCTACAAATTCCGCCATCTGGTTGATGGAGATTGTAGGAATTCCTACATGGAGTTCTACGTTTTTAATAGGTTCCATAATTATTTTTATTTTAATAAATAAAAATGATATGGCCAACCACAAAAAAACACAAAATAGAATACTATATTTGTGACGAAAATAACAAGGATTCCTGCCAAGGTTTTTGTTATTTCCTAAAAGGACAGGTGGTTGACCGCTTCGTCCTTTTTTATGTCTATTTTTATCTCTATTACATTTTACCTCCTTTCTTTAGGGGTTCGAGACAAAGGTGCTAACGGGCATTTTAAATCCCAAATATTTAACACCCAAATTATCGACAATATATCTACAAATCACAAAAACGTCTTGAAATTCGCTCCTGCTGCCATTTATTACTGAAAGTCTTCAACTTTTGTACGTCCTTATGGAGCTTTGGTTGGAATACTATGACCTTCCATACTTCTGGGTTCTCTTATACTCTGTCGATGGAAGCACGGTGTCGAACAAACCGATCTCCTCGTCCGGGCGTTTGTTGATGCCGATATACTCGAGCGAAGCGTCCTCGTAACGCTTGAACTTATAGATGGCATCATTCATCAGCGCCGAATTGAAGACGTCGAGTGACACAAGCAACTCGAAGTCTGAGACAGACAGTCCCGTTACCTTCTTGAACAATCCGGGTTCCAGTTGCGTGATGACATCATAGAGGCTTCGCTCGCGGAAATCCGTCAGGTACATGAATATCGGTACGCGCGTAGCGAATTTGATCAGTTTCTCTTGAATCTGCTTCCGCAGGCTCTTGTACTCCTTTTCTTCCTCGGTCAATTCCCGTTTCTTCTGCGGGGTCATTGCCTCATCCGGGGTCTCCTTTCGCGCCTTCTTGACCGCCTCTGATTTGTTGATGATTGTCTCGATGTCCTGATTCAGGTTGCGGAATCCCTCGATGCGCGTCAGCGCAGCCATCCCCTCGTGCCCCGCCAGCCCAGCCAGTGCCCCGGCATTCCCCATCAGTCGCCGCAGCGTTGCATTGTCGACATTGACCAGCAGGGCACTCTCCCAGCGACGGGCCAGCAGAGTCGCCGTCGTTCCGCTCATGGCGATGTCGAGAATCCCGGCGGCATCGATCTGCTTCATTGAACTGCCGTCGTAGGCCAGCACCGGAAGGAACGAGATAAACTCCTCGACCTTGCGTTCGGGATTGTTCTCCTCGACATTCAGCCGGCAGCTGTAATCGGCAATCTGCCGCAATGCCCGGTTGGGAGCGAAATCGAATACATAACACTCCTGCTTCAGAATATCCATCCGGTTGGGCGAAACGCCGTCGGCATTGCATACCGTCCAGGGTGTCTGCACGCGAAAGGCCGCCTGGAAATAGGTTTCGGGGCTTGATGAGTTGCGCAGCATGAAGATACCCGACCAGGGCTTCACCGACACACCCGTCGTCAGTTTGCCGCACGACAGCGTGATGGTCTTCGTCTCCAACGGATTGCCCATGGCCTTCAGCACAGGAGCCAGCGCATCGACACCGATCCCGGCACTGCTTCCTGCAGCTACGACCACCCGATAATCCTGATAGAAGCGGTTCTGACGCTCGGTAAGCAAATTCCGCATGGCGTAACACGACGCCACCGATGGGAGGAACCAGAACGTGTGTGTCAACACCGAGAGCAGTGGGGCGTGAGAGAAGGGCATCGGAGGCCGTGAATGCCCCAGCTTCAAATCGGAAACAATATTTTCGACATAGGCGCCGCGGATCAGTTCCAGCCACTTCTGTACCTCATTCTTGAAGACGAACCGGGCGTCGTCACCATTGCCTTCTGCCCGAAAGAAGAGATTGAGGTCGAATTCGTCGAACTCGCCGTCGATGGCAACCTGCCGCAATTCGTCGGGCAGTTGATAGGTCATCATCACCATGCGCGGCAGGGCGGCGTAGGGGTTCGGCCCGTCGGCATCGTTCCACGACGCCTTGGCGCGTTGCTCGTCCGAGTAGGTCCAGTTGTAAACCTGCTCCTCGATGAACTCTCCCGAACTGATGGCCCGAAACGGTGTCCCCGACAGATAGAGATAGGCTCCCGTGGTGATGGGCATCGCCTCCTCGTCAAACCAATCGCGGCCTTCCCCTTCGGCAAAGGCCTGCTCGCGGCGGTCTTCGTTCTCGAAGAGATCCTTGGCATGGTCGCGCCAGGCACCGTAGTGATATTCGTCGAGAATCACACAATCCCAGTTGATGGCATGTACCCATTCGTTCTTTAGCTTGATGCCACCCGACTTGCTGCGTCCGAGAAAATCCTGAAACGACCCGAAGCAGACAATCGGGCGGTTGTGGTCGGCCGTTTCGTAGTTCAGTTCCGAATTGCGCGACAGGAACTGCCACCCTTCGAAATCGACATGCGTGCGCAGGTCCTCTTCCCAGGCACTCTGCACGGCGGGTTTGAAGGTTAGAACCAGCAGCCGTTTCCATCCCATGCGGCGCGCCAGCTGGTAGGCTGCGAAGGTCTTGCCGAAGCGCATCTTGCAGTTCCAGAGGAAATGCGGCGTGCGGTTGTTGTCGGCACGGCAGGCACGGAAATATTCGCAGGTCTTCTCCACGGCAGCCTCCTGCTCGGGGCGCATGGCAAAATGCTCCGTGCGTTGAAATTCGACTTCGCGCCGCTCCCGCACGGAGCGTACCGCCGCCCGGACCTCGCGAACCGTACAACGGAACCACTCTCCCTCGGGATTCTCCACTCCCATTCGACGCAACACGCGGTGTACCTCGCGATCGGTAAACGAGGTTCCGTCGCCACGCATGGCCGACTCCTCGAAGACAATGCGGTAGGGGCGCGCTCCGGGCCGCAGCGTCGGATATTGCTGTGCCACGCGATGCTGCACATCGACGGAGGTGTATCCGACCTTCAGCAGCCCACGGTATTGCGGGTGGGTATCTTCGTAGGCATAGATGGTCGGATGCGCCGCCGGGCGGGTGGGGAAAAAGGGTGTAGACATTAATTGAGTAATTTAATCTTAATCAGTCAGTTCGTATCAATGATGATAATTTACTTACAATCAAATGAAAATAAGTTGCTACGTCAGTTATATTCAAACTCGCGAGAATAGTAATCAGAATGCCTATCCATGTAGCACATTGTTGCTTCTGAAATCTAATATCATCCCGAGTTCTAAATCCTCGTTTATAAAATAGTTCAAGTTTGTTGGTTGGGTATATCATGGTATTGGCGTATTCATCAAAAAGCAATGCTGAATCAGTATGCAAGGTATGTTTACAACCTACCATATACGCCCATTGATTATTTTGCATATTCCCCCAATAATAACCAAACTTATACATATACTTTTTACTATCATATATTGCTTTCTTATGAGTATTCGTAAGATGACTCATTATGATATACTCATTATTCTCCAAATACTTTAAGAAAGAGATAATCTCCAAACCATATAGAACGATACTTTTAGGGACATCATAGCCCTGACAATAGAAAGTCACATTCTCTTTCGATGCTGTGGTATCCCATTCTACTGCAAAACACTTATTGACATCCATGATGTCAATAATAAGTCTGGAAGCACACAGATTTTTAGTATTCTTTTGGCGTCTTGCGTCAATTAAGGCTTTAATTACAGCCTTTTCTATTTCATTATATTCTTTCATAATGATGTATTTTTCGCGAAAATAAAAAGACGCCGACAGCATTCCAATTTTTTAACTTTTAAGTTATCGACAAAATACTTTATTGAACTTTATTCCATCGGCCGTACCATCGACTCGATGAATTTTATCTCCTCGTCGGTGATTCCATATTTGGCATAGAGCTTTTTATCTGTCCATGACTGGGAAAAGTCCTGTATGGGTACCAGCCGGTAGGCCTCTTTGGTAATGTGGTGCGAGTACATGCACTGGGCAACCAGAAACCGGAAGAACAGCGTTTTCATATAGGCAACCAGATTCTTGGCCTCCTGCTCCGTGTCGAAGCTGTCCACGACCAGATAGGTCTCCGTGCAAATGGTCCCCGGCGGAAGAATGTCTATTTTGGAAAAGACCCGACGTTTCCCATCCTTGCCCGGATTGCCGGCATGGTCATAGCCGACATAGGAGGTGATTACCTTCCATTTATCAATCAACTCCCGGCCGACGGTAATCTCATCACGGCGATAGGGCCCCTCTCCGTTTTGCCACCTTAGAAGAATGTCTCCGGATTCCTGAGGCCGCACAAATGTACGCAATCCAAATGGCTTACTGCTCGATACAATATTGGACATCATGGGCTCACCGAATGCGCAGACTTTTCTGACGATGGATGCAGCCTGGTCGTGACGGATGAAGGTGTCGAACTCGTTCAGCGCACGTACGGAGTGCATCGTTTCGTTATTCCGGACATTGACGACATCGCACAGCCCGGGGTTATCCCGGTCCCACAGAAAATAACAGACTCCGCCGGCTATATCGACACCGGGGAAACAGTCGGAGGCATTTTCATAGTCTACGAGAACCCGGATGTGGTTGTCGTTTAACATCTCCCTGCGGAAGTCGTCCAGCCCTTTTCCGCCTCCGAACCACCGGGAGGGGATAATCATGGTCAAATAACGGGGTTTGAGTTTCTGCGCCTGCCGAACGAATCTGTGATAAAGCGGACTTGCGCTGGCGCCGTTTCCGCCATCGCTCAACTGATACGGCGGGTTGCCTATAATGACATCGAATTTCATATCGGGGAATATCGTTTCGGGATTCTCGGTGTGGATAAATTCGTAGGCATGGCTCTCCAGTGTGTCGTCGCGGTCGTAGACCTCCCGGCTTGCCCCGCAATAGCGGCATCGGCCGTTCTGCCAGGTGTGTTCCGTGGACCGGAAGCGGATATTCCCATCCGCATCGTGAAAGGCCGTGCAAACCGAATAGGGCCCGTTCGCCTGTTTGCTGCAATAGACCGAACGGCGCGACAGAAGGGCCGTCAGCTCGGTAATGGCAATGCCGAACAACTGCCGGGTGAAGATGTGGTCGGCCCGCTGCTGCCGATCGGGAATCCGCTCGCTCAACCCCTCCATCAACCGTTTGGCAATCTCGCGCAGGAAGACTCCCGTTTTGCTTACGGGGTCAAGGAAACGCGCATCGGGATTGCGCCACAACTCCGCAGGCAGTAGATCGAGCATGCGATTGACAACGACCGGAGGGGTGAACACCTCGTCGTTGCTCAGATTGGCCAGGCAGGTCAGCACATCGGGGTTATAGTTCTTCATCGGCTCCGAGTTTGAGGAAGTGAACAAGCGGATATTCGGCTACGGGGGCCGGAATAAAGGCGGCATCTCCGAGGTCGGAGAAGAGGTTGGGACCCTCCATTGGCTGGCTTTGCAGCAGGTTGGCCAGCGTGAAATCGCGGCGTTTGAACCGCCCGCCGCCAATGTCAGACCACTCGGCAAAGACAATCGGCCGCGCCGAATCGTCCGGGGTTTGGAGGGTCAGGGCATCACCCCACAGAATGTTGGTCGCAAGCAGATAGCGCACCGCACGGCAGCAGGCGGGCTTCATGCTCTTCGGGAAGAGAGCCCGGTATGCCGTCAGGAACGTATCGTAGAGATGATTGCGGCAGAGCGTCACGTTGTCTGCCAGAATGTCGATTCCGTAGAGACTTGATACGGCAATCGCGGCATGGCGTTCCCATTCGGATTGCGTCGCGGCATAACGGGATGTCACGACGGCGAGTTTGCGACGCAGGATCTCGATCAGAAAAGCGCCCTGTCCGCAAGCGGGTTCGAGGAACCGGGATTCGATGCGCTCGGTCTCGTTTTTCACAAGGTCGCACATCGCCTTGACCTCACGCTCGGCGGTGAAGACCTCGCCGTGGTCGGCCACGCGCTGACGCGAGATGATTTGCGGTGTATGGGATTTGGTGGAGGGCATAGGCTTGAAAGCTTCGCCCCGACCCTCCGTTAAGCGACATAAAGAAGGCGTGAAACCATTCGTTGTCGCTTATTTGACTTTGCAGGCTCTGGTAAACCTATGTACACAAATAAGCACGAACGGTCCACGCCCATAGACGTGAACCTCCGCTGCTTACTCTCGTGTACTTCAAAAAATTTACCAGATTTCGCAAAGTCGAGAATAAGAGCTAAAAGCTCAATTAGTTATATGTTGATATTGTCTTTTTCTCTTGTCGTTATTCTGTTTCTTGGTTTTACGGATTCAAAGATAGGAAAAATCCCCGGATTTATTTCATCGAGGAGGAGTAGATTTACCAATTTAACAAGGCAATTTTTGGCGAAGAATTACCCCTCCAAATAGCCTAGTCAAACATCATTCACAGCACGTGTGGGGAAAATGTGGGGAAAATCCGGAAAATAAAAATCGCTTAATTCGTCTATATCAACAAATTAAGCGATTTTACTGGTACCCGGAGCCGGGATCGAACCGGCACGGCCATTGCTGGCCACAGGATTTTAAGTCCGGCGTGTCTACCGATTCCACCATCCGGGCGCAGCCTTCCGCGGGGAAGACGTCGGCAAAAGTACGAAATAATTTGCGATCCGCAAAATCCCGGCGTTGGAACCGTTGCCGATTCGTGTTCCGAAGCCGGGATTTGCACCTGCAGCCGCGATCTCCGACCCGCTCCTTGGCTGGAAACCGAGCCGGATTCGAGCCGGCACTCCGGATTCCTGCTCCGGCTTGCAGCCCCTTTCCGTGTCCGGCGCACCTGTTATAGACCCGTATTCGGGGAGGCTTTTTCAGAGGCGGGGTCCGTGGTGACCGTCCTGTCGGTTACTCTTCGCCGGAGGCCGCCGGTACGGCCGCCGTACTGTCGATGTAGTCGAGGATCGCCCGGTCGTCGTTCGGGGCGAACCAGCGGATCGCGGGGTCGCGCCGGAACCACGTGAGCTGCCGTTTGGCGTAGCGGCGCGAATTGCGTTTGATGAGCTCGATCGCCTCGTCGCGCGTGATGCGACCGTCGAAGTATTCGAAAAATTCGCGGTAGCCGACCGTCTGCAGCGCCGTGAGGTGCCGGAACGGGTAGAGCCGCCGTGCCTCCTCCTCGAGTCCTTCGCCGATCATCAGCTCCACCCGCCGGTCGATGCGTGCGTAGAGCTCGGGGCGGGGCAGGTCGATGCCGATCTTCGTGACGGCAAACGGTCGTGTGCGCTGCCGTCCCGTGCGGAGCGACGAGTAGGGTCGTCCCGTTTGCAGGCAGACCTCCAGGGCCCGGAGCACACGCGCCGGGTTGCTGCGGTCCACCTGTTCCCAATAGGCGGGATCGAGCCGCTTCAGCTCGTCGGCGAGCGATTCGATCCCTTCCTCGCGCAGTCGCGTGTTCAACCGCTCGCGCAGGGCCTCGTCGGCCGACGGCAGGTCGTCCATCCCTTCGCACAGCGCCCGGACATAGAGCCCCGAGCCGCCGACCGCCACCACGATGTCGTGTGTGGCGAAGAGCGCTTCGAGACGCGCCAGCGCCTCCGCCTCGTAGGCCCCGCAGTTGAGGTGCCGGTCTATTTCGCGGTCGGCGATGAAGTGGTGCTCGGCTGCCTGCAGCTGTTCGGCGGTGGGCTGCGCCGTGCCGACCGGCATTCCGCGGTAGAACTGCCGCGAGTCGGTCGAGAGGATCGGCGCGCCGTAACGGCGGGCGATGCGGATGCTCAGGTCCGTCTTGCCCGAACCGGTCGGCCCGACGATGACCAGCAGGCGCTTAATACTCATCGTCGTAGTTGTCGTCGCCCTCGAAGTCGTTGAAGTCGCCCATCATCTCCTCGAAGGCCGAACCCTCGTCCTCGTCTTCGCGGTTCTTCGAGGGGTCGTACTGGTCCGGAGCCTCGGCCACGGCGTAGATCTCGCGCGGGTAGGAGGCCTGCGGGTCGGCCTCGTAGGCCCCCGTGAGCTCGAGGTAGTAGGCCCGGTCGCCGAACATGTCGAAGAGGTAGATCAGCCGGTCGCGGAGGTTGTGTATGATCTGCCCCAGGCGGATGCTCTCCATCGTTTCGGGCCCTTCGCCCGAGCTGTCGCCCATCTCCATGAGGGTGAATTCGCGCTGTTTCTCCCAGCGGTCGTCCGCCGTGAAGAACGATGCCATGCAGGGCTCGTACTCCAGCGAGTCGAGAATGAAGTTGTGGAATTCGAGCAGCGTCGTGCCGTACATCACCTCGTAGTCGCGTACGAAGTGGTCGTTCTCGTCGCTCAACATCCGGAATCGGAATACCATCGACATTGTGATACTGTATTAAAGGTCTTTCTCTTTGCAAAAATAGAAATTTATCCCAACCCGGCAAGCCATGCCATCACGTCCCGGTCGTCGGGGTAGTCGGTCAGGGCGGGCGACTGGGCCTGCCCGAACGCTACGCGGCGGCTGTGGGGCAGGCATTTGGTAACGACGCACTGGATGCGTTCGTCGTGCCGGGCGAGCCATGCCGCCACCTCGTCCGTCGAGCGGTAGTGCGCGCAGGCAACCTGGCTCAGCATCGGGGGGAACTCCTCCTGTTCGACCGCCACGGAGTCGCCCCAGTCGAGGAACGTTCTTCCCTGCATGGTAAGCAGCGCCCGGGCCTGGCGGCAGTTGTTGCGGTATCCGGGGTGCATCGGCGGTGTGTGGAGCTGCGGCGTGTAGCCCTCGGGCAGGAACAGGAGCGAGACGTTGCGGCATCCCAGACCCGAGTAGGCCCAGATGTCGTCGGCCAGCCCGGCCAGCTGGGCTGCGCTCTCCGAGCCCGAGAGTACGGCCACCGACTGCCGGCTTCCGCGCAGCAGGGCGGGAATCCCGGCATAGCGGGCCCGGAAGTAGCGGTTGGCGTTGTCGCTCCCGGTGGCGATCACGGCATCGACAGGCGCCGTGCCGTCGTATTGTTCGACGGCCGTTTCGGGATCGATGTCGAGCAGTTGCCCGATGACGTGGAGCATCAGTGCGGAGTCCTTGGCCGAGGGCTTGACCAGGCAGCGGTGGCCGCTTGCCACGACGCACAGCAGGTCGAAGAAGCCGACCAGCGGGATGTTGCCGGCCATGATGACCAGCACGCGGCGGGGCTTCGCGACGGGGAGCGTGGGGTAGAGCTCCAGCCATCGGCCGAGCGTCTCCTCCTGCAGCATTTCGTCGCACAGGGCCTTCACGGCACGGCGGATGTCGTCGGGGGTGAACCATCCGTTCTCCGTGCACGCTTGGGCGATAACGCGGCGGCTCGTGTCGTCGCATCCGAACGTGCGCAGGCGCTCCCCCAGCGCGGAAAAGAGTTTGATCGCGTTTTTCATTACGGCAAAGATAGCACATCGGCGACGGATTTCGAACGCAAAATGCGCTTCACTGCTGTTTTTTGTCCGGCAACCCGGCTTCGGGGGCGGAACGGTCCGGCTCCGAAACGGCCGGTTGCCGTCTCTCCGGAGAGAAAATTTCGGGATTTTTCAGAAAAAATTTGGAGATTCGGATTTTTTGCCTACCTTTGCACTCGCAATCGAGCAATGCGGAAATAGCTCAGTTGGTAGAGCGCAACCTTGCCAAGGTTGAGGTCGCGGGTCCGAGTCCCGTTTTCCGCTCCAGAGGGGGTCAGAAAGAAACCCCGATAGAAAGCAAAAAGCCTTGTATATCAGCGATATATAAGGCTTTTTCTTGTATTCCCCCACTCCTGTTGAAGCAAAAGGCAGCAAGTATTTCAGGCCTTAATCGTGACCTTTTTTGCTCGGGCTGAAAATAGGTCACGATTTAGCTATATTTCGCTGATTTGCATTATTTTACTCTGCAACATTCCGGTGCTGAAGACGTTTAATTTACTCAAAAACCAAGCAGCCATGTTGCCACGAACCACCTTCAGCGTCGTCTTCTTCTGCAAGAAGACCAAAGTCACAAAAAAGGGCAAGGCCCCGATCTATGCCCGCATCACCACGACCGGCCAGTCCACCGAAGTCTATACACAGTGCCAGATCGAGCCGGATCGCTGGAACCAGCGCCTCGAACGTTCGCTCTACAAGGATGAGGTCGACCAGCAGATCAACCGTATCGTAGCCAGTTACCGGGCCTCCATCCCTGCCGCCTACGACCGCCTGATCCAGGAGAACAAGACACCGACCTGCTTTGCCGTCAAACAGCTGCTGGGCTCGGCCTCTTCGAGCCGGATGCTGCTGGCGGAGTACCTTCGGATGCAACGCAAGGCAGCGGCCTGCAATCTGTCCCTCTCGGAGTATGCCCGCCAGGCGGATGTCTCGGGACGGATCATGCGCCGAATCGGCCCCGAAGAACTGCGCCTGGTCTCCGAATTGACGCACGAGAGGAACAATCTGAACCAACTGGCCTTCCTCCAGCACGCCTTCGGTGTTGCCTCCCACGAGGAGGAGTTGCGACGGATCCTTCGTTTCTACGACGAGGTAATCGGACGGTTGAAACAAAAACTCTAAGACGATGATCGGCAAAATCGTAACCTGCAAATCCTTCGGCGGCGCGGTGCGCTACCTGCTCGGCAAGGAGCCGGGAAAGGCTTACATCCTGATGAGCGACGGCGTGGAGCTCTCCGATCGGCAGGCACTGATCGGCAGCTTCGAGTTCCAGCGCCGGGCCCGTCCCGATGTCGAACGGGTTGTCGGACATATCTCGCTGTCGTTCCACCCCGACGATGACCCGCGGATGTCGAACCAGTTGATGATTGACCTGGCACGGGAGTATATGCAACGCATGGAAATTACCGGCACACAACACCTCGTCGTGCGCCACACCGATACAAAACATCCCCACGTGCATATCCTCTACAACCGGGTACGCTACGATACAACGCTGGTACCGGACCGCAACGAACGCCTGCGCAACATGCGTATCTGCAGGGAGCTCAAGCAGGAGTACGGGCTGACCTTTTCGCACGGCAAGGAGCAGGTCTCCACGGAACGGCTGCATGGCCCGGAGCAACTGCGCCACCGCATTTACGACCACCTGCGGGAGCTGCTGCCCGTTTGCACTTCCTGGACAGCGCTTGTTGAAGAACTGGCCAAACGACAGGTCGCCACGACCTTTGTCCATCGGGGCGGAGATCCTGCGAAGGAGATCCAGGGCGTGACCTTTACCCTGGAGGGACATACGTTCAAGGCCTCGCAGGTGGACCGCAAGTTCAGCTACGGCCGCTTGACGCAACGGATCGAGCAGAATCGCCTCCGACAGGCGATGATCGAGCGGATTCGCAACTACACGGAGGAACAACGTCCGCAAGTCTTGACTATTCTGCAAAAACTGGAGGCGGAAAAGCTCCGGCAACAGCAGCCAGAGTCGCCGCATCGGAATCTGTCGATTGCAGGCAAGCCCTTGACCAAGGAGCAGATCGAGATGCTCCGCGAGGGAGAACCAATCTTCGTGCGGGGAATGCAATCGGAGGGTTATGTGGTGATGGACGACCGACTGCAGATGGCATGGATCTATCGGGACGATCCGCGGGACTGGGTGGAGTACGGGAAATACACGATGCGGCGCATGGACCGGGACCGGATTGAAGCGGGATATGTCGTGCGGGCGCTGGTGAAATGGTGGGGAGGCACGACGGCACGTCCCTACCTCTGGAAAGAGAAGGCATCGGATACGACCTACCGGGAAAGTTGGGACGATCCCCGCGAACCTCGCCCTGCCCAAACCGAACGACAGCAGGACCGGCCACGCCGCATCATTACCCCGAAGAAGAAATCGCGCGGCCCGAGCCGGTAACGAAATTTTGTCGGATACCCGTGTGCGCCAGCTGGAATTAAAAGCCTATCTTTTATAGGGCAATAACCCGACGAGCATATGAAAGAGAAATCCGAGAATTACCGCCGCTTTTCTACAGCCAAGAATGCATGCCAGAAGATTGAGTCGCCAAGTCCTCCATATAAATTGCGAAAACTCTCGGAGGAGGATATTCCCGTGCTGCAAACCTTGTTTCGGGAGACGGTTCTACATGTAAATGCGCGGGACTATACCCGCGAAGAGGTGGAAGACTGGGCTTCGTGCGGGGAGAGTGCTGAGCATATGAAAGACCTATTGGCTCGCAATGACTACGTAGCTGCACTGAACGAACGGGACGAGATCATCGGCTTCTCGTCGATGAATGCCGAAGGCTATCTGCATTCGCTCTTCGTGCACAAGGATTATCAGCAAGTCGGCGTCGGGAGTTTGCTGCTCTCGGCCGTAGAAAAGAGAGCCTGGGAATACGGAGTCTCGGAAATCACTTCGGAAGTGAGCCTGACGGCTCGTCCTTTCTTCGAGAAGAGAGGGTACGAAGTAGTGAAGGTTCAGAAACGCCGGGCAAATCGGTTGGAACTGACCAACTTTGTGATGCGAAAGCGTCTCAAAGACTGACACAATCATCCCTTTCCACCCGTCCGCAAAGATCCGACTTGCCGGCATCGGCTGCAAGGCTATACAGAGCGTCCTACGGGGACGGCCTTGCATCCGACTCCGCCAAGTCCGGGGCTGGTCGCTATCGGGAGGAAGGGGATGGATTGGAAAAACTGGATAATCTCACAAAAACACCACCTTGTGTCGGCGGATGCAGGCCAAACGGTCGTTTCCTCGTTGGCTGACGGGTAGAATCACGTCGTAACGAAGCGGTTGTGCCCATCCGCCCAGCCGGTTGAGCAATCCGTAGCGGCCTCGTCGGCCGATGATATTGAACTGCGCAAAGTGGTTGGTCAGTACATCGTATCGCGGAGGAATGATGGTGCGGCCCCCGAAATCCAACAGGCCGTATTTCCCGTTGCGGTGGATGCGCAACAGAGAGTCGCCATAGGGTGCCGCACGGTCACAGTTCAAACGAATGAGTTGTCCGCTGCGGATGTGCAGTAGTGCATACCCCTCGCTGTCGCGTACCAATGCCCGGTCCGTATCATCCAGCAGCCAGGCTTCATCCCAGCACGCCTTCGTAAGGTGGCATCCTCCCGAGGTCTGAAATCCCGTCTTGCCATTTTTGTAGTAGTATCTGATTCCCATATCCAGCTTTTTCGGCAAAGTAAAAGCCCTGTTGTGCCACTTCCCGGCACAGCAGGGCTGAATCTGGAGAAAAAGGGGCTTATAGCTCCATCGGCTCATTATCCTGCGGACAGCGGATTGTTCGGTCGGGGAAGAGCGTGGCAAAGCGTTCCGGCACGGTGGTGTGAATCGGGATCAACAGCCCGGGATCGACATGACGGACAATTGCCTGCAGCGATTTCACATCGGCATGACCACTGGTATGGATGTGCGGATTGGCAAAACCCCGTTCCCGGATCCAATCCATGAATTCGGGTTCGTCTTTTTCATACCCCTCCCAAATCGAAGTGACTACAACCGATGGAACACGATTGTATTTCTTCATAAAGCATAACATCGTGGGGCGGATCATCCAGACATAACGTCCCGGATTACGTCCGATATCGTTTTTGTCGACCGTAGGCAGCGCTTTCAGGCGCTGCACAATCTCCGGATCTCCTGCCTTTTCAAACCGCTTTAGCTGGGCGTGTTGGCAGAAATACCGGAAGACATCGTGTCCTTCGAACGGAGAGAGCGGCGACGGGATCGACGGCTTGAAACGATGAACCGCTTCCAGCACATACGCGACGTAGGTATCCACAATCAGCTTACGCGAGCAGACGAGCGCTGCCTTGTAGATCTGGACGATGCGGTCAATATTCTGTCCCGAGCACCAGACATAGTGCAGTTTGTCGGCATCGGTGCGGAACTGCTCCTTGAAACGTTCGCAAATCTCCGCTTCGTTCATACACGCTTTCTCGGTGGCCAGATTGGTCCCCTCGAGCAGCAAGCAGTCGACCTTCCGGGGCAGGTTGTGGTAGAGAAAGCCTTTCACCCCGTGACGGCGGATGTCTCCGCTGTAGAGGATTCGCCGGCCTTCGGCTTCGATCAGAAAGGCGCAGGCATCATAGGCCGCATGGTCGACCGTGTAGGGCGTGATACAAATATCGCCCACGATTACCGGCTCGAACTTCCGGTCGTCAGCGTCCTTGGATAGGACGCTGATATGGCGCAGATAGTCGGCATCGCCGCGGCCATGGATTACCTCGGTGACGTGCATCATGGCCGCCGTCCCGGCCGTAGCGTAGATGGCCACATCCTGGTGCGTGTCGGGCAACAGGCCGTGGTGGTCGGCATGGAAGTGGCTGATGAAGATGGCATCGGCATCCTGAGCCCATTCGAGGGCCTCGCGGCGGATTTGCTTCTGCTGCTCCTGGGGCCGGGAGTCGAAATCGAGCGGCAGACCCAGATCGAGCAGGATTTTAGTCTGCCGGGTTCGTATCTCAACACAACTGCCGCCGATTTCGTGTGTTCCGCGGTGGATGACTATCTGCATAGCTCTTTCTCTAATGCAGCCTTATTCATAAGACCGCTTTTGTATAATCCATATCCCATGAAGGAAGAGTTAAAAAAGAGACAATCCTCCATTTCCTGCAGTTCAAGCCGAAGTTGGGTACTTTGGGTTTTATAATTCGCCAGTACGCAGGCAAACTCTACTTTGGGCTGGATCTGGGTTACATCCTTATACTTGTCGGCGTTGTCGCCCAGTTTGAAGCCCGGAATCAAACCCAAGATCCGTTTTTGTCGGAACAGGTTGAGCATGTCGTTCTGGAAGTTCTGGACCCGGTCACAATCGGAGACGAAGTCGCGAAAATCGTCCTGGTGGATTTTCAATCCGGGTGATTCCGTTGTCTTGTCGTCTTTGACGCTTTGTGTTGATCGGATGGATTTGTATCCTTGTTTGACCTCTATGATAAACAAGCGGGGAATAGCCGTTTTCGCCAGTTTATGAGCGGCCGGAGTCGATTCCCATTCCAGTGCGACAAGGTCGAAGCGTTTGTCTCCGTATTGGTATTCGCTGTCGATGATAAAATAATCCGTATCGAAGGAGTTACATGAATAATTGTTCTCCTTGATAATCATTTGCTGGATATCCTTTTCTCCCAGATGATTTTTTACATTGGTGGTGTAGATATCCACAATGTGCTTTGCTTCGGTAAGATAGGCATGAATGTTTTCCAATGAGAATTGAGGCGCTTGAGCCCCAGGCATATATCGGGGATCAATACTGCCGTAATGTCCTTTATCTTCAAATATTCTCAAAACTGAACCACCTCGATAATAGATCGAGACATAATTGCCTCGCATTTCGAGATCCAGCGAGTTGTCTGCCTTTACATATTCGAGAACGGGATAGAGATCGTTTTTGTCCATGAAGCGGTTCATGAACAATTCACTGATAGAGCGAGCCATGGTATTGAATTTTTAGATTGGTTTTTTACAAAAATACTACTTATTAGCTTAAATCTTTGATTATACTTTTTTATTTTGTGTCGAAATCGTGGATTTTATTGATCGCCTCCTCGAACGACAGCGCATCGCCCTTCGGCAGATCCCGATACTCGCTGGCAATACGCATGATCGGTGAAGCAAGGCGTCCGAAACTGCCTTCGTCGACGTGGCGTTGTTGATAGCCGCATGCGGTGCAGGTGGCCGAATGGCTGCTGCGGCCGCTCAACGGTGACCCCGAGAAGGAGTAGATCAACATCCGTCCGCCGCATTTCGGACATAGACGCATGTAGTTTTCTGCGTACTCGGTCCACGCCCGGACCACCACGCCTAGTGGATAGGGTCCCGAATCCTTCATCGAAACATAGGCCATGCGGATACGCATCGGCGTGCGGGCCCCGAAGAGCTGCAGATCGGTAAGAATCCGTTCACGTTGCTGCCAAATGAGCGGCACTGCCTCCGCAAAAAGTTCCCATTGGCGCTCATGTGTCTGTTTGTCTGTTTTTTCTGTCATCATCTTCGTTCGATTTTCTTTTTTACTCATTTGTCGGACGGCAGTACAAAACATGGAGCCCGTCAATGATGCGCCGCATCTCTTCCCGTACATTGCCCGGCGAGAGCACCTCGAAATTGCCGTGGCAGTTTAACATGGCCTGGTAAAACTCCGGCGTTGGTGCCACGTGAAATTCAAAGATGGCATATTCGTCATGCGTCTCGACCTCCTGCTGCGAAGCGTGGAGGGGCAGCGTACGGAGATACTTGACGCCGTCGCCCGCGACCCGGACCCGGATCGTGCAGGGACGGATATCGTCGTAGACCGCCACGCCGAATGCGCCGGCCAGGTAGCCGGCCGGATCCAGCTCCTCGGGCGGCGTAAAGCGATCTTCGGTCACGCGGATCTTCACCATGCGGTCCAGCGCGTAGAGTTTGATTTTCGCATTGTCGGGCTTGTCGGCGTAGAGGTACCAGCGCCGGTCGCGGAGCTTGACGAAAAGCGGCCGAAGACGGAGATCGAAGGCCTCGTCCCCCGTGAAGGGCTGATAGGTAATGACCACCTGCCGGTTCTCGCGCATGGCGTCAAGCAGTTCGGGCAGATGCCCCCGGGCCGAGGGAACCTCCTCGACCAGCACGCGGTTGTGCAGCGTGCGGGCCTCGCGCAGCGACTGCCCGACGGCAAAACTATCGAGCAGCCAGTTGGTGATGTTGTGCGAGTTGAGATCCTCGCTGTTGGCAATGGAGTAACGGTTGGTGCGTTCGTCGCAGACAATCGAGATGTCGAACAGTTCCTCGACTGCGTCGCGGTGGGAGTGGAAAGTCCGCCGCGCCAGCGGACGACCGTCATAGAGCGCGCTGCGCTGCCAGCGGGCGCGGATCTCGGCCAGCGTGATGGGGCCGTAGCGATGGAGGGTGTCGGCCAGCCAGATGTACCTTTTAAAGAGATTGGATGCCATGGTGTTCGTCTTTTTTCTGGTACAAAGGTAGTAAGAGTATGTGCTGAAATATTGCACATAGCAGGAATTTTTCCATTGTATGTCATATTTTCAAATAAAGAGTGCGTGCGCCGGATTCTGGCAGATTGGCTATTGAACTTTGCCGGAGAAAAAATACGGAAATGATGGAACATCTTGAGACGAAGAGGAGCACGAGCCCGAAATCGGAGGTTGATCAGTCATTGGTAAAGAACCCGAAGGAGCCGGCGTGGACCTTGATCGGAGCCATCGAGCAGATCGTAAATTTGGCCATAGAACTGAAACTCGAAACGCCCTTTTCAGAAAAGGCCCATTCGGCGTTGACGTATGTGTCTGAATGCATGACGCTTGATGAGGAGCAGGCATTGGCCTTTGCCCTCTTTATGGAGAAAAGCACCGATCCGCGGATTCAGATCAGCGATTTTTCCGACCTGATCGGTTGCCGTATGGTGCGGATCATTTCGTTGATGGCCGCAGCCGACCTCCTGGCACAGCGCCACCTCATCTGGCGCTTCAAAAAGGAGAACACGCTCTTCTACTCCGTCCCGATGGAGGTCGTGGAGGCCGTCAAGGAAAACCGCGCCTTCGAGCCGGCGCCCATCGACAACCTGACTGTCGAGCAGCTCTTCGACCGCATGGAGAAGATTCTTGACCGGATGAAAGAGGACCGGAATCTGCTGCTCGCCGATCTGGATGCGCTGGTGGCAGCCAATCCGGAATTGCCGTTCTGTCAGACGCTCCAAACCTATGATTTGTCGGAAAATGTGGAATGCCTGCTGTTTTACGTCTTCTGCCATCTCTATGTGAACAAGGGCAAGGCATACCTCCGGATGCGGGACTGGCAGGACTATTTTATGGGGGATGAGCAACGGTTCCTTTCCTGGATGATGAATGCCTCGGATCTCAAACTGTGCGAACGGAAAATCATCGAGCCCTATAACGCAAACGGATTGGAAGATCCGGAGTATTTCCACCTGACTTGCACGGCCCGGGAGGCTCTTTTCGTCGGTTTGCGTTATGTCGAGCACAAGAGTCGCAAGGGGAGGGATCTGCTCGACTGCACGACCTTTGCCGCCAAGGAGCTCTTCTACAACCCGTCGGTGCAGCGACAGATCGACCGGCTGGGGGAACTCCTCGCCCCCGAACACTTCACCGACATCCAGCAGCGGCTGGAGGCCGGCGGCATGCGCAAGGGCTTTGCCTGCCTTTTCTACGGAGCGCCGGGGACAGGCAAGACCGAGACGGTCTACCAGCTGGCACGTCGCACGGGGCGTGACTTGATGGTTGTCGATGTTTCACAGATCAAGAGTTGCTGGGTCGGCGAAAGCGAGAAGAACATCAAGGAGGCTTTCGACCGTTACCGAGCTTATACCCGTTATTCGAAACCGGCACCCATACTGCTCTTCAACGAGGCGGATGCCGTACTGGGAATCCGTCAGGAGGGAGCACAACAGGCCGTGGAGAAGATGGAAAACTCAATCCAGAATATCATCCTGCAGGAGATGGAGCAGTTGGACGGCATCATGATTGCCACCACGAACCTCACACAGAATCTGGACAAGGCTTTTGAGCGGCGTTTTCTCTATAAGATCGAGTTCGAGAAACCCTCGACGGAGGCGAAGAGTCGGATCTGGCGGTCGATGATTCCGACACTCGACGAGCGAACGGCAGCCATGCTGGCTGCACGGTACGATTTCAGCGGCGGGCAGATCGAGAACATCGCCCGCAAACGGACGATTGACATAATCCTGCAGGGCGCGGAACCTTCGTTCGAGCAACTCGACGGATACTGCCGCTTGGAAGTGCTTGGGCAGCCAGAGCGGTCGCGGCGCAAAATCGGATTTTGAGTTTGTATTTGGACTGAAGATTTCTTATCTTTGTCGAAAGCATTGGGATGCAAACGAGTGCATGATGACCGCATCACAGGAGTGACCTTTGAGGAAAATGCTTTACGTAATGCGCTGATTGTGAACGAGGGATATGCTTGGGTCGGAAATCCGTTTTCCGCTCCAGAGGGGGCCAGAAAGAAACCCCGATAGAAAGTAAAAAGCCTTGTATATCGCTGATATGCAAGGTTTTTTCTTTCATTTTCCCACTCCTGTTGAGGCAAAAGGCGGCAATCCTTTTACGCTTTCATCGTAGCTGTTCTGCCCGGACCGAAAGCAGACCGCAATTTAGAACTTCCAAATGGGATAATCAAGGACTTTTTCTCCTCTCCTTTTGTGGTAATAGACTGTAATGGCAATAGCCAATGCCATGCTGACTATTCGGGCCATATTGGATATCAGGCCACCCGCCGCGACCTCCGTACCCTCCATAATGAAAATATGCCAGGCTCCGTTCATCAGTATGTGCAATCCGACCGGAATCCATATGTTGAAATTCCACTCGACGTACATCCAGCTGAAATAGAGTGCGCCGATGAAGGTTACACCGAAAGCGGCGAGCGACGAAAGGGCATCGTGTCCTTGATAGAGATGTACGGAGCCAAAGTAGAGGGCCGGCAATATGACAGCCCAGAAGAATCCTGTTTTTGCATATCGGAAAAGCAAACCGAACATAAGCGCCCGGAACACCAGCTCTTCCTTGAACCCGGTAAGGATGCATCGGTCATAAAACACGGTGAATGTCAATTCTGTATTGAGGCTGCCGAAGAAAGGAAATACAAGATACAGGGGGAGCACGCAAAGGAGTGCGATCCCGAATCCCTTGAGCATGTTTCCACTCAGCCCGAGAAAAGAAAACACTTCTTTCGGCTTGACGACGACTGTCGTCAGGATGAGGACAGCAAGAGTCAGGAGTAACGCCTTGATCGACAGCCCGAGAATAGAGCTGCCCGGCATATCGAGAAGTGTTGTCGCAAAGCCGATGTTTCTCCAGAAGAGGATAATCATTATACCCGCAATGAGGGAATAGGCAATCCTTGCGGTTTTCGATGCAGGCTGAATCATAAATTCGAACTGATTGTTTTGCAGGCAAAAGTAGAAAATAATTCTCCATGATTGGGGCTTGCGGGGTTGTTTTTTGACATGTGCGTCGTTTGTCCCGAGCGGAGGCGCATGCCGGGGCTTGTCCGGCGAGTGGGTCGATTGCACCGAAAGGAGTCCGAGCTGTAAGGCGGAGATCCTTATGGATTCGCAAGTCCCTGCCGCCTGTCTTGTGTGAGGTCTCAAATGGTGCTTTTTCAACCGGGAATAGCTTCCGATTTATAATCTTTGCCTCCACAATCTCCGACCTGAATAGATGCCCCGCAAAGACCATATGCCGGACTGCAGGCCAGCCGGCGATTCGGCGAGGAGGATCTCGATCCCGTCGCGCTCGACCGCCACATCGCCGTACTCTCCACGTCGGTCCTTTTGTTCGGGTGTGCCGTTTCGGTCTTCGGCCTGCACCGCGGCGAACACGTCTACGAGTCGGAGTTTCACCGGGCGCTTTTCAGCGATCCGCAGGGCGGTTATGCGGGGGCGGATCCATCCCGATGACCTTGAGCAGGAGGCCAAGAACGGCGTGGCGGGCATGCGCCATGTCTTTCTGCGCCGGAATCCGAATATGGATGTCCGGCATTTGAAGCTGATTTGCGAATATCGTACCTTATTTTGGCGAATACGGGATGCCGATCGACATTATCGCCAAGATTCCGGGTTATACGAATACGAACATGACACGACGCTATGTGAAGACCTCCGAGGCGAATATCAGCCGCAAGATGCGTCGTATCTGTAGGGTGCTGACGGCATAGTAGATGATAATGACAAGACGCTAAAGGTATCTGTCCATATTTTACAGGTCAAATCATCTCGTTTTCGATCTACCGGAATTTATTAATTCTCCCCTGCATGATGTTTAAGTTCTTTGTGTGCTTTGTTATTGAAATTCTACATCATACCACAACTGATACAGCATGACCCTGTATTCGGCTTTCGTTGTATCTTATTGGATCTCTACATCAAACCACAACCGGTATTGGTAAGAATACTGACTATTATCGGTTGTATCTTATTGAAATTCTACATCAAACCACAACTCATTTGCGGACGTTTTAAATCCAGCGGAGGTTGTATCTT
>FR892007.1:104285-118098 GCA_000434235.1 Alistipes sp. CAG:268 | reverse complement strand
GGCCGCAGATGCGGCCGGCGCCCTGACGTTTTTGTACGGATCGGGGGTCAGACGCAGCCCTGCGCCAGCATGGCGTTGGCAACCTTCATGAAGCCGCCGATGTTGGCCCCCACGACGTAGTTGATGTAGCCGTCCGGCTCGGTGCCGTAGCGTACGCACACCGAGTGGATGTTGCGCATGATGGCGTGCAGGCGGGCATCGACCTCCTCGGGAGTCCATTCAAGACGCATCGAGTTCTGACACATCTCGAGTCCCGAGGTGGCGACGCCTCCGGCGTTGGCCGCCTTGCCCGGGGCGTAGAGCAGCCGGTGCTGCTGAAAGATGCGGATCGCCTCGGGAGTCGAGGGCATGTTGGCCCCTTCGGCCACACACATGCAGCCGTTGTCCACGAGCCGCTGCGCGTCCTCGCCGTCGAGCTCGTTCTGCGTGGCGCACGGCAGGGCGATGTCGCACTTCACGCCCCACGGGCGCTCGCCGGGGTGGTAGGTGGCCGTGGGGTAGCGGTCGGCATATTCACGGATCCGGCCCCGGAATACGTTCTTGAGTTCCATGACGTAGTCGAGTTTTTCAGGGGTGATGCCTTCGGGATCGTGGATGCAACCCGACGAGTCGGAGAGGGTCACCACCTTGGCACCGAGGGCCGTGGCCTTCTGGCAGGCGTACTGGGCGACGTTGCCCGAACCCGAGATGCAGACGGTTTTGCCATCGAACCGCTCGTTGCGCGTGGCGAGCATCTCCTCGGCGAAGTAGCAGACGCCGTAGCCCGTGGCTTCGGGGCGCAGGGGGCTGCCGCCCCAGTCGCGGCCCTTGCCCGTGAGCGTGCCGGTGAACTCGTCGCGCAGCCGCTTGTACTGCCCGAAGAGATATCCGATCTCGCGTCCGCCGACGCCGATGTCACCGGCCGGGATGTCGGTGTCCTGGCCGATGTGGCGCTGGAGTTCGGTCATGAACGACTGGCAGAACTTCATCACCTCGTTGTCCGACTTGCCCTTGGGGTCGAAGTCCGAACCGCCCTTGCCGCCGCCCATCGGGAGGGTTGTGAGGCTGTTCTTGAAGGTCTGCTCGAAGGCGAGGAACTTCAGGATCGAGAGGTTCACCGAAGGGTGGAAGCGGATGCCGCCCTTGTAGGGGCCGATGGCGCTGTTCATCTGCACGCGGTAGCCGCGGTTGATCTCGATCTCGCCCCGGTCGTTGAGCCACGGCACGCGGAAGATGATGACCCGTTCGGGTTCGGCGATGCGTTCCAGAATCTTCATCCGTTGGAGTATGGGGCTGGCCACGATGTGCGGGGCCAGCGATTCGGCCACCTCGCGGACGGCCTGGTGGAACTCCGGTTCGCAGGGATTGCGCGCGATCAGCCGGGTCATGAAATCCTCGACGTACTGTTTGGCTTGGTTGTTCATGGACGTAAGGGTTTTTAGGGTGAATAGTGATTTACGACCATAAAATTAAGGAATCTGCCTCTGTTTTGCAAATACTTTATAAATTTCGTAAAATATTTTAGTTTGATCCGGCCGTAATTTGCTTACGTTTTGCTCGGCCGTTACTGGCGTTCGGCGTCGAAACGTAACGAAAAATGACGGATTCGCCGTGAATCCGTCATGAAAATTTTTTTGGAAAAATGCCGCAGAAACTTATTCCGCGGCGCTTTTTTTCGCTGTTTCCGCCGGCCTGCCCCGATCGGAGCGTCGGCCTGCCCCTGCAGTCTACTCCTTGCGCGTGAACGAGAAGCCGATGTAGAGGTTCTGGTAGTTGGCCAGCAGGGCCGATACGCCGGCCAGCGACTCGCTTTGCGCGCTGACCGACTGGACGATCTCGAGCAGTTTCGTGGCTGGAATCAGCAACTGCAGGGCCGATCCGTCGATATAGGCACGCCCTGATACGGTTCCGTATTGCTTGAGCTTTTCGTGGTCGGAGCTGAGCGAGATAACGTGCGTTTTGGCGTCGTAGGTGTATTTGCCTTCGATTTTCTGTTCGCCCAGCGAGGCCGAAAATCCGCTCTCGCGGTCGAAGGTGATGCTCCCCGTCCCGGGCGTGAGCCCGACCTTGGCGTAGATCTTGCCCAACTGGTCGCTGAGGGCTGCCGAGAGCAGCTGTGCCCCGAGGTCCGCTGCGGCATCGTCGCCTTCGAAGCGGACGCCGGGCGAGGAGTAGCTCCACGTTCCCGGGAGGGCATATTGCGTGAGTTTGCCGTCGGTTGCCTTGTCGGCGGCGTTTGTGAGCGTCTGTTTCAATAACTCGTCCCAGTCCTGTGCCGCGGCGGGACCGCCGAGCAGCAGGGCGAGTGTCAGGAATGAAAGGATTCGTTTCATGGCATGTTTCGCGTTACAGGTTTTCCAACTCCCGCATCCAGGCTGCGGCCGTGGCATCGGAGGGCATGCGCCAGTCGCCGCGCGGCGAAAGCGCTACCGATCCGACCTTCGGGCCGTCGGGCATGGCCGAGCGCTTGAACTGCTGCGTGAAGAAACGGCGGACGAAGACCTCGAGCCAATGGCGTATCGTCTCTGCGTCGAAGCGTCCGTCGAAGGCCTGTTCGGCCAGCCGGTGGATCTTGGCGGGGCCGTATCCCGCGCGCAGGAAATGGTAGAGGAAGAAGTCGTGCAGTTCGTAGGGCCCGACCAGGTCCTCGGTCTTCTGGGCGATCTGTCCGTCGGCATCGGCCGGCAGCAGTTCGGGGCTGACGGGCGTCGCCACGATGTCGAGCAGCGTCGAACGCGTCGCTTCGTCCCGCTCCGTGTCGGCCACCCACCGCACCAGATGGCGCACGAGGGTCTTCGGCACCGAGGCGTTCACACCGTACATCGACATCTGGTCGCCGTTGTAGGTGGCCCAGCCCAGGGCCAGTTCCGACAGGTCTCCCGTGCCGACGACCAGTCCGCCCTCCATGTTGGCCACGTCCATGAGGATCTGCGTCCGTTCGCGGGCCTGCGCGTTTTCGTAGGCGGCCGAGCGGTCCGCCGGGTCGAGCCCGATGTCCCGGAAGTGCTGCATGCAGGCCTCGCGGATCGGGATCTCGCGCTGCGTGACTCCCAGTTCGCGCATCAGTTCCAGGGCGTTGCGGTAGGTTCGGTCGGTGGTCCCGAAGCCCGGCATCGTGATGCCGATGATGCCCCGGCGGTCGAGCCCCAGCTTGTCGAACGTGCGGGCGGTGACCAGCAGAGCCAGCGTCGAGTCCAGTCCGCCCGAAATGCCTATGACGGCCTTCGAGCAGCGGGTGTGCGCAAGCCGGCGGGCCAGTCCGTGCGACTGGATCTGGAAGATCTCCTCGCAGCGCTCGTTGCGGCGCCCCTCCTCATGCGGAACGAACGGCATGGGGTCGATGTCGCGGTCGATCCTGTCCGGGCGCATGCCTTCGGGGATCTCCATCTCGATGACGGTGTTCTCCATGTCCGACTCGTTGAGCCGGAAGGAGGTGTTGCGCCGGCGTTCGAAGGCCAGCCGCTCGAGGTCCACGTCGGCTGTTATGAGCTGCTCGTCGAGCGAAAAGCGTTCGCCTTCGCGCAGGATCACGCCGTTCTCGGCGATCAGGGCGTTGCCGGCGAAGACCAGATCGGTCGAGGATTCGCCGAAGCCGGCCGAGCAGTAGACGTAGGCCGAGATCGTGCGGCCCGACTGCTGGGCGACGAGCTGCCGCAGGTAGTCGTGCTTGCCGACTGCCTCGGGCGAGGCCGAGAGGTTGAAGATCACGCGGGCGCCGTTCTGCGCCGTGTGCGACGAGGGCGGCACGGGGGTCCAGAGGTCCTCGCAGAGTTCGATGCCGAACTCCGCGCCGTTCACGGCAAACGTGAGGTCCGTGCCGAAGTCGGCCTGCTGCCCCGCCACGTCGATCTGCTCCTCCGAGATTCCGGCCCCGGAGGCGAACCAGCGGGGTTCGTAGAACTCCGAGTAGCCCGGGATGTAGGTCTTGGGCACCACGCCGAGGATGCGCCCCTGCGTGAAGACGACGGCACAGTTGTAGAGCGTCTCGCCGTGGCGCAGCGGCGCCCCGACGATTGCGACGAGGGGCAGCTTGCGGGTCGAGCGCACGAGCTCCTCGAGCGCCTGGTCGGCATCGTCGAGCAGCGCCGGGTGCAACAGCAGGTCGCCGCACGTGTATCCCGTAACGCCGAGTTCGGGGAAGACCACGATCTCGACCCCGCGGCGGGCCGCCTCGTCGGCCAGGGCCGCCATGCGTTCCGTGTTGTAGTCGCAGTCGCCGACCCGAACGTGGGGAATGGCTGCCGCGACCTTCAGAAATCCGAAATTGTCCATGGTCCGGTTGTTCGTTGGCCCGCCTTTATTCGGCCCACAGGCGGGCAAGGTTCAGGATCACCTGCTGGGCCTTGCGCATGGTCGTCAGGGAGCAGTATTCGAACTTGCCGTGGAAGTTCATGCCGCCCGTGAAGAGGTTCGGGCACGGCAGTCCCATGAACGAGAGGCGGGCGGCCACGCATCCGCAGAGACAGGAGGCGGGCGCCGTCCGTACCGCCGCGGATCGGACGCACGAGCGGCTTCACGCCGGCCTCCTCCATGGCCTGCAGCGCCTTGTCGATCAGCTGCGGGTGCGGCTCGACCATCTTGCACATGTTGAAGTACTGGTCCTTGAGCGTGAGGTGCAGGACGTTGTCGCCGTATTTCTTCTTCAGCAGATCGACGCACGCCCACATGAAGACCTTCTTCTGTTCGAACTTCTCGGCGTCGTGGTCGCGGATGATGTAGCTCACCGAGGCGTGTTCGACCGTGCCGTTCATCCCGACGCAGTGGTAGAATCCCTCGTAGCCTTCGGTGTACTGCGGGCGCTCGCTGGCCGGGAGCAGCTGCTGCAGCTCGCAGGCGATGTCGATGGCGTTGAGCATCTTGGCCTTGGCGTAGCCCGGGTGTACGTTGCGCCCCTGAATCTCGATCTTCGCGCTGGCGGCGTTGAAGTTCTCGTATTCGAGTTCGCCCTCCATGCCTCCGTCCACCGTGTAGGCGAAGTCGGCGCCGAAGGCCTTGACGTCGAAGAAATCGACGCCGCGGCCCACCTCCTCGTCGGGCGTGAAGCCGATGCGGATCTTGCCGTGGCGTACCTCGGGATGCGTGAACAGATACTCCGCGGCGGTCATGATCTCCGCCACGCCGGCCTTGTCGTCGGCCCCGAGCAGCGTCGTGCCGTCGGTGTGGATGAGCGTGTGGCCCTTGAAGAAGGCCAGCTCGGGGAAGTCGGCCACGCGCATCGTGAGCTGGCCGTTGAGGACGATGTCACCGCCGTCGTACTCGTCGATGACGCGGGGCTTGACATCTTTGCCGCTCATGTCGGGCGACGTATCGACGTGGGCGATGAAGCCGATGACCGGGGCGTTCTCGCAGCCCGGCGTCGCAGGGATGCTTCCCATGACGTATCCGTAGCGGTCCATCGCCACCTCGGTCATGCCCAGGGCGGTCATCTCGTCGCGCAGGGCTTCGAGCAGCACCTTCTGCTTGTCGGTCGAGGGGAAGGTCGTGCTCTCCTCCGACGACTGGGTGTCGTAGGAGACGTATTTCAGAAATCGTTCTTTCAGATCCATGGTCGTTATCTGTTTTTTAAGGTATTACAAGGGTTGTAGCCCGGCTGTGGCGGGCCGGTATGTGGTTACTCCTCCTTCCGGGCACGGAGCGTATGCCAGGCGAAGTAGCCGATCAGGACCAGGTACATGAGCAGGCCGGTCCATTCGGCCTCGTTCGAGGCGGCCCACTCGGCCATGCGCCAGTCTACGTCGTAGAACTTCAGGATGGCGCTCACGACGCCCATCAGGGCACCGCCGGCGATGAAGCCCGAAGCAATGAGCGTACCGCGGTCGAAGCGCGCCTTGTTCAGTGCGGCGTCCTTCGAACGGTTCGATACGAACCAGGCTACCAGACCGCCCACGACCAGCGGGGCGTTGAGCTCCATGGGGATGAACATGCCCAGTGCGAAGGCGAGGGCCGGGACGCCGATCGCCGTGAGTACCAGCGCCAGCATTGCGCCGCAGAAGTAGAGCATCCACGGCGTCTGTCCGCCGGTCATCAGGGGCTGGATCACGGCGGCCATGGCGTTGGCCTGCGGGGCCACGAGCGCCCCTTCGCCCACGAAGCCGTAGGATTTGTTGAGGATGATCATCACGCCGGCGACCGTGGCGGCCGAGACGAGCGTGCCGAGAAATTTCCAGGTCTCTTGTTTGCGGGGCGTCGTGCCGAGCCAGTAGCCGATCTTCAGGTCGGTGATGAAGCCGCCGGCCATCGAGAGGGCCGTGCAGACCACGCCGCCGATGATCAGCGCGGCGGTCATGCCGGTCGTGCCGCTCAGTCCGACGCTCACCAGCACCAGCGACGAGAGGATCAGCGTCATGAGTGTCATGCCCGATACGGGGTTCGTGCCGACGATGGCGATGGCGTTGGCCGCAACGGTCGTGAAGAGGAAGGCGATGACGAAGACGATCACGAGACCCGTGACCGACTGCACCCAGCCGTCGAGCAGGCCGAAGTGGAAGAAGACGAAGACCGAGATGAGCGTGGCGATGAGGATCGTCAGGATGCGCTTCATCGGGATGTCGCGCTGCGTGCGCTCGGTCGTTTCGGCAGCCTTCTTCCCGCCTCCGAATTCCGAGACGGCGAGGCCCACGGCCTGGCGGATGATCTTCGACTGGCGGATGATGCCGATGATGCCGGCCATGGCGATGCCGCCGATGCCGAGCGGTTTGCCGATGAAGGTGAAGAGGTTCTCGGCCGTGAAGAGCGTCTCGGGATGTGCCAGCAGATCGGGGTTCGTCACGCCGAGCATCGAGGCCATGGCGGCGGGGTCCGTCGCTCCGGCCAGCGAGCCGACCACCGGGACGATGACGAACCACACGAGGCATGAGCCGGCGGTGATGATCATCGCGTATTTGAGTCCGATGATGTAGCCCAGGCCGAGCACGGCGGCCGAGGTGTTGAGCCCGAGGACCACCTTGAACTTGTCGGCGGCGATCTGTCCCCAGGTGCAGATGCGCGTCGATACCGATTCGGTCCAGAGACCGAAGGTGCCGACCACGAAGTCGTAGAGACCGCCCACGAGGCCCGCTACGGCGAGGACCTTGGCCTGATTGCCGCCCTTCTCGCCCGAGACGAGCACCTCGGTGGTGGCGGTGGCTTCCGGGAAGGGGTATTTGCCGTGCATCTCCTTGACGAAGTATTTGCGGAAGGGGATCAGCAGCACGATGCCCAGCAGACCGCCGAAGAGCGACGAGAGGAAGACCTGCCAGAAGGCAGCGTCGAGCCCCAGGATGTAGAGGGCCGGGAGGGTGAAGATCGCACCGGCGACGATCACGCCCGACGAGGCGCCGATCGACTGGATGATGACGTTCTGACCGAGCATGTTCTTCTTGCCCAGCACGGTGCCCATGCCCACGGCGATGATGGCGATGGGGATGGCGGCCTCGAAGACCTGTCCGACGCGCAGGCCGAGGAAGGCTGCGGCGGCCGAGAAGACGACGGCCATCACCACGCCCATGATGACCGAATAGGGGGTCACCTCCTTCGGGGTGGACGAGGCGGGCATGACGGGCGTGTACTCTTCGCCCGGCTTGAGCTCCCGATAGGCATTTTCGGGCAGCGACGTGAGTTGTTTTTCCTGTTTCATTTATCGAGGTTCTTTGTGTTCGGTTGCTCCTGGAAGAGGCGGTCGAGCTCCTTGAGGATGGGGTAGCATTCGCGTGAGAGGGGCGATCGCCTGGCGTCGAGGTGGCGGCAGACGGCCCCTACGGCTCCGGCGAGCCGCAGCCGCTCGTCGGGATCGTCCGAGGCGGCGACCAGATCGACCAGCAAATCGGCAAAGCGCACGAGTTGTCCGTCGTCGAATCCGCAGCGGCCGGTGAGCGCCGCGATGAAATCCGGGTCGGCGAGCAGCGAGTCGAGGTCCGTGTCGATCCGGTTGAGCAGATCGGTTCCCGACAGTTCGCCGTCGATTGCCTCCGCCGGTTCCGTCTTTGCAAGTCCGATACGGGCGAGCAGGGCCCGGAGCAGGGTCCCGATCTTGCCGATTTCGTGCAGCAGGTAGTCTTCCATCGTGGCGGGCGGGTGAGGGGTCAGCGGTTGTCGCCGCTGCCCGTGATGCGGTGGCGCTCCATGCGCGAGCGGAGCTTCTCGACATTCGTGCGGGCGACCTCCTCCAGGTCGTAGCCCAGGTCGTGCGAGAGCGTGGCGCAGTACCAGAGCACGTCGCCGATCTCCTTCATGATCTCCTGCTTCTTCTCGGGGGTGAACTCCCCGTGGGTGTCGCGGATGACCTTCTTGACCTTGTCGGCCACTTCGCCCGCCTCGCCCGTGAGGCCGAGCGTGGGGTAGACGATGCGGCTCTGTTCGGGATAGATGGCCGTTTCGAGTGCGTGCTGCTGGTATTCGTTGAGTGTCATGTGCAGTGATGTTTTTTTGTTCGGACAAAAATAGCAAATTTTCGGAAAAATACACGGAAAAGCCCCGGCAACCTCTCGAAAAAAGGGAGCTGCCGGGGCTGTTTTGTCCGCCATACGTGCCGCGGTGGCGGTATGTCAGAGTGTGTCGAGTGCGGCGCGGGTCTCGCGGAGAGCCTGCTCCCAGCCCTCGAAGGCGATCGGCGATCGGAACGGCTCGAGCAGCGTTTCGATCCTTTGGAGACGCTCCCCGTCGCCGGCGGCTTCGGCCTTCAGTTGGCGGATCTTCTCCCAATCCTGGATGCCCTCGACAAGCCGTTCGAAGCGGATTGACGAGCGGCCCTCGGGATAGACGATGTAGGTGTCGCCGGCCGTCCACGTCCCGAAGCGCGAGTCGCGGATCGGGTCCTCCGGCCAGGAGTTGTAGGCCCAGCGCAGGAAGCCGTCGTAGTCCCCGGCGGCCGCATACCAGCTCAGGTAGACGGCCTCGGCCGGGGCGGACGAGGTGTAGGTGTTGGGGAATCCCGACGAGCAGCAGACATAGTAGGTCGTCGTCAGCCCCCGGGCGTGGCGGTCGGCAATGTCGGCCGGGTCGATGGGGCCGAAGATCCCGGCACACATGTCCCGGATGTAGGGGTACTGTTTGAAGCTCTTGTGGTTGTCGGCCAGGGCGATGCCCAGTTCGGGCGCGACCTCCCTGAGCAGTGCCGTCGCTTCGGCCATCACTTCGGGCGAGCGCTCGTCCATGGCGATGTTGGTGATCTCGAGCCATCCCTTCCCGCGCAGGTGTGCCGTGAAGGCGTGTAGGAACGGGCCCCACATTTCGCGGAATGCCGGGGTGCCCGGGTCGGCCTTCACATCGACGTATTGTCCCGTGGCGGCATCCCGGTAGTGGAGCATGTTGTTCCACGGCAGCATCGAGTAGCAGTTGATATACTTCCCGACCCCCAGGCCGAGCATGAACTCGACCCACCGGTCGAAGACCGTGAAGTCGTACTCCCACGTGCCGTCCTCGAGGCGCGTCCACTCGATCATGTCGGCGTAGGCGTCGTAGCACTGGTGGTTCCACGGGTCCTTGTTGAGCGTGGCGGTGATGACCTTCTGTCCGGCGCCGGCCAGCAGACGCATCGTCGGGAGCATCTTCTCGAAGTGGGCGTCGCTCCAGACGGGGACGCCCTCGGCGCGTGCCACGGCCGCCGGGTGCTGCCACAGGTCGAGGTGGTAGCTCCACTCTGCCGGGGCGGGCAGCGTGCGGCCGGTGACGTGGAGCGAGAGTGCGAGCTTTTCGGAAAGCCCCTTGCCTTCGACCGCCACCTCGGCGGTGTAGTCGCCGGGGGCGGCATCGCGCGGGATCTCGACCGTGATCCATATGGGGCGGGTCGTGCGCGCCGCCATGTCGCACGTAGCGGCCTCGTCGAGCAGGTCGGCCACCAGCAGGGTCGGGTTGTTCTCGGGACGTGTGCCGCAGGGGACTTCGGGCAGGAAGGGGTCGCTGAGCAGATACTTCACGAAGCGGGCCCGTCCGATGCCGCGCAACAGGGCGCCGTCGGCCGAGCGGAAGTCGCCGACGGTGCAGCGCAGCCCCTCGATGGCCTCGGGGGCCGAGACGACGATCTGGGCCGAGAGCCGCTCGCCGCGCCAGCCCGAGAGTGCGGCGGATTCGGCTGTCGGGGCCGAAAAGGGCTCCGAGCGGGGATAGCGGATGTCGGTCGATCCGAATGTGACGACGGGCGATGTCGTTCCGGCCCACAGTTCGGGCCGTTCGCCCTGCGGGTCGGCCGGTTCGGTCCAGTCCAGGGCCGAGGCGGCCTCCGTTCGGGAGGAATTGCCCGCGCAGGCGGCCAGCGCCGCGGCGCAGAGGGTAAGCAGCAGTCTTCTCATGGTTGCAGGGTTGTGTTTCCGGTAGGTATTGTCTTGTCGGTTCCAGCACCCGGTCAGAGTGCTTCCAATGCACGCTCGAGGCCGATGCCGCGCGATCCCTTGAGCAGAACGAGGGCCCCCTCGACCGGCTGGGCATGCAGCTCCTCGGTCAGTTCGCCGCACGAGGCGAAGCGGCGAACGCTGGCGGGATGCTCCTCGAGCGACTGCCAGGCCCGTTCGAATTCGCTGCCGACGAGCCATACCTCGGCTTTAGGGTCCTGCGTCGCCTGTCGGATGATTGCGGCGTGTTCCCCGCACGACCATTCGCCCAGTTCGAGCATGTCGCCCAAGATCAGCAGCCGCCGTGTGCGGCTGCCGAGCCCCTCGTTCAGGAAGTTGGCCACGGAGGCCCGCATGCTCGACGGGTTGGCATTGTAGCAGTCCACGATGAGTGTGTTGCGGCGGGTCTCGGTCCGCTGCGAGCGGTTGTTGTCGGGGATGTAGCCGGCCACGGCGCGGCGGATGTCGGCGTCGGAGATACCGAAATGGCGGCCGATGGCAGCCGCTGCGGCGATGTTGTACCGGTTGTATTCGCCCTCGAGGTGGCTCGGAATGTTGTCGGCCAGCGTGCGCGAGTAGCGCTCGACGCACAGCGAGGGACGTTCGGCGGCCATGGCCACCAATATCGCGTCTTCTTCGGGGACGAAGGCCAGTCCGCCATGTGCGGCCAGGTAGTCGAACAGTTCCCCCTTGCCGCGCCGGACCCCTTCCGGGCCGCCGAAGCCTTCGAGATGGGCGCGTCCGATGTTGGTCAGGATGCCGTAGTCGGGTTCGGCGATCGAGGCCAGACCGGCGATCTCGCCGCAGGCGCTAGCTCCCATCTCGACGATCCCGAATTCGGTGTCGGGAGTCATGGCGAGCAGCGTGAGCGGCACGCCGATGTGGTTGTTGAGGTTGCCCCGGGTGGCGTGGAGGGCGAAGCGGCTGCCGAGCACACGGCTCGTAAGCTCCTTGGTCGTGGTCTTGCCGTTGCTGCCTGCGACGGCGAGGATTGGGATGCCCAGCGTGCGGCGGTGGGTGCGGGCCAGCTCCTGCAGGGTGCGGAGCGTGTCATCGACGACGAGCACCCGTGCATCCGTGCCCGCTGCCGCCGGGTCGTCGGCTACGGCCCATGCGGCCCCCTTGGCAAGGGCCTCGTTCACGAAGCGGTTGCCGTCGAACGTGGCGCCGCGCAGCGCGAAGAAGATCGACCCGGGCTCGATGCGGCGCGTGTCGGTCGAGACGTGCGGGTGGCGGTGGAAAAGCGCGTAGAGGTCAGATATGCTTGTCGCCATTGTGGAACTTCACTTCGTCGATGAACTTCTTGATGTTCTGCTCCTCGGAGCGGGGGCAGACCATCAGCACGTCGTCCGTATCGACGACGATGTACTCCTTCAGGCCGCTGATGACGGCGATCTTGCCCGCAGGCAGCGAGACGATCGACGAGCGCGTGTCGTAGAGGTAGCACCCCTCGGCAGGCACGGCGTTGGCGTAGCGGTCCTTGCGCGAGTGCTGGTAGACCGAGCCCCAGGTGCCCACGTCGCTCCAGCCGAACTCCCCGCAGCGCACATAGACGTTGTCGGCCTTTTCCATGATGCCGTAGTCGATCGAGATGGCGCGGCACTCCGAGAAGGCGGTCTCCACGGCCTGGCGTTCGGCATCGGTCCCCAGGGCGTCCATCAGCCCGTGGAAGAGGGCGTGGTGGTCGGGCAGGTACCTCTCGAAGGCTTCGATGATTGAGCCGACCTTCCAGATGAAGATGCCCGAGTTCCAGAAGAACTCGCCCGACTGGAGGAAGACCTGTGCCAGCTCGAGGTCGGGCTTTTCGGTGAAGCACTTGACCTTGCTGATGAGGCTGTTGTCCGAGACCTGGATGTATCCGTAGCCCGTGTCGGGACGGGTGGGCTTGATGCCCACGGTCATCAGGGCGTCGTGGCGGGCGGCGAAGTCGAGGCACTCGCCGATGATGGCGCGGAAGTCCTCCTCGTTGAGGATCAGGTGGTCCGACGGGGTGACGATCATTTCGGCCCCGGGGTCGCGCTTCATGAGCGTGTAGGCCGCATAGGCGATGCAGGGGGCCGTATTGCGGCCGATCGGCTCGCAGAGCACCTGCTGCGGGGTGATCTCGGGGATGTGCTCCAGCACCAGGTCCTTGTATTTGATGTTGGTCACCACGAGAAAGTTCTCGGGCGGGACCATCTTGGCAAATCGTTCGTAGGTGTGGCGGATGAAGGATTTTCCCGTTCCGAGGATGTCGAGGAACTGCTTCGGACGCGACTGCCGGCTCTTGGGCCAGAAGCGGGTTCCGATGCCTCCCGCCATGATGACGCAATATTTGTTGCTTCCCATGAGTTATAATGTGGTGTTGATTACGACAAAGATAAAAATATTTTAGTAACTTTGCCGCCTATTGGAGCGATTAATTTTAGTCCGGGAATGAAGATCAAACTGTTCACGATACCCAACCTGCTGACGCTCGCCAACCTCCTGTGCGGTTCGGTGGCGGCCGTGGCGGCATTGGTGTGGGGCGAGCTGACGCTGGCCTTCGGGCTGGTCGTTCTGGCCGCCGTTTTCGATTTCTTCGACGGTTTTGTGGCGCGTTTGCTGCACCAGTCCTCGCCGATCGGCCTGCAGCTCGACTCGCTGGCCGACGATGTCTCGTTCGGATTCGCCCCTGCGGCCGTGATGTTCGCCCTCTACGGGCAGATGTCCGGCGTGTGGCTGCCCGACGGTGAGGCGGGGCTCGTCGTCTTTCTCTTCACGGCCTGCGGAGCGCTTCGCCTGGCCCGGTTCAACATCGATGACACGCAGCGCACCGAGTTCCTCGGACTGCCCATCCCGGCCGCCGCGATGCTCTGTGCCTCGCTCGGCATGCTGGCCGAGACCTACGGCATGGCGATCTCCCGCGAGGTGATCGTTGCCGCGGCCCTCGTGGCCTCGTGGCTCATGGTCTCCAACCTGCGGATGTTCGCCCTCAAGTTCCACGGGTTCGGCTGGCGCGGCAACGGCCTGCGCTACGGGTTCCTCGCAGCAAGCGCCCTGCTGCTGGCGCTGCTCGGCGGGCGGGCCATCCCGCTCGTCGTCGTGCTCTACGTCCTCGTGTCGGTCGCCAAACGGTTTGTATGTTCCGCAACGGATTGTGGACAAGAGGGATAGTTTGTATATTTAAAATATTTTAATTACCTTTGCCGCGGATTCCCGCTTTTCGGTCATGCTGAAAACGTCGCATCGCATATCGCTCGCGCTTCTGTCGCTCTGCCTGCTGCTGGTTCTGCCTTCGGTCGTGCACGCGCAGTTCGATGCAAGTACGCTGCTGCGCGCCCAGCAGAACGGTCAGAATACCGGCCTCTACGGTAATAACCCGTTCGATCAGAGTGAGAACGAGGGCGAGAATCCCGAGGGCGAACAGCAGGACTCGACCAGGGAGCGCAAGATCCGCAAGCCGCTCGAGTCCTACTTCTTCGGCGATTCGATCCGTGCGCTGAACAATTTCCGCTGGCACGTGAGCCGCGACTACAACCGCGTGAACGTCGGGACGCTCGACACGAGGC
>FR892007.1:90665-104265 GCA_000434235.1 Alistipes sp. CAG:268 | reverse complement strand
CACGACGCTGACCGACTACAGGATCGACTACCCGTTCTACCGCGAGGATGTGGGCGACATCGCGCAGGGTGCGCTGGGACAGACCTCGCTGCCGCTGAACTATTTCCGGCGGCCTCAGTTCTTTGACTTCGGATTTGCGAGCCCCTATTACGCTTACACGTACAACATGGAGAATGTCGATTTCTACAATACGAAGAAACCGATCATCCGCATGAGCTACGAGGAGTCGGGACAGAAGCGTTTCCGCGAGGAGAATTTCAACATCATGCATGCGCAGAACATCTCTCCCTCGACGGGCTTCAACATCGACTACAAGGCGCGCGGCACCCGCGGACAGTATGTCTGGTCGCGGACCAAGAACCACAACCTGGCCGTGGCGTTCAACCACACCGGCAAGCGCTATTCGGTGCATGCGGCCTACTACAACAACCACATCGAGCAGCAGGAGAACGGCGGCGTGGTCGGCGTGTGGGCCCTGCGTGACACGACCTTCGAGATGCCTTCGGGCATTCCGATGAAGCTCTCCGAGGCCGAGGCCGAGAACACCTACCGCAACAACGCCTTCTTCGTCACGCAGTCGTATGCCATCCCGCTGCAGCGGGTCACCGACCGCGACTTCTCTCTGGCCGACCTCTCGACCGTCTATGTCGGCCACTCGTTCGAGTACAGTTCGTGGAGCAAGATCTATACGGACAACAACGTGCCCTACACCGACGAGCGAGACCATCGCGACGAGCAGGGCAACTTCGTGTCGGCCGAACACAACTACTACGACAACTGGTTCATCAATCCCACCCAGACGCGCGACTCGATCTACGAGCGGGTGATTTCGAACCGGATCTTTGTGCAGGCGCAGCCGTGGAACCGCAACGGGGTGGTGGGAACGATCGATGCCGGCGTGGGCCTCGATCTGCACACCTATTCGCAGTTCGAACTGGACGATTACCTTTCGGGACACTACACGAAGGTAAAGAAGACGAGCTATTTCGCCTATGGCTCGGTCAATGGAAAGATAAAGAAATACGTCGATTGGGGAGCGAACATCAAGTTCTACCCGTCGGGTTACAGAGGCGGAGACATAAACATCGGCGCACACCTTGCGCTGACGGGTTACCTCCGCGGACACCCCCTGATTCTCGAAGGCCGGCTCTCGATGGACCGGCGTTCGCCCAACTACTGGCAGGAGAATCTGTTCTCGAACCATTACATATGGTCCACTCCTTTGAACAAGGAGAATGAGACTCGTTTCGAGGTGAAATTTTCGGTCCCCGACTTCGCGTTCGAAGTGGGCGGATGGCAGGGCGTCGTCTCCGACAAGATCTATTACGGAGCGGACAGCAACGTCGCCCAGCATGCAGGAAGTGTCAGCCTCACGAGTGTGTATGCTCGCAAGGATTTCCGCCTCGGCGGACTTCATCTGGACAACAGGGTATTGTTGCAGTGGAGTACGGATCAGGAAGTTGTACCCGTTCCGCTTTTGAGCGCCTTCCTCTCGTATTACTACGAGTTCTGGGTCGTGCGCGACGTACTGCGCCTGCAGATCGGACTGGACGGACGCTATAATACGCGGTATTATGCGCCCGGTTACAATCCCGCTCTGTCGGTGTACTACAACCAGCGCGAGGTCGAAGTGGGGAACTATCCCTACATGGACGCCTTCGTCATGGCAAAGTGGAAGAGAATGCGGATATTTCTGAAATATCAGCACGTGAACAAGGGCTTGTTCGGCAACGGCGAATATTTTTCGGCGGCGGGTTACCCGCTCAATCCGGGCATGTTCAAGATCGGTATCTCGTGGGGATTCTATGATTAGCGTATTGTTCTGCGCGGTATGAACTGCCCGCAAAGCAACCTTTTATGCTGAAAAAGACTGTTTTAACGTTTGCGTTCCTATCCATTCTGACTACATTTTACGGCTTCAACGCCCAAACCGGCACGCCCGTGACGGATCCGTCGCCGGTCCTCGAGCCCGCTCCGAAGAGCATCGGCACGAACGCGTTGGCCAAGGAACGGCTCTGTGTCATCTCGCCGTTCGACAACCTGATGCGCGACATCAGCGAGAAGGAGGGCAACGACTGGCGCCTGATGGCTGCCATTGCCTACCACGAGTCGCGCTTCACGCCCGACATCACGTCGAGCCGCGGTGCCTGCGGGCTGATGCAGATCATGCCCTCGGTGGCCGAGCAGTTTGATGTTCCGGAGTCGCTTATCGCCGATCCCGCGACGAACGTGTGGCTGGCCAACAAGCTGCTCTCGAAGATCGGAGAGTCGCTCCGCTTCCCGGCCGGCACCTCGGACGAGGACCGCATGAGCATCATCCTCGCCTGCTACAACGGCGGCATCGGACATGTGAACGACGCCCGCCGGCTGGCGCGGGTCCACGGCGAGGATCCCAATTCGTGGGAGGTCGTGGCTCGGTACCTGACGCTGAAGTCGGAGCCGGAGTATTATGAAAACGAGGTCGTGAAATGCGGCCGATTCACGGGAAGCCGCCAGACGCTGGCCTACGTGAAAGATGTCATAGGACGCTACGACAAGTACTGCCGTATTGCCGTGAGGTAACGCGCAGCAGGTAGCGAACAATGATAAAAGAAGAGAGGCCGGTACCCGCAAGGTACCGGCCTCTCTCGTTTTTCGGGGGCTGGTCGCCCCTTTTTTGTTTCGGATTCCGAATGGTCTCAATAGACCCATTCGAAGTCATCGACGTAGAGCACGTTCTTCGAACAGCCGTTCATGTAGTCGCCGTACTTGCTCGTGGCGCAGCTGATGACGAGCGTGTAGCTGTTTTGCGGCGCCGCACATGCGGTGTCGTAGTAGACGAGCGGGATCTCGCCGCCGATAAGGCTCTTGCCCTCGCCCTCGGTCGAGGCCGAGATGTCCATCACGCCGTAGGCGATGATGCGGCCCGAGCCCTCGAGATCGGTCTGTACCGAGGGATCCCACGTCCCGGTCGGCTTGCTTACGCCCGAGGTGACGTTGCGGCGCGCCGACCAGTCCACGATGCAGACGTAGATCGTGCTGAGGTCCTGTTCGCCCATGGCGATCGGACCGCCGAAATTCTTCTGGATATCGACCGTCCTCACCGTGGCGTGGTACTTGAAGCGCAGTCCCTTCGGGCGTGCCGTGTAGTTGTATTTCTGTCCGAAGCCCACGGTACCGTCCCTCCCCTTCATCGAGAAGGTCGCGGTGAAGAGGTTGCCCGATGCCAGGATGCCCACCGTTGAACTGGCGGTCATTTTGGCACACTGGCTGCCTCCCATGCCCGTCATGGTCGCCGCGGAGCAGAGGTTGGACTTGATGCCGTTGTTGCCGCTTCCCCACATCGTCGAGGTGGCGTTGTTGCTTGTGAAGCAGCTCAGACTGCCCTCCATGTCACCGCCCGGGATCGTATCGCCGCTGGCGGCGGCATACTCCAGCAGCTGGGTCTGTTCGTCACCGATCAGCAGCCGGAACTCGTAGGTGTATCCCGCGAAGATGCCCTTGTCGGCTGCGGGACTGTACACGGTGATGCCCGAGGGGTTCTCCGCCGTGCTCCATTCGGGTTTGATCGAGGCGGTCAGGATGCCGTCCCGGTAGCTGCTCTCCTGAGCCTCCTGCCACGTTGCGGCATCTTTGATGCGGTATTGCAGCCGGGCGCCGCGGCCGTGCTCCTCCTCGGAAACGGTGGCGGTGACCGTTGCCGTGTTGGCCCACAGATCGACCTCGCCGACGGCGATCTTCGAGTCGGTGACCTCCACGAAGAGGCTCCACCGTTCGGTGCGGCCGTGGCAGGTCACATCGACCAGGCGCACCGACCGGAAATCGGCATCGGACAACTCGTCGATTGTCGGCGAGTAGGTCGTGATGTCGGCCGGACCGAGCTTGAGTTCCGTCACATGGATGTGCTCGAGGTCCGTGCCGGTCGCCACGCTGGCCCGGGCGATGCGGTTTTTCTCGTCGATCTGCGAGGCGCCGATCTGGCCGGCGACGGCAAACCGCCGCTCGATGGTCTGCTCGGCGCGGACCGTCCATTCGTAGTCCTGGTTGAGGGACCGTCCATTCGTAGTCCTCGTAGAGCGAGAGCGTCGTGTAGATCGGCGTGTACATGTCGAATGTGCCGACCAGCTCCTGCGAGCGGCGCATCTGTCCCAGCACCTCCTCCTTGTCGAGCTTGACGCTGTGGATCACGGCATCGTAGGTCGCCTTGTCGATCCTTACGTTGCGGATATCGGTCTGCTCGTCCAGCCGGAGGGTGATTTCACGCCGGGCGGTATTGTTCTCCGAGACGGTGAACCCCTCGCCCTCGATGTCGGCGATCCGCAGCTCGACGAGCGGATAGGGGATGTCGTTCTTGATGCAGCCCGCGAGTGTCGCGAGCAGGCAGGGGAGCGCTGTGCGGAAGAGTCTTCTGATCATGTCTCCTTACTTCTTTTTCTTGTCCCACAGGTGGACGGTCATGCCGAAATTGATGTCCAGCAGGTTGAGCCGGAACCGCATCTTCGAGGTCTTGCGCGTCCCGACGGTCTCTCCCGAGGCGTTCTTCTGCGTGACCGTGTTGTACTGTATGCCGCCCAGTCCGAACGATATGGTGCCGCAGACGTTCGGGAAGATGTAGATGGCCGCTCCCGGATTGAACGCAAGTTTGAGCTGCGTATTGTTGCAGAAGGTACGTTTCTGCAGGTCGTCGAACACGAAATCCGAAGATCCGTTGGTGATCTGGAACTCGAATTCGGCGAAGAGTCCGAAACGGCCCCGGTTGTCGAGCCCGGCATACGAGCGGTGGAAGATGCCGAACGAATAGCTGTTGCTGGTGAAATCCATGTAGGGGATGTCGCCCGAGACGTCGTTGCTTTCGCCCAGGTCGTATGCGCCGTTCTGGAGCTTGCCGTTCATGTACTGGTAGCCGAAGCGGGCGCCCAGACAGCGGTTGTCCTTGTAGAAATAGCCGACGAAGGGGCGGATGCTGGCCACGGCACCGTCGGCCGAGAGGTTTGAGACGAGTGTCCACATGTCGGCATCGTCGGTGGTGAGCGTTCCGTATGAGGCGGTCATGCCGAGCATGACCTCGCCGCGGTAGGCGAACTTGATCTTGTTGATCTCGCGGTCCATGCGCTGGCGTGTGGGCAGGAAGCGCTGTTTGGTGCGGCGGCTCCGGGGCGCCTCCGCCGCCGAAGTCAGCGTGTCGGTTTCCGCACGGACCTCCCCGATGGTGCCGGCCGAGGCGGTCAGCAGGGTGAGCAGCGTCGCTGCGAGTATGCAGGTGAGTCGTTTCATAGTCATGCGGAGTTGTCAGAGATAAAAGGCCATGCCCAGACCGATCGAGAAAATGTTCACCTTGAAGTTCATCATGCTCGACTTGATGTCTCCGTCGCGGACCTGGTTGTGGACCTGTTTGATGTGGCTGTAGTTGATACCCATGACGCCGACGTTCACCTCGACGGCCATGTTGTTCGTGGCGAAGGCCACGATGCCGGGCGAGATGCCGATGCCGACTTCATAGCCCGTCTGGTAGGTACCCTTCACGGGCGAGTCGTTGGCGAACTTCGACTGGATGCCGCCGAACGACAGCGAAGTCTCGTTGAACAGGGCGAAGCGTTTGCTGCGGCCGAGCGGGATGTACTGCCGCCAGATGAATGCGGCCGTGTAGTTGTGTTTGAGCGTGTAGAAGTCCTTGGCCGACAGCTCGGTGGTGTTGTCTTCGCTGCCGAACTCCAGGTGGGCCTTGTCGAGCTTGAGCAGCGAACGCGAGTAGGTGAAACGGGCTCCGAGAGCCATGTTGTCGCGCAGGGCGTAGGCGACCATCGGGCTGACGCGCACGGTGTATCCCGTTGAGTTGATGTCCTCGACGATCAGGAACCGGTAGTTGTCGTTGGTGTGGGTCGAGTAGGAGGCCGTACCTCCGAAAACCCATTGTCCCTTGGGAACGAACAGCGTATGTCGGTCGGTCAGACCGCGCCGGCGCCGGCGTTCGTTGATCGTCAGTTCGTGCGGTTCTTCATTTTGGTTTCGGGACAGGCTGTCGATCGTCGTCGCGGCCGCAAGGCCGGGACGCACCGTGTCGGGGCCTGCAACGCGCTCCTGGGCCTGAAGCCCGGAGCCGATGCAGAGTCCCGACACGGCGAGAAGGAGTCCCGAGAGGGTTTGGCGCATGTGTGATATCCTCATCCGTCAATCGTTCGTGTTTGTGTTTGTCAGTATACCCATTCGAAGTCGTCCACGTAGAGCTCGTTCGACGAGCATCCGTTCATGAAGTCGCCGTAGGCGCTCGTGGCGCAGGCGATGACCAGCGTGTAGTTGCCGGCGGGGGCGGCCTCCTCGGGGAAGTAGTAGCGCAGCGGGATGGAACCCTCGACCATGGCGTCGCCCTCGGTCGTCTGGCTGATGAAGAGCTGCCCGTAGGCGATGATCCGGCCCGATCCGTCGAGGTCGGTCTGGGCGGCGGGATCCCACGTCCCCGACGGGGCGCTCGTTCCGGAACTTACCACGCGCCGTGCCGACCAGTCCACGATGGCCACATAGATCGAACTCTTGTCCTGCTCGCCCTTGGCCAGGGGACCGCCGTATCCCTTCTGGATATCGACCGTGCCCACCTTGGCGTGGTATTTGAACCGCAGGGCCGTCGGACGGGCCGTGTAGGCGTACTTCTGTCCGAAGCCGACCGATCCGGTCGTCCCGCTCATGTTGAACGTGCCGGTGAAGAGGTTGCCGGCGGCGAGGATGCCCAGCGTCGCACTGGCCGTCATCTTGGCGCATTGGCTGCCGCCCATGCCGCTCTTCTGCCCCTTGATGCAGAGTCCGCTCTTGAGCGAGTTGTTGTTGCCGCTGCCCCACATTGTGGAGTTGGTGTTCGAGTTGGTGAAGCAGCTCAGGTTGCCCTCCATGTCGCCGCCGGGGATCGACTGGCCGGCGGCTGCGGTGAACGATCCGGTGAACGTCTCTCCGCCGATCGTGGCGCTGCACGTGTAGTCGCGGCCGGCGAAGACGCCCGTGCCTTCTACCGGCAGGTAGTAGGCGGGGTAGGCGGGGTTCTCGGCGTTGGATGTCTGCGTCCATTCGGGCTCAAATGTCGCCGTGTAGGTGTTCTCCCCAGCGTCGGTACCCCGGAGACTCCGGTCGCCGAGCGTGAAGTTCACCTCGCCGGCTTCGGCGTCGAGCACCAGGGCGCGGAGCGTTACGCGGTTGGTCCAGAGGTCGTAGTCCGACTCCCCGACGGGCAGCAGACCCTGCACGCGGAAGGGGGTGGTACGCGAAAGTTCGCCGTTCGAGGTGTCGCGCACACGCAGCCGTACCGACTGCATGCCGCCGCCGATGGCCTTGAAGAACTCGTCGGAGAGCGATACGCTCATCGTCCGCTCGTTCTCCTTGTTCACCGTGATGCCCGGATAGGACGATCCGGTGAGGTCGTAGCTCTTCGAGGCGGCGTAGAGCGTCACGTCCTTGATCGGTGTGATGTTCGCAATCTTGTAGGTCACGGCGGCCGACTTGCCCGGGATGTAGTCCTGCTGCGTCTCGGCGTCGAATCCGTCGCCCGTGATCGAGATGTCGGTCCAGACGATCTCGTCCTCCCATTCGTCGGCGCTGTCGTCCACCAGGATGGTGACTGCCTCGACATAGCCCGGAGCGTCGTCCGAGAAACGGAAGGTCATCGAGCAGTTGGCGCCGGTCGAAAGCCCGGTCAGCACGCCCTGCTTGGCGATGAGCCCGTTTTCACCGTATGAAGGGTCGTTGTGCGTGCCCTCGAAGCGGTAGATCAGCGTCGTGACGCCCTCCGGAAGCATGAAGTAGCCCTTGGCGTCGGCCGTGTAGCAGAGCTCGTCGAGCGTTCCCTTGCCCAGTTGTCCGTAGTCGTCCGTCGTGGCGGCAGCCACCCATACCTTGGCCGTCGATCCGAAGTTCTCGGCCACGGAGGCGTCGAGGCGCACCTCGGCCGCTACGTTCTGCCGGCTGCACTTCACCTCCACGGTGGAGGTCTGTCCTGCGGCGACCGCGAACTCCTCCTCGCCGACGTAGAAGCGCTTTTCGAACGAGGCGGGCTCCTCCTGTCCCACTTCGACCGATGCGCGGTAGGTGCCGTTGAGCAGCTCCAGCCGCTCGGGAAGGGTCTCCGCCGTGTAGTGGCGCAGTAGTTTGCCGTCGTTGTTGTAGATGCGTATCTGCTGGTCGGTCAGCGGGTCGTAACCCGTGCCGGCAGCGGAACCTTCGGCGCGTGTGGCCGAAACCTTCAGTTGCAGCGATCCCGTGCCGGAGGCTCCGGCGTCGGTGTCGCGGGTCGAACAACCGGCGGCCAGGCCGGCCAGCGCGAAGGCTGCGGCGATTCCGAAGATGAAATCTCTTTTCATGGTCGTTCCGGCTTATTGTTCGACAATCAGTTGCAGGGTCTTGGTCGTGGTCGATCCTTCGGCGTTCGTCACGGCGAGCTTGAACTGGTGCGTGCCGGGGAATGCCGAGAGCATGCCGGTGAACTTCGTCACCGAGAAGGTCATCGAGGTCTGTCCCTTGACGTCGTCGTTCACGGGGAACCCGATGTCGTCGCTGGTCAGGGCGGCCAGCTCCTCCGGATCGGTGATGTTGCAGAGGTCGAACGTCGGACGCAGACCTACGGCGGCGAGCACCTCTTCGTTGAGCGTTTCGGAGATGATCGATACCACGAAGGCCTGGATGCCGCTCGCCGTCTTGATATCCACGTCGATCTCGTCGCCCGTCTGTGTGGTGTGCGGCTGGTCGATGTCGAACTGCCGGCAGACGATCGAGGGATCCTCTCCGGCCGTCCCCTTGCCGTAGTTGAACTGCAGCGTTGCGACGGCGTTGCGGCCCTTGTTGTCGGTCATGTTGAAGGTCAGCGTGTGCGAGCCATCGTATCCGAAGAAAAGGTACATGATGCTTTTCAGATCGATCGTTGCCTCGGTGGCGCCGGCCGTGACCTGCAGCCCGTAAAAGGGGTGCAGGCGCGAGATCGTGCCGCAGAGGTCCACGTCCGTCAGCCCGGCGGCTTCGATGATCTCCGTGCGGAATGCGGCATTGTCCGAGGTGATGCCCAGCAGCAGGGTCTGGATGCCGTCGGCGGCCGACAGCGTCAGCGCCGGGGCCGTGCCGTTGAAGGTGCCCGACGGGTCGTACATCGACTCGTCGAGGGCGACCGGCTGTGCGAGGTCATGTCCGGGCCACGTCAGCGTCGGACGGTCCGTACCCTCGTCGAGTTCGGGCTCCCAGAGCGACTCGGTGCTGTTGATCGTAATCTCGGAGTCCTGCACGAAGCTGTCCACCGTCACTACGATCTTGATGTCGCCCGTCTCGGCATAGACGATCGAGAGCATGATCTTGCGCCACTGTCCGGCCTTCACGCCGGTGATGGTCTTGCTCAGTTCGGCGGGTTTGCCGTCCTTCGTTCCGGTGAGCTTGAACTCGAGCGTGTCGCCGTCGCTGTTCTGCGGACGGAAGTAGGCGGCGCGGCTCTCGCTCTTGGTGAACTCCGCCACGGCCGAACCCAGCGTGACGGTCGATTTCGTGTCGTCGCCGAGCAGCTCGGCTAGGTCGGCCGAGATCGAGACGGTGACCTTGATGTTCGAGAGCTTGCATATCACCTCGTCAGCGATCGTCAGCGGGCTGTCGGAGGTATGGCTCCGCAATACGGCGAAGTCGTAGGTGGTGCCGTAGGTCGGTGCCTCCCACTCGACGTCGGGAACCGAGGAGGGTTCCTGCGAGTGGACCTCGAGGCGGTAGGTGCCCACGGGCAGCGCCAGCAGGTTCTGCTCCGGTCCGTCGTTGAACTGCGACTGCATGTCGCCGTAGGTGGTGTCGAGCACACACTCGTCCGAGGAGTTGTAGATGCGGACGAGGTAGTCGGGCGTGGCCTCCGTGACGGCACGGGTTTGTGCGGCAGTCGTCTGGGCCGGGGTCTGGTTGATCTCGGCGTCGAGGAGCACCTGCGGGCTGAGTCCGTTCAGATCGACGTAGCCGACCGTCTCGGACGATCCGCCGCCGGTCTGCCCGTAGTTGGGCGTTTCGTCCTTGCAACCCGTTGCGAGCACTGCCAGGGTGCCGGCTGCGAGAATTTGGTACAGAAGTTTCATATCGTGTGTTTTTTTGTTATTCGGCGTTGTCGTTCAGTTCGATATCCACGGATGAGGTCAGCTCCTCGTTCTCGTCGAGCGTGATGTGGAGCGTGGCGCTGCCGGCGTCGGCTGCATCGAAGGTGAAGATGTGGCGCGTGCGGGGCGAGGTCGAGGCCAGCGGTTCGGCGGCGAGTTTGACCTCGGGGCCTTCATCCGTGCCGGTCTGGCTCTGCTGTCGGGCCGTTCCGCTGATGGAGATCGACGTTCCGGCCTGTACGAAGACGGGGCTGTCGGCCGGCTCGGCTCCGGGCGTGAAGCGGAACTCGTTGCCCGCTCCCGTCCGGAGCGTGAAGGTCGCGTCGTGGAAATAGCGGTCGAAGGCCTCCGTGGTCCGGATCTCGGCCATCGAGTTGGCGATGCGGGCCGTGACCGTCACCTCGGCGGTCGTTCCCGCCGTGAGGTCAAACTGTTCGGTGCCCGAGTAGTAGGGCTTGTTCTCGCCCTCCGCCTCGGGGTCGCCGTAGGTGAGCGTCGCGGTGTAGACGCCGGCCTTGAAGAGCGTGTCGGCGGCGTTGAACGCGTCGGCGTTCTCCCATACGCTGTTCACCTCGGGGTCGTCCGAGTGGATCGTGAGGGCCAGTTCCGAAGGTTGCGGAACCGTGACGCCGAGCGTCGTGACATCGATCTCGGCGCGGGTGGCGATCGATACGTCGGCCGTGCCGTGAAGCCGGATCCGGCCGTAGCCGTCGCCCGACGGGGTGCCGTTCTCCTGCTTGGAGCAGGAGGCTGCCAGAAGCAGGAGCGCTGCGGTGATGGCCGATAGGTGCATTCGTTTCATGTGGTCGTGTTTTTTATTCTGCAATCGACACCGTGATGTTGTCGATATAAACCCAGTTGTTGCTGTAATAGTACTTGAATGTTTCACGCGGCTCGCCCGACTGCATGTAGGCCTCCCAGACGATGCGGTGGGCCGGGGTTGCCGTCGTCGTGAACTCGGCCGGGCGCGTGACGTTGTCGTAGCTGCCGTCCAGGGCGCCTCCGTCGTCGAGGTCGTAGATCACGGCCGGGATGTTGTACTGCAGGATCGTTCCCGGATCGCCCTCTCCCGAGATGAAGCTGCCCCACAGGTTCGACGTGGCGTCGCGCGTGGCGTCGTCGGCGATTCCGGCCGCGAGGTAGGGTTGCAGCATGTTGCCCTGGTTCGAGCTGCGGGCCATCGAGTAGTTGAACCGTACGACGATCCGGCAGGAGCCCTTCAGGGCCTCGAGGTTCGGCGAGTCGAGCCGGCCGTGGTAGCTGCCCCGCGTAAGGGCCGCGCATTCGTTGCGGCTGCACAGCCGGAGCGATTTGCCGGTTTCGACGCCGCAGCGGGCTCCGGTCCAGGAGCTCGAGGCATTGGCGGGCAGCTGGCTCAGTGTCGATGCCGTGTTCGAACCGCTGCTGGTATTGCCGAGGGTATTGTTGGTGTCGATGTCGAAGGATTCCACCGCGGAGAAGTCCTCGGAGAGCAGGTAGGGGACGCCGGGCAGGGCAACGGTATTGACCGCCTCGGGTGTGATCTCCGGCAGGGTGAAACGTCTCGTGAGCAGGGCGTGTTCCGAGTCGTAGGTGATGGTCACCTCCTTGCCCGAGAGCTCCTCCGGGTTGCTGCCCTGCGGGAAGAGCATCTCGTAGGTGCCCGATTCGCCGACCGTGAAGGTGTGCTCCGCGGTGCCGTTGTCGAACGAGGCGCCCTCGACGCGGAGGGTGAACGACTGGATTCGCTCGCCGAGCGTATGCTCGCCCGTCTCGTCGAGCGTGAGCCGCACGATCGTGCCGAGCGTCTCGCCCGCTTCGGGGATGTTGTAGGCGATCGGAGTGATGTGGCCCTCGGCAAATGCCTTGCCCGCGATCGTGCGGTGCTGCGACTCGTAGAGCGTACCGGTGGCGTAAATCTCGATTGCGTCGGCTTCCGAGAGGGTCACCGGAGCGATCGTGGCGTAGACCTCGTCGCCGGCATCCTTCGGCTCGTCGAAGCGCAGCGTGAGGCTCTTCGATCCGCTGACGGTCGGCACGGCCGCCGCATCGGTGAAGTCCACGGACATTGTGCCGGCTATCTCGACCGGGAAGTTCAGCGTGATCTGCGAGATCTTCTCGCCGAGACGGTTTTCGGGAATGCGGATGCGCAGCAGATGGATCTTGTGGTGGAATGCCAGCGCGACGGCGTCGCTGTTGTCGCCCTCGACCAGCGCCGGGGCGGGCGCCTCCTCCGAGCCGACAGCGTCGGCTACCATGACGTCCCACTCGCCGTGGAACGTGCCGTCCTGCACGGCCGGAATCTCATAGGTGGCCTGCCGGGTTTCGGCCGATGCCGATGCCGGGACGGGCGATACGGCATGGTAGCGGTAGGCGCCCGAGGGATCCATAGCGGGAACCTCGCCGCGGAAGAAGGCCTGCTCCCACGTTGTGCCGTAGCGCCAGAGCGAGAAGACGGCGCCCTCGAAGGCGAACGATCCGTCGCTGTTCCGGGCCCAGAGGGCCAGCCGGTCGTCGCTCTCCCACTTGATGTCGGTGCCGTCGGTGAGTTCCGTGCGGGTCTGTATGTCGATGCGGGGTCCGGTTCCGATGGTGACCTGGATCGTCTCCGTCTCCGGGACGGGAGTCGGTTCGGTCGATTGGTTGCAGGCGGTCGCCGCCAGGAGTATGCCGATCAGTGAGCTGCGGAGTATGCGCATGGCTGAAATCTTTCTGTTCATGAACGTTGCAAAAATAGGGTCGCAGGCGGTGAAAAAAAAATAAAATCAACGAACCCGGGATTTTTCATCATGAAATCCCCGTTTCGGAAGCCCGTTGGAAACGGAAAAACCTGCCGCGAAGGGCAGGTTTTTCGTGTTCGGAAGGTCGGTGAAACTTTCCCAAATGTCATTCGGCCTGTTTGACGTACTTGTCGAGCCAACCGAAAAATTCGCGGTTCCAGACCATCGAGTTCTGCGGTTTGAAGACCTGATGGGCCTCGTCCTGGAACTCGAGCAGGCGCGCCGGAATGCCCCGCACGCGGGCGGCCGTGAAGGCCTCGAGCGACTGCGTGTAGGGGATGCGGTAGTCGCGCTCGCCCGTGATGATCAGGATCGGCGTGTCCCAGCGGTCCACGAACTTGTGGGGCGAGTTGGCATAGGAGCGCATCGCCGTGGCGTTCTCCTTGTCCCAGTAGGGGCCTCCGTAGTCGTTGTTGATGAAGAAGAGCTCTTCGGTCTCGCCGTACATCGAGTCGAAGTCGAAGATGCCGCAGTGGGCGATGAAGGCCTTGAAACGCTTCTGGTGGTGTCCGGCCAGGAAGTAGACCGAGTAGCCGCCGTACGAGGCGCCGACGCAGCCCATGCGCGTCTCGTCGGCCCACGGCTCGCGTGCCACGTCGTCGATGGCCGAGAGGTAGTCGCGGATGTTCTGTCCCGAGTAGTCGCCCGAGATCTGGTCGAGCCACTCCTGTCCGAACGACGGTACGCCGCGGCGGTTCGGGGCCACGACGACGTAGCCCTGTGCGGCCATCAGCTGGAAGTTCCAGCGGTAGCTTCGGACGTTCGACACGGCGC
>FR892007.1:58730-90641 GCA_000434235.1 Alistipes sp. CAG:268 | reverse complement strand
GCTCTGGGGACCGCCCTCGCAGTAGAGCAGCGTGGGGTACTTCCTGGCGGGGTCGAAGTCGGGCGGCAGGATCACCCACGTGAGCATCTGCTTGCCGTCGGTGGTCTCGACCCAGCGTTTCTGCACCTGGCCCATGCGGATGTGTTCGTAGATCGCGCCGTTGATCGACGAGATCTTTGTCAGGGCGCCGTCCGCGGGGTTCACCTCGTAGAACTCGGTGGCCGAGCTGATCGTAGCCAGTTCGGCGACGATGCGCCCTGCGGCCATCGTGAAGGCGGTGATGTCGTGGTCGCCCTTCGTGAGCACCTCGACCTCACCCTCGCCCAGAGCGATGCGGCAGATCTGGTGCGTGGCCTCGATCGGCGCGACGAACCACAGGCGGTCGTTACCCTCCCAGACGACATTCATGGCGTTGTAGTCGAAATCTTCGGTCAGGTCGCACATCTCGGTCGTGGCGCAGTCGTAGAGGAACAGGCGGGCCTTGTCCGACTCGTTGCCCGCGCGCCGCTGCGAGAGGAAGGCGATCTTCCGGTCGTCGGGCGACCAGACGGGATACTTGTCGTAGCCCGGGAGGTTGTCGCGCAGCCGCTCGATCTTCTCGCCCGTGTTGAAGTTCGTCGGCTTGCAGATGTTCTGCGTCTGTCCCGAAGCCACGTCGTAGACGAAGATGTCCGAGTCGGTCGATACGGCATAAGCCGTACCCGTGAGCGGCTTGCAGGTGTAGGCCAGCATCGTTCCGGCATGGTTCCAGGCGATCTCGGCCATGTCGAAGTAGGGGGCCAGCGGGGCGTCCCATGCCGCATCGGCGCCGATGATGTCCACGCCGGGCTTCAGGCCGTCGGCCCCGAAGTCGCCCACGAAGATGTGGAGGTGTTCACCCTCATCCCAATAGTCCCAGTGGCGGACCATCAGGTCGTCGTAGATGCGGGCCTTCGATTTGTCCATGTCGGTGTGGATGTCCGACGAACGGCGTGCGGCCGCCTGTACGCGCTGCACGTACCACGCCTTGTCGCCGCGGGGTGAGATGCCGAATCCCTCGACGTCGCCCTCCAGCGCCGACAGCTGGCGCGGATCACCGCCCGCGGCGCCCATCTCCCACACCTGCATCGAGCCGCTGCGGTCCGAGAGGAAGAGGATCTTCTGTCCGTCGGCGCTCCAGCGTGGCGAAGTGCTGTTCGACGAGGTGTCGGTCAGCCGCACGGGGACGTTCGATGCGAGGTCCTGGATCCAGACGGTCGTCACGCCGCGGTTCTCCTGCATGTTGTAGTCGGTCTGCTGGTAGAGGAGCGTCTTTCCGTCGGGCGAGAGTGCGGCGCCGCCGGCCCGGCTCATTTTCCACATCACCTCGGGGGTGAGGATCCCGGCGGCGATCTCCTCGTCGGTCAGCCGGTTGTCGATTGTCAGGGGTGCGGGCCGCGGATCGTCGCAGGCGCCCAGCCCCATAGCTGCAATAGCCATCGTCAAAAGGATTTTTTTCATTTTCGTAGCGGTTTTCCCATTTATTCGTAATTTTGTTTCGCTCAAAAAAGGAACATCATGAATCGCATCGTCTATTTTGCCGACCGGGCCGTGGCGTTCGCGGCTGCGGCTCCCGGCGGGGAGTGGCACGCCGTTCGTGCGGCCGACGGCGTAACCCGTGCCAAGATACTCAAAATTCTCGAATCGTACAACTCCGTGGCGGTTCTCTCGCCCGATCCGGAGGCCGCCTTTGCCGCCTTTGCGGCAGAGTTCACGCCGGTGGAGGCGGCCGGCGGCATCGTGGTGAACGGGCGCGCGGGACGGCGGCATCGTGGTGACCGGCCGGGGCGAGTGGCTGATGATCCACCGCAACGGCCGTTGGGACCTTCCGAAAGGACATGTCGAGGCGGGTGAGGGGCTGGAGGCCTGCGCCGAGCGCGAGATCGCCGAGGAGACGGGGGTCAGGGCCCGCGTCGTGCGGCCGCTCTGCCGGACGCTGCATGCCTACTGGTTTCCGAAGACCGAACGCTGGGAGCTCAAGCGCACGAGCTGGTATGAACTCCGCACCGAGGGCGCGGAGCCGCTGACACCCCAGCGCGAGGAGGGGATCGAACAGGTCGTGTGGTGCACGGAGGCGGAGGCTGCCGATCGTGTGCGCGGGGCCTTCCCGACGATCCGGTGCGTGGCCGAGGCGATGCGCCGGTAACCACCGCGTATCGGTCGGACCGCAGCGGCGGTACGGGCGGTGCGGGGCTTGCGGGCGGAGTGTGTTATTCGGGACCGAGACGCCGGCGGACCGCCTCCTTGTATTTCCGGGAGATCTCGATGTCGCTGCCTCCGATCCGGATCCGGGTCGGATGGTACTCCTCGATGCACTCCGTATTAATGATGTAGGAGCGGTGGATGCGCAGGAAGCGGCGGTCGAGCAGCGCTTCCCACTGCGAGATGCGCGTCTTCGTGCGGTAGGCCTCACCCGAGCGGGTGTGGAGCCATACCTCGCTGTCGTTCGACTCGACGTAGAGCAGCTCCGCGGGGTCGAGTGTGACCGGCCGGCGGTCGGAGACGAACCGGAGCATGCGGTCGTAGGGCCTGCGGGCCTCGAGCCGGCGTTCGATCAGGATCTCCGGGAGGATGCAGGCCGAGAGCACCAGCAGGATGAAGAGCGGGTTGAACAGCAGGTCGGGGATCTCGTCGTCGGGCAGCGCGGTGCGGTGCCCGAGGATCAGGGCGAGGTATTCGGTGCAGAGGATGGCCAGCGTGAGGTAGAGGGTGTCAAGCACCCCTTTCCTGCGCTCCTCGAACGAGAGCTGCGGGTAGAAATAGCGGGCGCAGAGCATGCCGGGCAGGAAGAACACGGCCAGCAGGATCGCCTGCGAAGCGGCATATCCCATGCTGATGAGCAGCAGGGCGATGACGACGGCCGCGGCAAGCCACCAGAGGATCGGAAAGGCATCTCTCATCGCGAATTCGGTTTGTACAAATATATAGAAATTTTCCGAATGAGACGGTATGAAACCTGTGCTGCAGGGCCCTGTAGGGCAGAACAGCGGGTTTCGACAGCGTCAGGAGAGGTTTCTACCGTCCCGATTTTTGGAGGTGCGGCGCCTTGCGTGTTATCTTTGTTTGCGGGAAAGTTCCCGCAGAACCTCAAAAAACATTTCGCGTATGTTCCAACTCTTTTTCGAAGGCGGCTGGCTGGGCATGTCGCTCCTGACCGTCGAGTTGATCTGTCTGTTGTTTGCCGCCTGGAAGGCTCCGGCCTGGGTCCGGGAGATCGGTCTGCTGGCTCTGGTTACCGGGGTCGTCTACACGCTGCTCGGTTTTTCGCAGGCGATGGGCGTTGTGAGGGAGGCGGGCGATATTGCGCCCTCGCTGCTGGCCGGCGGCCTTCGCGTGGCCTGCATCCCGATCATCTACGGCCTGCTGGTCTATGCCCTCTCGCTGGTCGTCCGCATGCTGCAGAAACCGCGGATCTGAGACGTCAGCGGTCGCGCGGCGGTTCTGACCCGGTGAGCTCCTCGCTGATCCGGCGCGCCTGGGCAACGACCTCGGGCGGATATCCGTACAGTTCGAGGATGCGGAGGGCGTTGTGCCCGGCGGGTACTCCCGGGTGCAGCCGATAATCGAAGGTCAGACGCCGGTCGGCGATCTCTTCGCGGAAATGGTAGGGGACGAATCCGTCGCTGCGGAGCCGCACGGCCAGTTCGAGATCGTGTGTGGAGACCAGCACGAGTTGTCCGCTCCGGTTCAGGTGGGAGAGCACCGCCTTGCCTGCCGCGATGCGTTCGGCGGTGTTGGTCCCCTTGAAGGGTTCGTCGAGGGCGAAGAGACACGGCGTGTACTTGTTTGCAGCCTCGAGAAGCCGCTTTACGCTTAGAACCTCCTGCAGGTAATAACTTGTACCTTGTCCGAGATCGTCTGTCAGACCGATGACGCTGAAGATTCGGCAGTAAGGGAGGCGGAATCGTTCGGCGAAGCAGAAGCCGACGGTTTCGCCCAACAGGGCGTTGAGTATCAGCGTGCGCAGGAAGGTTGTTTTTCCCGACATGTTCGAGCCTGTGAGCAGGAGGCTCTCGTTTTCGAGTCGCAGGGTGTTGGCCACGCAGCCGTCGATGAGCGGATGGATCACGCCGACGGCTTCGAGGCGTTTGTCTCCGAGGAATTCCGGCCGGCAGGTCGGCCGTTCGCGGCGCAGTCGTGCCACGGAGAGGGTTGCATCGGTCTCCCCGATGAAGCGGAGCAGACGGTGGATGGTCTCGCGGTGTCCTTCGATGCTTCGGAGAAAGCGGTGGAAGAGCAGCGGTTCGAGGCAAAAGGCGATTTTGAACAGCTCGACGAACAGGTAGGCTGCGGCTGCAAGGTCTCCGCCGTCCGCCTGTTGCCCGACGATGCGGCTCCGACGCTGAATCCGGGTTGCGGTCCGGATCGTCTCTGCGGCGGCACTACTTCCGGGAACCCGTTCCGATGCCAGCCGTCGGGCGACGCGGAGCGCCCGATGGAACTGCCGTACTGTCAGCAGGTAGCCGAAAACGTGGATTTTATTGGTGTAGTGGATCCAGAGATTCACCACGAACAGTGCGAGGAACAGGAAGAAAAAGACCGGACGGATGCACCCTGCAATGAGTGCGGCGGCAGCCAGAAGAGAGGTCACGTGTGCTGTCGGAATTCCCTGTAGCCGGGGCGTTTCGTCGAACACGAGGCGGTAGAGTTCGTAGGCATCCTCCTCCGCAAGAAGCCCGAGGTGCGCGGTGCAGCGGCCGGCCCGTTCGGGGTCGTGTTCGAAAAAAGCCGTCCGCTCGGCGAAAGCTTTGCAGTCATCCGGCCCCCGCAGCGTGCGGAGACGGGCATAAAGCATCTGGCGCCCCACGGGGGTTATCGTACGGTCGATCCGTTCGAACACTTCGTGCAGATCCAGATCGAATGCCGTATCTGCGTCGATGCGTTGCAGGGAAGCTGCTCCTTCGGTGCCGCATCGGTGGAAATAGGCGCTGATCCGGTCGAAATCATATGCCACCTCCCCTCGGGCCGTCGGGCCCGGTCTTCGGAAGCGGGAACCGAGAAACTTGAAGGGGTCCATGGCCTGTTTCGTATGGTTGGATATCTTCGCCTGCGCGATTTATCCTCCTGGGTGCGATCAGTATTGCGGTGCGGCGTTGAGGGCCCGGGCGATGCCTTCGGCAATCTGGTCTACGGCCGTCTGGAGCTTGCCGCCGATCATCATCTTCATCATCATGTTCAGATCGGTGTGCAGCACCAGCCGCAGGCGCGTGTCGTAGGGACCGGCCGGCTGCAGCTGGATCCAGAAGGCGAAGTCGATCGGCACGCCGCCCTCGTCGCCCACGATCTTCACGTGCTTGGGGGCAATGCGCTCCTCCATGCGGAGCTTCACGGTGAATCCCTTGGCCTTGAACGAGCAGTGCTCCTCGTCGGCCTGCCACTCCTCGACGCGGTCGGCCAGGGCGGGCGTCAGGTTGTCGAAGCGGCTGATGACCGCATAGATCTGTTCTGCGGAGCGCAGAATCTGGTGCTGTTTGGAGATGTATTCCTGCATGGGTTGTCGTGTTTCGTTCGTTTTCGGTAGGGGTGCAGCGCCGCTATTCGATCTCGAAGGTGCGGGCCGTGTCGCTGTCCACGGTGATGCGTACCGTCATGACGTTTCCCGGGAGCAGTTGCTCGATCTTCTCGGGCCACTCCACCAGGCAGAGGTCTCCCGAGTAGAAGTACTCCTCGTAGCCGAAGTCGTAGGCTTCGCGGATGTCGTCGATGCGGTAGAAGTCGAAGTGGTAGATACGGCGGTTGTTCGCCCCCTTGTACTGATTGACGATGGCAAAGGTCGGGCTGGTGACGGTGTCCGTTGCGCCCAGTACGGCCGCGATTTCGCGGATGAGCGTCGTCTTGCCGGCGCCCATCTCGCCGCGGAAAGCCACGACGGTGCGCCGTCCCAGGTCGCGGACAATGGCTTCGGCCACGTCGCGCAACTCCTCCTGCGAGGTGATATGGATTGTTTTCATAGGGTCTTATTCTTTGGGTTTGAGAACAATGTACGGGACGATCATCTCCTCCATCGAGATGCCGCCGTGTTGGAACGTGTTGCGGTAGTAGCGGATGTGCCGGTTGGCGTCGTTGTTGTAAACCAGAAAATCCGAGTTGTAGGCGAAGATGTAGCTCGACGTCAGGTTGCTTGACGGCAGCTGGATGTCCTTTGGGTTGAGCACCTCGTAGACCTCGCGGGAGTTGTAGGCCAGGTTGCGGCCCGTCTTGTAACGCAGGTTAGATGAGGTTTCGCGGTCGCCGGTCACCTTCACGGGGTTGTCCACGCGGATCGTGCCGTGGTCCGAGGTGATGACCACCGTGTGTCCGCGCTCGGAGAGCAGCTTGAGGATCGTGTAGAGGTCCGAGTGCTCGAACCACGAGCGGGTCAATGAACGGAAGGCCGCGTCGTCCTCGGTCAGTTCGCGGATGATGTCCGTCTCGGTGCGGGCGTGCGAGAGGATGTCGAGGAAGTTGTAGACGATCACCGAGAAGTCGGCGTCGTAGACCTTCTGGATGTTGTCCACCAGTTTGCGGCCCTGCTCCGGGCGCACGAGCTTGTCGAACGAGAAGCGCCACTGCTTGCCGTTCTGCTGCATCAGGCGGCGCAGGAACTCCTCCTCATACTGGTTCTTGCCGCCCTCCTCGTTGTCGTTGAGCCACTTGTTGGGCATCAGCTTGTCGATGGCCAGCGGCATGAGCCCGGCGAAGATGGCGTTGCGGGCATATTGCGTGGCGGTGGGCAGGATGGCGCAGTAGAAGTCGTCCTGCACTACGTCGTAGTAGCCGCGCAGCATCGACGAGATGGCGCGCCACTGGTCGTAGCGGAAGTTGTCGATCAGCAGCAGCGTGGTCTTGGGGTTCTCGTCGGCCACGGGGAAGATGCGCGAGCGCATGAGCGTGTGCGACATGACGGGGGTCTCGTCCGAACGGCGGTTGATCCAGTTGTAGTAGTTGCGGCGTACGAACTTGCAGAACTCCTGGTTGGCCTCGGTGCGCTGGTAGGAGAGCACCTCCTTGATGCTCTGGTCCGTGGATTCCGACAACTCGATCTCCCAGGCGGTGAGCTTGCGGTAGATCGAGCACCAGTCCTGGAACGTGTCGGCCATCTGGAGCGAGGAGCTGATGCGCCCGAACTCCGAGCGGTAGTCGGCCGTGGTCTGCTCGGTGACCAGCTGCTGCTGGTGTACGTTCTTCTTGATCGACAGCAACACCTGGTTGGGGTTCACGGGCTTGATCAGGTAGTCTGCGATCTTCGACCCGATGGCCTTGTTCATGATGTTCTCCTCCTCGCTCTTGGTCACCATGATGACGGGAGTGGTGGGACGCACCTCCTTGATCTTGGGAAGCGTCTCGAGCCCCGTCATGCCGGGCATCATCTCGTCGAGGATGATCAGGTCGTAGGAGCCTTCCGCAGCCATGTCGATGGCGTCGTATCCGTTGTTGCAGGTTTCGACATCGTAACCCTTCTGGCTGAGGAACAGCACGTGGGGTTTCAACAGTTCGACTTCGTCGTCTACCCAGAGTATTTTAACCATGGCGTATCGCTGTTAAGGTTTGCAAAAGTAATGATTCTTCCCGTTAAACGCAAAAACCGGGCGGTTTATTGGATGGCGGGGGCGGAATCTTTGTCCGATATGTCATGTCGTTGCCAGTCAGTATGTTGCGTTTTTTTTGGCGGTGGTCCGGGACGGCGGTTCAATAATTTATTGACACAGAATATCTTAATTTTTTGACGGGTTTTGCCCGGTATTTGTTATCGTGTTGTGTGCGTGGCCGGTAGGGGCCGTTGAAAAAATCGTGAAAAAAAACTCCGTTTGTTGGCGGAAAACTAAATAAAGTGTATATTTGCAGTCCGAATTACGGGTTGAAACAATTTTTATAACATATAAATACTATGACAAAGGCAGATATCGTAAGCGAAATCGCAAAAAGCACCGGCGTCGAGAAAGTGCAGGTGCAGGCTATCGTCGAGGCTTTCATGGAGAGCATCAAGACGTCGCTGACCCAGAAAAATAATGTCTATCTTCGCGGTTTCGGCAGCTTCATCGTGAAGAAGCGCGCTAAGAAGGTTGCCCGCAACATCTCGAAGAATACGACGATCACCATTCCCGAACACAACATTACTGCTTTCAAGCCCGCAAAGAGCTTCGCAGCGAAGGTGAAGTAAAATAAATCCAAGAACCTCTAAAATTTTTAGATTATGCCGAACGGAAAGAAGCATAAGCGTCACAAGATGGCTACCCACAAGCGTAAAAAACGTCTTCGCAAGAACCGTCACAAGAAAAAGTAGGGTAGCACTTTAGTGCTAACGATAGATAAAGCTAAAGGAGCCCATGCTCTTTTAGCTTTACCTATTTAAATCCACGCGGGTATCCCGCACCTCCGGCAGCGGCCGGAAGCGCCTGCGGCGCATTGACAGTCAGAGACTTTGGAGTTTGCCGCCACTCCATGCCAACAGGCGGCCCGAAAACCTCATCACTCCGCGCCCGGCATCCCGGTGCGCGACACACGATACAGCAGCAAATGAACAGAGAACTCATCGTAAACGTCACTCCGACCGAGATCTCCATCGCCCTGTGTGAAGACAAGGTCCTTGTCGAACTGAACAAGGAGCAGTGTCAGACGGGGTTCGCCGTGGGGGACATCTACCTCGGAAAGGTGCGCAAGATCATGCCGGGACTCAATGCGGCATTCGTCAATATAGGACACGAAAAGGACGCCTTCATCCATTACCTCGACCTGGGGACGCATTTCCTCTCGCTCCAGAAGCTCGTCGCCTCGCAGCAGCCCGGCAAACGGGGACTGCGCGCCGAGACCATGAAACTCGAGGCTCCGGTCGAGAAGGGGGGCAAGATCGGCGACTACCTTCAGGTGGGGCAGCAGATCATGGTGCAGGTGGCTAAGGAGGCCATCTCCACGAAGGGACCCCGCCTGACGGCCGATATCTCGCTCGCGGGCCGCAACGTGGTGCTGGTTCCCTTCTCGTCGAAGGTCTTCCTTTCGCAGAAGATCCGCTCGGCCGAGGAGAAGAAGCGGCTGAAGCGCATCGCGGCGGCGGTCCTTCCGAAAAACTTCGGCGTCATTATCCGCACGGCGGCCATGGAGGCCAAGGACGAGGACATCGAGCACGACATCCAGACGCAGATCGACCGCTGGCGCAAGACCGTGGCGGCCATCCGCCGGAGTACGGCCCCCGACCAGCTGATGAACGAGATGAACCGCGCCAACACGATCATCCGCGATTCGCTCAACGGGTCGTTCTCGCAGATCGCCGTCGATGACGAGGCGATGTACAACGAGATCCGTGATTACATCAAGCAGATCGATCCCGAGAAGGTGAAGATCGTCAAACTCTACAAGGGCAACGTGCCGATCTTCGACAACTTCGACATCTCGAAGCAGATCAAGTCGCTCTTCGCCAAATACGTGTCGCTCAAGCGCGGCGCCTACCTGATCATCGAGCACACGGAGGCGATGAACGTCATCGACGTGAACTCGGGCAACCGCACCAAGGCCGAGGACAATCAGGAGCAGACGGCCATGGATGTTAATCTGGCCGCCGCGAAGGAGATCGCGCGGCAGCTGCGCCTGCGCGATCTGGGCGGCATCGTCATCATCGACTTCATCGACCTGCACAAGGCGCAGAACAAGCAGGCGCTTTACGACGAGATGGTCAAGCTCATGGAGACCGACAAGGCCAAGCACACGGTCCTCCCGCTCACGAAGTTCGGACTGATGCAGATCACCCGCCAGCGGGTGCGCCCGGTGGCCGTCGAGAGTGTCTCGGACGTCTGCCCGACCTGCAACGGAACAGGCAAGATCGAACCCACGGTGCTGCTCGACAAGAAGATCGAGAACCAGATCTCGTTCCTCACGCAGGACCGCGGGCACAAGTTCATCAAACTGGTCGTGAGCCCCTATGTGGCCTGCTTCCTCAAGCGGGGTTTCTGGTCGCTGCGCCGGCGCTGGGAGTGGAAATACAAGGTCCGCCTGCAGGTGGTCGAGGATCAGAGTACGGGCATCGTCGAGGTGCACTACCACGACCGAAAGGACAACGACCTGATTAACAAATAACACGTTCCGGGACCAACCTCTCTTCTGAAAGGGGCGTCCCGAACCGGTGGCGGAAGACCCGGTTGCGGCGGAGGTGCCGCGTGCCGGAACCGTCCCCAAACCCAATGACCCATTATGACCGCCCGTGAGCAGTTGGCGCAGTTTGCCGCCGGATCGAAGAATCTCGGGGCTTTGTGCCGTGAATACAAGAAAGCCGGTGCGGCCGTCCATCTCGAGGAGCTGGTCGGCGGCGCCCTTCCGTTCTATGCCTCGGCTGTCGTGGCCCGCTGCGGCGGTGTCCACGTCTTCGTGGCTGAGGACCGCGATGCGGCCGCCTATCTGCTCAACGACTTCTACAACCTGCTCGACGAGGAGCGGGTCTGCTTCTTCCCCTCGTCCTATAAACATTCGGCGGCCAACGGCGTCGAGGACCCGCAGGGTGTCGTGCAGCGTACGGCGACGATGAATGCCCTGCGCGGATTTGCGGGCAAGGGCTATCTGGTGGTCTGCACCTATCCCGAGGCGCTGGCCGAGCGGATCGTTGATGCCGAGGCGCTCAACCGCGGGACGATAGCCGTGCAGGTCGGCGACCGGATCTCGATCGAGGTGCTCGAACAGGAGCTGGTCGATGCCGCCTTCACGCGTGTCGATTTCGTTTACGAGCCGGGGCAGTACTCCGTGCGCGGCGGCATCGTCGATGTCTTCTCCTTTTCGGAGAGCAAGCCCTACCGTCTGGATTTCTTCGGAGACGAGGTCGATTCGATCCGGCGCTTCAACATCTCGAGCCAGCTTTCGGCCGACAAACTCGAGCGCGTGGAGATCATCCCCGACCTGAACACCGCGGTGCAGAGTGCCGCGCGGGTCTCACTGGCCCGCTTTGCCGGTGCGGATGCCGCCTTCTGGTTCTACGATGCCGACTATGTGCTGCGGCGCGTGAACGACGTGCGGCGCCGCACGCTTGCAGACATGGAGCAGCCCGAACGCATCGACAGCTTGCTGACGAGCCGCAACGGATTGCTCTCCGACTTGGCTGCAAGCCGTCTCTTCCTGCTGCGCGACAACGTCGCAGAGCGTCCCGCCACGGCAAAGGTGACCTTCTCGACCTCCCCGCAGCCGAAGTTCAACAAGAACTTCGAGATGCTTGCCGACGACATGATCCGCAATGCCCTGCGGGGGTACGACACCTATATACTTTCGGAGAACAAGGCGCAGGTCGAGCGCCTGGAGAACATCTTCCACCAGATCGGCCGCGGTCAGGCCGTCGTGCGGGCCGTTGCGACGACGCTGCACGAGGGGTTTGTGGACAACGACCTGAAGCTGTGCCTCTATACCGACCACCAGATCTTCGACCGCTACCAGCGCTACCGCATCAACGGCGAGATCCGCCGCGACGAGCAGATGACCGTTGCCGAACTGAACCAGCTGCGGCCGGGCGACTACGTGGTGCACATCGACCACGGCGTGGGCCGGTTCGACGGGCTGGTGAAGATCAACGAGAACGGCAAGACGCACGAGGCCATCAAGCTCGTCTACAAGGACGGCGACGTACTCTTCGTCAATGTCCACTCGCTGCACCGCATCTCGCGCTACAAGTCGGGCGACGGCGAACCGCCGAAGGTCTACAAGCTTGGCACGGGAGCCTGGCAGAAACTCAAGAACGCCACGAAGAAGGCCGTCAAGGACATCTCGCGCCAGCTCATCGCCCTCTATGCCAAGCGCAAGGCGTCGAAGGGTTTTGCCTTCTCGCCCGACGGCTACCTCCAGCACGAGCTCGAGGCGTCGTTCCGCTGGGAGGACACTCCCGACCAGCAGGCTGCGACGTCCGCCATCAAGCGGGACATGGAGTCGGACCAGCCGATGGACCGTCTGGTCTGCGGCGACGTGGGTTTCGGCAAGACCGAGGTGGCGATCCGCGCCGCATTCAAGGCCGCGACCGACGGCAAGCAGGTGGCCGTGCTGGTCCCGACGACGATCCTCGCCCTGCAGCACTACCGCTCGTTCACCGAGCGCCTGCGCGATTTTCCCGTGCGGGTCGAGTACCTCAACCGTTCGAAGAGCAGCCGGGAGGTGGCGCAGATCCGCGAGGATCTGGCAGCCGGGCGGATCGACATCCTGATCGGCACGCACAAGATGCTGGGCCGGCAGATCCGCTTCCGCGACCTGGGGCTGTTGATCATCGACGAGGAGCAGAAGTTCGGAGTGGCCGCCAAGGAGAAGCTCACGGAGATGAGCGTTTCGGTCGATACGCTGACCCTTACGGCGACGCCGATCCCGCGTACGCTGCAGTTCTCGCTCATGGGATCGCGCGACCTGTCGGTCATCTCGACGCCGCCGCCCAACCGGCAGCCGATCCTCACCGAGTCGCACGTCTTCTCGGAGGAGATCATCCGCGATGCCGTCGAGACGGAGCTCGCGCGCGGCGGTCAGGTCTACTTCGTTCACAACCGGGTCGAGGACCTGCCGACGCTGCAGGGGCTCGTTACGCGCCTCTGCCCGAAGGCCCGTGTCGCCATCGGCCACGGCAAGATGCCTGCCGAGCAACTCGAGAAGCTGATCATGGACTTCATCTACGGGGAGTTCGACGTGCTGGTCTCGACGACGATCGTCGAGAACGGCATCGACATCCCCAACGCCAATACGATCATCGTGAACAATGCGCAGAACTTCGGTCTGAGCGACCTGCACCAGCTGCGCGGGCGTGTCGGCCGCTCGAACCAGAAGGGGTACTGCTACCTGCTCTCGCCGCCCGACGAGCTGCTTTCGTCCGACGCGCGGCGGCGCCTGCGGGCCATCGAGGAGTTCTCGGACCTCGGTTCGGGCTTCAACATCGCCATGCAGGACCTCGACATCCGGGGTGCGGGCAACCTGCTGGGTGCCGAGCAGAGCGGCTTCATCGCCGACATCGGTTTCGAGACCTACCAGAAGATCATGAACGAGGCCATTGCCGAACTGCGCGCCGAGGGCCTGAACGTCCCGGGCCTCTCGCCCGAGGAGGAGCAGGCTGTCGGGCAGATGCACTTCATCGACGACGCGTACATCGAGATCGAGGTCGAGGCCGGCCTCCCGGACGGCTATGTCGCCCAGCAGGCCGAGCGCCTGAAGCTCTACCGCGAGCTCGACTCGACGAAGGACGAGCAGGCGCTGGTCGCCTTCGAGGGCCGTCTGGTGGACCGTTTCGGCCCGCTGCCGCGTGCCGCCCGCGAGTTGCTCAACGTCGTGCGTCTGCGTTGGGAGGCCATCCGCCTGGGCATGGAGCGCGTGAAGGTCAAGAACGGGCTGATGATCGTCCACTTTGTAGGCGAGGAGAATTCGCCCTACTACAAGAGCGATGTGTTCATGCAGCTGTTGCAGCGCGTCACGCAGCGCCCCGATCGTTTTGTGCTCAAGCAGCACAATAATCGGCTGGCGATGACCGTTAGGAATGTCAAAGACGTCGAGGACGCCTATAAAACGTTGCGGGAGCTGTGAACCTGATCGTCGATGTAGGCAACACGCGCGTCAAGCTCGCCCTGTTCGAGCAGGGACGCCTCACGGAGCAGTGCGGTGCCGAGACGCTTTCGGCCGCCACGCTCGAGGGGCTGCTCGGCGGACGCCGGGCAGACCGGGCCGTGATCTCCTCGACGCGGGGACCTGTACCCGGGATCGTGGAACTCGTGCGGAGGTTTGCGTACCGGGTGCTCGAATTCACCGCCGCTACCCCCGTGCCGATCGGCAACGCCTACCTTACGCCTGCGACGCTGGGGCGCGACCGACTGGCTGCCGCCGTCGGTGCCGCCGCCCTCTATCCGGGACGCAATGCGCTGATCGTCGATCTGGGTACGGCCGTGACGATCGACCTGCTGTCGGCCGATGGCGTCTTCCGCGGAGGGTGCATCTCGCCCGGCATGGCGATGCGGTTTCGGTCGCTGCACGAGTATACGGCCTCGCTGCCGCTTTGCGACGCCATCGATTCGGAGCGGGCCGTGGGGCGGACGACCGACGAGGCCATCCGGCTCGGTGTGATGAACTCGATCGCCTTCGAGATCGAAGGGTATGTGGCCCGTCTGGAGGGGGAATTTGAGGATTTGTGCGTAATTTTTACGGGCGGGGACGCGAAATTCTTTGTGAAAAGAATTAAAAATACGATATTTGCAAATTGTAATCTCGTTTTTTACGGGTTGAACAGAATTTTGGAGTACAATGCAAGTGAAGAACACCTTGATTAAGCTGGTTGTCGCTGCTGCGGCGCTGTTCCCGGTAGCCGCATGGGCCCAGACAAGCAGCATTAACGCCTTCTCACCCTATACGATGTACGGCATCGGCGAACAGAATACACCCGGTACGCTGCCGATGCGTTCGATGGGTGGCGTCGGTGTGGCCATGCGCTCGACGGGCGTTGTCAATCTGCTCAACCCCGCGGCCTTCAGTTCGGCCCCGCAGAAGACCTTCCTGTTCAATTTCGGCCTCGAGGGGCAGAACTACTACAATTCGCAGACGGTGGCCGGCGCAAACAAGAGCACGGCCTACAATACGTTCAACTTCCACGATATCGCTTTCCAGATGCCCATCACGCGCAAGCTGGGCCTCGGCTTCAGCCTGACACCCTACAGTTCGGTGGGCTACCGCACGAAGTACTACCATGACTACGACCCGTCCGACCCGGTGTGGGGCAATGTGGGCCGCGTGCAGTACAACTACCAGGGCGAAGGCGACGTGTCGGAGGTGAAGCTCGGACTGGGCTGGGAGGTCTTCAAGAACTTCTCGATCGGTGTGGCCGCCCAGTATTACTGGGGCAGTATCGACCGCGATTTCATCATGACCCCGACGTCGATCACCGGTGAGGGAACCTTTGCCTCGACGGTGGGTCTGGACAGCTATACGATCTCTACGGTCAAGGGACAGGTCGGCGTGCAGTGGAGTCCGATCCTGAACCAGAAACGCATCCTGACGGTCGGTGCGGCTTTCGATATCGGCGGCAACCTGAATCCCGAAGTGTCGAAACGCATCTATATCGGCGACCTGTACAGCTCGACGGTCAAGGGCGACACGACCCATCTGAAGCTGGTTCTTCCGCGCCAGCTGGCCGTGGGCGTCTATTACCAGACGGCCAAGTGGGCGATGGGTGTCGATTATGTCTACCAGAACTGGGGCAGCAGCAATACACGCAGCGAGATGACCGGAACGAGCAACAACGGCGCGGGCAATCCCTCCTCCTACGAGGTGGCCTACACCAATACGAGTACGATCAAGGTCGGCGTGGAGTTCACGCCCAACCGCTACGACGTGCGTCGGTTCATGAAGCGTATCTCCTACCGTGCCGGTTTCCGCTACGGTTATTACAACCAGACCTACAATGGCGACAAACTTGCACAGTATGCCGTGACGGCCGGTCTGGGAGTCCCGGTCAAGCTGTGGGCCATTTCGTCGATCGACATCGGCGTGGAGTACGGCCGTCGCGGCTACAACATCGCCGAGCGGATCGGGCTTGTCCGTCAGCAGTACGTGAAGTTCTCGATCGGTTTCTCGCTCTTCGCCGGAGGCCAGGAGAACGGCGAGTACTGGTTCATGCGGCCCAAATACGATTGATGCAGCGAACAAAGGTAAACAATACATAAAACAACACACAAAAATTAATCTGACCGATGAAAAATGTTAAATTCTTGCTTTCTGCGGCTTGCACGTTTTTCGCAGTAGCCGCAATGGCACAACAGGATTTCAGTGGCCCGCAGTATGCCAAGTGGGGCGACACTCCCGAGGAGCGCGAGAAGAACATCCTCAACAGCAACTTCCTCAAGGAGTCGTACGAGAACCGCAACTACGATGCGGCCGCACATTACCTCAAGGAACTGCTCAACAGCTGCCCCGACGCTTCGGTGGCCATCTACCAGCGTGGAGCCAATACCTACAAGCAGAAGATCAACCGTGCGAAGAGCGTGGCCGAGAAGAATGTCTACATCGACTCGCTGATGCTGATCTACGACCTGCGTGCGAAGTACTTCGGTGACGATCCGAAGCAGGGTCTCGCCTTCATCCTCGACCAGAAGGCCCGTGAATACCTGACCTACAAGCCCAACGACCGTGCGGGTATCCGCAAGGCATTCCGCGAGGCGATCGAGGCCGGTGGCGCCAATGCCGATCTGGAGACCGTCGTAGCCTACTTCTCGAACCTGTGCGACGACTACAAGAATACCGACGAGGTGATGCCCGACGAGATCATCGCCGAGTACGACCGCCTGCTGCCCTTCTTCGAGAACAACCCCTCGGGTGCAGAGCTCAAGAACCAGCTGGATGCCGCCTTCGGACTGAGCGGTGCCGCAAGCTGCGAGAACCTCGAGAAACTCTTCAGCAACAAGCTGGCCGCCGCTCCCGATGACGAGGCGCTGCTCGCCCAGGCCGTATCGCTGATGGGCCGTGCCAAGTGCAATAGCGACTTCTACCTCGCCACCGCCGAGAAATACTATGCGATCAAGCCGTCGGCCGAGGCTGCCATGTCGCTGGCTTCCGCTTTCCAGAACAAGGGCGACTTTGCCAAGGCGCTCAACTACCTGAACGAGGCACTGGCCGTCGAGAAGGATGACATGGAGCGTCAGAAGCTGCTCCTGCACATCTCGCTTGTGGCTCTGATCAACAAGGACTATACGAATGCTGCTTCGTCGGCCCGTCAGGCCCGCGACCTGAATCCCGAGGACGGCGCCCCGTACTTCGTGCTGGGCCAGTGCTATGCTGCTTCGGCTTCGACCTGCGGCGGATTCGCCGGCCAGGCTACTTTCTGGGCCGCCTATGATGCCATGGCCAAGGCCATCGAGCTGCTTCCGGGCGACTCGGAGTATGTTGAGCCGGCCAAGGCTTCGCTGGCGAACTACCGTGCCAACTTCCCCAACACGGAGGAGTGCTTCTTCAACGAGCTGCAGTCCGGTGCACGCTATACGGTCACCTGCGGTACGGCCGCCGGTGTCGTTACGACCGTGCGTCCCCGCTAAGCGCGTACCTCTTGCATACACGCACCGTGTAAATGGGAAAACGCCTGTCAAGATATTTCAGGGTAGCACTCTCCGTTGTGGGGAGTGCTATCTTGCTATACTCGTGCAAGGAGAAGGAGGCAGAAGCAGAGGCCGCCTCGACCGAGACGATGATGTCCGAATACTGCGAGAATCTTTCGCTCATCATGTCGCGCAACGGACGCCGCTCGTACCATTTCGTCACCCCGCTGCTCGAGGGTTACGGTCTGGCCCGCGAGCCCTACCGTGAATTCCGCAAGGGGGTGAAGATCACGACCTATCAGGACGATTCGCTCACGTCGGTCGATGTGGTGCTGACGGCCAACTACGCCATCAACTATGAAAAGCGCGAACTTTGGGAGGCCAAGGGCAACGTCGTAGTGGAGAAGTCCGACGGCAAGACGCTCTATACGCAGCAGCTTTTCTGGAACGCCAAGACGGGAAAGATCTATTCGAACGTCGATTCGAAGGTCGTGCAGAAGAACGGCCGCGAGGTGTTCATCGGGGAGGGCTTCGAGTCCGACGAGTCGTTCAAGGACTGGCGCTTCCGCCGGATGAAGGGCCGGATGGAGGTGGAGATGCGACCTGCGGCCGACTCCACGGACTCCACAGCCGTGCGTCCCGTGCGTCCGTCCGGCGGGGAGCAAAACGCAGCCGACGACCGCCCCGCCCGGCGCCCTGATGCCGTGAAACCGGCTCCGGCTCCGCGTCCGCTGCCTGCCGACAGTCCTGCCTCGCTGCCGACCCGTGCCGATCTTCCGGCGTCACTCCCGGCCTCGGCACAGGAGGAGCCCGTACGGTTGGATGATCCCGGCATCGTACCGTCGAGGGCTTTGAAACAGGGCGATTCGGCCGACGGCCGCCTGTCCGAATAATCCGTAATCCGATTCAGATGCTTACCATCGTCATACTGATCGTCGTGATGCTGCTCCTGTCCGCTTTCTTTTCGGGCATGGAGATCGCCTTTACGAGCAAGAACCGGCTCAAACTGGAGATCGACCGCAAGCAGAGCCGGATGTTCGACCGCATCGCGGAGGTCTTTGCCCGCCATCCCGGGCAGTACATCACCACGATCCTCGTGGGCAACAACATCGCCCTGGTAGTCTATTCGCTGGCCATGTCGATCCTCCTGCGCACCATCTACGGATGGTTGGGGTGGGAGACGATGGCAGCGGAAGGCTCCGTGGCTGTCGATACGGCGGTCTCGACGCTCATCATCATCTTCTTTGCGGAGTTCCTGCCCAAATCGATCTTCAAGAACAGCCCCAACTTCTATTATCGGGCGCTGGCTCCGGTCATCTATTTCTTCTATATCGTGCTCTATCCCGTTGCACGCTTCACAACCCTGCTTTCGCACGGAATCCTGCGCCTGGCCGGGCGGCGCGTCACGGAGGAGCAGCTGACTCCGAGCTTCGACCGTGAGGATCTTGCCGCGCTGCTCGACGCAAGCAATACGGAGCAGCACGCCGAACCGGACCACGAACTGAAACTCTTCCAGAATGCGCTTGATTTCGCCGACCTGCGCGTGCGCGACTGCATGGTGCCCCGTGTGGACGTCGAGGCGGTCGATATCGACTCGACGAGCATCGAACAGCTTACCGAGCGGTTCGTCGATTCGAAGTTTTCGCGGATCTTTGTCTGGCGCAAATCGATCGACAACATCATCGGGTATGTCAATTCGAAGAGCCTCTTCACGCTGCCGAAACAGATTTCCGACGTGATGATGGCCGTCAATTTCGTTCCCGAGACCATGCCGCTGCAGTCCGTGCTCGAGAACTTCATCAAGCACAAGACGAACATTGCGGTGGTCATCGACGAGTTCGGCGGTACGGCGGGTGTCATCTCGCTCGAGGACGTGCTCGAACAGATCTTCGGAGAGATCGAGGACGAACACGACGTGCCGGACCTTGTGGAGAAACAGGTGGGCCCCGACGAGTATGTCTTTTCGTGCCGTCTGGAGGTGAAATACCTCAACGAGCGCTACGACCTGGGCATTGAGGAGAGCCGCGAATACGACACGCTGGCCGGCTTCATCATCTACCACTACGAGGGGATTCCCTCGGGCGGAGAGACGCTGCTTATAGGAAACCTCCAGCTCCGGATTCTGCGCACGACGCGTTCGCGGATCGAACTGGCCCGCGTGAAAAAATTGTAGCCCACATATGGGGCTATTTCCGAATATTTTACTACCTTTGGCTGATCTTTCGGAACAATACGAATAATTAACAATTTATATGGCAAGTTTAAACACTTTACGAACCAAGTTCGGCATCGTGCTTTCGATCATCATTGCACTGGCCCTCTTGGCATTCATCCTCTCATTGAAGACCGAGATGGGTTTCTCGGGCAATGATCCTCGCGTCGGCGTGATCGACGGCGAGAAGATCAACTATTCGGAGTATTACGACCAGTACGAGCAGATCAAGGCCCAGAGCGGCGTTCAGGAGAACGACGAGCAGCAGGCTGCGATGCTGGCCAACGCCACGTGGCAGTCGCTCATCTCGAAGTATGTGATGACGCCCGGTTTCGAGCGTCTGGGTCTGCGTGTGACCGAGCCCGAACGTATGGCGATGATCAGCGGCGAGCAGCCCTCGCAGACGCTCTACAACGCTTTTGCCGATCCGCGTACGGGGACCTACAACGTAGCTGCAATCTCCGATTTCCTTGCACAGGCCGAGACCAATCCTCAGGCTGCACAGGCCTGGACCCAGCTCAACGAGCAGGCCCGTGCCGAGCGTGAGATGCAGAAGTACTTCGGTCTGATCCGCGGCGGTGTCTACGTCAATTCCCTCGAGGTGGCCAGCGGCGTGAAGTCGGCCAACGAGACCTATACGGGCAAATGGGCCGGCAAGAAGTATTCGTCGGTTCCCGACTCGATCATCAGCGTTTCGCCGTCGGAGATGAAGGCCTACTACAACAGCCACAAGGACATGTTCCGTCAGACGCCTTCCCGTACGATCTCGTACGTGGTCTTCGAGGTGGCTCCCACGGACGATGACCTGCTGGCTATCGAGAAGACCGCTACGGAGGTGGGCAAGGAGTTCGCGGCAACGGACGAGCTGAAGTCGTTCGTCCGCGCCAACCGCAACGGCAAGATCGCCGACAACTACGTTTCGGCCGCCCAGCTCTCCGAGGAGGAGGCTGCCGCGCTGATGGCCGGCGAGACCTATGGCCCCGTGCTGAAGAACAACGAGTGGACGATGGCCCGTGCCCTTGATACGAAGATGGTTTCCGACTCGATGGGCATCCGCCACATCGTGCTCCCCTATACCGAGGATACGCTGGCTGACAGCCTGCTGACCGCCCTGCGCGGCGGTGCCGACTTCGCACAGGCCGCTTCGCAGTATTCGGTCTATGACATGACGGCAGCCAACGGCGGCGAGGTGGGTGTAATGCCTTTCTCGGCCTTCTCGGGTGAGTTTGCCGAGGCCTTGGCCGGAGCCAAGGAGGGCGACATCGTGAAGGTCGCTTCGGGTGACGCTATCCAGCTGATGCAGGTATATCGTGCCGGCAAGCCGACCAAGCACGTGCAGGTGGCTTCGATCACCTATCCTGTCGAGGCTTCGGCCGAGACGCGCCGCAACGTGCACAACCAGGCCGGCTCGTTCATGGTGAACGCCAAAGGTTCGGCCGAGGCGTTTGCCGGTGCCGCTTCCGAGGCTTCGGTTACGCCGCGCGTAGCCGTGATCTCGCAGGGTGACCGCACGATCCGCGGCCTGGAGGATTCGCGCGACGTGACCCGCTGGGCCTACGGCGCCGAAGTCGGCGACGTCTCGGAGATCTTCTCCGTAGGCAAGGACTATGCGATCGCCATGCTGACGGCCATCGACAACGACGAGTATGCATCGCCCGAGAAGGTGGCAGCCCAACTGCGTGCTCAGGTGCTGCGCGACAAGAAATACGACTACATCGTCAGCAGCCTCGCCGGTACGACCCTCGAGGAGCAGGCTTCGAGCCTGGGATCGGAGGTCGCCGACTTCAAGGATGTGAACTATGCTTCGTTCTACATCGATGGCGCCGGCTTCGAACCGCGTCTGGTCGGTGCGATCGCCTCGGCCCAGAAGGGTGCCCTGACGGGCCCCGTCAAGGGTATGTCGGGCGTCTATGTCTTCGTGGTGGATGATGTGCAGACCTCCGAGAAGCAGACTTCGGAGGCCGAGAAGGTCCGTGCCCAGGCGATGGCCGAGAGCATGGCCCAGCAGTTCGCCATTCCGGCTGTTCAGCAGATGGCCGAGATCGAGGACCTGCGCGGTCAGTACTTCTAATCGGAATAGGCGGAGCATGAAGCTCCGTTTGACGGGATCCCGGATGTTTGTCATCCGGGATCTTTTTTTTGTGAAGAGGAGGGGCGGCGAGCAGGGCTTCCCCGGTCGGGCGTATGGCGGCCGAGCCGCAGGCCGAGCCCTCTCCGGCAGGGGCTCTGTGACCGGCAGTCCATCCGTTTGGACCGCCGCCTCCTGCTGGCGCCAACCTCCCGTGCGATTTCACGTGCCGGGTGGGGGAGATTCTCCCGACTTTTTGCGTATCTTTGTCTTGCCGGGCCTCCGATGCGGAGTTTCCGGTGTGAACCTTATCAATACAGCGAGATATGAACAATTTCATTTATCACAATCCGACCGAACTCGTGTTCGGCAAGGGGCAGATCGCCCGGCTTTCGAAACTGATCCCCGCCGACCGGCGGATCATGATCACCTTCGGCGGCGGCAGCGTCAAGCGCAACGGGGTCTACGAGCAGGTCGTACGAGCCCTTGAAGGCCGTGATTTCGTCGAGTTCTGGGGCATCGAACCCAACCCGTCGGTCGAGACGCTGCGCAAGGCCGTGGCGCTCGGCAAGGAGCGAGGTGTCGATTTCCTGCTGGCCGTAGGCGGCGGCTCGGTGATCGACGGTACGAAACTCGTGGCCGCCGGACTGCTCTACGACGGCGATCCCTGGGATCTGGTCCTCAAGGGCCAGGCCTCGCAGACCGTGCCCCTGGCCACCGTGCTGACGATGTCGGCCACGGGTTCCGAGATGAACAACGGCGCCGTCATTTCGCGCTATGAGACCAAGGAGAAGTACGCCTTCTACGGCAACTATCCCGTCTTCTCGATCCTCGATCCCGAGACGCTCTTCTCGCTGCCGCAGCGGCAGATTGCCTGCGGTCTTTCGGATACCTTCGTGCACGTGCTTGAGCAGTACATGACCACCCCCGGGCAGTCGCGGCTGATGGACCGCTGGGCTGAAGGTATTCTCCACACGGTTGTCGAGATCGCCCCGCGCGCTCTGGCCGCCCAGCGCGACTATGACACCATGTCGGAGTACATGCTCGGTGCGACGCTCGCCTTGAACGACATGATCCGCATGGGTGTGTCGCAGGACTGGGCTACCCACATGATCGGCCACGAGCTGACGGCGCTTCACGGCCTCACGCACGGGGCTACGCTGGCCATCGTCATCAACGGTACGCTGCGTGTGTTGCGTGAGCAGAAGCGCGGCAAGCTGCTTCAGTACGGCGAGCGGATCTGGGGTATTGCCGAGGGCTCGGAGGAGGAGCGCATCGACCGCACGCTCGAGGCGACGGAGGCCTTCTTCCGTTCGCTGGGGCTATCGACGCGCCTCTCGGAGGAGGGCATCGGCGAGGAGACGATTGCCGAGATCGAGCGCCGCTTCAATGCCGCCGGCGTCCGGTATGGCGAGGCGGCCAACGTGGACGGCGCGATGGCCCGCCGCATCCTGGAGGCCTGCCGCTGACAGGTCGTGTACCCGTAAGACGAATGTCCGCAGGTTGAGTCACAACCTGCGGACATTTTTCGTAGCGGACGGCTAAAGTACGGGTCCGTCGGGGAGATAAAAACGCCTCCGGCCCGAAGGTCGGAGGCGTCGTCGTGTGCGGATCTGCAGGGCCGGTGTTATTCGGCGAGCAGGATCTCGAGCATCTTGATGGCTGCCGTGGCGATCGGCGTACCGGGGCCGAAGATGGCGGCGGCGCCGTCGCGGTAGAGCTCGTCGTAATCCTGGTGAGGAATGACGCCGCCGACGATGACGATGATATCCTCGCGGCCGAGCTTCTTCAGTTCGGCGATCAGCTGCGGAACGAGCGTCAGGTGGCCTGCGGCCAGCGACGAAACGCCGACTACATGCACGTCGTTCTCAACGGCCTGCTTGGCAGCCTCCTCCGGAGTCTGGAACAGCGGACCCATATCGACGTCGAAGCCGATGTCGGCATAACCCGTGGCTACCACCTTGGCGCCGCGGTCGTGGCCGTCCTGACCCATCTTGGCGATCATGATGCGCGGCTGACGGCCCTCTTTCTTGGCGAACTCGGCGCACAGCTCCTTGGCGCGCTCGAACGATTTGTCGTTTTTCACTTCTGACGAATATACACCTGAAATGGAACGGATAACTGCCTTGTAGCGACCTACGACTACCTCGCAGGCATCGGAGATCTCGCCCAGCGTGGCACGGACCTTCGCAGCCTCGACGGCCAGCTCCAGCAGGTTGCCCTTCTTGGTCTTCACGCACTCGGTGATGGCCTCGAGCGCCTTCTTCACGGCGGCCTCGTCGCGCGAAGCGCGCAGCTCCTTCAGACGCTTGATCTGGCTCTCGCGTACGGCGGTGTTGTCCACGGCGAGGATGTCGATCGGGGCCTCCTTCTCCAGGCGGTACTCGTTCACGCCGATGATCTTCTCCTGACCCGAGTCGATGCGGGCCTGCTTGCGGGCGGCAGCCTCCTCGATACGCATCTTCGGAATGCCGGTCTCGATGGCCTTGGCCATACCGCCGAGCTTCTCGATCTCCTGGATGTGCTCCCAGGCCTTGTGTGCGATCTCGTTGGTCAGCGACTCCACATAGTAGGAACCGGCCCACGGGTCGATCTCACGGCATACGTTGGTCTCCTCCTGGATGTAGATCTGCGTGTTGCGGGCGATACGGGCCGAGAAGTCGGTCGGCAGGGCGATCGCCTCGTCGAGGGCGTTGGTGTGCAGCGACTGGGTGTGACCCAGGGCGGCGCCCATGGCCTCGATGGCCGTACGTGCCACGTTGTTGAACGGATCCTGCTCCGTGAGCGACCAGCCCGAGGTCTGCGAGTGAGTACGCAGTGCCAGCGATTTGGGGTTCTTCGGGTTAAACTGCTTGACGATCTTGGCCCACAGCATACGTGCCGCGCGCATCTTGGCGATCTCCATGAAGTGATTCATGCCGATGGCCCAGAAGAACGACAGACGCGGTGCGAAGGCGTCGATCGACATGCCGGCGTTGATACCTGCGCGGAGGTACTCCAGACCGTCGGCCAGCGTGTAGGCCAGCTCGATGTCGGCCGTGGCGCCCGCCTCCTGCATGTGGTAACCCGAAATCGAGATCGAGTTGAACTTGGGCATGTTCTTCGAGGTGTACTCGAAGATGTCGGCGATGATGCGCATCGAGAACTCGGGCGGGTAGATATAGGTGTTGCGCACCATGAACTCCTTGAGGATATCGTTCTGGATCGTACCCGAGAGCTGGTCGAGCGTGCAGCCCTGCTCCAGACCCGTGACGATGTAGAAGGCCAGGACGGGCAGCACGGCGCCGTTCATGGTCATCGACACCGACATGCGGTCGAGGGGAATGCCGTTGAAGAGCACCTTCATGTCCTCTACCGAGCAGATCGATACGCCGGCCTTGCCGACGTCGCCCACTACGCGCGGGTGATCGGCGTCGTAGCCGCGGTGCGTAGCCAGGTCGAAGGCCACCGAAAGACCCTTCTGGCCGGCGGCGAGGTTACGGCGGTAGAATGCGTTGGACTCCTCGGCGGTTGAGAAACCGGCATACTGGCGGATCGTCCACGGACGCATCACGTACATCGTCGAATAGGGGCCGCGGAGGAACGGGGCGATACCTGCAGCATAGTTCAGGTGCTCCATGCCTTCGAGGTCTTCGGCCGTATAGGCGCCCTTGACGGGAATGCGCTCGGCCGTGAGCCACGGTTCCACTTCGCCGCAGCCTTTCGAGGCGCAGCAGCTCTTCTGCTGGGCCCCATCGTATTTCAGTTCAGAAAATTTAGCTCTCATGATCAGATTCCCATCTCTTTAAGGTAAAACTTCAGGGTTTCCAGGACGTTCGACTTCACGTTGATGAAGTTGGTGATGCCCTGTGCCTCCAGTTCGGGCGTGCAGGCCGGAGCACCTGCGACGACGAGGATCGCCTTGTCGCCGAGCATCTCCTTGATCTTCGGAGCCACCTCGGCGTAGTCGTCGTCCGAAGCGCAGACAACGACGATCTCTGCCTTCGACTCGAGAGCGGCCTTGACGCCCTCCTCGAGCGACTTGAAGAAGGTGTTGTCGATCACGCGGATGCCGGCGCAAGCGAAGAAGTTGCACGAGAACTGTGCGCGGGCGCGAGCCATTGCCAGGCTGCCGCACGTGAGCATGAAGGCCTTGGGCTCCTTGCCCGAGCGGTCCACATGCAGACGCATGGCCTCGAATGCCATGGCGCCGCGGTAGGGCGTCAGCACGTTGCCCTCGGCGGCCTCACGCGTAACGGCTGCCTCGGTGATCTCCTTGGGTGCGACCTCCGTGAAGTTGGGGAACTGGTTGGCGCCGAGCAGCGTCTGACGGCGCGTAGCGATTGCCTTGTCCTTGGCTGCGGCCGAAGCCTCGACACGCTCCTTGATGAAGCCTGCCTCATAGGCCTTGGTGTATCCGCCCTTCTCCTCGATTTCGAGGAAGAGCTTCCAGGCCTCGGCAGCGATCGACTGCGTGAGGTTCTCGACATAGTACGAACCGCCGGCCGGGTCTACGACCTGGTCGAAGTGCGCCTCGTGCTTGAGCAGCAGCTCGACGTTGTGGGCGATGCGCTTCGAGAACTCGGTCGGGGTTTCGAACGAGGCGTCGAACGGCGTGACCTCCAGCGAGTATACGCCGCCGATGACGGCCGACATGGCCTCGGTCGTGCCGCGCAGCATGTTCACATAGGGGTCGTAAACGGTCTGGTTCCAGCGCGACGTCGAGGCGTGGATCATCATCTTGCCGGCGCACTCCTTCTCGGGATTGTAGCCCTTGACGATGTTGGCCCACAGCATGCGGGCGGCGCGGAACTTGGCGATTTCGAGGAAGTAGTTCGACGTGACGGCGAACGAGAAGCGCAGCTTGCGTGCGGCCTCGTCGATCGTGAGTCCGGCGTCGGTCAGGCGGGCCAGGTAGTCGTTACCGGCCGAGAGGGCGAATGCCAGTTCCTCGACGATCGTCGAACCGGCGTTTGCGAAGATGTCGGCCGAAACGGTCACGATGCGGATGTGCTTGTAGGCGGCGGTCTTCTTGATGAGCGAAGCGATGCGCTCGAAGCACTTTGCGCCGTCGGGCGAGCAGAAGCAGCCCTTCTGCGAGAGGCCCTTGACGATCGGGTCGATGACGAACGCCACGTCGGCGTCGGCAGCGATGCCCTCCTTCTCGAGCTTGGCGATGACCGCCTCGGCCAGGTCGCCCATGCCCTTGCCGCTGAACACCAGTCCGATGGCGGGGATGTGGATTTCAGCGAGCAGCGTCTCGAGATCGGCGGCCGTGAAGCCCTCCTTGGCGATCTCGAAGCCCAGCGAGTCCACGCCGGCATTGAGGAGTTTCAGTGCCTCGGCGTTGGCCTCCTTCGGGCAATTGACCGTGATGGTCTGATGCACGTGCCAGCGGTTGTGGGCACGCGTACCGCGCACGTAGGGGAACTCGCCTGCCTGCGAGCCGAGGAACTTGATTCCTTCGAGATTTTCGGCGCGGTAGTAGGGACGGACGTTGAAACCTTCGCCCGTACGCCATACCAGTTTACGCTCGTAGTCGGCCCCTTTCAGGTCGACCTTGATCACCTCTTCCCACTGCTCGGTCGGGACCGGCGGGAATTCGGTGAACAGTTTTTCACGTTCGGTATTTGCCATAACTTATTTAGAGATTAGTAAAGTAGTGTAGTCTCCTCTTTTTTCAAATTGCACGTAAAGGTACAAATAATTCAGGAATTGCAGCAAGAAATTGTTACCAAAATAACAGTGTCGGTCTTTTTTTATTTATAAAGGTATCCTCCCCGGCTTTCGGCCCGATATCCGCTTTTGAATCCTTGTTGCGGCTTTTCGTGTCAATATTGTTCTGAATGACGCCTGTTTTTGCCGAAATGCAAAAGTTGTGATTTTTGCACATGTCTCGTGAAAATGGATCTATTTTCCCGAAAAAGGTGTTTGAAAATCGTTGATGTGGCAGAAAAGTGGGGCTATTTTCGGGAAAACTCATGAAAAAAATGTGATTTTTTGGAAAAATGTCGATTTTGCAAAAACAGCGAAACCGTAATTTTTTTACCTTTGTCTCCCGAAGAAACACACAAACTGATCCGGTTATGTCATTACTCAGATTCAAGATGGTCGATGCGGCGATCAACCACACGGCCGTCGAAGTGAAGGCTCCCGAGGGGCGTCCCTCGGACTATTTCGGGGAGAAGGTCTTCGGTCGCGAAGCCATGCGCAAATACCTCGACAAGAAGACCTATGCGGCGCTGCTCGACACGATGGAGCACCGCACGCCGCTGACGCGCGAGGTGGCCGACAGCATCGCCGCCGGCATGCGGCAGTGGGCCCTCGAGCACGGAGCCGACCACTATACCCACTGGTTCCAGCCGCTGACGGGCGGTACGGCCGAGAAGCACGATGCCTTTGCCGAGCCGGACGGCTGCGGCGGGGTACTTGAGGAGTTTTCGGGTAAGCTGCTCGTACAGCAGGAGTCCGATGCCTCGTCGTTCCCCAACGGCGGTATCCGCAATACGTTCGAGGCGCGCGGCTATTCGGCCTGGGATCCCGCTTCGCCGGCCTTCATCGTCGATACGACGCTCTGTATCCCCACTGTCTTCATCGCCTATACGGGTGAGGCGCTCGATTACAAGGTGCCGCTGCTGCGCTCGCTGACAGCCGTGGACAAGGCTGCCACGGAGGTGTGCCACTACTTCGACAAGAACGTGCAGAAGGTCTTCGCCTATCTGGGTTGGGAACAGGAGTATTTTCTCGTGGACGAGAGCCTGTGGGCCGTGCGTCCCGACCTGATGCTGACCGGCCGCACGCTGATGGGGCACGAGTCGGCCAAGAACCAGCAGCTCGAGGATCACTATTTCGGGGCCATACCGACCCGTGTGATGGCCTTCATGAAGGATCTCGAGTACGAGTGCCTGAAACTGGGCATTCCCGTCAAGACACGACATAACGAGGTGGCGCCCAATCAGTTCGAGCTGGCTCCGGTCTACGAGGAGGCCAACCTGGCCAACGACCACAACCAGTTGCTGATGACGATCATGGACAAGATCGCCCGCCGTCATCAGTTCCGGGTGCTGCTGCACGAGAAGCCCTTCAAGGGGATCAACGGCTCGGGCAAGCACAACAACTGGTCGCTGGGCACCGATACGGGCGTGAACCTCTTTGGTGTGGGCAAGAGCGCTTCGGAGAACCTGCAGTTCATCACCTTCCTGGTCAATGCCGTATCGGCCGTCTACAAATACAACGGCCTGCTCAAGGCTTCGATCATGAGCGCCACGAACGCCCACCGTCTGGGTGCCAACGAGGCGCCTCCGGCCATCATTTCGGCATTCCTCGGCTCGCAGGTTTCGGCCGTGCTCGAGAAGCTGGCCGCTTCGAAGGACGGTGATGCCATCCGCTTCGATGCCAAGAGCATCTTCAAGATGAGCGGTATCTCGCACATCCCGACCCTGCTGCTCGACAACACGGACCGCAACCGCACGTCGCCCTTCGCCTTCACGGGCAACCGCTTCGAGTTCCGCGCCGTCGGCTCGTCGGACAACTGCGCCGAGGCGTTGATCGTGCTGAATGCCTCGATGGCCCACGAACTGACGGAGTTCAAGCGCAAGGTCGATGCGCGCATCGAGGCCGGCGTGCGCAAGGAGAAGGCGATCTACGAGGTGCTCAAGGAGATGATCAATGCCTGCCGGGACATATTCTTCGACGGCAACGGCTACTCGGACGAGTGGAAGGCCGAGGCGGCGCGGCGCGGTCTGGACTGCGAGACCTCGACGCCCCTGATCTTCGACCGCTACCTCGACGAGTCGAGTCTCAGGATGTTTGCCGAAACGGGGGTCTTCTCGAAAGTCGAGCTCGAGGCCCGCACCGAGGTGAAGTGGGAGACCTACACCAAGAAGATCCAGATCGAGGGCCGGGTGCTGGGCGACCTGACGATGAACCACATCGTGCCGATCGCGTCGCGTTACGAGGCGCTGCTGCTCGACAAGGTCTACAAGATGTCGCAGATCCCGGGACTGAACGCCTCGGCCGACATCGCCCTGATCAAGAAGATCCAGGACCACACGGCCGAGATCCAGAAACTCACGGGCGAGATGATCGACGCGCGCAAGGTGGCCAACCGGATTGAGGACCAGCGCGAGAAGGCGATCGCCTACCACGATACGGTGGCTGTCTTCTTCGACCGCATCCGCTACCACATCGACAAGCTCGAGGAGATCGTCGATGACCAGATCTGGCCCCTGCCGAAGTACCGCGAACTGCTCTTCCTGCGGTAGCCGTCGGCCCGTATCCGAATAATCCGGGGTGCAAACTCCGGATTATTTTTTTACCTTTGTATGTATGAAGGCCATTGCAGACAGCGGTTCGACCAAGTGCGAGTGGATTTTCGGCGACGGCGACCGGATCCTCCGGTTGCGGACGGTGGGGATCAACGCCGTGCAGCAGTCTCCCGATGCGATCCGCGCCGTGTTGGCGGAGCTCCCGCCCCTCGACGGCGTGGAGGAGCTCCGTTTCTACGGGGCCGGCTGCGGCGACTCCTTCCCGGAGGCTTCCGCCGTGTTGCGCCGGGAACTGGCGGCGAGATTCGGCCCCGGGGCCGCCATCGGGCTGGGCTCCGATCTGCTCGGTGCCGCCCGAGCCTTGTTCGGGCGCGGCGAAGGGATCGCCTGCATCCTCGGCACCGGTTCGAATTCGTGCCACTGCCGCGGCGGCGAGATTGTCGCCCATGTCCCGCCGCTGGGCTATGTGCTCGGCGACGAGGGGAGCGGTGCGGTTCTGGGCCGCAACCTGGTGAACGGTATCTTCAAGGGGACGATTCCGCTCCGCGAGGAGTTCCTCCGCACGTTCGCCCTGACCTACGCCGGGCTGATCCGCCGGGTCTACCGCGAGCCGGCGGCCAACCGCTTCCTGGCGTCGTTTGCGCCCTTCATCCGTGCGCATCTGGATTGCGCACCGGTGCGGGAGATGGTTGTCCGCTCGTTCGGCGAGTTCGCCGCGCGCAATCTGTCGGGTTATCCGGCAGGACTGCCCGTTGCCTTTGTCGGCGGGGTGGCGGCCCATTTCGAGGAGCCGCTGCGCGAGGCGATGGCTGCGGCGGGACGCGAGGTCGTGCGGATCGTCTGCTCCCCGGCCGAAGAAATTTGGAAATACCATGGAGGAGAATCGGATTACCGAGCAGAGCTCGGCATATGACAATTTGCAGCGGATGTCGGTGCACGACATCCTGACGGGGATCAACCGCGAGGACGCTCGGGTGCACGAAGCCGTGCGGGCGACGATCCCGGTCATGGAGCGCCTGGTCGAGCAGGTCGTCGGACGGATGGCGGCCGGCGGCCGGATGTTTTACATCGGCGCCGGCACGAGCGGCCGGCTCGGGGTGACCGACGCCTCGGAGCTGCCGCCGACCTACGGCATTCCCTTCGACCGCGTAATCGGCCTGATTGCCGGTGGCGACGGAGCCTTGAGACGTGCGGTGGAGCATGCCGAGGACGATTCCGAGGGTGCCTGGCGCGACATGGCACCGTGGCATCCGACGGCCGGCGACGTGTTGGTCGGCATCGCCGCCTCCGGCACGACACCGTATGTGGTGGGCGGCCTGCAGCGTGCGCGGCGGGAGGGGCTTCTGACCGCAGCCGTGGTCTGCAATCCCGGGTCACCGGCTGGGGGCGCTNNNNCAATCCGGGCTCACCGGCTGCCGCCGCTGCGGAGTATGCGCTCGAGGCGGTCGTCGGTCCGGAGTTTGTCACCGGCTCGACCCGCATGAAGGCGGGTACGGCACAGAAACTGATGCTCAACATGCTTTCGACGGCCGTGATGATCCGCCTCGGGCGGGTCGAGGGCAACCGGATGGTGCACATGCAGCTTACGAACGACAAGCTCGTCGCGCGCGGTACCCGGATGGTCGCCGAGGCCGCGGGACTCACCGACGATGAGGCCCGGACGCTGCTGCTGCGCTGGGGGTCGGTCAAGGAGGCGCTCGAACACTGTAACGACTGATGGACGATGGCACGTTTTTTTACCGAACGCGAGATCCGCGCCGTGGCGGTCTTCCTGCCGCTGGCCGGACTGCTTGTCGCGGCCGTGGCGCTGTTCCTGCCCAAGAGTGACCCGCTGGAGGCCCGGCGCGTCGAGGTCGCCATGGAGCGGCGCATGCCGGCGGACAGCATCCGTCTCCGTCCGTTCGACCCCAATACGGCCGACTTCGACGAACTGCTCCGGTTGGGGCTCTCGAAGCACGAGGCGGTCAGCCTGCTCAAGTACCGTGCAGCAGGCAAGGTCTTCCGTATTCCCGAAGACCTGTCGCTCTGCTACGGGATCAGCGACTCGCTCTACCGGCGCCTGGCACCGTGGGTGCGGATCGGCCGCCGCTACGCTATTGCGCCCCGCGAATACCGCAGCGGCCGGGTGCTTCCGCAGCTGCTTGCTCCCTCGCCGTTCCGCATCGACACGGTCAGTGCGCACTACCTGAGGGCCATCGGGGCCCTTTCGAAGCGGCAGGCCGAGGCCTTCATCCGCTGGCGCGACCTGAGCGGCATCTACGACATGGAGGAGCTCCGCGACTGCTACGTCGTCAGCGATTCGGTGGCTGCGGCGCTCGAGCCCTATGTGATCTTTCCCGAGCGCCGGCCGCACCCCGTCGAGGCTCCCGTGGAGCTCAATCC
>FR892007.1:48679-58637 GCA_000434235.1 Alistipes sp. CAG:268 | reverse complement strand
GCCTCCCGCGCCCGCCTCGGCGGTTTCGTCTCCGCGGCCCAACTTGCAGAGGTTCCGGGAGTCACGGAGAGCAACTACGAAAAAATTTTGAAACAAATTTGCCTCGACAGTTGCAAAATTCGGAAAATAGATATTAACTTTGCAAGCCCGAAAGAGTTGGGACGCCATCCCTACATGGCGCCGCGCACCTTGAGGCGTTTGTTGAAAGCAAGACAGTTGAAAGGAGGTTGGAGCACCGCCCAGGAATTGATCGATGACCACATATTGACCCGCGAGGAGGCAGCACGGCTGGCTCCGTATATCGAATTCGGGTCTGCGGGCGGAACGGCCGACGAAAAGACAACTACCCGACGGGATGATGCACCGGAAGATGCATGCCCGGCAGAATTTCAACTCGAAACAGAATAAGTCAAACAACAAAAAACACAGAATATCATGATTATCATGCCGGTAAAAGAGGGCGAAAACATCGAGCGCGCCCTAAAGAAGTTCAAGCGTAAATACGAGCGTACGGGTGTCCTGAAGGAGCTCCGCCGTCGTCAGTACTTCACGAAGCCCTCCGTTGCAAAGCGCGAGGCCATGATGCACGCCATCTACGTGGAGCACATGTACCGCGACGAGGAGTAGTACCTGCGCCGATACGATACGAGCGGGGTTCGGATCCGATCCGAACCCCGTTTTTTCTTTTTCGGGGAGGTGTAACTAAAAAATATAGTTAAAAAACTATGTGAAATAGTTGCATCCTCCGGTTTTTTGTTTACCTTTGTTGTCGGAGCCCCGGAACAGATCCGGGGCGGATCTGAAAACCGATGACGATGGAAAAACTGACACGGCGCGAGGAGGAGCTGATGCGCTGCTTCTGGGAGCGGGGACCGCTGTTCGTGCGCGAGCTGGTGGAGATGGCGCCCGAGCCCAAACCCCATTTCAACACCCTGTCCACCATGGTTCGGGCCCTCGAATCGAAGGGCTATGTGGGGCACAAGGCCTATGGTGCGACCTACCAATACTATCCGCTGGTGAGCGAGGAGGAGTTTTCGCGGCAGACGCTCGGCAGCGTCATCAGCCGCTATTTCGAGAATTCCTACCTGGGGGCCGTCTCGGCGCTTGTCGAGGAGGAGAAGATCTCGGTCGATGAGCTGCGCGAGTTGATCGACCGCATCGAAAACCAGAACCAACGGTAGCCATGTGGTACGATCTGGCGATATACAGCCTGAAGGTCGGGGCCTGCCTGGCGGTTTTCTACCTCTTCTTCAAACTGCTGCTGAGCCGCGAGACCTTCCATCGGTTCAACCGCATCGTGGTACTGGGGGCCATCGTGCTCTCGTTCGTGCTGCCGCTCTGCGTCATCACGGTCTACCGGACGCTGCCTGCGCTGCCCGTTTCGGCTTTACCGGCCGTTTCCACCGCGGCGGACCTTCCGGCTGAAGGCCATGCGTTCCCGTGGGAGCGGCTGCTCGGAGGACTCTTTGCCGTGGGAGTGGCAGGGGCGTTCGTGCGGCTCTGCTGGTCGTTGGGCGGTGTGGCCCGGCAGATCAGCCGTTGCGACCGCCGCGAGCGGCTCGATGACGGGACCGTCCTGGTACATGCCGGCGATTCGGTACGGCCGTTCAGCTGGGGGCGCTTCATCGTGCTCTCCGACCGCGACCGGGCGGTTTGCGGCGAGGCGATCCTGCTCCACGAGCGGGCCCATGTCCGCATGCACCATTCGGCCGACCTGCTGCTCACGGATCTCTGCGGGTGCCTCCAGTGGTTCAATCCGGCCATGTGGCTCCTGCGGCGCGAATTGCGCGATATCCACGAATACGAGGCCGACGAGGCGGTGATTTCGAGCGGTATCGATGCGAAAAGTTACCAGTTGCTTCTTATAAGGAAAGCTGTTGGCGGGAGGTGGTACTCAATTGCCAACAGCTTCAATCACAGTAAACTTAAAAACCGTATTACCATGATGTTGCGAAAAAAATCGTCTCGGTGGACCGGAGCCCGCGTGCTTTTGCTCCTGCCGCTCACGGCGCTGGCTCTCGGGGCCTTTGCCGAAACCGTCTATCTCTTTCCGGAGGACAAAGGTAAGAAAGAAAATCTGAAAATCCGTACATCGGCCCCCGATGGTGCCGATCCGTTGGTCCTGGTCGATGGCCGGGAGCAGCCTGCATCCTCGATCAACGATATCACTCCCGAGCGGATTCAGTCGATCACGGTATTGAAGGATTCTACTGCAATCCGGATGTACGGCGACAAGGGTCGCAACGGGGTGGTTCTGGTCGAACTCAAGAAAGAGGGAAATGGGACGCCACAATCTGATGCGGACGATGTTACCGTTGTCGGCTATGCTTCCTCGGACGATGCTCCAATCCACATTGGAGGTAAAGAAGGGGCCCTGCCGGAGCATGTGCTCTACCTGGTGGACGGGGAGCGTGTGCCGGAGATCGGTTCGCTGGATCCCGGGCGGATCGAATCCGTCTCGGTCCTCAAGGGTAAAGACAATATTCCCTCGGAATATGCCGGTCAGGGGTACGAGGGTGTCATTGAGATCCGGACCAAGAAGAAGTCGGACGGTGTGCGCGTCCTTTCGCCGGAGGAGGCCCGGGCCTATTTTGAAAGTAAGGAGGGAAAGGAGGTGTTGCGCAGCCTCGACCGAATGGAGGAGTATTTCAAGAGCGACGAGTGGAAGGAGGCCCAGCGCAAGATGGAGGCATCCGGCGAGTATTTCAACAGTGACGAATGGAAGGAGACCCAGCGTAAGATGGATGCCTATTTCAAGAGCGATGAGTGGCAGGAGGCTCTGCGCAAGATGGAGGCATCCGGCGAGTATTTCAACAGCGACGAATGGAAGGAGGCCCAGCTTCGGCTCAAGGAACTGGACAAACTTTCCGACCGGCTCGGATCGGGACAAACTTTCGGACCGGCTCGGATCGGAAGACGGGTTGGGCATCGTGATCCGGAATGCCTCGATCGGGAAGGGTGCCTTTGCCGGGATGAAAGTCTACATCGACGGCCGCGAGGCTTCGTCGGAAGAGGTCGATCGGCTCGATCCCGAGAAGATCCGCCACATGGAGGTTCTCACGGGCAAGAAGGCCGTGCGCCGCTATGGCGAGCAGGCAAGCGAGGGTGTGGTGGAGATCAAGACACGCAAATAGACCGGATACGAAATAAAAAGTTCATGTTCGGGAGCGGGGGCGTCGGTCAGCGGCCCCGCTTCCTGTTTTTCCGCGAGCCCCTTATTCGAAACCTACGATCTCGGGTCGTGTCGGGCGGTAACGGTATTGCTCGAGCCGTGTGGCGTTCGACAGCCGGAAGTATTCGCTCTCGACCAGTCCGTGTTTGCCCAGTGCCAGCCCCAGCCGGATCTGGATCGTGTTGAACACGAGGCGCTCGTTGCGCAGCCTTACGCCGAATCCGAACGAGGTGAAGAAGTCGTTCTTGAAGATGTTGGGTGAGTATCCCAGCAGGCCGAAGTCGGCGAATCCGAAGAAGGCGATGCGGAATCCCAGCGGCTGGTAGGGGGTGAAGACGACGGTCTCGGTGTTGATGATCATCCGGTTGGTGCCGATGACGTATTCGTTGAGGGCCTGCAGTCCGTTTTCACTGGTGAACCGGATGCTTTCGTCGCTGCCCCCGACACGGTTCCATCCTTGGGTGTAGTTGAACGAGAGGAACTGGCGGATGCGGCTCCGGCGGAACAGGAACAGATTCGAGAACCACCTCAGATCGACATCCACGGCGCTCTGCCGCCACATGCCCGACTGCAGGTCGATGTAGCTTCCGAGCGTCACTCCGCCCATGATGTAGCCCAAACGGGAGAATCCGCCCGTTTCGTAGCTCATTCCCAGATACATGGCATCCTTGAACTCGCCCCATGAATAGCCGCTTACCAACTCCGCCTTGTAGCCTGTCGCCAGGTACTCGCGCGAACCGAACCCATAGACCATGTTGGCCGTATAGAACCGCTCGCGGTAGAGACCGGCGCCGAGGAGCAGGACGTCCTGGTCGTGCAGGGCAGGGTTGTAATCGACGGCCACGGGCGGGCGGAGGCTGACGCGGCGGTAGTTGTAGCGCCCGGTGAGATAGACGCTTGAGCGGATTCCCCGCAGGTAGTGCGAGTAGCCTCCCCATACGTCGAGGTTGCGCTCCTTGACCAGTTCCGACGAGTCCTCCTCGATCATGTATCGTTTGGCCTTGTTGTCGCTGTAGGTAATGCCCAACTCGTAGTCTGTCGGGCGGAGGAACTCCTTGCGCATGCCCAGTTCGAGGGTCGAGTTGTAGAAGTCGCGCCCGGCGGCGAAATCGGCCGTGTAGAAGGTACCCAGCAGGTTGGGGATTTCGTATTCGACCATGTTGCCGCCGTAGGAGAAGTCCTTGCGGCTGAAGTTGGTCATCACCTTCAGACTGTTGCCCCATCCGAAGATGTTGGCGTCGGAGATCCCGACCATCGTGCGCCCTTCGGAGTGGAGCGCTCCGTCTACGGAGATGGTCCAGCTGTCGCGCGTCTTTACGGTGAGGTGTACCTGTGTGGTGTCGAGCGTGTCGGTCTGTATGGCGATGTCCACGTCGGCGATGTAGCTGCGCGAGCGCAGCAGTTGCTTGTTGCGCACGACGAGTTGCGGGTCGAGGGTATCGCCCGTGCGGAAGAGCAGGTCGCGGCGGATGACCCGCTCGCGGGTCAGCATGTGGGTGTTGTTGCCGGCGCGTTCGAGCCAGTTGCCGTTTTCGTCGAAGACCTGTGAGCGTTCGATGGAGATCGATCCGATCGTTTTGCCGGCATAGGGTTCGAGCTGGCGGCTCTCATCCCTGACGGTTCCGTTCGACGTCGTGTCCAGCACCGGGCGGACGAAAAGCATGCGGTAAAGCATGCGGGGGACACGCCGGCGGGTGGTCTTCGAGCGTATGCTGTCGTAGAGCCTTTTGTTGCGTTCAGCCGCTTCGGGGTTCGAGATGCGGGCGCTGTCCGGGGTGAAGAGGGCCGTAGGCCGGATCCGTATGCTGTCGGAATGAGGCCGTTTCGGTGAGCGCATATCGGGACCCGCGACGCGGGCAAAGGAGACGGACGCCACAGCGAGCAAGGTCAATGCGGATATGCAGAACCGGGTAAACATCGGTTCAAAGATAACGTATTTTTCGCCGAAAAAGTATGGATGGTCGGTATCCGAATGTGGCGGATGACAAAAAAAGCCCGCATCATGCGGGCTTTTTTTGTCGTTTTGCGTCGAAGAACCGTCTGTTCTTTATGGGTAAGACCCGCTCTTCCGCCTGCCTGCTCCTCCCCGGTTATCCGGTTGGAGGTGTGCGTCAGGCATACGATCAGCCTGTGGGCATCCCGGCCGGGAGGTTGTGTGGAAAACTCCCGACCTGCGGGGCTTCGGACGCGGCTTATTTGCGGGCCTCCTTGGCCTCGATGCACTCGGTGGCGTGGGGAACCTTCATCAGCCGCTCCTTCGGAATGAGCTTCCCGGTCGTCTTGCAGATGCCGTACGTCTTGTTCTCGATACGCACGAGGGCCATTTCGAGGTTGCGGATGAACTTCATCTGATGGGCAGCCAGACGTCCGCTCTCCTCCTTCGAGAGTGTCGTGGCGCCTTCCTCGAGCACCTTGAATGTCGGCGAGGTATCCTCCGTATCGTTGTCTGCCGTATGCGTGATGGTGGAACGCAACAGTTCGTAATCCGCACGCGCATTCTCGAGCTTTTTCAGAATCAACTGCTTGAACTCTTCGAGTTCGGCGTCGCTGTATCGGGTTCTTTCGTCTGCCATAGTTCGTCTGTTGCTTTAGGTTTTATGTAAAATTAAGCAAATATTCCGAAAATACCAAATCTGCAACCCGGAATCGGCGCCGCAGTCCGGCTACACGCGCGTCACGGCGATGCGGATCGGCTCCTCGTCCACGTCCGAAGCCACTACGGCTTCGCCCTGCGGATCGTCCGAGCTGCGGACCTCGACGGCCAGCGTCTGCGAGGCGATGTAGTCGGCGTAGCGGGCGATGCCTTCGGCCACGCACGGCTTGTTCTCGATCTCGATGCGGATCTTGTCTGTCACCTCGAATCCCGACTCCTTGCGGATATTCTGGATGCGGTTGATCAACTCGCGTGCCACACCCTCGGCGCGGAGCTCGTCCGTCACGGTGATGTCGAGCGCCACGGTGAGCTTGCCCTCCGAGGCCACGAGCCATCCGGGCATGTCTTCCGACGAGATCTCGAAGTCGGCCGGTGTAACGGTGATCTGTTCCGATCCGAGGTCAAGCACCGTCTCGGGAGCCGCCTCGATCTGCGCGATGCGCTCCTGCGAGAATTCGGCGGTCATGGCGGCGATCTGCTTCATGTATTTGCCGTAGCGCGGCCCGAGGGTCTTGAAATTGGGCTTGATGCGCTTGGTGATGATGCCCGTGGTATCTTTGATGAGCTCCACCTGCTTGACATTCACCTCGTTCATGATCAGGTTTCTGACGGCGGCGATGCAGTCGGCGGTCTGTCGGTCGAGAACCGGGATGAGGATCTTCATGAGCGGCTGGCGCACCTTGATCGACACCTTGCGGCGCAGGGCGAGGACCATCGACGAGACCTTCTGTGCCAGCGACATCATCTCCTCGAGGTGCGAGTCGATCAGCGTCCCGTCGGCCTTCGGGAAGGCTGCGAGGTGTACCGATTCGTCCGTGTGGCGGCCGCTTACGGCATTCAGGTCCGTGAAGATGCGGTCGGAGATGAACGGTGCGAAGGGCGCCGAGAGCAGGGCCACGGTCTCCAGACAGGTGTAGAGCGTCTGGTAGGCGGCAAGCTTGTCCTCGGTCATGCCGCCGCCCCAGAAACGCTTGCGGTTCAGGCGGACGTACCAGTTCGAGAGATTTTCGCCTACGAACTCCTGGATGGCGCGTGCGGCCGGCGTCGGGTCGTAGTTCTCGAGCGAGTCGGTCACCTCCCGGACGAGCGTGTTCAGGAGCGAGATGATCCAGCGGTCGATCTCCGGGCGCCGCTCCATCGGCACCTCGGCCTCGCGTCCGGTGAATCCGTCCACGTTGGCGTAGAGTGCGAAGAACGAGTAGGTGTTGTAGAGCGTACCGAAGAACTTGCGGCGCACCTCGTCCACGCCGTCGCGGTCGAACTTCAGGTTGTCCCACGGCTGCGAGTTGGAGATCATGTACCAACGCGTGGCGTCGGGCCCGTAGGTGGCGAGCACCTCGAACGGATCGACGGCGTTGCCCAGGCGCTTCGACATCTTGTTGCCGTTCTTGTCGAGCACCAGGCCGTTCGAGATGATGTTCTTGAAGGCCACCGAATCGAAGAGCATCGTGGCGATGGCGTGCAGCGTGAAGAACCAGCCGCGCGTCTGGTCCACACCCTCGGCGATGAAGTCGGCGGGGTAGACCTCCGCGAAGTCCTCCTTGTGCTCGAAGGGGTAGTGCACCTGGGCGTAGGGCATGGCTCCCGAGTCGAACCACACGTCGATCAGGTCGGGTTCGCGGCGCATCGGCTCGCCCTTCGACGAGACGAGTACGATCGAATCGACATAGGGGCGGTGCAGGTCGATGTGCGCGGTCGAGTAGTTCTCCTTCGACATGTCGCCCACCTTGAAACTCCTGTAGGGGTTCTCCTTCATGAAGCCTGCTGCCACCGACTTCTCGATCTCGGCGACGAGCTCTTCGACCGAGCCGATGCACTTGAGCTCCGAACGGTCCTCCGTGGCCCAGATCGGCAGCGGCGTGCCCCAGAAGCGCGAACGCGAGAGGTTCCAGTCGTTGAGGTTCTCGAGCCACTTGCCGAAGCGGCCCGTACCGGTCGATTCGGGTTTCCAGCGGATCGTGCGGTTGAGCTCGATCATCCGCTCCTTGAGCGCTGTGGTGCGGATGAACCACGAGTCGAGCGGGTAGTAGAGCACGGGTTTGTCCGTACGCCAGCAGTGGGGGTAGTTGTGTACGTGCTTCTCGATCTTGAAGGCCTTCGAGGCGGCCTTCATCTTCATGCAGATGTAGATGTCGAGCGACTCGGCCGCAGCGGCGGCCTTCTCGTCGTACCGGCCGTCCACGGTAAACTGCGGGTCGTAGGCGTTCTTCACCCAGCGGCCCTCGTATTCCCTGTAGCGATCGACATCGACGCACTCGCTGACGAAACGCTCGTCGAGTTCGTCAAGCAGGTAGAACTTGCCCTGCAGATCGACCATCGGGCGCGTCTCGCCCTTGCGGTTGATCATGAAGAGCGAGGGAATGCCTGCGGCGCGGGCCACGAAGGCGTCGTCGGCACCGAACGTCGGCGCGATGTGTACGATACCCGTACCGTCCTCGACGGTGACGTAGTCGCCCGGAATGACCCGGAAGGCCTTGTCGGAGGCGTCGTGCCAGTTGCCTTCGGCATCCGTCTCGACGGGCTTCACCCACGGCAGCAGCTGCTCGTAGTGCATGCCTACGAGGTCGGTTCCCTTGTATTCGCCGACAACCTGGAACGGAACGAGCTTGTCGCCGGCCTTGTACTCCTCGAGGGCGAGACCTTCGGCCTTCTTGTTGAAATGGGCGTAGAGCAGCGGCTTGGCCAGTACGGCGGTCATCTTCTCACCCGTGTATGCGTTCCAGGTGCGGACGGCCACGTAGTCGATCTTCGGGCCGACGCAGAGCGCCGTATTCGACGGCAGGGTCCACGGCGTGGTGGTCCATGCCAGGAAGTAGGGGGTGCCCCAACCCTCCATCTCGGGTTTGGGGTCCGTGATGCGGAACTGGCCCACGACGGTCGTGTCCTTCACGTCGCGGTAGCAGCCCGGCTGGTTCAACTCGTGGGTCGAGAGCCCCGTGCCGGCGGCCGGCGAGTAGGGCTGGATCGTGTAGCCCTTGTAGAGCAGCCCCTTGTCGAAGAGCTGCTTGAGCAGCCACCACAGCGACTCGATGTATTTGTTGTCGTAGGTGATGTAGGGGTCATCCATATTGACCCAGTATCCCATCTTGCGCGTGAGCTCCTCCCACATGCCCGTGAACTCCATGACGGCCTCGCGGCAGGCGCGGTTGTACTCCTCGATCGAGATCTTCCGCCCGATGTCCTCCTTCGTGATGCCGAGCTTCTTCTCGACGCCCAGCTCCACCGGGAGTCCGTGCGTGTCCCATCCGGCCTTGCGGTGCACGAGGTATCCCTGCTGGGTCTTGTAGCGGCAGAAGACGTCCTTGATCGTGCGGGCCATGACGTGGTGGATGCCCGGCATGCCGTTTGCCGAAGGGGGGCCTTCGTAGAAGACGAAGGTCGGGTGCCCTTCGCGGGTCGAGATGCTTTTGTGGAATGTGTCGTGGGCGTCCCACTCGTTCAGCACCTCGGTGGCGAGGCCTGCCAGGTCGAGCCCTTTGTACTCCTTGAACTTCATGTCGGTATGGTGTTTTTACTGATTTTCTGACAACTCGCAAAGATAGTAAAAAGTTTTGGAAATGATGCAACAATCCCGCGAATCCTCGGCCCGGTGGCGCGAAGTCGCGGGATGGCTGCGGTGTGTGCCTCGGCGCTGCGGCCGGGGCGGGATCAGTCGAACGACTGCATTTCGATCAACTTGGCGTAGATGCCGTTGCGGGCCATCAGTTCGGCGTGCGTGCCCTGCTCGGCGATGCGGCCGTGGTCCACGACAATGATCTTGTCGGCATTGTGGATCGTCGAGAGACGGTGGGCGATGACCACCGAGGTGCGGCCCTTGAGCAGGTTGTTCAGGGCGTCCTGCACGAGTTTCTCGCTCTCGGTGTCGAGGGCCGAGGTGGCCTCGTCGAGGATCAGGATGTCGGGGTTTTTCAGCACGGCGCGGGCGATCGAGAGACGCTGCCGCTGTCCGCCGGAGAGTTTCACGCCGCGGTCGCCGATATTGGTGCCGTAGCCCTCCGGGCATTCGCGGATGAAACTGTCGGCATTGGCCACCTTGGCCGCCTCGACGATCTCCTCGTGCGTGGCCGAGGGCCGTCCCATGGCGATGTTGCCCTCGATCGTGTCGTTGAAGAGCACCGTATCCTGCCCCACCA
>FR892007.1:20718-48654 GCA_000434235.1 Alistipes sp. CAG:268 | reverse complement strand
CGACGCTCATGTGGGCGCGCACGCTGTCCTGCGTGTAGTCGCGCAGCGAGATGCCGTCGATGAGGATCTCGCCCGAGGTCGGGTCGTAGAAACGCGGCAGCAGTTCGCTCAGGGTCGATTTCCCGCCGCCCGATGGCCCCACCAGTGCGACGGTCTGTCCGCGGCGGATTTCGAACGAGATGTCGTCGATCACCTCGCGCGTGCCGTCGTAGGAGAAGTGTACGTGGCGGAACTCGATCTTGTCCCTGAGTCCCTTGAGTTCACGGGCGTCGGGCTTGTCCTCGATCTCGGGTTTGGTGTCGATGATCGAGAAGATGCGCTCGCCGGCGGCGATGCCCTGGTTGATGTTGGCGAACTGGTCGATGAAGGTGCGGACGGGGCGCGTGATCTGCGAGAAGATGGCCACGAAGGCGATGAATCCGCCCGGGTCGAGCGCGCCGCGCGAGACGAGCGCACCGCCGAAGACGAGGATGACGCCCACGGCCGTGATGCCGAGGAACTCGCTCATCGGCGAGGCCAGCTGCTGGCGCCGGGCCATCGAGAGGGTGAGACGGGCCAGGTCGGCACTGATGTCGTAGTATTTCTGCTTGATGTACTCGGTGGCGTTGTAGCTCTTGATGACCTTGATGCCCGAGAGCGATTCGTCGAGCGTCGAGACCATCTCGCCCATGCGTTTCTGGTTGGTGCGGGCCGGGTGGCGGAGCCGCTTGACGATGTTGCCGATCAGAAGGGCCACGAGCGGCAGGAAGAGCACCGAGAAGATGGCCAGCTCCCACGAGATGGCGATCATCATGACGATGTAGCCGACGATGAGGAACGGCTCGCGGAACGAGACCTGCAGCGTATTGGTGATGCAGAACTGCACGACGCCGACGTCGGAGGTGATCTTTGAGATGATGTCGCCCTTTCGCTGGTCGCTGAAGTAGCCCACGTTCATGTCCATCACGCGCGAAAACATCTCGTTGCGCATCTTCTGGAGCGTGCGGGTGCGCATGTTCTCGATGGTCCACGAACCCAGGTAGCGGAACAGGTTGCTCAGGAAGCTGATGATGATGGCGACGGCGGCCAGCAGGAGCAGTACGTTCTGGCGGTCGTAGGTGTCGAACAGGTGGGAGTAGGTGTAGTTGAAGAGCGTGGTCAGGTACTCCTGGTTCAGCTCCACGGGCGGCAGTTTCTCCACGTATTCAGTCGAGAAGCCGTCGTCGAACATCGTGTTCAGGATCGGGATGATCAGCATGAACGTCAGTGAGTTGAACAACGCGTAGAGCAGGGAGTAGATGCCGTACGGGATCGCGTATTTCTTGATCGGCCGGGCGAAGCCCAGCAGCCGCATGTAGGTTTTGAACATTCCGTGCGAGGGGTTTGGTTACGCCAATTGTCGGCGCAAAGATATGAATAATAACCCGAAAACCGAAATAAGTGTGAAATTTCGGAGAATCGGCCCGTCTTCCGGAACAGCGCAGTCAGGCTTCGGGTCTGTAGCCCGTGTCCTCGATCCAGCGGGACGGGTCGTTGGCCGCAGCCACGGCCAGCGTGTCGCAGCGGTTGTTCTCCACGGTCTCGGCGTGCCCCTTGACCCAGACGAAGCGGACCCGGTGGCGGCGGTATACGCGCAGGAAACGCTGCCAGAGGTCGGGGTTCTTCTTCCCGGCAAACCCCTTCTTCTCCCAGCCGAAGACCCATCCCTTCGTGACGGCATCGACGACGTATTTCGAGTCGGAGTAGAGGGTGACGTCCGACCCCTCGAACTTGAGCGCTTCGAGGGCCACGCAGACGGCCGTGAGTTCCATGCGGTTGTTGGTCGTCAGGCGGTAGCCCTGTGCGAGCTCCTTGCGGTGGGGGCCGGCGAGCAGGACGGCTCCGTAGCCGCCCGGGCCGGGGTTTCCGAGGGCCGAGCCGTCGGTGTAGATCGTGATCTGTGGCACTGTGCGCTTCTCGATGATGCGGTTGGGTAATGAGGCCGGTACTTCGAACCCCTCCTTTGCGGGGAGGGGTTCGATGGATGCCTGACGGCGGAACCGGCCGTTCCGCCGCCGGAATGGCCTATTTCAGGGCGGCGAGCTGTTCGCGCAGGGCGGCGATCTTCGCCTCGGCGTCGGCCTGCTTGGCCCGCTCGTTGGCTACGACCTTCTCGGGGGCCGACTGTACGAAGCGCTCGTTCGAGAGCTTCTTCATCACCGAGGCGAGGAAACCCTCGTAGTATTCGAGGTCGTGCTGCAGCTTGGCCCGCTCGGCTTCGGCGTCGATGCGTCCGGCCATCGGTACGAAGTACTGCGTCGTCTTGACCAGGAAAGCCGCGGCCGTCGGGTCCTTCTCCGTGACGGGGACGATCTGCGAGAGGTTGGCCATCTTCTGCAGCACGGGGGCGTATTCGGCCGGGTAGTTCTCGTCGGCGATGACGTGGAGCGCGAGCGCCTCCTTCTGCGGAAGGTTCTTCTGGTTGCGGATGTTGCGCACCGAGGAGATCACCTCTTTGGCCAGCTCGAAGCGGGCGAGCAGCGTCTCGTCGGCTTGGCACGGCTCGGGCATCGGGGCCACGCAGATCGAGGCTCCCTCGGCGCGGGGTGCCAGCGCCTGCCAGATCTCCTCCGTGACGAACGGCATGAAGGGGTGCAGCACGCGCATCAGGGCGTCGAAGTATCCCTTCGTGGCCTCGAGCGTCGCGGCGTCGATGGGCTGTCCGTAGGCCGGCTTCACCATCTCGAGGTAGAGGCCGCTGAAGTCGTCCCAGAAGAGGCGGTAGGCCTCCTTGAAGGCCTCCGAGATGCGGTATGAGCGGAACTCCTCGGCGATCTGGCGCAGCGAGCGGCCCAGCGCCTGGTCGAACCAGGCTGCGGCGAGGCGGTTGTTCTCGCTCTGCGGGATGCCGGCATCCATGGCCCAGCCGTTCACCAGACGGTAGGCGTTCCAGATCTTGTTGCCGAAGTTGCGTCCCTGTTCGCAGAGCGCTTCGTCGAACATCACGTCGTTGCCGGCCGACGAACTGATGAGCATCGCCATGCGCACGCCGTCGGCACCGTAGCGGGCGATCAGGTCCAGCGGGTCGGGCGAGTTGCCCAGCTGCTTGGACATCTTGCGGCCGATCTTGTCGCGCACGATGCCCGTGAAGTAGACGTTGCGGAAGGGTTTGTCGTTGCGGTACTCGTATCCGGCCATGATCATGCGGGCCACCCAGAAGAAGATGATGTCGGGGCCCGTGACCAGGTCGTTGGTCGGGTAGTAGTACTCGATCTCGCGGTTGTGCGGGTTGCGGATGCCATCGAATACGGAGATGGGCCACAGCCACGACGAGAACCACGTGTCGAGCACATCCTCGTCCTGACGCAGGTCCGAGAGCTGCAGCGACTCGTCGCCGGCCTTCGCGCGGGCCTTGGCGAGCGCCTCTTCGGGCGTCGGGGCCACGACGAAACCTCCCTTGGGCAGGTACCAGGCCGGGATGCGCTGTCCCCACCAGAGCTGGCGCGAGATGCACCAGTCCTTGATGTTCTCCATCCAGTAGCGGTAGGTGTTCTTGTATTTTTCGGGCACGAAGCGGATGGCATCCTCCATGACGGCCTTCGTGGCCGGCTCGGCCAGCTCCTTCATCGAGAGGAACCATTGCATCGAGAGCTTCGGCTCAATGGCCACGCCCGTGCGCTCCGAGTAGCCGACGTTGTTCGTGTACTCCTCGGTCTTCTCGAGCAGCCCGGCGGCTGCCAGGTCGCCCTCGATCTTGCGGCGCACGTCGAAGCGGTCCTCGCCGACGTACATGCCGACCTTGTCGTTGATCGTGCCGTTGTCGTTGAAGATGTCGATGGTCTCCAGCCCGTACTTCTCGCCGAGCATGTAGTCGTTCACGTCGTGGGCCGGGGTGACCTTCAGCGCACCCGTACCGAACTCGATATCGACATACTCGTCGCGGATGACCGGGATTGAGCGGCCGACGAGCGGCACGATGACGCGGGCGTCGGCCGGGAGATCCTGGTAGCGCGGGTCGTTGGGATTGACGCAGAGCGCCGTGTCGCCCAGGATGGTCTCGGGACGCGTCGTGGCGACGACGATCACGCGGTCGGAGCCTTCGACCTTGTAGCGCAGGTAGTAGAGCTTGCCGTGCGACTCCTTGAAGACGACCTCCTCGTCCGAGAGGGCGGTCTGTGCCGCGGGGTCCCAGTTCACCATGCGCACGCCGCGGTAGATCTTGCCCTTGTCGTAGAGGTCGCAGAAGACGCGCAGCACGCTTTCGGTGCGGGCGTCGTCCATCGTGAAGCAGGTGCGGTCCCAGTCGCACGAGGCGCCCAGCTTGCGCAGCTGCTTGAGGATCACGCCGCCGTATTTCTCCTTCCACTCCCAGGCGTAGCGAAGGAACTCCTCGCGCGAGAGCGACGACTTCTCGATGCCCTTTTCGCGCAGCATGGCCACGACCTTGGCCTCGGTGGCGATCGACGCGTGGTCCATGCCCGGGACCCAGCAGGCGTTCTTGCCCGACATGCGGGCCCGGCGCACCAGCACGTCCTGCAGCGTGTTGTTGAGCATGTGTCCCATGTGGAGCATGCCGGTCACGTTGGGGGGCGGGATGACGATCGTATAGGGTTCGCGTTCATCGGGTTCCGAGTGGAAAAGTCCGCGATCGACCCAGTAGTCGTACCACTTGGATTCGATCTCCTGCGGCGCGTATTTGTCTGCGAGTTGCATAGGGATATGTAGGTTTTGCTTGTTTTCGAAGAGGCAAAGTTATTAACAATCTGTCAAAGTTAAAATAAAATAGATGAAAAAACGTTACCTTTGCGACGTTATCATCCGAATACTATGAATAAAAAAGATAAGATTGAAGCCATCGAAGTAGACGACATGAACCTCGTGCCCGAGCTCCTGGACGGCAAACATCGTGTCATACCGATCGTTACCGGAGGTGACGAGACCATCGAGCAGGTCGAGGTGCCGGAGATCATTCCGATTCTCACGCTGCGCTCGTCGGTGCTCTTTCCCGGGGCGATCACGCCCATCACCGTGGGCCGCGACAAGAGCATCAGCCTGGTCCGTGCGGTGAATGCCGAGGGGGGCATGCTGGGCGCCGTCCTGCAGCGCGAGAGCGATGTCGAAGACCCTGCGCCGGACGACATGTACAAGATCGGAACTGCGGCGCGCATCATCAAGATCCTCGAGATGCCGAACGGCAACCTGACGGTGATCCTCAACGGTCTGGAGAAGATCGAGATCACCGAATACATCGCCACGGAACCCTATTTCAAGGCCCGCGTGACGGCGCTCCGCGACTCGACGCCCGACGTGAAGAGCATCGAGTTCGAGGCCCTCGTGGACTCGATCCGCGACGTGGCGCTCAACATCATCAACGTCTCGCCGTCGATGCCCAAGGAGGCGGCCTTTGCCATCAAGAACATCGACTCGAAACGCGGCATCATCAACTTCATCTGCTCGAACATGGAGCTCACGGACGAGGACCGTCAGGCGCTGCTCGAGGCTCCCGGCCTGCTGTCGCGGGCCCGCAAGCTGCTCGAGATCCTGATCCGCGAGCAGCAGCTGGCCGAGCTCAAGAGCCAGATTCAGGAGCGGGTCAAGCAGGAGATCGACAAGCAGCAGCGCGACTACTACCTCCAGCAGCAGATGCGCACGATCCAGGACGAACTGGGCGACGGCGCCGATGCCGACATCGAGCGCATGCGCGAGGAGGCCAAGAAGAAGAACTGGCCCAAGGAGGTGGGTGAGACTTTCGAAAAGGAGTTGCAGAAGGTCGAGCGGCTCAACCCGGCCGTGGCGGAGTACTCCGTGCAGATGACCTACCTGCAGCTGCTGCTCGAACTGCCGTGGAACGACGTGACCAAGGACAACCTCGACCTGAAGTGTGCCCGCGAGCAGCTGGACCACGACCATTTCGGGCTCGAGGAGGTCAAGGAGCGCATCCTCGAACACCTGGCCGTCATCAAGCTCAAGGGTGACCTGAAGTCCCCGATCCTCTGCCTCTACGGCCCTCCGGGCGTGGGCAAGACCTCGCTGGGCAAGTCGGTGGCCGCAGCCCTGGGCCGCAAGTTCGGCCGCATCTCGCTGGGCGGCCTGCACGACGAGTCGGAGATCCGCGGACACCGCCGCACCTACATCGGTGCCATGCCGGGTCGGATCATCCAGACCATCAAGCGCTGCGGGTCGTCCAATCCGGTCATCATCCTCGACGAGGTGGACAAGGTGACGGTCTCGAACCACGGCGACCCGTCGAGCGCCCTGCTCGAGGTGCTCGACCCGGAACAGAACACCACCTTCCACGACAACTACATCGACATGGAGTACGATCTGTCGAAGGTGCTCTTCATCGCTACGGCCAACAACGTGGGCAATATCGCCCCGGCGCTGCGCGACCGTATGGAGATGATCAACATCCCGGGCTACCTCGTGGAGGAGAAGGTCCGCATCGCGCTGGACCACCTGCTGCCCAAGCAGCGCGAGGCGCACGGCATCAAGGAGCACGAACTGACGATGACGCCGGCCGTGGTCGAGCATGTCATCGCCTCCTATACGCGCGAGGCGGGTGTCCGCTCGCTCGACAAGCACCTGGCCAAGATCGCCCGGGCCCGGGCCAAGCAGATCGCCTTCGACGAGGCCTTCACGCCCGAAGTCTCCGAGAAGGAGGTCGAGAAAATCCTCGGCATGCCCAAGTTCCTCCGCGAAGAGTATGAGGTGGGCGGCATGACGGGTGTCGTGACGGGCCTGGCATGGACCGAGGTCGGCGGCGATATCCTCTATATCGAGTCGTGTCTGACGCCCGGCAAGGGGCGCCTCAGCCTCACGGGCAACCTGGGCGACGTGATGAAGGAGTCGGCGACGATCGCCCACGAGTGGGTGATGGCCCACCACAAGGAGCTGGGTATCGATCCCAAGATGTTCGAGACGAACGACATCAACATCCACGTCCCCGAGGGGGCCATTCCGAAGGACGGTCCTTCGGCCGGAATCACGATGGTCACGTCGCTGGTCTCGACCTACACGGGACGCAAGGTCCGCGAGCGCATCGCCATGACGGGCGAGACGACCCTGCGGGGCCGTGTGATGCCCGTGGGCGGAGTGAAGGAGAAGATCCTCGCAGCCAAGCGGGCCGGCATCACGGAACTGATCCTTTCGGAGGAGAACCGCAAGGACATTGCCGAGATCAAACCCGAGTACGTCGAGGGGCTGACGTTCCACTACGTGCGGACCAACGACGACGTGCTGCGGCTGGCGCTGGAATAACCGGCTCCGCCGGGAGGCGGGCCGTATGGCAGAGTTTGGGCAATGAAGGAGTCGATCCATATTCGGCCGGCGCGGCTTTCCGACCTTCCGGCCATGCAACGGCTCTTCCGCGAGACGGTGCTGGTTGTTTGCCGGCGGGACTATACGGCGGCAGAGGTGGCCGACTGGGCCTCGTGCGGTGACGATCCAGCACATTGGACGGAGTTGTTTTCCCGCCAGCACTATTTTGTTGCCGAGAGTCCGGACGGTGGAGTGGCGGGTTTTGCCTCGATCGATGAAACGGGCTATATGCACTCGTTGTTCGTCGGGAAGGGGTGGCAGCGGTGCGGAGTGGCTTCGGCATTGTATGGGGCCGTCGAGCGGTTGGCCCGCGAGGCGGGAGCCGACCGGATCGCCGCGGAGGTCAGCCGCACAGCCCGGGGCTTCTTCGAACGGCAGGGCTTCGTGGTGGACGAGCGGCAGCGGCGGCGAGCCCGTCGGTTGTTGTTGGAGAATTATAAGATGAGTAAGCGGCTGGACGGTCCGGATCCGGGGTCCGGTGTGCGTTAAAATAAATAGAGAGTACGATGAAATTCATAGCCATCATTCCGGCGCGTTACGCTTCGACGCGCTTTCCCGGCAAACCGCTGGCCCTGCTGGGCGGCAAGCCCGTCATCCAGAGGGTCTACGAACAGGTGGCTGGGGTGCTGGACGATGCCGTGGTCGCCACGGACGACGAGCGGATCTATGAGGCCGTGCGTGCCTTCGGCGGTCGGGTCGAGATGACCTCGCCCGACCACCGGAGCGGAACGGACCGTTGCTGGGAGGCCTATTGCAAGCAGGGTCGCGAGTACGACGTCGTGGTGAACGTGCAGGGCGACGAGCCCTTCATCCGCCGCGAGCAACTCGAGGCGCTCCGGCGCTGTTTCGACGATCCGAAAACCGACATCGCCACATTGGTCAAACCCTTCACGCCGGACGACGGCCTTGAGGCGCTCGAGAATCCCAACTCGCCGAAGGTGGTGCTCGACGCACGCTCGCGGGCGCTCTACTTCTCGCGTTCGGTGATCCCCTATCTGCGGGGCGTTCCCCGCGAGGAGTGGCTCGGGCGGCATACCTTTTACAAACACATCGGCATCTACGCCTTCCGCTCCGAAGTGCTGCGCGCGGTGACCTCCCTGCCGCAGTCGCCGCTCGAGCTGGCCGAGTCGCTCGAACAGCTGCGCTGGCTCGAGAACGGCTATAAGATCGGTGTGGGACTCTCGACAGCGGAGACCGTGGGCATCGATACGCCCGAGGACCTCGTGCGGGCCGGGGAGTTCCTGGCACAACATCCCGAATTCAACAGATAACGCGCATATGGTGAAACTTATCGCAGGACCCTGTGTCATCGAATCGGCCGAGCTGCTCGACGTGGTGGCCGAACGCCTTGCGGCCATCAACCGCCGCCTGGGCACGGAGATCATTTTCAAGGCCTCGTTCGACAAGGCCAACCGCACCTCGATCTCTTCGTTCCGCGGTCCCGGACTGGAGAAGGGGCTGCAGATGCTCTCCGACGTGCGGTCGAAGTGGGGGCTCCGACTCCTTACGGACATCCACGAGGCGTGGCAGGCCGAACCCGTCGGCCAGGTTGTCGATGTGATTCAGATTCCGGCCTTCCTCTGCCGTCAGACCGACCTGGTGGTCGCCGCGGCGAAGACCGGACGCACGGTGAACATCAAGAAGGCGCAGTTCCTCTCGGGTGCCGACATGCAGTATCCCTACGAGAAGGCCCGTGAGGCCGGAGCCTCGGAGATCTGGCTCACCGAGCGCGGCAACTCGTTCGGATACAACAACCTCGTGGTCGATTTCCGCAACATTCCCGACATGCTGCGCATCGCACCCACTGTGGTCATGGACTGCACGCACTCGGTGCAGCGCCCCGGTGCGGCCGGCGGCAAGACGGGCGGAAACCGCGAATTCGTCCCTGCCATGGCTCTGGCCGCCAAGGCTTTCGGTGCCAACGGCTTCTTCTTCGAAGTACACCCCGATCCCGATCGGGCGCTGAGCGACGGTCCGAACATGCTGCGGCTGGACGATCTGGAGAACCTCATCAAAACCCTCATACAATGACAGACAGTACCAAGGCGCAGATTCTCGAGGTGGCCCGCCGGGCCGTCCATACCGAGATGCTGGCGCTCAAACACATGGAGGAGACCCTCGGTGACTCCTTCGCTGCGGCCGTGGAACTGATTCTTGCAAGCCGCGGCAAGTGTATCGTGACGGGCATGGGCAAATCGGGCCTCGTGGGCCGCAAGATCGCCGCCACGCTCGCATCGACCGGTACGCCGAGTTTCTTCCTGCATCCCGGCGAGGCCTTCCACGGCGACCTGGGCATGATCTCGAAGGAGGACATCGTGCTGGCACTCTCCTATTCGGGAGAGACGGACGAGATCCTGAAGATCGTCCCCTTCATCCATTCGAACGGCAACCGCCTGATCTCGATGACGGGCCATCCCGACTCGGCCCTGGCCAAGAACTCCGATGTCCACCTCGACGTGGGCGTGCGCGAGGAGGCCTGCATCCTGCATCTGGCACCGACCTCCTCGACGACGGCGCAGATCGCCATGGGCGATGCGCTGGCCGTGTCGCTCATGCAGCAGCGCGGCTTCACGAGCGTCGATTTCGCCCGCCTGCACCCGGGCGGCAGCCTCGGACGGCGCCTGCTGATGACCGTGGGCAACGTCATGCGCGACCACGACCTTCCGGTGGTGGCCCCCGACTGCTCGGCCGTCGAGATGATCCATACGATCTCGAAGGGCGGGCTGGGGCTGATTGTGATCTGTGACGGCGACCGCATCGAGGGCATTGTCACAGACGGCGACGTGCGCCGGGCGATGGAGCGCCTCAAGGCCGACTTCTTCAACATTCGGGCCATCGACATCGCGACGCCCCATCCCAAGACCATCGGGGCCGACGAGAAACTCATCGAGGCCGAGCGGCTCATGACCCGCAACAAGGTGACTTCGCTGTTGGTGACCGATGCGGCGGGCAAGCTCATCGGCGTGATCCAGATCTACGACATCAAGCTCTGACCCCCCCCCTGGTGCGGGCATCTCCTGCCGTTCCGTCCGCAAGGGCGAATCCCTGCGACCGGTCGGGACGAATCGAAAGAGGAAGCCTCAGGCGACTGCCTGGGGCCTCCTCTTTCGTTTGTCGGGGACGCGGTCACTCCCCCTCCTCGAGTTGGAAGATCTCCTCGACGGGTTTGCCGAACCGGCGGGCGATCTTCAGCGCCAGCACCGTCGAGGGGATGAACTTCCCTGCCTCGATGGCGTTGATCGTCTGGCGGCTTACGCCCACGGCATCGGCCAGCTGCTGCTGGGTCATGCGCACCTCGGCGCGTTCGACCCGGATCCTATTCTTCATGCGAGGCCTCCTTTCTCAGGCGCCACAGCAGCACCCGTTCGATAATGAGAAAAAGAACCGGCAGGCTCACCAGGTTGATGACCATCACGTAGAGATAGTCGAGGTTGTAGAGCGCCAGGGACGCGATGACCGCCCAGAGGATGTTGATGTAGAGGGCCACAAGCAGGGCGTTGAGGCGGATGCGGCCGATGAGTTCGTCCTCGATCCGCTCGCGCGAACAGGTTATGAGCAGCGAGCCGGCGAGCACGCCGATCAGCACGATGTTGTTGCTGACGGCATCCAGCGTCGAACTCGATCCCGCATCGCCGGGCAGCAGGAAAGAGGGGAATCCGTTGAACCCGTCGATGGCCATCAAAATGCCGAAGAGGGCGGTCGGGATGAAGAGGGCCCATCCGATTCGCTTGAACGGGTAGGGCAGCAGGATGATTCTGTTCATGGTCGTTGTTTTTTGTCGTTGCGGCAGGCTGCCGGAGGTGCGCACTTCTCCCGCCTGCTGCTGCAAATGTAAAATAAACTTTACAAAATAACAAATATACGTGACAAAAAAATGTGGTCTGTGCCATAAAACAGATTCCGGCGGCGGAACTTGTCCGCTGCCGGAATGCCGTATGGGAGAGCCGGGGCGTTTGGTTGCGCGTGCTGACGCACGGGAATCTTCAGAGCCGGGCGATCAGTTCGTCGATCTGCCGTTCGTCGGTGGCCCAGCTGGTGACGAAGCGCACGATGGACTCCTCCTCGCCGCGCGGCCCCCACACCTCGAAGGATGCATATTGGCTCAGCCGGTCGATTTCTTGGTTCGGAAGTACGAAGAACTGCTGGTTGGTCGGCGAATCGATCCAGAGGCGGTAGCCCCTGGCCCGGAACGCCTCTTTCAGTTTCCGGGCCGTCGTGATGGCCTGGCGCGCGATCCGCAGGTAGAGGTTGTCCGTAAAGAGGGTTTCGAACTGAACGCCCAGCAGCCGTCCCTTGGCCAGCAGGGCTCCGTGCTGCTTGACGAGGGTGAAGAAGTGCGGCATGAGTTCCGGACGGGTGATGACCACCGCCTCGCCGAAGAGCGTGCCGACCTTCGTGCCTCCGATGTAGAAGACGTCGCACAGGCGGGCGATGTCGCGGAGCGTGACCGTATTGCCGTCGGCGGCCAGCCCGTATCCGAGCCGTGCGCCGTCGAGGTAGAGGGCGATGGAGCGGCTCCGGCAGACACGGTGGAGCGCCTCCAGCTCCTCGAGTCTGTACAGCGTGCCGAACTCCGTGGGATGCGATATGTAGAGCATTCCCGGGGCCACCATGTGGGGCCAGGTTTCGTCGCGGTAGAAGGAGTCGATGTATTGTTCGACGTCGCGGGCCCGCACCTTGCCCTCGTCGCCGGGCAACACGAGGACCTTGTGCCCCGAGGCTTCGATCGCCCCGGCCTCGTGGACGTTGATGTGCCCCGAATCGGCCGCCAGCACCCCTTCGTGACGCCGCAGCAATCCGTCGATGACCGTGGCGTTGGTCTGGGTGCCGCCGACCAGAAAGTGCACCTCGGCCTGCGGGGTTCCGCAGGCCTGGCGGATGAGCTCCCGGGCGTGTTCCGTATGGAGGTCGCAGCCGTACCCCGCACTCTGCTCGAGATTGGTTTCGGCGAGGCGGCGCATCACTTCGGGATGCGCCCCTTCCATGTAGTCGCAGTCGAAATGTAGCATCTGTCCTGCCGTTTTTCAGTTTCGGATGTAGTGGGGCATGGTCTCGGGAATCTCCATCGAGAACTCCACCAGGCCGCGGACCGCGCCCGATTCGTCGCGCCAGACGGTCTGGTAGATCAGCTTGCGGACACCCCGCTTCTCGATCGTGTAGACATTCTTTCCTCCGGTTTCGAGCAGCCGTGCGATGATCGCGCGCGAGCGTTCGCTGTGGCAGGGGAGCATCGAGCGGCCCCGCACGTCGCCGTTCACCGCACGCGAGCGTGCGTTCTGGTAGACGACCACCCCTTGCGTGTCGCACACCGTGACGGCACAGTCGAGTTCGTCGGCCCACGGACAGGTTCCGGTTTCCATGTTATTGCTGGATTTTTACGAGTTGTTCGCGGTAGGCGTTCAGGATGCGCGACTTGGAGATGAAGCCCAGATAGCGGTTCTTCTTGTCCACGACGGGCAGCATCCACGTGTGTTTGTCCTCGAACTTCTCCATGACGCTCATGATCGACTCGTGTTCGAGGATCTTGTCGGGCGGCTGGATCATGTAGTCCGAGATCGGCCGGCCGTACTTTTCGGGCTTGAACATGTCCTCGCGCAGGTCGTCGAGCTGCACGACGCCCAGCAGCCGTCCGAAGTTGTCGATCACGGGGAAGATGTTGCGGCGCGCCGTCGAGATGATGTGAACGATGTCGCCGAGCGTGATGTTCTCCTTGATGCGCAGGAAGTCGGTCTCCATCAGCTCGTCGAGCTTCAGGAAGACGAATACCGACTGATCCTTGTCGTGCGTGAGCAGCTCGCCCTTCTGCCGGAGCTGTTTGGTGTAGATCGAGTCGGGATCGAGCCAGTAGTTCACGGCGAACGAGATGCAGGCGGTGATCATCAGCGGGATGAAGAGCCCGTAGCCGTTCGAGAGTTCGGCGATGAGGAAGATCGATGTCAGGGGGGCGTTCATCACGCCGGCCATCACGCCGGCCATGCCCACCAGCGTGAACGAGACGACCGACACCTCCCAGTGGAAGAGCATGTTGCATACCAGCGCGAGGGTCGCGCCGGTGAAGGCGCCGACGAACAGCGACGGGGCGAATGTTCCGCCCACGCCTCCCGCGGCGTTGGTCGAGGCCATGGCGATGACCTTGAAGAACATCGTGGCGATGATGAAGAGGATGACCACCCAGTCGATTCCGCGGAAGCGGTAGAAGAGCGAGTTGTCGAACAGCGTCTCGGTTTTTCCGTGCATCAGTGCGGTGAATCCCTCGTATCCCTCGCCGTAGAGGGGCGGGAAGATGAAGATCAGCACGCCGAGGATGACGCCGCCCCAGAGCCACTTTTTCCACTGCCGGTCGATTCCCTTGAAGAAGTTGCCCACGCGCGAGTTCATCGAGGTGAAGTACCAGGCCATCAGCCCGCAGAGCATGCCGAGCAGGATGAACAGCGGGATCTGCCACAGTTCGAAGGCGTCCTGCGGGGCGAGCGTGACGGCCAGGATGGGGTCGAAGCCGCGGAGCATGAAGGCCATCGTCGTGGCGGTGACCGAGGAGATGAGCAGCGGGATGACCGATCCGGCGGTGATGTCGAGCATCAGGATCTCCAGCACGAAGACCACGCCCGTGATCGGGGCCTTGAAGATGGCGGCCAGTGCGGCGCCGGCGCCGCAGCAGAGCAGCAGCGTGGAGTTCTTGTAGTTGAGGCGGGCCAGGCGGCCGATGTTCGAGCCGATGGCGGCTCCGGTCAGCACGATCGGGGCCTCGGGACCGACCGATCCGCCGAATCCGATGGTCGTGGCGCCGCCGACGACCGAGGTCCAGCAGTTGTGCGCGGCGATGCGCGAGTTGCGGCTCGACATGGCGTAGAGCACACGGGTCACCCCTTCGGAGATATTGTCGCGCACTATGTATTTGACGAACAGCGTGGCCAGGATGATGCCCACGGCGGGGTAGATCAGGAAGAGGAAGTGGGCGCTGTCCACCGGAAACCAGTTCGTCAGTCCGTTCTTGATGGCATAGAGCAGAATCTCGAACAGATAGGTGCCAATTCCGGCAAGCACGCCGACAACCACCGCCAGAAGCATCATCATCTGGCGGTTGGAGAGCCTCCGCGTCAGGCGGAGGAACAGCGGGTAGATACGGTCGGCGCGGAAACGCATGTCGGTCAATGGTTTATGGTTTGCGGGCTTCGGCAGCCGCCATGCGGGGCGATCGCCCCGCTGCGGCAGCGGTCCGGATTTATGTCCGGTCTCGGGTGAGGCCCGGCTCCCGGGGAGTCTATTCCGCCTGCCGGGCGTAGTGGCGGGCCTGCTCCTCGATGAGTTCCTTGTCCTCGAAGTAGTCGATGCGCATGGCGCGGCGCACCTCGGCAAGGGTCTCGGCCGCTGCGGCACGGGCCCTCTCCGATCCGGCGCGTAGGATGTCGTAGACCTCGCCGATGCGGCCTTCGAACTCCTTGCGGCGGGCGCGGATCGGGTCGAGTGTCTCGTTGAGCACGGCGATCAGCAGCCGTTTGACCTTCACGTCGCCCAGGCCGCCGCGGCGGTAGTGGGCCTTCAGCTCGTCGAGCGAGGCGTAGTCGGGCAGGTACTTGGCGAAGTGCTCCTCACGGCAGAAGGCGTCGAGGTAGGTGAAGACCGTGTTGCCCTCGACCTTGCCCGGATCCTCCACCCGCAGGTGGTCCGGGTCGGTGTACATGCCCATGACCTTCTTCTTGACCTCGTCGGCCGTATCCGACAGGTAGATGCAGTTGCCCAGCGACTTGGACATCTTGGCCTTGCCGTCGGTTCCCGGCAGACGCATGCAGGCGGCGTTGTCGGGCAGCAGGATCTCCGGTTCGACGAGGGTCGGCCCGTAGACCGAGTTGAACTTGTGCACGATCTCGCGCGTCTGCTCGATCATCGGCTCCTGGTCCTCGCCCGCCGGGACCGTCGTGGCCTTGAAGGCCGTGATGTCCGAGGCCTGGCTGATGGGGTAGGTGAAGAAGCCGACGGGGATGCCGGGCCGCTGTGCGGTGTCGCCCTCGACGGCCCCCTCGGCAAATCCGCGGAGCGTGATCTCGGCCTTGACGGTCGGGTTGCGCTGGAGGCGCTGCACCGTCACGAGATTCATGTAGTAGAAGGCCAGCTCGCACAGTTCGGGGACCTGCGACTGGATGAAGAGCGTCGATTTCCGGGGGTCGAGGCCTGCCGATAGGTAGTCGAGCGCCACCTCGATGATGTTCTGCCGCACCTTCTCGGGGTTGTCGGCGTTGTCGGTGAGCGCCTGTGCGTCGGCGATCATGATGAATATCTTCTCGAACTGCCCGGAGTTCTGCAATTCGACACGGCGGCGGAGCGAACCCACATAGTGCCCCAGGTGGAGGCGGCCCGTAGGACGGTCGCCCGTGAGGATGATTTTTCCCATTGTTTCGGTTTCGGTGTTTGTTTCGTGGTACACCCTGCAACGGTCGGGACCGCCTTGCGGCCCCCGCTTCGGGCGTGCATTCCGCTTCAGGGCGGATTCATTGGACGCAAACTTACGAAAAACCGCGCGCGCGACCTAAAAAAGTTGCCGGATATAGTTTTTTTTGATATATTCGCCTCGGCAAATAGAAGATCGCTTATGACAATCATCCAACTCGAATACCTGCTGGCTGTGGCCAACTGCGGCAGTTTCTCGCTTGCCGCCGAGCATTGTTTCGTGACGCAGCCCTCGTTGAGCATGCAGGTCAAGGCGCTCGAGGAGGAGCTGGGCGTGGTGCTGCTCGACCGCTCGAAGAAGCCGGTCATCCCCACCGAGGCGGGCGAGGTGGTCATGGAGCAGGCACGCGAGACGCTGCGGGCCTACAACGGCATCCGCGAAGCGGTCGCCGAGCTGAAGGGCGAGACGGCCGGAAAGCTGCGTCTGGGTGTCATCCCGACCATTGCCCCCTACCTGCTGCACAAGTTCATCCCGGCCTTCGTGCGCGACTATCCGAAGGTCGAACTCGAGATCTCGGAGATGATCACCTCGGAGATCGTCGAGGCGCTCAAGCGCGACCGCATCGATGCGGCGCTGGTGGCCAGCGGCACGTGCGGCGAGGGGATTCTCGAGCAGGAGCTTTTCAGCGACCGGTTCTATGCCTACGTTTCGCCCGAAAATCCGCTTTATGAGCGGCAGAACATACGCATCGAAGAGATCGACCTGAAGGATCTGGTGATCCTCAGCCCCGGCAACTGCATGCGCGACCAGATCATCGAACTGTGCCAGGCCCGGCGGTCGATGCCGGCCCACTACACCTTCGAGTCGGGGTCGCTCGACACGCTGATGCGCATCGTCGATTGCACGTCGTGCCTGACGATCATCCCCGAGATGGCCGTCGAATACATCCCCGCCGACCACCTCGACCGGCTGAAGACGCTGGCCAAGGGGGCCACGTCGCGCAAGATCGCCGTGGCCGTGCGTCGGACCTATGTCAAGAACTCGATCATCCGGGCGCTCATCGAGACGATTCTGGCCAACGTCGGCACGTCGGAGTCTTGAGGCGGAGACCGGCCTCAGCCACATGGACGGCAGGACTCGGGAGACCGAATCCTGCCGTTACAGTATCAGGTTGAACAGGTAGCCCGAGAGGATGATGAACAGGGTGACCGTTCCGAAAAAGATGGCGGTAAGCCGCCACGTCATCGCCTTCTTGAGCATCGTGGCTTCGGGAAGCGAGAGCCCCACGACGGCCATCATGAAGGCCAGGGCCGTGCCGAGCGGCACCCCTTTGGCGACGAAGACCTGGATCACGGGTACGATCCCCGCGGCATTGGCATACATCGGTACGGCGCAGAGTACGGCCAGCGGCACGGCCAGCGGGTTTGACGGGGAGAGGTAGCGGGAGAAGAAGCCTTCGGGCACGTATCCGTGCATCGCGGCGCCGACGCCGATGCCGACGAGGACATATATTATGACACCGCGCAGGATGCCCAGAGCCTCGTGCAGGATGGCGGGCAGCCGCCGGATAAAGGGTGTGTGCTGCCGTTCCCAGGCCTCGGCCTGCCTGTCCGAACTTGCCTGCAGGGCCTTGACCCAGGGCGAGAGGTGGCGTTCGAGCCGGAGCCGGCCCAGCACGAATCCCCCGACCGTACCGAGCAGCAGGCCGCTGGCCACGTAGATGAGTGTGGTACGCACCCCGAACGATCCGAGCAGGAGCGCTACGGCGACCTCGTTCACCAGCGGGGAGGTGATCAGGAAGGCGAAGGTGACGCCGAGCGGGATACCTCCCTTGACGAATCCGATGAAGAGGGGGATCGACGAACAGGAGCAGAAGGGGGTGACGGCTCCGAACAGTGCGGCGAGCAGGTACTGCAGGCCGAAGAGACGCCGGTGCGAGAGAAAGCGCCGCAGGCGTTCGATCGGGAAGTAGGCATTGACGATCCCCATGGCTGTCCCGATGATGATGAGCAGCAGGATGATCTTTACGGTGTCGTAGAAAAAGAAATGCACCGAGGTTCCGAGACGGCTCGCCGGATCGAGTCCGAAGAGGTCGTAGACGAGCCATGCGGCAAGGCGGTCAATCATGTGTGTCGGTATTTTGAGGTCAAACCATTCAGAGAATTCCGGTTGCGGTGTAGTAGATTCCGGCGAGGATCATGCCTCCTCCGACCAGGCGGGTAAGTCCCCGCTGCAGACTCTGCATGCGGTTGTAGAAGGTCCCGATTCTTGAGGCCCCGTATGCCAGAATCCAGGCTGCGGCCGCGACGGGCAGTCCCGCAGCCGCAGCATAGAGTGCGGGCAGCATCCACCCGGCCGGTTCGGCTGCCGCCATCGGGAGCAGCATTCCGAAATAGAGCAGGGCGCTGGTGGGACAGAAGGTCAGCGAGAAGAGAATGCCCAGAAGCAGCGCTCCTCCGCAGCCGTTGCAGCGGAGCACCTTTCTGCCGCTGCCGCCGCGAAGCGGCAGCGACAGGCGATCGCCGAAGAGCAGCAGCACTCCGAAGAGCAGCAGGGTGGCGGGCAACAGCACCTCGCCGTACCGGGCCAGCAGCCGCTCGACGGCAAAGAGGCTGGCGCCCCGGCGCAGCAGGGGAATCAGAGCGATGCCGAGTGCGGTGCAGGCGAGTATCCGGCCGAGCGTGTAGCACAGCCCGGCGAGAAAAACGCGGTGGCGGTTCTCCGCATTGTGGCCGATGTATCCGACGGCGGCGATGTTCGTAGCCAGCGGACAGGGGCTGACGGCCGTCATCAGTCCCAGCAGCAGGGCGCTCCACAGCGGCGTCGTGCTGCCGTCGAGCAGGTGTTGCAGGGGCTCCATCTCTATTCGGCGAAGTGCTCTATGGCCTCCGTGAGGCGCGCCTTGAATGTTTCGGGCCGGCTTTTGGCCAACTCGAATGCCGTACGGGTCAGGTTTTTCACCGTGTCGTTGCGCACGAGGAGCAGCGAGGACCACATCACTCCGTATTGTTCGGCCAGCTCTTCGTTCTGCCCGATCTCCAGAATCCGTATTCCGACCTTCTTCTCGCCGAGCCGTTCGACGGTCTCCCGGGTCAGCCGCTCGATGGCGTTGCAGGTGGCGCAGCGTTTCCGGCCGTGGAAGTAGAGCACCTGCACTCGGTCGGTGGCGGAGGTTTGCACCGTCTCCCGTGTGTCGGTATGCCTTGTCTCCGGGGCGGCATTCGTGTCGCCGCTCCGGCTGCCGTTCCCGCTGCAGGCCGTGAGCAGCAGGAGGATCGGAAGGATGCGGCGGATCATCGTACCAACAGTTTTTTGACCTCGGCGGCCGAGAGCCGGCCTCCCGCAGCTGCCACCTTGCCCTCCACGACCAGCGCCGGCAGTGAGTATACACCGTATTCCAGGATCTTCGTGATCTCCTCCTCCTTGACGACCGTAGCGTCGAGTCCTGTTTCGGCAACCACCTTGCATACCGTTTCATACAGCGCCCTGCATCCGGCGCATCCCGTTCCCAATACCTTGATCTCCATTTGCGTTTGTTTTTATTGTTATTAATGTATGTAGTTCGTCGAATTACGAACATTTGAGGCAAAAAAAGAGCTATCCGCAACACGAATCGTGGGGGCGGCCGTCGGTGTGTCCTTCGCGGAAAAATTCGGCGAACAGGTCGCGGGCCAGAAGCCAGTTGCTGCGGTTGATGCAGTAACGTACCTTCGGGGCCTCGATCTCGCCCTGGATCAGTCCGGCCTCCTTCAACTCCTTAAGGTGTTGCGAGACGGTGGCCTTGGCTATGGGCAGTACTTCGTGGATCTCCCCGAAAAAGCAACTCTGCTGCGAGGCAAGAAAGTGCAGGATGGCCATCCGGGCAGGATGGCCCATCGCTTTGGCAAAGCGGGCGATCTGTTCCTCGTGTTCCGTATAGCCTTTCGTTGTCACTTGTTTTCCGGTGTTGTTCGCAAATATACGAACATTTGGTCGCACCTGCAAATTTTTCCGGCGTTTTTTTGTCCGGTGCAGAGCCGGCATCTTCCGTTGCAGGGGGCGCCGTGCGGAATGCCGAAAAGGGTACGGGGAATTTATGCCTCTGCGTTACAGCGCTTTCGACTGTATGCCGGGTGGGGACTCCTTTTGCCGGCCCACTTCCGTTTCGGCCGGGCTGACCTCTTTCGACTGCATGTGGTGCCGATTTTTGGGCCGTTATTTTCAAATCTCGATCTCTTTTCCTACCTTTGCAAGGTTATATACACGCAACGCAATGAATATGGACAAACTGATCGAAACGATCGTCAGCGCGATTGAAGATAAAAAAGGTAAGAATATTGTATCGTTGGACCTCTCGGGATTCGACGGCGCAATCTGTTCGCACTTCGTGGTCTGCAATGCCGATTCCACGACGCAGGTGGCGGCTATCGCCGACGGCATCGAGGAGAAGGTGCTCGAGACGCTGGGCGAGAAGGTCTGGCGCATCGAGGGGCAGCAGAATGCCTTGTGGATTGCCATGGACTACGTGGATGTCGTGGTGCATATCTTCCAGACCGACCTGCGCAGTTTCTACAAACTCGAGGAACTGTGGGCCGACGCCCCGATGGTGAAGTACGAATACGAAGAGTAACGATTTATGGCACAGCAGGATAAAAACAAGAATAACAACCGGAACAATCCCCGGATGAACATGAACATGCCGCGGCCCTCGTTTTTCTGGCTCTACGGTCTGGCTGCGGTATTCATCATCGGCTGGGCGATCATCGGCAACGGCAGCGATGCGCCGCTTCCGAGCGACTGGTCGTCGGTCGAGCGGATGGTCGAGCAGGGCGATGTGGAGCGCATCCAGATCGTGAACCGCGACCAGGCTCAGGTCTACCTGACGAAAGAGGCGATCGAGCGTTACCGTAACGATGCGCAGAACAAGCAGTTTGCGCGCCTGCCCGAGTCGGGCGTGCAGTTTGTCTTCACGATCGGGTCGGTGGACTCCTTCCGCGAGGACCTTCAGGCCGCCGAGACGGCTTCGGGACGAAGTGTCCCGGTGGTCTACAAGAACGAGAAGAACGACTGGACCTCGGTGCTGATCAACCTGCTGCCGTGGGTGATCATCATCGGAGCGTGGTTCTTCATCATGCGTTCGATGGCCCGCGGAGGCGGGGCCGGCGGCGGAGGCGGCATCATGAATGTGGGCAAGGCCAAGGCGCAGGTTTTCGACAAGGACAATTCGAAGCGCGTGACGTTCAAGGACGTGGCCGGACTCGAGGAGGCCAAGGTCGAGATCATGGAGATCGTCGATTTCCTCAAGAAGGCCGACAAATACAAGGAGCTGGGTGCCAAGATCCCGAAGGGGGCGCTGCTCGTGGGCCCTCCGGGAACCGGCAAGACGCTGCTGGCCAAGGCCGTGGCCGGTGAGGCGAACGTGCCGTTCCTCTCGATCTCGGGCTCCGATTTCGTCGAGATGTTCGTCGGCGTGGGAGCCTCTCGCGTGCGCGACCTTTTCGAACAGGCCAAGCAGAAGGCCCCCTGCATCGTCTTCATCGACGAGATCGACGCCATTGGCCGGGCCCGCGGCAAGAATGCCGGCTTTTCGGGCAACGACGAGCGCGAAAATACGCTGAACCAGCTCCTTACGGAGATGGACGGTTTCCAGACCAATACGGGTGTCATCGTCCTTGCGGCGACCAACCGTGCCGACATCCTGGACAAGGCGCTCATGCGCGCCGGACGTTTCGACCGTCAGATCGAGGTGGGCCTTCCCGACGTGAAGGAGCGCGAGGAGATCTTCAACGTCCATCTGCGTCCGTTGAAACTCGATCCGGCGCTCGACCGTTCGTTCCTGGCACGTCAGACCCCCGGTTTCTCCGGAGCCGATATCGCCAACGTCTGCAACGAGGCGGCCCTGATCGCCGCCCGGCACAACAAGAAATTCATCTCGAAGGAGGACTTCCTGGCCGCCATCGACCGCATTGTAGGCGGCCTGGAGCGCAAGAACAAGATCATCACCGACGAGGAGAAGCGCGTAATAGCCTACCACGAGGCCGGACACGCCACCGTAAGCTGGATCCTCGAGAATGCCAGCCCGCTGATCAAGGTGACGATCATCCCGCGCGGCAAGGCGCTCGGTGCCGCCTGGTACTTGCCCGAGGAGCGGCAGATCACCACGCGCGAGCAGATGATGGACGAACTGGCCGCCACGCTCGGCGGACGGGTTTCCGAGCGGCTGACCTTCGGCGAGGTTTCGACCGGTGCACTGAACGACCTGGAGCGGGTTACCAAGCAGGCCTATGCCATGGTGGCCTACTACGGCATGAGCGACAATGTCGGCACGCTCTCCTATTACGATTCGACGGGCCAAAGCGACATGGCCTTCACCAAACCCTACTCCGAACTGACGGCCCAGCAGATCGATGCCGAGACCAAGCGGGTCATCGGTGAGGCATACGCCATGGCCGAACGGGTTCTGACGGAGCATGCCGACGGCCTGAAACAGCTGGCCGAGCTGCTTCTCGAGCGCGAAGTGGTTTTCACCGAGGACGTGGAACGCATCTTCGGTAAGCGCAAGAAGGATATCGAGCGCGAGCGCCGCGAGGCCGGGAAGAAGGCCGCCGAGGGTGGGGAGCCTGCAGCCGCAGCCACTGCCGCAACGGCCGTGGCGGAGGCCGGGGCCGTGAAAGACGAAGCTCAGGAGAGCCCGGCTGACGGGGCGGCTTCCGAAGCGAAGAAGTGACCAACCGAACGACAAAACACACCTGAAACCGAATGAGTGAAAAGATGAAGAACCTTGCGGTGCGGACCCTGAGCGGGATCGTCCTCGCGGCGATCATGCTGGGTGCCGTCTGCTGGTCGCAGTGGAGCTTCGGAGCTCTGCTGCTGGTGATCCTGCTTTGTGGAATGCATGAATTCTACACACTGGCCGCCGCCCGGGGCGCGCAGCCGCAGCGGCTGATCGGCATGCTGGCCGGCGTCATCCTCTTCGCTGCGAATTTTGCCGTGGTCTCCGAGTCCGTTTTCGATCTCTTCTCCGCCAACCTGATTCCGATGCTCGGTTTCGGGTTGCTGCTGTTATTCCTGGTCTTCATCCGGGAGCTCTTCCGGGAGGGAACCGACCCCATGGGGAATATCGGGGCGACGCTGACGGGCGTGGCCTATGTGGCGCTGCCCGTTTCGCTGATGTGTTACATCCCGATGCAGGGTGAGGAGCCGTGGTCGCCGGCGATCATGCTTCTGTTCATCTTCATCATCTGGGCTAACGACGTCTTCGCCTATCTGGTGGGCATGGCCTTCGGGCGGCACCGCCTCTGCGAGCGGCTCTCGCCCAAGAAGTCGTGGGAGGGATTCTTCGGCGGCCTGGCCGGTGCCGTGGTCATGGGGCTTGTCGGCGCCCGGGTGCTCGACGAAAGCTATGCGGCCTGGATGGGCCTGGCGCTTGTCGCCGCCGTGACGGGCGTGCTGGGCGACCTTACGGAGTCGATGTTCAAGCGGTCCGCGGGCGTCAAGGATTCGGGTCGCCTGATCCCCGGACACGGGGGAGTGCTCGACCGTTTCGACGCCATGCTGGTCGCCGCACCCTTCGTGCTGGTCTATATGTTATTTGTTATGTAACTGCAAACTGACGGAGTTATGAGAATAAACAAGGAAGGCTACAAGATCATCGGCGTCTCGGGCGTCGTTTGCCTGCTTATCTGGTGGGTGTTTTACCGGTTGCTCGAGAGCGATGCGAGTGTGGTGCTGCTGTGGAGCGGAACGGTGTTCCTGCTGCTCTTCTGGTTCTTCATCGTGGCGTTTTTCCGCGAACCCCGCCGGGTGCGGATCCACGATGCCGATCTGGTCTTCGCCCCGTGCGACGGGCGTGTCGTTGTGACGGAGAACGTGCAGGAGACCGAGTACCTCGGTCGCGAGATGCTGCAGATCTCGATCTTCATGTCGATCACGAACATCCACATGAACTGGGTGCCCGTAGGCGGTGTGGTGGAGTACTTCAAGTACCATCCGGGCCGTTTCCTGGTGGCCTGGCACCCGAAGTCCTCGACCGAGAACGAGCGTACGACCACCGTTGTGCGGATGCCCTCGGGACAGCAGATCCTCTTCCGCCAGATCGCCGGACTGATTGCGCGGCGCATCATCTCCTACATGAAAGTAGGGCATGCCGTCGAGCAGAACAGCGTCTGCGGCTTCATCAAGTTCGGCTCGCGCGTCGATGTGCTGGTGCCGAAGGACAGTGAGCTGCTCGTGGAGATCGGCGATCCCGTCGTGGGTTCGCTGACGCCGATTGCACGGCTGCGCAGGGAGCGCACCGACGACTGATACCCGACCGGACATGACGACGACACCCCAGACCTTTTTCCGATTCCTCGCCGGTGCGGCCGTCGCGGTCGTTGCGCTGTACCTGATCTGGTACTTCTCGTCGATCGTCGTCTATATCCTCGTCTCGGCCGTACTGGCCGTCATGGGACGGCCGCTGGTCAGCCGCCTCACCGGGATGGAGATCCGAGGCTGGCGCATTCCGCGCTGGCTGGCGGCCCTTTGTACGCTCGTGGTCATCTGGATCGTCTTCACCACGCTCTGCTCGCTCTTCGTGCCGCTGGTCTTCAACAAGCTGAACCAGTTCGCACATGTCGATTTCGCCACGGTCGTAGCATCGATCGAGGAGCCCTTGTCGCGGGCCCAGGAGTACCTGCAGTCGCTTTTCGCCCAGCCGTCGAGCACCTTCTCGCTCTCCGAGGCCCTGACGCAGACGCTGCGGCAGGTGATCGACCTCGATTCGCTCAATGCGCTCTTCTCGTCGATCGTCGGCGTGGTGCTTTCGTCGGTCATCGCGATCTTCTCGATCTCGTTCATCACCTTCTTCTTCCTCAAGGACGACGGGCTCTTCTACACGATGGTCACGTCGGTCTTCCCGGAACGTTACCACGACAACATCACCCGGGCGCTCGACTCCGTGACGGTACTGCTCGCCCGCTATTTTACGGGCATCCTCTCGGAGAGCCTGCTGCTGATGGTCATCATCTCGCTCACGATGATGGCCTTCGGGATGAAGGCGGCCGATGCCGCATTCATCGGGCTGGTGATGGGTGTGATGAATGTCGTACCCTATGCCGGACCGCTCATCGGCGGAATCATCTCGGTGTTCGTCGGTATCGTGACGCCGATCGGAGACCTTTCCGTCGGCCATACGGTGACGGTTATCGTCGGCTCGCTGCTGATCCTCAAGGGCCTGGATGACTTCGTCCTGCAGCCGACGCTCTATTCCGAGCGGGTGAAGGCCCATCCGCTCGAGGTTTTCCTCGTGATTCTCATCGCCGGATCGCTGGCCGGTATTCTCGGCATGCTGCTGGCCATCCCTTCGTATACGGTCATCCGGGTCTTTGCCAAGGAGTTCTTCTCCCAGTTCCGGCTGGTCCGCAAACTGACTGAAAAGATCTGATGGCGGAGTTGCGGATGGAATGCGGGAACGCACCGCTCGCCGTGATCGAGGGGTGCGTGGAACACGGGCGGCGGCTGGGACGCGAGCTGGGCTTCCCGACGGCCAATCTGTCGGTGCCCGATGATCTGTCGCTTGACGACGGAGTCTACCGTTCGCGTGTTGAGGTGGCGGGCCGTCGGTATGACGCGATGTCGAATCTGGGGCGCAACCCGTCGGTCGGGGGGACCGAACGGCGGTTGGAGACCCACATTTTCGGATTCACGGGCGAACTCTACGGATGCCGCCTGCGGGTTGAGTTGCTGCAGCGGATCCGCGGCGAACGGAAATTCGCCTCGGTCGAGGAGCTCCGCTCCCGGATCGAACAGGACCGCGAAGAGATATTGAAATCGATTAACGGATAACGCATATGTATTTGGATTTGACACTTCCCTACAAGGTGGCCGACATGTCGCTGGCCGAGTGGGGGCGCAAGGAGATTGAGATCTCCGAACACGAAATGCCGGGCCTGATGGCCGTGCGCCGCAAATACGGCCCGCAGAAACCGCTCAAGGGCGTGCGGGTGATGGGATCGCTGCACATGACGATCCAGACGGCCGTGCTGATCGAGACGCTCGTCGAGCTGGGCGCCGACGTGCGCTGGTGCTCGTGCAACATCTTCTCGACGCAGGACCATGCCGCTGCGGCCATTGCCGCTGCGGGTGTTCCGGTTTTTGCCTGGAAGGGCGAGACGCTGCCCGAGTACTGGTGGTGTACGGCCATGGCCCTCTCGTTCCCCGGGGGCAAAGGGCCGCAGCTGATCGTGGACGACGGCGGCGATGCCACGCTGCTCATCCACAAGGGTTACAAGGCCGAGAACGATGCCGCGACGCTCGATGTCGTACCCTCGTCCTACGAGGAGGAGGTAATTCTCGGCACGCTGCGCGAGCTGCTCGGCGAGGATCCCGACAAGTGGCACCGCACGGTAGCCGAGTGGCGCGGTGTGAGCGAGGAGACCACGACGGGCGTGCACCGGCTCTACCAGATGCAGGCTGCCGGCGAGCTGCTCGTCCCGGCCATCAACGTGAACGACTCGTGCACGAAGTCGAAGTTCGACAACCTCTATGGCTGCCGCGAGTCGCTGGCCGACGGCATCAAGCGTGCTACGGACGTGATGATCGCCGGCAAGGTGGTTGTCGTCTGCGGCTACGGCGACGTAGGCAAGGGTTGCGCCCGTTCGATGCGTTCGTACGGCGCCCGGGTGATCGTTACGGAGATCGACCCGATCTGCGCGCTGCAGGCCGCCATGGAGGGCTTCGAGGTGAAGACCGTCGAGAGCGCCCTCGCCGAAGGCAACATCTACGTCACCTGCACGGGCAACTGCGACATCATCACCCTCGAGCACATGGAGCGGATGCGCGACCAGGCGATCGTCTGCAACATCGGCCACTTCGACAACGAGATCCAGATGGCGCGTCTCGAGGCTTCGGATGCCGTGAAGACCAACATCAAGCCGCAGGTGGACAAATACACCTTCCCCGACGGCCACTCGATTTTCGTGCTGGCTGAAGGCCGTCTGGTGAACCTCGGCTGTGCCACGGGACACCCGTCGTTTGTCATGTCGAACTCCTTCACGAACCAGTGCCTGGCGCAGATGGAGCTTTGGCAGAAGAATCTGGAGGTGGGCGTCTACCGCCTGCCGAAGCACCTCGACGAGGAGGTGGCCCGGCTGCACCTGGACAACCTGGGCGTCGAACTGACGCACCTGACCCGTAAGCAGGCTGACTACATCGGTGTGCCCGAAGAGGGCCCCTACAAGGCTGAGCACTACCGCTATTGACCGGCGGTCCTGTCCGACAGCTGCAGTCCGGGCAGGTGAATCCATATTGCGGCGCGGGTCCTGTAAGGGATCCGCGCCGTTTTTTGCGGGATAGAGAACTCCCTTTCGGAAAACATTTCGGAAAGCGGCTTTCCCGTAAACCCTCCTCTCTCGTGAAACGCCCCGCTCGACTTTCTCTTTCCGCTCGACTTTCTCTTTGCGGAAAGCGAAAAGGCCCCGGAAGCCGAGCTCCCGGGGCCTTTTGCATCGGATGCCGGGGATCAGTATCCGAAGATCTCCTCCTGCGAGACGGTGCGGATCGGACCGAGCGTCTTGAGGTAGTTCAGGTCGAGGTTCTTGATGTCGCCTAAAATGCCGTAGGTGTAGGGACGGCCCTTGACCCACTGCTGCTGTGTGGCCTTCACGTCGTCGAGCGTCATTGCCTGCACCTTTTCGAAGATCTGGCGGTCGCGGTCCTCCGTGAGTCCGAGCCGGCGCAGCGAGAGGTAGGAGTTCAGCACATGGGCGCCCGTGGTGCGCTGGGTGCGCAGGCGGGTGAGGATGGCCTCCTTGGCGATCTGGAAGGCAGCTTCCGATTCGGGCATCTGGTTGATGATCTCGTCGAATGCCTCGATGGCGGTCTGCATCTTGTCGTTCTGTGTGGCAATGAAGGCGATGTAACTGTAGTTGTCATCGGCGAACGAGGGCTCTCCGATCCATGCCTGGGCCGTGTATGCCAGACCGCGGGCCTCGCGCATCTCCTGGAAGCAGATCGAGTTCATGCTGCCGCCGAAATACTCGTTGTAGAGCGTGATGGCGGGATCGTTCTTCACGTCGAACAGCTCGCCGCGGTTCGAGAACTGCAGGTAGTAGAGCTGGTTGGCGTCGTATTGGGCCAGCACAACGCTGCTCTTGTCGGTGAGCAGTCTTTTCGGGTAGCTCTTCTCGAGCGGCGCAAGCACCTCGGCTGCCTTGTGGCTCTCGGCAATGCTGCCCTTGACCTGCTCTTCGCTCATCGGGCCGTAGTAGAGCACCTCGTGCTGTTTGTTCATCAGGTCACGGCCTGCGGCGATCAGC
>FR892007.1:0-20692 GCA_000434235.1 Alistipes sp. CAG:268 | reverse complement strand
GCTCTTCCGACCCAAGTGCCGAGAGCGCTTCGTTCGAAAGGGTGGTCCGCTTGATGTACTCCTCGCCGTAGAACATGTAGCGCTGCAGGGCTGCGAAATTCCGGCCCTGGTTGAGCTTGGCATCGGCGCGCGACTTGATCAGGTCCTGCTTGAGGTTTTCGAGGATGGTCTCGTCGGCCACGGCCCCGGCGATCAGCCCCTCGACGATCTCCATTGCCCGGGGCATGTTCTCGCTCAGTCCCGAGATCGAAATCGTGCTCTGGTTGCTGCCTGCTCCCATCGAGAACGAGCAGGCGATGTCGTACATCTCCGAGGCGATCTGCTCGGCCGTCATGGACCCGGTGCCCAGATAACTCAGGTAGTTGAAGGCCAGCGCAAGGGTGGGGTCGTTCTCCGTACCCGTATCGAAGACGTAGTTCAGCGTGAAGATGTCGTTCAGTTCGTTCTTCTTGTAGAGGACGTGGATGCCGTCGCGGACGTCGAACTGCGCCATCTCCTTCTGGTAATCGACGAAGACGGGCTCGATGGGCGTCACCTCCGACTGCTGGATCTCGGTGAGGAAGGCGCTCTGCTGGTCGCGATTCGTGGCGATCGGCGTGATCTTCGGGGCGGCGATCTTCTGCACGCTCTTGTCCTCGCCCTCGCGTTTGAAGATGATGACGTAGCCGTTTTCAGCAAGGTATTTGTTTGCCCACTCCACGACGTCCTGCTTGGTGATTTTCTTCATGCGGTCGAGCTGTGCCACCTCGTCGGCCCAGTCGGTGCCGGCGATGAACGACTGCACGTACATGTCGGCCCGCGAGTTGTTGTCCTCGAGGGCGCGCATCATGTAGAGCTTGAAGTTGTTGATCGACGCCTCGATGAGCTTTTCGTCGAAGTCGCCCGAGCGGAGCTTGGCCACCTCCGCGAGGAGCAGGTCGCGGACCTCCTCGAGCGACTGTCCGGCCTTGGGTCTGCCGCCGAGGATGAACGAACTGTAGTCGGGCTGTCCCGAGTAGCCGCCGTAGGCGCCGAGCACCTTCTGCTGCTGGTTCAGATCGAGGTCGATCAGACCGGCCTGTCCGTTGTTGAGGATGGCGCCGGCGATCTGTGCCACGTCGTTGCTGTCGGTCGAGGTTCCCGGCAGGCGCCATCCGAGCAGGACGTTGGCGGCCTCCAGACCGTATACCTCGCGCACGACGGGCTCGGTGATCGGCTCCTCGGGCTGGAACTCGAGCTTCGGCAGGTTCTCGTTGGGCACCATGTCGCCGAAGTACTTGTCGATCGAGGCGATCACCTCGTCGGGATTCAGGTCACCCGAGAGGCAGATGGCCATGTTGTTGGGCACGTAGTAGGTCTTGTGGTAGTTCCTGACGTTGGTGATCGAAGGATTCTTCAGGTGCTCCTGCGTCCCGAGCACGGTCTGCGTGCCGTAGGGATGGTGGGGGAAGAGCGCGGCATCGAGGGCCTCCCATACCTTGCGGCTGTCCTGTGTGAGCGACATGTTCTTCTCCTCGTAGATGGTCTCCAGCTCGGTGTGGAACCCGCGGATCACGGGATTGCGGAAACGGTCGGCCTCGATCTTCGCCCAGTTCTCGACCTCGTTCGAGGGGATGTCCTCGACGTAGACGGTCATGTCCTGCGACGTATAGGCGTTGGTGCCGTTGGCGCCGATGGCGGCCATCAGCTTGTCGTATTCGTTCGGGATCGAGATTTTCGAGGCTTCGTAGCTGATCGAGTCGATGCGGTGGTAGATCGCCGCACGCTCGGCCTCGTCCGTCGTCTGACGGTAGGTCTCGAAGAGCTGCTCGATCTCATCGAGCAGCGGTTTCTCGGCTTCGTAGTCCGAGGTACCGAAGTTCGGCGTACCCTTGAACATGAGGTGTTCGAAGTAGTGGGCCAGACCGGTGGTCTCGGCCGGGTCGTTCTTGCCGCCGACGCGGACGGCGATGTAGGTCTGGATGCGGGGCGTCTCCTTGTTGACGCTCATGTAGACCTTCAGTCCGTTCGGAAGGGTGTAGATCCGCGTTTTCATCGGATCGCCCGGTACCGTTTCGTACTTGTACTTGCTGCACGACGAGGCGAGCAGAGCCATGACGACGGTTGCGAGTAAGAGGAGTCTTTTCATGGGCAGTTATGGTTAAATGTTGGAAAATGTCGTTGCGAACCACTCCTTGACGGCCGGGAAGGTGTCGGCGAAGACGTGGACGAGGATGCCGATCGAGGCGATGAGCTTGATGCCTGTCCCGACGATGAACGAGAGAAACGACCCGAAACCGACGAGCAGGGCCTTGGCCCGCTCGTCGCGGTTGTTGATCAGTTCGCCGATGACGGCTCCGAGGAACGGCCCGAGGATAATCCCGATGGGCGGCAGGAAGAAGAACCCGACGAATACCCCGACGGTGGCGCCGATTGATCCGGCGCGTGAGCCGCCGAAGCGTTTGGTCATCCAGGCCGGGAGCACGTAGTCGGCCACGCTGACCGCGATGCAGACGGCCAGCCAGATCCAGAGCGCCGAGGCGCTCATCTGCGAATAGGAGGTGAAGTAGGCGCAGAGCAGGCCTCCGTAGCTGAGCAGCGTGCCGGGGAGGGCCGGAACGATGCAGCCCGCGATACCGAGTATGGCGAGCAGGAAGGCGCATATCGAAAGTACGACGTCCATATCGTGATGAATGGCAGTGCGGTCCCGCGACCGCACCTGATAACAAAGGTAGTAATTTAAATGAAAAATCTCCCTTTCGGAGGGAGATTTTTGTCTGTCCGGCCGCTGCGTGGCGTCCGTTCGGATTACTTGACAAGCCGGTTGGTTTCCGTATCGGGGAAGATCACCCACGGACGGAACTGCTTGGCGTCCTCGAAATCCATCAGCGCGTAGGAGGCGATGATCACGACGTCGCCCACCTGCACCTTGCGTGCTGCGGCGCCGTTGAGGCAGATGCAGCCGCTGCCGCGCTCACCCTTGATGATGTAGGTTTCGAACCGTTCGCCGTTGTTGATGTCCATGATCTGGACCTTCTCGCCCTCGATCATGTTGGCGGCCTCGAGCAGCGCCTCGTCGATGGTGATGCTGCCGACGTAGTTCAGATTGGCCTGCGTGACGGTCACGCGGTGAATCTTCGATTTGATGACTTCGATCTGGAATTTCATTATCGGATGCGGATGTTGTCGATTAAACGGATCTCGCCGGCCTGCACGGCGATGCAGCCCTGAATGCGTTCCGAGTCGCTCCACGAGGCGACCTCCTGCATCGTGAGGGCATCGACCGACTGGTAGTAGATGACCTTCAGCAGCGGGTTGCGCTCGACCTCCTCGACGACCCACTTCTTCAGGCGGTCGGGCGTCAGCTCGTGCGACTTCTCCACGGCACGCCGCAGCGTGGCGTAGATGTGCGGTGCGGCGGCACGGTGTGCGGCATCAAGGAGCGTGTTGCGCGACGAGAGGGCCAGCCCGTCCTCTCCGCGGACGATCGGGCACTCGACGATCTCGACCGGCAGGGCCAGCTGACGGACCATGGCCTTGATGACGGCGATCTGCTGGAAATCCTTTTCGCCGAAGTAGGCGCGGGCCGGGCGGACGATGTCGAACAGGCGGCTTACGACCTGAGCCACGCCGTTGAAGTGTCCCGGGCGCGTGGCTCCCTCCATGACCTTGTCCACCTGCCCGAAATCGAAGACGCGGGTATCGGGCTCGGGGTAGATCTCCTCGACCGACGGCATCAGCACGAAGTCGGCTCCGGCCTCGGCGAGCAGCCGCTCGTCGGCTTCGGGGGTTCGGGGGTAGTTGCGCAGGTCGTTCTTGTCATTGAACTGCGTAGGATTCACGAAGACGCTCACCACCACGGTGGCATTCTCCCTGCGGGCGCGTTCGACGAGCGAGCGGTGGCCGGCGTGGAGCGCGCCCATCGTCGGCACGAAGCCGATTCCCGACTGCTCCGTCCGGTCGAGCTCCGCGCGAAGCTCCCTGACGTTGGTAAATACTTTCATCCTTGTGCTTGAAACGATTGCGGGGCAAAGGTAGAAATAACCCCTGACAAAACGAAGAAAAATAGTGAAAAAAGTGCAAGGGCCCTCCCCGGGCGCGTAGGTGAAGAGCGTTTTTTTCGTATCTTTGGCGGAACGTACAAACCAAACACATGAAACGTATAATTACCATTGCATCCATGACATGCGCTATTTCCGCGCTGACCTCGTGCGGCGACACCGCCGGGGCCGACGCACCGTGGATCGTCGATCGTTTCGACGACATCAAGGTCATCCGCTACGAAGTGCCCGGATTCGACGAGCTTCCCCTTCGCGAGAAGGAGCTCATCTACTACCTGGCCGAGGCTGCCAAGAGCGGCCGGGATATTCTCTACGACCAGAACTGCCGCATGAACCTTCCGGTCCGGCGGACGCTGGAGGTCGTCTATGAGAACTACACCGGCGACCGCACGGCCGCCGAGTGGAAGGCGCTCGAGAAATACCTCAAGAAGGTGTGGTTCGCCAACGGCATCCACCACCACTATTCGAACGACAAGTTCCGCCCCGAGTTCACGGAGGGCTACCTGCTCGACGTCATCGAGACGATTCCCGAGGAGCGCTTCGGCGAGCTGAACGCCCTGCGGGGCGATGTTTGCCGGGCGATCTTCGACCCGACGCTCTATCCGACGCGGCTCAACCAGACGGACGGCGAGGACCTGCTGCTCACCTCGTCGAGCAACTACTACTCGGGGGTGAACCAGGCCGAGGCCGAGGCCTTCTATGCCGGGATGGCCGCTGCTGCCGGCAACGATCCCGAGCCGATCTCCTACGGTCTGAACTCGCAGCTGGTGAAGGATCCCGCCACGGGGACGCTCAGCGAGCGTACGTGGCGCGTCGGCGGCATGTACTCGCCGGCGATCGAGCGTGTGGTCTACTGGCTCGAGAAGGCCGAGTCGGTGGCCGAGGGCCCGCAGAAGGAGAACATCGCCGCCCTGATCTCCTATTATAAGAGCGGCGACCTGAAGGAGTTCGACCGCTACAACATCGGCTGGGTGCGCGACACGGTTTCGAACGTCGATTTCGTCAATGGTTTCATCGAGACCTACGGCGACCCGCTCGGCTACAAGGCTTCGTGGGAGGCCAACGTCAATTTCATCGACTCGACGGCCTGCCACCGCACGGAGGTCATCTCGTCGAATGCCCAGTGGTTCGAGGACCATTCGCCCGTCAATCCGGCCTACCGCAAGAAGGAGGTCAAGGGTGTCTCGGCCAAGGTCATCACCGTGGCGATGCTCGGCGGTGACTGCTATCCCGCAACGCCGATCGGCATCAACCTGCCCAATGCCGACTGGATCCGCAAGGAGCACGGCTCGAAATCGGTAACCATCGACAACATCACCTATGCCTACGACCGTGCAGCCCACGGCAACGGCTTCGACGAGGAGTTCGTGCTGCGCGCCGAGGACCGCGAACGGATGGACCGCTACGGCAAGCTGGCCGATGACCTGCACACCGACCTGCACGAGTGTCTGGGCCACGGATCGGGCCAGCTGGCTCCGGGTGTCACCGGTACCGAGCTGCGCAGCTACGGATCGACGCTCGAGGAGGCGCGTGCCGACCTGTTCGGCCTCTATTACCTCGGCGACCCGAAGATGGTCGAGCTGGGTCTCGTGCCGTCGTTCGACGTGGCCAAGGCGGGTTATGCCAACTACATTCTCAACGGCCTGATGACCCAGCTGGCGCGCATCGAGCCGGGCAAGAACGTCGAGGAGTCGCACATGCGCAACCGCAAGCTGATTGCCGAGTGGTGCTACGAGCGCGGCAAGTCCGACAACGTGATCGAGTGGGTGAAGCAGGACGGCAAGACCTATGTAGTGGTCAATGACTTCGAGAAGCTGCGTTCGCTCTTCGGCGAGCTGCTGTGCGAGATGCAGCGCATCAAGTCCGAAGGCGACTACGAGGCGGGCCGGGATCTGGTCGAGCGCTACGGCGTGAAGGTCGATCCGACGCTCCATGCCGAGGTGCGCGAGCGTTATGCCGCACTGGGCATCGAGCCTTACGGAGGCTTCGTGAATCCCGAGTACGAGCTGGTCGAGCAGGACGGCAAGATCGTCGATGTAAAGATCTCCTATCCGAACAACTACGTGGAGCAGATGCTCGGCTATTCGCGCGACTATTCGTTCCTGCCCAACGTCAATTGACCTTTGGGACGTTGCAACCATCTGCGGCATCGGATCCTCCCCGCTTATCGGGGAACGGACCCGATGCCTTCATTTTAATGCATGTTCGACGATGATTGTCAGAGAGGAACAGGCTTCGGACCGGACCGGTGTCGAGGCTTTGGTGGAGGCGGCTTTCCGCGATTTTGCGGTCAGCGACCATACGGAGCACCTGTTGGTAGCGCGGTTGCGGAGTGCTCCGACGTTCATTCCCGAATTGTCTCTCGTTGCCGAGGAGTGCAACCGGATTGTGGGACATGTGTTGCTCACACCGGTCGTCATTGCCGACGGCGTCGGACGCACAACGGCGCTGGGCGTTGCGCCACTCTCCGTGGCTCCCGATCGCTGGCGTCGGGGAATCGGCTCGCGGCTGATGCGTGAGGCGCATGCGCGGGCTGCCGCATTGGGGTTCGATTCTGCTGTGCTGGTCGGGCATCCGGACTATTATCCTCGTTTCGGATACTGTCCAGCAAGCGCTTTTGGCATCCGGTTCCCGTTCGAGGCCCCGGATGAGTGCTGTCTTGCCGTGGAACTTCTGCCCGAGGTTTGTGTGGAGTACACGGGACAGTCGAATATCCGTCTGCCTTCTTCGGCTGACGAAGTGGGGGCAGACGCCGTCCTGGATCTTTCCCGGGACAGATTGCATATCGCATGCAAAGCGGGGTGCCATCCGTCGGACAGCACCCCGCCTTGTATCAGAAGCCGCCTCGCAGAGCCGGCAGCCTCGGGTTGCGGTTACTCCACAACCTCTTCGAACTGGTCTTTGCCGACGCCGCAGAGCGGGCAGACCCAATCCTCGGGAATGTCTTCGAAAGCCGTTCCGGGTGCGATGCCGCCTTCCGGATCGCCTACTTCGGGATCATAAATCCATTCGCATACGGTGCAACGATACTTTTTCATCTTTTTCTTGTTTTTTGATTAGGTGTTGTTGATTGTCGATTCCAAAATTCATGCCCCCTTTCGGGCCTCTTTTCTGTCGGGGCTTTTCCCCGTTTGATGGTTCTTGTCTACCTCTTTTCGTCCTCCGCCGGTTCCCGATGCCCCATTTCTCCGGCTTCGCGGGCCCTCTCTTCGGCCTCCACCTCGATCTCCTCCTCGTCGATGCGGTTGCCTCCGGGCGGCATCAGCTCGGCCACGAGGCGGTCGGCATCGGAGCACGAGACGTAGATGCGCTCCTCGTAGATGTCGGTGATCTCGACGAAGTTCTTCCACTCCGAGACGTAGAGTTTCACGCGGTCGAAACGGCGCAGGTCGAGGAACCGGCCGTAGTATCCGAAGAAGCCGTAGCCTCCGAAGATCGGAACGAACCACTTCATGCGCTTGTTGTCCACACGGCGGACCGAGGCGATCTCGCTGCGGCGGATCTCGGTGATGTCGAGCAGGCAGCGGACCTCGACCGTCTCGTCCGTGACGACGATCTTGCGCGGGATCGACAGCGCCATCAGGGCGATCAGGGCCACGATGAACGACGTGAACCACGCCGAGAGGTAACCGCCTTCGTAGAGGTGGTAGAGTCCCCATCCCAGGCCGGCGAAGACGGCCAGGTAGACGATCGTCCAGTAGAGCGTCGTTCGGCTGAAGTGGTATTTGTAGATGGAGGTCATGGGTTATTCGGTGCAGCCGGCCGCTGCGGCACGCTCCTCTTCTGCGGCGAGCAGCGCCTCGGCGATGGTGAAATCCTCGGGAGTGGTGATCTTCAGGTTGCCGCGTTCGCCCTCGACCAGACATACGGGCGTTCCGTCCGCCTCGACGACCGAGGCGTCGTCGGTGAACGAGTCGAGTCGTTCCCTGTCGTAGGCGCGGCGGAGGAGGCATGCCTCGAAGATCTGGGGCGTCTGCACGATCCGCAGGCGGCTCCGGTCGATGATCCGCGACGGCTCGATCCCGGCCTCCGGCTCTCCGCTGCCGACAATCTCGCGGAACGAATTGACGGCCGCAACGACCGGGATGGCGGCTCCGTGGCGTGCGGCGGCCTTCACGACGCGGCGGATCAGCTCCTCGCTTGCCAGCGGACGCACGGCATCCTGCACGGCAATCAGTTCCGGCTGGCTTCGCAGGGCCTCTAAGCCGCGCTTGACCGAGTCGAACCGCTCCTCGCCTCCGGCCGTTGTGCGGTGGCGGGCCACGTCGAACCGTGCGGAGAGGTTGTTCCAGAAGTCGATGTGGCTCTCGGGCAGGACGACGACAATCTCCGCTCCGGGAAGCGCCCGTGCGAAGCGGTTGATCGTGCGTCCCAGCACGGGCATCCCGCCCAGCAGCGCGAACTGCTTGGGCAACGCCCCGCCGCAGCGCAGGCCGCGGCCTCCGGCCACGATGATGACAGCTGTCCGTTCCATGGTTCGGTTATTCCTTCTGCTCCGTCCCCTCGGCTGCCGGAGCGGCTGCCGGGAGTACGAGCGAGTCGAGTTGCGTGATCCGCTCTTCGGGTTTTACCTCGCCGTTGAGCTCGGCCATGATGCGGTCGCGGACGAACTCGAACAGCGCGCGGTTCTCCTTCGAGATCGGTTCGGCCGGCTCCTGCGGCACCTTCAGCGGGTCGATCGGTTTGCCGTTCTTCCAGATCCGGTAGTCGAGGTGCGGGCCTGTCGAGGCTCCCGTCGAGCCGACGTAGCCGATCAGCTGGCCCTGCGATACGTGTGTGCCCACGGCGATACCCTTGGCGTAGCCGCTCAGGTGGAGGTATCCGGTCTGCAGATTCCCGGGGTGTTTGATCTTCAGCGTGTTGCCACCGCCGCCGCCCCAGCCCTTGAAGGTCACGACACCGTCGGCCACGGCGTGTACGGGCGTCCCTTTCGGGGCGGCGTAATCGACGCCCGTGTGGGGGCGGTAGACCTTGTAGATCGGGTGCTTGCGGGCGTAGGTGAAGCGCGAACTGATCCGCGTGTACTTGAGCGGGGCCTTGAGCAACTGCTTGCGCAGGCTGGCTCCGTTGGCCTCCCAGTACTGGATCTTGCCGCCCTGACGGAACGGTATGGCGTAGTACTCCTTGTCGCCCTGCGTGAACTTGGCGCCCCAGATGCGGCCGATGCCCACCGATACCGAGTCGTCGATGAAGCGCTCGTCGTAGATCACCGTGAAGCGGTCGCCCTTCTGGATGCCGAAGAAATCGACCGTCCACTGGTAGATGTCCTCCATTTCGGCGGCCAGGGCATAGGGCAGGTTCTGCTCCATGATGGCTCCCCAGAGCGAGGAGTTGATCACGGCGCTCTTCTTCATGCGGCGCAGCGTGCAGGGCTTCTCGTCCTTGCGGATCGTCACCGAATCATCGGCAAAGCCGAAGACGACATAGTCGGTGTTCGAGGTTTCGTAGGCCAGGTAGTCGAGGTGGGGCGTATTGAGCGAGTCCTCGTGGATGAAGACCGTGTATTTGTGGCCTGCGCGGATGTTCCGCAGGGGGAAGACGTCGGCCGAGGCCTTGTCGAGACGGTCCACCAGAACGGCCGAAACGCCATATCCGTTGAGAATCTTGCCGAGTGTTTCGCCCGAGGCCACCTCGCCCGTTTCGGTGCGGTAGTTGTCCGCATCGATGCCGTAGAGCAGGTTCCGGGGTTCGGCCTCCTCCCGGTTTTCGGTTGCGGACTCCTGGCTGCCGGTCCGGTTGCAGGCGCCCGCTGCGAGGAGCAGGGCGCATATGGTTGTCAGTCGTATCGTTTTCATCATAGTGCACAAAAGTAGGAAAAAATGGGATAATATCGAATCTTCCGGGCTCTTTTGTGCGAAGTTTTCGGAGTTTGGGGACTTTTGTTTTGGAAACCCCGAAAAAATCACTATCTTTGAACGATTTATATTCTAATCGGTTCTACGATGCTCAAATGCCTGCTCGCCCCCGTGGCCATGCTCTATAAAGCGGGAGTGACGTTCCGTCACCGTCTGTTCGACTGGGGGATCCTCAAGAGCGAGCGGTTCGACGTGCCCGTCATCTGCATCGGCAACATCACCGTCGGCGGCACGGGCAAGACTCCGATGGCCGAGATGGTGCTCGACTACATGTCGCAGTTCCATCGTGTGGCGCTCATTTCGCGCGGCTACGGCCGCCGGACGAAGGGGTATCTCGAGGTGCGGGCCGACGCGCACTACCGCGACGTGGGCGACGAGCCCCTGCAGATCAAGCTCAAGTTCCCGGAGGTTGTGGTTGCGGTGTGCGAGAAGCGTGCGGAGGGCATCCGCCGTCTGCTGGCCGAGCATCCGGAGATCGACCTCGTGGTGATGGACGACGGGTTCCAGCACCGCTATGTGGAGCCGAAGATCAACGTCGTAATGATCGACGCCACGCGCCCCGTGCAGCACGACAGGATGCTGCCTGCGGGATCGTTGCGCGACCTGCCCGAGCAGTTGCACCGGGCCCACTACTTCATTGTCACGAAGTGCCCCGAGCGGATGGCGCCGATCGACCGGCGGATCCTGCGCAAGGTGCTCATCCAGGTGGCCTACCAGCGGGTCTATTTCACCCGCTTCGAGAGTTTCATGCCCCAGCCGCTCTACGGCGACGAGGCGCCCGGCGAGCCGCTCAAGTACGGACAGCGCGTCATCGCCCTCTCGGGCATCGGCAACCCGGGTCCTTTCCTTCAGACCCTGCGCGGGCAGTACGACGTCGTGGCGGAGATGACGCTCGACGACCACCATGTCTACAAGGTGCGCGACATGAATGCCCTCGAGGCCCTGCTGGCCAAGTATCCCGATGCGGTGATCGTCACCACCGAGAAGGATGCCGTCAAGATGACCAACCGCGCGAAGGTGCCGCAGGCCGTGCGCCGCGCGCTCTACTACCAACCGATCAATATTTCGTTCATAGAGGATTCGGCAACGGATTTTCTGCAAAAACTCGAAGAAGATGTTAGAGGAAATTAAAAAGACCGCCGCCTTCCTGCGCGAAGCCACGCACGATTACGCCCCCGAGGTGGGCATCGTGCTCGGCACCGGCCTCGGAGGCTTCGCCGACGGGATCACGACCCGTTACGCCATCGACTACAAGGATATTCCCGGATTCCCCGTCTCGACCGTCGAGGGGCATCGCGGACGGCTGATTTTCGGCGAGGTCGAAGGCCGCCGCGTCGTGGCCATGCAGGGGCGGTTCCACTATTATGAGGGCTACTCGATGCAGCAGGTGACCTTCCCGATCCGTGTCATGCAGCAGCTGGGCATCCGCTTCCTGTTCGTATCGAACGCCTCGGGCGGCATCAACACCTCGTTCCGTACGGGCGACTTGATGGTCATCACCGACCACATCAACCTGATGCCCAATCCGCTCATCGGCCCCAACCTTGCGGAGCTCGGTCCCCGCTTCCCGGACATGCACAACTGCTACGACCGGGATCTGATCGCCGCCGCCACGCGCATTGCCGAAGAGGAGGGTATCAAACTCCAGTACGGCGTCTATGTGGGCGGTACGGGCCCGACGTTCGAGACGCAGGCCGAATATCGCTACTTCAAGGCCATCGGCGGTGACGCCGCAGGCATGTCCACGGTCCCCGAGGTGATTGTGGCACGACATATGTCGGTTCCCGTCTTCGGGGTCTCGGTCATCACGAACTGCGGCCTCTCGGACGAAGTGGGCGACCATGAGGACGTGCAGCGGCAGGGGCGCCGTGCCGGTGCGAAGATGGAGGTGTTGTTCCGGCGTATGATTCAAAACCTGTAACGATTATGGTAAACAAGGTAATACTGGTAGGCAACGTGGGCATCGACCCCGAGGTCCGCACGCTCGAGGGCGGAGCGAAGGTGGCCCGCATCCGGCTGGCCACGACCGAGCGGCTCTACGACCGTGCGTCGAACGAGACGAAGGAGCATACCGAGTGGCACACGATCACGCTGTGGCGCGGTCTGGCCGATGTCGTGGACCGTTACGTGCGCAAGGGCACGCAGCTCTACATCGAGGGGCGCCTGCGGACGCGCGAATGGATGGACAAGGACAACAACAAACGCTATACGACCGAGATCCTGGCCGATACGATGAACCTGCTCGGACGCCGCAGCGACAATCCCGCTTCGGATGCCGCCCCGGCATACGGGGCAGCCGGCGGTTACGGGCAGCAGCCCGCCGGGGGATCGTCCGCAGGCTACCGCCCGCAGGGCGGCTACGGGCAGCCGGCCCCGGCGCAGCAGCCGGCGGCTCAACCGGCCCCGCAGCCTGCACCGCCGGCCGACGATCCGGACGATCTGCCGTTCTGACCGTCCGCCGTTGGCGTCATTTGGAAAAACCGATCTCTGTGATCGGTTTTTTTCTTGCCCGGCGGCATGTGGATGCCCTCTCCGTTGTTGCTCGATCTGGAGCGGTTGGAACCGGTGTTCCGCAGGGTCTGTCCCGAGACTCTGCCTGTCGGTTCCGTACACGGATCTGTTCGCGGGGTAGGGAGGCTGTTGCGAAATCCGCGTATTGTTCGTATCTTCGTTTGTCCGGTGCGCCGGCCGGTTCCCTGCTGCGGGATTCCGGGCCGGGGCCGGCCGTATGATCAACGATTCGAGCACATGAAGAAGATTGTCAATCCGTGGCGGGGCATGGAGGGATACCGATGTTTCGGTTGTGACCCGCACAGCGAACGGGGCCTCCGCATGGAGTTTTACGAAGAGGGCGAACAGATCGTCTGCCGCTGGCATCCGCGCCCGGAGTTTCAGGGGTGGGTGAATACGCTGCATGGCGGCATTCAGGCGACGCTGGCCGATGAAATCAGTAGCTGGGTCGTCTTCCGCAAGTTCCAGACCAGCGGCGTCACTTCCCGCATGGAGGTGCGCTACCACAAGCCGATCCATACCACCGACGAGTACATCGACCTGAAGGCCTCGGTCGTCAGCCGGCGGCGCAACCTGGTGGAGATCGCCGTCCGGATCTTCGACTGCCGCGGCGAGCTCTGCACCGAGGCCGTCTGCCTCTATTTCCTCTTCCCGAAGGAGCGGGCGCAGCGAGAGTTCCACTTCTGCGACTGCGGGGTCGAGGAGTGCGGCGACGACGCTGCCGCACCGGAGACCGCGGACAAATAGCCTCCTCCTCCGTGCCGGAGCCCTCTCCTGCGTCGTGAAAAACCGGGCCGCATCCCCGAAGGGTGCGGCCCGGTTCGTTTGCGTATCATGCGGCGGTCACTCCCGGTCGAGCCGGTACTGCACGCATTCGATGCCGACGCGGCGCAGGAGGTCGAGCCCCTCCTCCGAGCGGTAGTCGTCCGAGTAGACGACGCGCCGGATGCCGGCCTGGATGATCAGCTTCGAACACTCGATGCAGGGCGCTGCGGTGATGTAGAGCGTCGAGCCGTCGCAGTTGTTGGCCGACTTGGCAACCTTCGTGATGGCGTTGGCCTCGGCGTGGAGCACGTAGGGCTTGGTCCGCCCCGTCTCGTCCTCGCAGATGTTCTCGAATCCCGACGGTGTTCCGTTGTAGCCGTCCGAGATGATCATCTTGTCCTTGACGATCAGTGCCCCGACCTTGCGGCGCACGCAGTATGAATTCTCGGCCCAGATGGCGGCCATACGCAGGTAGCGCAGGTCCAGTTGCCGTTGTTTCTCCTCCTGATAGCCCATCGCGTCGTTGTTTTGGTTTTCAGCCTTCGGCGGAAAGGGACGCTACAGCCCCTTTCCGTGGCAGTTCTTGTACTTCTTGCCGCTGCCGCAGGGACAGGGGTCGTTGCGGCCTACCTTCTTCTCGACATGCACCGGCATGGGTTTTGACTTGTCCTGCTGTCCGGCCTGTGCGGCGGCCTGCATGCGCGAAGCCTGCAGTTTGTTTACGTCCACCTTGGCGCGGCGCTCGCGCTCGGCCTGCAGCCGGGCACGCTCCTGCTGTTGGCGCTGTATCTCCTCGGGGGTCTGCTCCCGCACGGGGATGTAGGCCTTGTTCAGGATAGCGAGTACCTCGCGGTTCACCTTGACGAGCATCTTCGAGAAGAGCCCGAACGATTCGAACTTGTAGATCAGCAGCGGATCCTTCTGCTCGTAGGTGGCGTTCTGCACGCTCTGGCGCAGGTCGTCCATCTCGCGCAGGTGCTCGCGCCATGCGTCGTCGATCGTCGTGAACATCACCACCTTCGAGAAGACCTTGAAGATCTCTGCGCCGTCCGTGTCGCGGCACTTGCGCAGGTTCACCGGCACGTTGTAGCCCAGATGCCCGTCGGTGATCGGGAAGTAGATGTTCGAGTCGAGCTGGTCCTTGCGGTCCTCGTAGACGCGCTCCATCACCGGACGCACGGTATCCGCCACGGCCTTCGCACGGCGGGCGTAGGTCTCCTTGAGCGCCTTGACGATCGCCTCCGACAGCTCCTCGGGCTTGGCTTCTGCGTAGGTTGCCTCGTCCATCGGCAACTCGACGGCCACCTGGCGGATCAGCTCCATGCGGAAGTCGTCGTATTCGATGCCGCGGTTCTCCTCCACGAAGTTGTCGGCGAAGTCGTACATGATGTTGTTCAGGTCGATCTCGATGCGTTCGCCGTAGAGTGCGTGGCGGCGGCGCGTGTAGATCACCTCGCGCTGCGAGTTCATCACGTCGTCGTACTCGAGCAGCCGCTTGCGGATGCCGAAGTTGTTCTCCTCGACCTTCTTCTGGGCGCGCTCGATGGCCTTGGTCATCATGCCGGCCTGGATCACCTCGCCCTCCTTGAGGCCCATGCGGTCCATCATTGCGGCGATGCGGCCCGAACCGAACAGACGCATCAGGTCATCCTCGAGCGAGACGAAGAACTGCGACGATCCGGGGTCGCCCTGACGTCCGGCGCGGCCGCGCAGCTGGCGGTCCACACGGCGGCTTTCGTGGCGCTCCGTACCGATGATCGCCAGACCTCCGGCAGCCTTCACTTCGGGCGTGAGCTTGATGTCGGTACCACGGCCGGCCATGTTGGTGGCGATGGTCACCTGACCCGAGCGTCCGGCTTCGGCCACGACCTGGGCCTCCAGTGCGTGCTGCTTGGCGTTGAGCACGTTGTGCTTGATGCCGCGCAGCTTGAGCATGCGGCTCAACAGCTCCGAGATCTCGACCGACGTCGTACCGACCAGCACCGGACGGCCCTGGCCCACGAGCCGCACGATCTCCTCGATCACGGCGTTGTACTTCTCGCGCTTGGTCTTGTAGACCAGGTCCTGACGGTCGTCGCGGATCACCGGACGGTTCGTCGGGATCACCACGACGTCGAGTTTGTAGATGCTCCAGAACTCCGATGCCTCCGTCTCGGCCGTACCGGTCATGCCGGCCAGCTTGTGGTACATGCGGAAGTAGTTCTGCAGCGTGATGGTGGCGAAGGTCTGCGTGGCGGCCTCGATCTTCACGTGCTCCTTGGCCTCGATAGCCTGGTGCAGGCCGTCCGAGTAGCGGCGTCCGTCGAGGATACGTCCCGTCTGCTCGTCCACGATCTTCACCTTGTTGTCCATGACCACATACTCCACGTCCTTCTCGAACATGGCGTAGGCCTTCAGCAGCTGGTTCACCGTATGCACGCGCTCCGACTTGATCGAGTAGTCGTTGATCACGGCGTCGCGCTTCTGTGCCTTCTCCTCGGCCGAGAGGTCGCTCTTCTCGAGCTCGGCCACCTCGGCGCCGATGTCGGGCAGCACGAAGAACCCGTCCTCCTTGAAGTATTTCGACAGCTCCTCGTGTCCCTTGTCCGTGAGTTCCACCGAGTTGAGCTTCTCGTCGATGACGAAGTAGAGCGGGTCGGTGATCTCGGGCATGCGGCGGTTGTTGTCCTGCATGTAGGTGTTCTCGGTCTTCTGCATCAGGGCCTTGATGCCCGGCTCGGAGAGGAACTTGATCAGCGGCTTGTATTTCGGCAGACCCTTGTGCACGCGGTAGAGCTTGATGCCTCCCTCTTCGGTCTTGCCCTCCGCGATGAGCTGGCGGGCCTCGGCCAGCAGCGCCGTGACGAAGTTGCGCTGGAGGTTGTAGAGGTGCTCGATCGAGGGCTGGTACTGCTCGAAGAGCTGGTCGTCGCCCTTGGGTACGGGACCCGAGATGATGAGCGGCGTACGGGCGTCGTCGATGAGCACCGAGTCGGCCTCATCGACGATGGCGTAGTGGTGCTTGCGCTGCACGAGGTCCTTGGGCGACGAGGCCATGTTGTCGCGCAGGTAGTCGAAGCCGAATTCGTTGTTCGTACCGAAGGTGATGTCGGCCATGTAGGCCTTGCGGCGCGCCTCGGAGTTGGGCTGGTGCTTGTCGATGCAGTCCACCGACAGGCCGTGGAACTGGTAGAGCGGGCCCATCCACTCGGAGTCACGCTTGGCCAGGTAGTCGTTCACCGTCACCAGGTGCACGCCCTTTCCGGCCAGTGCGTTGAGGAATACGGGCAGCGTGGCCACGAGGGTCTTTCCTTCGCCCGTCGCCATCTCGGCGATGTTGCCTTCGCGCTCGCGCTCGCCGAGCTTCTTGGCCGGGTTCTTCTTGCTGCGCGTCAGCACCACGCCGCCGAAGAGCTGGCAGTCGTAGTGGATCATGTCCCACTTCAGGTCGTTGCCTCCGGCCATCCAGTGCGTGGCGTAGACTGCCTTGTCGCCGTCGATGGTCACGAAATCCTTCGTGGCGGCCAGCTCGCGGTCGAAGTCGTTGGCCGTAACCACGACCGTGTCGTTCTGTGCGAAGCGGCGGGCCGTATCCTTCATCACGGCGAAGGCCTCGGGCAGGATCTCGTCGAGTTTGTCCTCGATCTTGTCGTCGATGCGCCGGGTCAGCTCATCGACCTCCTTCGAGATCTTCTCCTTCTCCTCGAGCGACGTCTCGGGCCGCTCGAGTTTGCCCTTGAGCTCGACGATGCGGGCCTCGTCCGCGGCGATGTAGTCGGCGATCTGCTTCTTGAGGTTCTGGCTGCGGGCGCGGAGCTCATCGTTCGAAAGCGCCTCGATCGTGGGGTAGACGGCCTTGATCTTCTCGACGTAGGGCTCGATCTGCTTGCGGTCCTTGTCGGCTTTCGAGCCGAAGACGGTCTTGATTAAACTTGCTAATATATCCATGTTGCGGTTTTGTTGTTTCGGTTTTTGTGCTAAATCCTACAAAAGTAATGATTTTCCCCGAAACGGCAAAATATTGCGGGACGGATTCGCCTGTTCTCCGGGCGGTTTGCGGGTGTGTCGGGTGTGTGACGGGCGGATGCCGGCGGGTTGTCCTGCCCCTGCGGGGCGGATTACTCCTCCCGGGCCTGGCGGACGGCCTGCACGATGCGCCGGCCGACGGGGCATTCGGCACAGCGGCGGGCGTCGCAGTATTCGGTGGCGAGCTGGAGCAGCGCCTGCGATTCGAAGGCGTTGCGCACCGTGACGCCGGCATTCCGCCAGGCGCGGATGTAGCGGTTGTCCTCGGCCGGAAGACGTTCGAGCAGCGAGAGGGCGTTGTCGCGCAGCCGTTCGTCGCCCGTGTAGCTGCCGTAGGCGAACTGCAGCACGGCCACCAGGTTGATGCCGATGATGTTGGCCTTGAAGGAGCCGATGCGCTTGGGGCTTTCGTCGCCCGGGGCTCCGGGAATGTGGTGCGTGCGCCAGTAGGGCGACGCCTCGATGCAGAAGAGGTTGCGTATGTCGCCCTCCGTGCGGCAGGCCATGGCGCGCGCCATGACGAATTCGTCCTGCGAAAAGAACTCGGCGGCCTGGGCCAGCCGCAGGACGGGGTGGTTGGCCGGGCGGATCTCACCGAGCTCCCACGCCGAGGCGGGCATGGGCTCGATGCCGTATTTTGCGGCGAGGTATTCGAAGTTGCGCCGCAGTTCGAGCGTATACTCGTCGTGGCGGTAGAGGTCAAGCAGCCCCGAGGCGCCGAAGAACATGGCCTCGACGGCGTGGCTTGCGCGGCGTTCGCGCAGTACGATCCTGTAGGGGACTCTTCGGGCCAGCGAGAGGTAGGCCTCCTGGTTCTGTCGGTCGCCCAGCGTGCGGAAATAGAGCAGGTAGAAGGTCTGGTTCCAGTTGTCGTCGGCCTCCCCGCGGAGCGCATCGACGCGGCGGATCTTGCGCTTGAGGCGGTCGAAGAGCAGGGCGGTGAGCAGTTCGGTGCGCTGCAGGTCGCCCCGGCTGGCCAGATAGCCGCCGCAGGCGTAGCTGCCGGCCCCGGCCTCGAGGCGTCCGATCATGGTGCGCACGTCGTCCCGCTCCATCGGCTCAGAGCAGGTTGAGTTCGAGCATCGCCTCCTCGGACATCATGCTCTTGTCCCACACGGGATCGAACGTCAGGATGACGTTCACGGCCTTTACGCCGTGGACCTTGGCTACCTGCTGATTGACGTCCTCGACGAGCATGTCGGCCATCGGGCAGTTCGGGGCGGTGAGCGTCATGCGGATGTTGGCCGTACCGTCGGGTGTGAAGTCGATTTCGTAGATCAGCCCGAGGTCGTAGATATTGACCGGTATCTCCGGGTCGTAGATGTTTTTCAACGTCAGGATGATGTCCTGCTCTACCTTGAGTATTTCCTGAGGTGTCATCGCGTTTCGTTCGTTTTGCTGGCATAGGCCAGTGCATACATCCGCATCTGCTTGACCATGGCGGCCAGTCCGTTGGCCCGCGTGGGCGAGAGGTTGGCCGAGAGCCCGATGGCGTCGATGAAATAGAGGTCCGTGTCGAGCACCTCCTGCGGCGTGCGTCCGTTCAGCACGCGGATCAGCAGCGCGATGATGCCCTTGGTGATGATGGCGTCGCTGTCGGCCGAGTAGTGGATGCGTCCCTCCTCAAGCCGGGCATCGACCCATACGCGGGACTGGCAGCCCGAGATGAGGTACTGCTCCGTGCGGTGTTCGGGGGCGATGGGCGGAAGCGTCTCGCTCAGACCGATCAGATAGTCGTATTTGTCGAGCCAGTCGTCGAATACCGAAAACTCCTCGATGATCTCCTCCTGTATCTTGTCCATGGTTGTGTGTGTTTGGTTCGTTTCAGAGATCGACGATCTCGGGAAGCACCTCGCCTTCCGAGGCGGCCGGCTGCGTGGCTCCCGCCAACCGGGCGAGCGTCGGCGCCACGGCGGTCATGTCCACGCTGCGGCCGACATGCTGCTGTCCGGCCCCCGTGCCGTAGAAGACGAGCGGCACCTCGGTGTCGTAGCCGTACATCGAGCCTGACAGCGAGCGGCAGCGCTCCTGCTCCTCGATCCATCCCGGCATCAGGTTGAGGACGACGTCGCCCGAGCGGCGCGGGTAGAAGCTGTTCTGCATTCGCCGGGCGTAGCCGCTGCCGAAGTAGCTCGAGCGCATGGCCGTGGCCGAGAGGGCGTGCGAGACGCCGCGGAACTGCATGGCGAAGATGGCCACCTCGTTCTGCACTTCGGCCAGGTTGAGCCCCCGCTCGTAGATCCGGTTGTGGTTGAGCCACACGCATTTGTCGTTGTAGGCCACCACCCAGTCTCCCGTGCCGTAGCGTACGTTGAGGAATCCGTTCACGATCACCTCGAACTGCCGGGCGTTGAAACGGTCGGTTTCGCCGCAGGCCATGTCGTAGGAGGGGCTGGTGCCGTGGTCCGAGGTGAGGACCACCGTGACGTTGCCCTTCTCGACCTGTGCGAAGAGGAAGGTCAGGAAGTCGGCCAGGTCACGGTCCAGGCGGTAGTACATGTCCTCGACCTCGATCGATTCGGGACCGTAGGCCTCGGCGATGCGGCGCGAGGAGTCGAGACAGATGTTCAGCACGTCGGTCGTGCGGTCGGCGCCCAGTTTGCTCTGGGCGATGAGTTGCTTGGCCAGCCCCAGTACGGCTGTGTTGCCCGCCGGCGTGTAGAGCAGCCGTTCGTAGTCGCTGCCGGGTTCCAGCAGCCGCTCCGGCCGGGGCTCCTCCTGCCGTTCACGACCCCGTTTCTCGGGGAAGACGACGTCGTTGCAGCGGCTGTTGATGTAGCGGTCGCGCGCCAGGACGAGGGGCCGCCGCCGCGCCGGGAGCGCCCGCCACTCGGTCGAGATGTAGGAGAGGTTGTAGCGTTCGTCGTTGCTGTGGTCGATCCATTCGGGGACTGCCGGGGCGTAGTATGCCGAGGTGGTCCAGTCGCAGCGCGCGGGGTCCCCCAGGCGCGGCGCGCCGCCCCGAGCCAGTACGTTTCGCCGCCGTGTCCGGCCATCACCACGGCCGACATCGCTTCGGCGGCCACGGTGGCCGTCCGGCTCTCGGAGTGGTGCTGGCGCAGGGTTTCGCCGAGCGTCGGGGCGATGAGCTGGTAGGCGCCCGGGCCCCGGTCGCCGTCGATCAGGCCGATGCTGCGGTTGGAGGTATAGTCGATCCAGCGGGCGCCGATCACCCCGTGGGTCGAGGGCATGGCTCCCGTCGAGAGGGTGGCCAGTGCGACGGGCGTCGTGGTCTGCTGGAAATCGTAGCGGCAGTCGGTGTAGACCGTGCCGCCGTCGGTCAGACGTCGGAAACCGCCCTCCCCGAAGTTGGCGGCATAGCGGTTGAGGTCTTCGGCGCGCATCGATCCCACGACGATCTGCACGATCAGGCGCGGGGGTTCTGCGGCGAAGGTCTGGAGAGCCCCGAAGAGGGCTATGGCGGAGAGAACGAGTGTGCGTTTCATGGCTTGGTCAAAATGCGGGCGCAAATTTACGAATTTATTTCGATACATCTTCGGAAATATGCCGCTTCGGATTGAAAATCGATTTGGGGCA
>FR892006.1:978-10827 GCA_000434235.1 Alistipes sp. CAG:268 | reverse complement strand
CCGATCCGGGTGCGGCCGCCTTTCACTTGAAAGGCCGGCAGCCGTCAGTCGGCCTTGCGGTAAGAAGAGCGTTCGAAATATTCGTAGCCCGGTTCGCTGTAACGCATCTCGATAACCAGTTCCGTGGAGGAGAGGGTACGGATCGTCGCACCGATGGTCTCACCGTCGGAGGTCACATAGATTCTGTTGCCCTGAATGCGCCACGTGCCACTGTCTCCCGTTGTGCCCGAAGACCCCTCCACATATGTTCCGTCGGTGTTGAAAATCACATAGTCACCGGCCATCTCGGACGGGCCGTAGTTCCACTCGTAGGGCTCTTCACCCTCCTCCTTTTCATAGCCGGAGAAGGAGGTGGCCTCCCAGCGGCCGTAAATCAGCGATATGTCGCCGATCTTGTCGTCGTTGCACGAAGGAAGGCACCATACGCAGGCCACAGCAACGCACGCACAGAGCACGCTCCGCCGGAGCGCACGCATCCAATTGTTCAAATGTTTCATAACGTTATGCTTGATTGTTGGGTTAAATGGATCTGCAAAACGGGAAACGGCCCGTCCGTCACAAGGCGGGCCATGCAGCAGAGAGACATGCACGCGGCCGGGTTGCGGCCGGGCATGCAGCGGCTCACTTGAGCGGCGAATCGGGCTCGCGGGCCATCACCAGGTAGAACATCCGATCGAGGAAGGCCGGGGCGAATTTCTTGACGAAGTGCGTGGCACGTCCCTCGATCTCCATCAGGCAGAGCCGCTTGCGGCGCAGGATGCCCTTCGCCACGATCCGCGCCACCTGCTCGGCGGTCATCATCTTCGACTCGTCGCGCGGCGTCTCGCCCTGCTGCGATCCGTCGGCCGTGAGGGCCGAGAAGCGGACGTTCGAAGCCGTGAATCCCGGACAGGCGATCATCACGTGCAGCCCCTTCTTGAGGTTCTCGATGCGCAGCGTCTCGAGAAAGCCCGTCATGGCGTACTTCGAGGCCGAGTAGCCCGTGCGCCCGGGAAGCCCATGCAGGCCGGCTACGGACGAGATGCCGACGATCGAGCCCTTCGACTGCTGCAGGTAGGGCAAGGCATACTTGCAGCAGTTCACCGTGCCCCAGAAATTGACGTCCATCAGGCGGTGCAGCACCTCGAGGTCCACATCGTCGAACAATGCGCGCATCGAGATGCCGGCATTGCAGATCAGCACGTCGATGCGGCCGAACTCGCGCACGGCCGTCTCGATGAGTTCGCGGCACTCCTCGGGTTTGGTGACATCCACGCCACAGTAGGCGGCCTGCCCGCCGTGTGTGCGGATGCCGCCCGCAACCAGCTGCAGTTTCTGCACGCTCCGCGCCCCGAGCACCACCCGGGCGCCCTGTGCGGCATATTCGCGGGCCATGGCCTCGCCGATGCCCGACGAGGCGCCCGTGATGACGATTACCTTATCTTTCAGTGTTTTCATATCCATCGTTTATTTCAAGTTCCAACGTATCGCAGGCCATGTGCACGTGCGGCGGGAGCGTCGGCTCGGTCACGGCCTGCAGCCCGATGTCGTGCGACATGTGGGTGAGGTAGGCCTCGCGGGGCGCCACACGGCGAATCAGCTCCAGCGCCTCGGCCACATTGAAGTGCGAGTAGTGCGGAGCGAAGCGCAGGGCATTGACCACAAGCACCTCGACGCCGGCGAGTTTCTCCACCTCACTCTCCTCGATGGTCTTGAAGTCGGTCAGGTAGGCCAGCGGACCGATGCGGTAGCCCGTCACGGCAAAACGCTCGGAGGCGCCCGCCCCGGCAAACCGCTCGGGGTGGCGGCCCGCCACAGGGACGATCTCCACCCCCTTCACGGAGAAGGGGCATGCGGGATCGATCTCGTGCAGTTCGATCTCGGGGACACCCCGGTACTTGTCCTGCGCAAAGGCGTAGTCGAAATCCTTGCGCACGCAGGCCGCCGTGCGCGGCGTGGCGTAGATGCCCACCTTGTGAATGGCCTCGGGATAATCGACGAAGTTGAAGGCCCTTACGTCGTCCAGGCCGCCGATGTGGTCCTTGTGCTCGTGCGTGAGAAGGATGGCGTCGATGTGCCGCACCCCGGTGCGGAGCATCTGGTAGCGGAAGTCGGGACCTGCGTCGATCACCAGCCGCACGCCCCGCGTCTCGACCATCGCCGAGGTGCGCAGCCGCCGGTCGCGCCGGTCGTCGGACATGCAGACGGCGCAGCGGCACCCGATGACGGGCACGCCCTGCGAGGTTCCGGTTCCCAGAAAGGTGAGTTTCATGCGGCAAATATACGAAAAAAGTCGTGCCGGCGGCACGCTTCAGCGACGGATGCGCCCCGGTTCGTAGCGCGCCAGGTACTCGTCCACGCACTGGAGCCCCTTCGGGGTCGCGATGCCGCGGAAAAAGGTGCTGATGATCTGCACGAAGGCCTCGCGTTCGGAGATTCCCGAGGGAAGGACCAGCTCGCGGCGCATGACCAGCGCCGAGATGGTGCAGTAGAGCGCCCCGATGGCCAGGTCGGGATTGAACCGTTCGAAGAACAGCCCCTCGCCGATGCCCTGCTGCAGCATCTTCCGCAGGTCGGCCGCATTGCGCTCCATCCCCTCGTGCCTCAGCCGTTCGTGGAGCGCCGGGTAGAAGCGCCGGAGGCTCTCCATCAGCCGTCCGGTCTGCTCCGAGCGGTCCATCATGTCGCCCAGAACCATGAACAGCTCCTCGAGCACATTGCCCGCGCCGGCGCTCTGCTGCCTCCAGTGCTCGCGGTTCTGCTCGAAATAGCGCAGCATCACCCGGTAGAGCAGGTTCTCCTTGTCCTCGAACATGTCGTAGAGCACGCGCTTCGAGACGCCCGCCAGCCGGGCGAGATCTTCCATGCGCACGGACTTGATGCCTTGCGTGACGAACAGGCGCAGGGCCTGTTCGACGATACGTTCCTGAGGGGTCATGATGGGATGATGGGCTTTACAGAACAAATATAGCAAAGAAAATCCATACGGCAAAGCCCGTGCCCGATTTTCGGCCGGAAGGCGGCGGAACGAAAAGACCCGGACGCCTGCCGGCTGTCCGGGTCCCGTAGGATCGATCCGCTGCGGCGTCAGGCCGTGGCGTTCTCGAGTTTCTTCATGATCGAGAAGATGAAGAGCGCCGAGAGCAGGCAGAGTACGATCAGCACGCTCCATACCATCCAGAGCGCCATGCCGCTGCCCCAGAGGTAACCGATGAGCGACGTGGCGTAGTTGCCGACGGCCGTGGCGGCGAACCAGCAGCCCATCATCATGCCCTTGTACTTCGGGGGAGCCACCTTCGACACGAACGAGATACCCATCGGCGAGAGCAGCAGCTCGGCGAACGTCAGCACGAGGTAGGTCGAGATCAGCCAGTTCTGCGAGACGAACGTGTCGCTGGAACCGGCAGCCTTCACCTCGGCGGGCGACATCAGCCCGAACGAGCCGATCGTGAGGATCAGGAAGCCCAGGGCGGCGATGATCATGCCCATGCCGATCTTGCGCGGAGCCGAGGGCTCCTTGCCCTTGCGGGCCAGCGAGGCGAAGAGGGCCACCGACAGCGGCGTGAGGGCCACGACATAGAAGGGGTTGAACTGCTGGAAGACCTGCGGCAGGATGTGTACCGGATCGGGCGTGACGGTATAGCGGTAGTAGAGTGCCACGACGGCCGCGATGACGGCGATGCCGCCGATGAGCTTGCCGCGGCCCTTCTCAGCCTGGAACATGCCGACCAGACCGTAAACGCCGACCAGAACCAGCAGGAGGTTGAAGATGTCGAAGAACATGCGCGTGAAGCCCGTGGCCTCGGGGGTCGTGTAGTCGCGGGCGAAGAAGGTCATCGTCGAGCCGTTCTGGTGGAAGGCCATCCAGAAGAAGATCACCACGGCGAAGACGAGCATGAGGGCCGTGATGCGCGACTTGGTCTGCGCGGGCGTCAGCTCGACCTGTGCGGCGGCTCCCGAAGCGGCCTGCTGCTTGGCCGTGACGTCGGCATGCTTGAAGGTCTTGCGGAAGGCGACGTAGATGATGTAGGAGATGATGAGCGAGATGCACGCTACGGCAAAGCCCATGTTGTAGGCCGAGGAGAGCTTCTCGATGTAGTGCGAAGCGAACGTCCCCAGGTCGGCGGCATTGCCCCCGACGGCCGTAGCCAGGCGCTGCAGCTCGGCGAGCGGCTCGGCCGGCATGTTGGCGCCTGCCTCAAGGTACTGGTGGGCCAGCGCCGGAATCTGGCCGTTGTAGGTCAGGCCGTCCTGAGCCAGGAAGTGGTTGGTGATCCAGGTAGCCATCGAGGGGGCGAACATCGCACCGATGTTGATGGCCATGTAGAAGATCGAGAAGGCGCTGTCGCGCTTGGCCGAATAGGCCGGATCGTCGTAGAGGTTGCCGACCATCACCTGGAGGTTACCCTTGAACAGACCCGTGCCGCATGCGATGAGCGCCAGTGCGGCGAACATCAGCGCCTGGGCCCCGAAGCCCGTCCCGGTGGGGATCGACAGCAGGGCGTATCCGCCGAACATCACGAAGATGCCGAGCGTCACCATCTTCCCGAATCCGAACTTGTCGGCCAGGATACCGCCGAAGAACGGCATGAAATAGACCGCGGCGAGGAAAATGCCGTAAATCTGGGTCGTTACCGCCTCCGTATAGCCGAACTTGGCCTGCAGGAAGAGCGTGAAGATCGCAAGCATGGTATAGTAGCCGAAACGCTCGCCCGTGTTGGCCAGCGAAAGGGCGTACAAACCTTTGGGTTGTCCTTTGAACATACAGCTTTAAGGGTTTAAAATTAAGTTTGCTGACAAAGATAACAATATTTTTCATATATTTGTCTAAAACCGACCTCAGTTATGGAAAAAACAACCGAAATACTCCCGATCGTCGAACGGGACGAATGGCTGCGTCCGGTGGCCGACGCCATCGCCTGCCGTCACCGGCGCTACCTCAACAAACTCGAGGCCATCGAGCACAGCGCCGGATCGCTCGTCGATTACGCCAACGGTTACCGCTACTTCGGCTGGCAGTGGGACGAGACGCTCGACGGCTGGTGGTTCCGCGAATGGCTCCCCGGGGCGCACGACGTCTATATCTTCGGCGACTTCAACAACTGGCAGCGCACCGAGATCCGCATGCACCGCGATTCGGCGGGCGTCTGGAGCGCCTTCTTCCCCGCGGCGATGTACCGCGACCGCCTCACCCACGGCTCGCTCTACAAGATCCACGTCCACGGCGACAACGGCTGGATGGACCGCATCCCGGCCTATGCCACGCGCGTGGTGCAGGACGACACGACGAAGGACTACACGGCCCAGTTCTGGGCCCCGGCCGAGCCGTTCGACTGGCGCGGCGACGCATTCGACGCCTCGCAGGGAGGCAGCCTGCTGATCTACGAGGCCCACGTGGGCATGGCCCAGGAGCGCGAAGGGGTGGGCACCTACCGCGAATTCACCGAGAAGATCCTGCCCATTATAAAAAAGGACGGCTACAACGCCGTGCAGCTGATGGCCATCGCCGAGCACCCCTACTACGGCTCGTTCGGCTACCACGTCTCGAGCTTCTTCGCCCCCTCGTCGCGCTTCGGAACCCCCGAGGAGCTCAAGGAGCTCATCCGCCGGGCCCACGAACTGGGGCTGGCGGTCATCATGGACCTCGTGCACGCCCACTACGTGAAGAACCTCAACGAGGGGATCAACGAACTTGACGGCACGGACCACCTCTACTCGCGCCCGGGCGAGGCCGGCAACCAGCCCTACTGGGACTCGAAGCTCTTCGACTACGGCAAGGGCGAGGTGCAGCACTTCCTGCTCTCGAACGTCAAGTACTGGCTCGACGAGTTCCACTTCGACGGGTTCCGCTTCGACGGCGTCACCTCGATGCTCTACCACCATCACGGCTACGTCACCTTCGACTGCCGCGAACGCTACTTCGACGCCGGCGTGAACGAGGATGCCATCGACTACCTGACGCTGGCCAACCGCCTCGTGCACGACTTCCGCCCCTCGGCCGTGACGATCGCCGAGGACGTGAGCGGCATGCCCGGCATGTGCTTCCCGGCGGCCGACGGGGGCATCGGCTTCGACTACCGCCTCGGCATGGCGATCCCCGACTACTGGATCAAGCTGCTCAAGGAGGTGCCCGACGAGGAGTGGAACATCTGGGAGATGTGGTCGGTGATGACCAACCGCCTGCCCGAAGTGAAGACCGTAGCCTACGCCGAGTCGCACGACCAGGCGCTTGTGGGCGACAAGACCATCGCCTTCCGCCTGATGGACAAGGAGATGTACTTCCACATGGACCGCGCCTCCCAAAACCTCATCATCGACCGCGGCATGGCCCTGCACAAGATGATCCGCCTGATGACGATCTCGACCGGCGGGCAGGCCTACCTCAACTTCATGGGCAACGAGTTCGGACACCCCGAGTGGATCGACTTCCCGCGCGAGGGCAACGGCTGGAGCTACGCCCACGCCCGGCGGCAGTGGTCGCTCGCCCGCAACGGACTGCTGCGTTACTCGTGGCTCGGCGACTTCGACCGGGCGATGATCCGCCTGATCCGCAAATACAGGGTCCTCGAGGACGGCTACGCCTGGAACCTGCTGATGGACGAGCAGAACAAGACGATGGTCTTCTCGCACGGGCGTCTGCTCTTCGTCTTCAACTGGCACCCCACGGCCTCGATCCCCGACTACGAGCTCCCGGTCCAGGGTCCGGGCAAATACGTGCCGATCCTCTCGACCGACGAGGCCCGTTTCGGCGGCCAGGAGCGCCAGACGATGGACTCCGCGCACTTCTCGTTCGATGTCGAGGACAGCGAAGGGAACAAATATCCGCGCATCCGGATCTACAACACCTCGCGGACGGCGACCGTCTACCTGCGCAAGCGCTGACCGCCGCACCGGATGGCGGCACAGGCCCCGCAACCATACGGAAAACTCCGGCAACGGTTTGACCGTTGCCGGAGTTTTCGTTTCGTTATTGCAGCCACACTTCATTGCAGCCGCAGCCGGCCGCATCGCAACCGCGAAGATCGCCGCAACCGGAGGACCGTCACTTCGCGCCGCAGCCCTTCACCGACTCGATGCGGGCAACCGCCCCGGCCACACGGCCGTAAAGCTCCTCCAGATCGAGGCCGGGGATGCGCCGGTCCTCGACGACGATGCGGCCATCGACCATCACCGTCTCGACGTCGGCGGCCTTGCCGCAATAGACCAGATTCGACACCACGTCGTGCAGCGGCTGCAAATGGGGTTTGCGCAGGTCCACGATGATGAGGTCGGCCAATGCCCCTTCGCGGAGCACGCCCAGCTCCCCCTCGGCGCAACCCATCGCGCGGGCGCAGTTGGCCGTCGCCAGCCGCAGGGTCTCCCACGCCGGCAGCGCACACGGATCGCCCGTCGCCGACTTCTGGAGGAAAGCCGCCGTGCGCAGCTCCTCCCACATGTCCAGGTCGTTGTTCGAGCAGGGTCCGTCGGTGGCCACGGTCACCGTCACCCCGGCGCGCAGCATCTGCGCCACGGGAGCCACACCGCTCGATATCTTCATGTTGCTCTGCGGATTGTGCGATACGGTCACGCCGCTTCGGGCGAGCGTCGCCACATCGCCGTCGGTCACATGGACACAATGGGCCAGGATCGTCTTCGGCCCGAGCAGCCCCAGGCTGTCGAGGTGCTCGACCGGAGTCCGCCCGAAGCGCTCGCGGACGATGCGCACCTCGTCGCGGGTCTCGGCCGCATGGGTCATCAGCATCAGCCCGTACCGCTCGGCCAGTTCGCGGCCGCGCACAAGGTTTTCGGGCGAGACCGTATAGGGTGCATGGGGCGCCACGGCGATGCGCACGCGCGACGAAGCTGCGGCCCGGCGCACGGCCTCGCCGACCTGCCCGGCCACTTCGTCGAAGTTGCTGTCGAAGTAGTTGCAGCCGAGCAAGGCCCGGATGCCGAGGCGTTCGGCCACCTCGACGCAGCGGTCCTGGAAATAGTACATGTCCACGAACGAGGTCACGCCGCCGAGCAGCATCTCGACGATGCCGAGCTCCATGCCCAGCGCCACCTCATCGGGGGTCTGGCACGCCTCAAAGGGCCAAATGTGGTCGTTGAGCCACCGCATGAGCGGAATGTCGTCGGCATAGCTGCGTTGGAGCGTCATGGCCGCATGGCAGTGGGTATTGACCAGTCCCGGCATGACCAGCCGGCCCCGGCAGTCGATCTCGCGCAGGCCGGGGTGTGCGGCGCGGAACTGCGCCACGGCCCCCTCGTCCGAGGTCACCAGCGCGATCCGGTTGCCCGCGACGCCCACCGATCCGGTGAACGTCCGTGCGCCCTCCCCGCACATGGGGAGCAGCGTCGCATTTGAAAAGAGTGTCGCCATAGGTCATTTCTTGATTTTCGTCCGTCCGCCCCGCGTCTTCACCTTCACTGCATTCTCGTCGATCGAGTTACCCTGCACGGTGACGACGTCGCGGCCATCGACCGAGTTCGAGTAGATCTGGATCACCTTGTTGAAGGCGCCGGGTTCGCTCTTGTGCGGCTGGTAGGTGATGCGCACGACGCCCGAATCGCCGGGCGCCACGGGGCGCTTCGAGAAGTCGGCCTTCAGGCACGAGCACGAGATGATGACGCGCAGCAGCACCAGGGGCTCGGTCCCGTCGTTCGTGAAGCGGAACTCGTGCACCAGGTCGCCGCCCTTGCGGGGCACGTCGCCGAAGTCGTAGGTCGCGTCCTCGAACGCGAGGTGCGCCCCGTCCGTCTGCCCGTCTCCGGCAGCGGAGGCCGTCGTCAGCGACAGCGCGGCAATAAGCGTAAACAGGAGTGTTTTCATCGTAATTCGGGTTAGCATCATTCCATGCGGAATATGTAGGTGATCGTTCCGCCCTGCACGGCGGCCCGGCTCTCCGTGAAACGGGCCTTGCGCGCGGCGGCGATGGCCGCCTCAACCAGACGGGGGTCGCTCTCCGTGGAGCCCTTCGGCTCGAACGAGGCGCCCGTCACGCGGCCCGAGGCATCGACCGTCACGCGGATAACGACCTTGCCGCTGCGGTTGCCCGGGTAGTCGGGTTTGGGCAGCGCGCCGACCAGGCCGCGCCCCTTGAGCCCCTGGTCCAACTGGTCGAGTCCGTCGGGATTGAGCCCGGGGCCCTTGCCGGAGGCCTTGTCCTCGCCCTCCGGAGCCCGCGGATTGCCCGCATTGTCGGGCTCATCGACGCCGCCCTTGTTCATCTTGAAGAGCGCCCGCGGATTGGGCGTCTGGGTCACCTCGTCCTTGCCGGCCGCCTGTGCCGTCTGCTCGACCGGAGCGGTCTCGTCGTGCACGCGCGGCTCCGCAGCCGGCCTGACCCGCGGCCGCGGAGGCTCGGGGGCCGGCGGCTCGGTGAAGTCCACGAGGATCGTGTCACCCGGCTTCTCGAGCGCGGGCGAAAAGTCGAACGACACCACGGCGAACGACACCGCAAGCACGAGGGCATAGGCCCCCGCCGCGATCGCCGCCCACCTGCGGGGCTGCCGGTCATTCGGATCATAGTAATACATAGGCGTCAAAGTTCTGCCCGCCCCCGGGGCCGGATCACCTCGGGGTCGTGGCTAAGATTAACTTGTAGTTGTTGTCCTTGGCGATGTTCATCACCTTGACCACCTCATCGACGGCCACCGTCTTGTCGCAATGGAGCGACACGGTGGGCTCCTGCTGTCCGTCGAGGCGCTCCTTGAGCGCACGCTCCACGCCGTCGATCGAGCCCACCTCCTTCATCTCCACATAATAGCGGTACTTGCCGTTGCGGCTGTCCTGCACCGAGACGGTCGTCATCGCCTTGTCCTTGAGCTGGTTCGAGCTCTTCGGGAGCATCAGCTTCAGGGCGTTGGGGTTGATGAGCGTCGTGGCGA
>FR892006.1:0-956 GCA_000434235.1 Alistipes sp. CAG:268 | reverse complement strand
CGTCGTGGCGACCAGCAGGAAGAGCAGCAGCAGGAACATCAGGTCGGTCATCGACGACGCCGAGAACGACTTTTCGACTTTCGAACCGTGTTTGATAGCCATGTCGCACTATTTTTGAACGGGTTGATTCAGAATGTCCATAAAGGCGATCGAGTTGGCCTCCATCTGGAAGACGAGCTTCTCGATGCGCGCCACCAGGTAGTTGTAACCGAAGTAGGCCGGAATACCGACGATCAGACCCATCACCGTGGTGACCATCGCCACATACATACCGCTCGAAAGCAGAGCCAGATCGACCGTGCCGCCCGCAGCCGACATGTCCATGAAGGTCTGCACCATGCCGAGCACCGTGCCGAGGAATCCGATCATCGGGGCGCCGCCGGCGATCGTGGCCAGGAACGGCAGTCCGTTCTCGAGCTTCGAGACCTCGAGGTTGGCGACGTTCTCGATGGCCGACTGTACGTCGCTCATCGGGCGTCCGATGCGCTCGATGCCCTTCTCGATCATGCGGGCGATCGGCGTGTCGGTCTTGCGGCAGAGGTTCACGGCCGTGGAGATCTTGCCGTCGGAGATGTAGTCGCGGATGCGGTTCATGAAGTTCATGTCGAGCACCGAGGCCTTGCGGATGGCCATGAAACGCTCGACGAAGATGAAGATCGTCACTCCGCCCAGCGCCAGCAGGGGCCACATCAGCCATCCTCCCTTGGTAAACAGCGTCCACAGTCCCATCCGGGTCTCCTCACTTACGGCCACCGCTTCGGCAGCCTGCAAAAATGTCATCATCGTTTTGTTTGTTTTTTATGGTTTTACTGAATTTGTTTCTTCACTCTTTCCTGCCTCCGCCGCACCCTCTTCGGGCCACGCCTTCACGGGGAGTCCCTCCTCGGGCATCCGGGGGTCGAACTCCACCCCTTCGAAGGCCGCGGCGGCATCCGTCTCGCGGGCTTCGGCCTCGG
>FR892005.1:153328-171971 GCA_000434235.1 Alistipes sp. CAG:268 | reverse complement strand
CGCTCTTCCGCTGGCTCCGCCGCTACGTCCGCCGCCGCATCCGGAAGGAGGTGGAACCATGAGCCGCGGGCTGGAAAACCGCAACCCGGGCAACATCCGCCGGGCTCCGGTCCGCTACAAGGGCGAGGTGCGCCCCTCGCGTGACCCCGACTTCAAAGAGTTTGAAAGCCTCGCCTGGGGCTACCGCGCCATCTTCGTGCTGCTCGACACCTACCGCACACGCTACGGGATAGACACGCTCCGCGGCATGATCTCGCGCTGGGCCCCGCCCTCGGAGAACCGCACCGAAGCCTATATCCGGGCCGTGGCCGACGACACGGGACTCGACCCCGACAAGCCGCTCGACACCCGCGACCGAAAGACGATGGTCCCCCTGGCCGCCTCGATCTCGCGCGTGGAGAACGGCGTGCAGGCCGAAACGGCCGAGGTCGAGCGCGGATGGGCGCTTTTCGCCGGCGGAACGTGATGCAAATCCGGCCGAATTGCCTATCTTTGTCCAAAGACCCCTCCGCACATGAACCTCCAGCCGCTCCGGAACCGACTCGACCGCATGCCGATGCTCAAGGCACTCGTTCCCTTCGCAGCGGGGATCGTGCTCTCGGGATACGGCTCCCTGCCCCTGTGGTTTCTCACGGGGGCTTTTCTGCTGTCCGGAGCGACGGCACTGCTCATGCGTTCGTCGGCGGCAACGCTCGGGATGCTGCTGACGGCGGGATTCGCCGCCGCGCAGCTCCGCACGTCGGAACCCGACATACCGGTCGGCGTCCACACTTCGTTCGAACTGCGCATCGGGGAGATGCCCGCCGACCGGAGCCGCTACGCAACCGCGACGGCCCGGATCGAGGCGTGGCGCGACCCGGTCCGCGGAACATGGCACCCCGCCTCGTCGCACATCCGCCTCTACGCCGACTCGCTCACCAGCATCGACGGCGGCGAGCGGATCCTCTGCCGCGGCACGGTGCGCCCCTTCCGCCAGGGGAGCGAGAGCTACCGGAAGCTGATGCGCCGGCGAGGTGTTGCCGGCACGCTGTGGCTGGCTCACGACAACCTGCTCGAGCGCCTTCCCGTCGGGGAGCGGACGCTCCACCTGCGGGCCTCGGAGCGGCTTGCACGCCTGCCCCTCACGGGCGATGCCGCCGCCGTGGTGCGGGCCATGACGGCGGGCGACCGCAGCGGCCTGACCCCGGAGCTGCGCACAGCCTACTCGCGCAGCGGGCTGTCGCACCTGCTGGCCGTATCGGGACTCCACACGGGAATCGTCTTCGTGCTCATCAACCTGCTGCTGTGGTGGCTGCCGCTGCTGCGCCGCGGACACCTGCTGCGCAACCTGCTGGCCGCCGCGGCCGTCTGGTGTTTCGTCGCCGCGGCCGGATTCCCGCCCAGCGCCGTCCGGGCCGCCGTGATGTGCACGCTGCTGCAGGCGGCACTTGCCTCCGCCTCGGAGTATGTCGCGCTGAACGCCCTGGCCGCGGCTGCCTTCGGCATGCTGCTCTGGAACCCCGCCTGGATCGGCGACGTCAGTTTCCAGCTCTCGTTCGCCGCCGTCGCCGCCATCCTCGCATGGGGTGTCCCGCTCTGCCGACGCTGCCACACCCGGTGGCGCGCGGTGAACCTGCTGGCGGACGCCTACCTGATCGGTCTGGCCGCCACGCTCGGCACGGCACCGCTCGTCTCGCACCTGTTCGGCATCGTCCCGCTGGCCGGGCTGCTCATCAATCCGGCGGCCATCGCCCTGACGACCGTCGTCGTCTTCGGCGGAGCGTTGTGGCTGCTGCTGCCCCTCGCACCCCTCGCTGCGCCCCTCGCATGGGCCGTCGGCACGGCAGCCGAAGGGATCAACGCCCTGGCCCGCCTGGTTGCCGCACTCCCGGGCGGCGCGGCCGAATACACGCTCGGCAGCCTCCCGACGGCGGGCATCTACCTGCTTCTGGCCGCAGGAACCCTCGCGGCATGGTGCAGGGAACCGAAAAAAAACGTACTTTTGCCCTCGTGATCACTGCCGAAGAATACGAACTGCTCCGCAGCCCCGGACTCGTGCGGGCCGTAGCCGAGGCCCGGCACCGCGACCCGCTGGAGGTGGCCATGGACCGCCGCATCCCGCATGCCCGGCTGGTGGCCACGCAGGTCAAGTACCTCGCCCGGGCCGAGCGGAAGCTGCCGACCTATGCCGCGGCGCAGTGCATCCTGCCGCCGCGCGCCTTCGAACAGGCCTCGAGCGAGGCCTGCGCCGCACACAAGTGCATCGGGGGCGACTCGGTGCTGGACCTCACCTGCGGGCTGGGGGTCGATGCCCTCTTCTTGAGCCGCCGCTTCCGCCGCGTGGTAACCCTCGAGCGCGACCCCGTGCTGGCACGGATCGCCGCGGAGAACTTCGCACGGCTCGGCGCCGGCAACGTCGAGGTGGTCGCCTCACCGGCCGAGGAGTACCTGGCACGCGAAGGGCTCCGCTTCGACTGGGTCTATGCCGACCCCGACCGTCGGGACGGCGACGGCCGCAAGCTCGTCCGACTGGAGGACTGTTCGCCCGACATCCTCGCCCTGCGGCCGCTGATCGACCGGGTTGCCCCGCGGCTCTGCCTGAAGAACTCCCCGCTGTTCGACGTCGGCGAGGCCCTGCGCCTCTTCCCCTCGGCCCGCGTGGAGGCCGTCTCGCTCGAGGGCGAATGCAAGGAGGTGCTCATCTACGCCGACGGTACGGGACCCCTGCTGACCGCCACGGCCCTCGGCACCGGCTCCTTCTCGGCCCGGCCCGGGGAGCAGCCGCCCGCGGCACCCGAACACTTCGACGCGGCGCACTACCGCTGGCTCGTCATCCCCGACGCCGCGCTGCAGAAGGCCCGCCTGGTGCGGCTTCATCTGGCCGGCCGGGCCGACGTGTGGAGCGAAAACGGGTACGGATTCGCCGCGGAACGGCCAGAAGGGGTGCTGGGCCGCACGCTGGAGATCGACTCGATCGGGCGTTACGACCCGCAGTCGCTCAAGCGCAGCTGCAAGGGACTCCGCGGCGAGGTGCTCAAGCGCGACTTCCCGATTGCGGCCGAGGAGCTGATGCGCCGCCTCGGGATGCGGCCCGGCGCCGACGTCCGGCTGGCTTTCACGAAAATCGGGAACGATTTTTGGGCGATCCGCCTAAAATAGCTACCTTTGTTCGACAGCCCCTCGCCACACATGAAAATCCGGGAACTCCTGACATACTTCACCGACACGATCTTCCTGCGCGACCTCAACGAATGGCGCAATCCCGTCGTGCGGTGGCTCGTGCAGCAGTACCGCCTGCTCTTTTACACGGCACGGGGGCTGCAGGAGCACGGAACGATCGTCCGCAGCGCGGCGCTGACCTTCTACACGCTCATGTCGCTCGTGCCGATCATCGCCGTGGTGTTCGCCGTCGTCAAGGGCTTCGGGCTGGCCGACGGGCTGGTCGAGAACCTCTACGAACTCTTCCCGCAAAACCCCGAGATCATCGACTACATCGTCGGGTTCGCCGAGAAGGCCCTGCTCCGCACGCAGGGCGGCGTGGTGGCCGCCGTGGCGCTGGTCATGCTCTTCTGGGCCGTAATCCGTGTCTTCGGCTCGATCGAAAACGCCTTCAACAACATCTGGGAGGTCAAGGTCGAGCGCAGCATAACCCGACAGTGGACCGACTACATCGCCGTGGTGATGATCGTGCCGCTGCTCTGGATCGTGGCCAACGCCCTGACCAACTACGCCGAGACGCGGCTCGGCTTCGACGACGCCTGGTACTTCCGGCTGCTCTCGCGCCTGGCCTCGATGGCCGTGATCTGGACCATGTTCACCCTGCTCTACATGGTCATTCCCAACGCCCGGGTACGTCTGGGCAGCGCCCTGATGGCCGGCATCGTCGCCGGAACGATCTTCCTCGCCTTCCAGTGGGGCTACGTCTACGTCCAGCGCTGGATGACCTCCTACAACGCCATCTACGGCAGCTTTGCCGCCCTGCCCCTCTTCCTTATCTGGCTGCAGACCTCGTGGGAGATCCTGCTCTTCGGCGGCGAGCTCTCGTTCGCCTACCAGAACATCGAGCGATTCGGCGAGGAGCGCGAATCGCTGCTGATCAACTACGACCAGCGCCGCAAGGTGATGCTCGCCGCGATGCTGGCCGTCGTGCGCCACTTCCGCGACCGAGGCGGCGCCATGCCCGCCGAGCGGATCCGCCGCGAGCTGAACCTCCCGACACGCATCGTAAACGATGTGCTCTTCCAGCTGGTGCAGGCCGGACAGCTGATTGCCGTGCGCAGCGGCGAGGGAGAGCGCGAAGTGGCATACACCCCGGCCTACGACATCGCCTCGATGACCGTCTACGGCATCATCGAAGCCGTCGAGCGGGCCGGGCAGACCACCTTCGACCTGCATGCCACCCCCGAACTGGCACGCATCGACCACAGCGTGGAGACCCTCAAGCAGACGGCCCGCGAAGCCCGCGGGAATGTCCCGCTGACGGAGCTGCTCGACGAACCGGAAAACCGAAAACAAGCATGAACCGTGTCGTAATCATCGGAAGCGGCAATCTGGCCGAGGCCCTGGCCCGCGCCCTTGCCGCCGCACGCGGGCTGCAACTCGTGCAGATCCACGCCCGCAACGAAGAACGGGGCCGCGAGGTGGCCCGTATCGCAGGATGCGCCTGGAGCGGCGATCCGGCGGCTCTCGCCCCGGCGGACCTCTACCTGATCGCCGTGAGCGACCGCGCAGTCGCGGAGGTTGCCGAACGGCTTCCCATCCCGCACGGAGCCGCCGTGGCCCACACGGCCGGCAGCGTGCCGATGGAGGCCATTCCCGCGAAGTTCGCCCGACGCGGCGTCTTCTACCCGATGCAGACCTTCACGAAGGGCCGCGCCGTCGATTTCCGCCCCATACCGATCTTCCTCGAGGCCTCCACACCGGAGCTGCTCGCCGAGCTGGAGGAGGTGGCACAACGCCTCTCGGACCGGGTGATCCCGGCCGACTCGGAGCGGCGCTCGAAGATCCACCTGGCGGCGGTCTTCGCCTGCAACTTCGCCAACCACATGTACGCACTCGGCGAGGAGATCGCCCGCAGCGCCGGACTCGACTTCGATGTACTCCGGGCCCTGGTGGCCGAGACCGCGGCCAAGGCCTGCGACGCAGCCTCGCCCCGCGACGTGCAGACCGGCCCCGCCGTACGCGGCGACCGCACCACACAGGAACGCCACGAGGCGCTGATCGCCGATCCCCGCATGAAAGAGATCTACCAAACAATCAGCCAAAACATATGGGAAACTTCAAGGAAGATATAGCCCGCTGCCGGGCTTTCGTATTCGACGTGGACGGCGTGATGACCGACGGCGGCATCATACCGACCATCGACGGCGACTTCATCCGCCGCTACAACGCCAAGGACGGCTATGCGCTGGCCTACGCCATCAAGGCGGGCTACAAGGTCTGCATCATCTCGGGAGGACGCGGCCGCACGCTCGAATACCGGCTCCGCATGCTCGGAGTCAAGGACTACTATCTCGACTGCATGGACAAGATCCGGACCATGCGCGAATACTTCGCCCGCGAGGGATTAGACCCAGCCGACGTGATCTACATGGGCGACGACATCCCCGATCTGGAGTGCATGCGCGAAGTGGGGATTCCGGTCTGCCCGGCCGATGCCGCATCGGAGGTGATCGAGGCGTCGCGCTACGTCTCCGAGTTCCGCGGCGGCGAGGGCGCCGTGCGCGACATCGTCGAGCAGGTGCTGCGTGCCCGCGGCGACTGGGCCCGCGACTCGATGGGTGTGACCCCCTCGTCGCTGGTGGCCTCCCGCTGACGGACGCTGCGATCCGGGCGGACGACAGCAGGAGAACGAGAAAACGAACCGACCGGAGAGCGCCCTTGAAAAAAACGACGGGACCGAATGCAACATTCGGTCCCGTCTCTCATTGTCCCAACCGGGCCTTTACCACATCACATTGATGCTGTAAGCCTCGATACCGTTACCCAGCGACTCCGTATCGACACCCGTGAAGCCCCAGAAACGCTCCTCGGCAAGCATGAACACCGAGTATTCGCTTCCGGCTACCACCTTGTAGACCTTGAACGAGGGGTCTGCCGAAGCAACCGACTGCTCGAGCGAGCCGAACAGATCGTTCTTCACCGTACCGATCATCAGCAGGTTCATGTTCTCGCGCTTGAGGAGGTTCATGACACCCTCCTCGCCACCGAAGGCCGAAAGCTGATCGGCGGCATCGAAACGCACCGTGTAGAAATTGATGTTGAACGAAATATCGACCGTGGCGACCACCTCTCCGTTCTCATCGCGGTCGGTGCGCGTACCCTTCATCAGGGGCGAGAAGCTCGTCACACGGCTGCCGGCACCCGTCTCCACCGAGCGCACCAGGCGGGTCGGCTCGTTGAAGAAGAGCGTGCTGCCCTCGAAGACCGTCTTTCCACCCAGCTTGTTGAAGGCGGATGCGGTCCAGCGATAGGTATCGACCGAGAGCTGCATCACGTCCGAAAGACGCGAGTTGTCGGTCCGGTCGAGAACCGTCAGCCAGGATTTCTCGCGCTTGTTCAGCGTATTGACCATGTATCCCTTCAGGGCCTGGTAATCCGCGTCGCTCGTAATCAGCGGCGCATCGGTCAGGCGGCTCACGAACTGGATCTTGGCATTGAACTTGTCGGACGGCTTGGCGCTCACCGATTTCAACGTGTACTCGTCGTCATCGGAGCAGCCGACAACCCCCGCGGCAACTACTCCCAGCGAGAGGAGTGCCATCATGTATTTCTGTATCTTTTTCATCTCTTCGTACGTTTTTTCGATTCATTACTTCAAGGTAACGGTAGCCATGACGGGATCGTGGTCCGAGAGGTTGCCGCAATCCTTCGACTCGAACGTCTCGCTTCCGGACCATGCACCCTTCGGGAATGCCCAGATGTGATCGACCCAGCTATAACCGATGTGGTCGCCGACATTGCTCAACGGATCCAGAACGGAGCCCGAGCCGACATTGAGGTCGCCCATCATGATGGTCGGATACTCCGGATTGTCCAGACCGAGGAATTCGACAGACTCGCGGGCCTGACGGGTGCGGACCTCCGAATAGCCCATGTGGTCGAAATGCGCACAGGCAATGCGGACAACCTTGCCGGCCGACTCGGAGGTGGGAACCAGCACGTCGGCATAACCGACGCTGCGCTGGTCCGTTCCGTACTGATCCAACTGCCATCCGTCGTTCCACTGGTAGTTGCCGTCACCCTTGTAGTGCTCGTAGGTAAAGAGCTTCGATCCGGTGGCTACGATCGGATATTTCGACAGGATCACGTTGCCGTAATAGCCCTCGTCTTTCGGGTAGGACATGATGTAGAAAGGATACATCTCCATCAGGGCAGCGATCTCGGCCATCTTCTCCTTGCCCATGCGGCTCGTGCCGGTCTCGAACTCGTTGAAGCAGACGACATCGGGATTCTGGGCCTTGACCAGATCGACATACTCCTCGACGGGGAATCCCGCCTCGGCTCCGGACTTGTCCGTCTTTTCGAACGAAAGGACGTTCCATACCAATACTTTCAGCTGCACGCTCTGTGCGCTCGCCATGGCCGTCGTGAACAGCGCGGCACACAGGGCGCCTGCGCGAACGGCATATTTCAGGATTTTCATATTCGAATGACTGCTTCAGATTAATAACCAATGTTCTGCTTCAGGTTCACCGTACCGTTGAACGCCGTCACCGGAATCGGGAAGACCTGGTTGATGACCGGATCGAACGTACGGCCCTGGTCGTAATCGGACGGCTCGTCGATCACCACGGTCTGCGTAGCCGAATCCCAGTGCGAATTGACCCGGCGCGTCGGCTCGGCATAGACCTCCTTCGCATCGCCCCAGCGGACCATGTCCAGGTGGCGGCTCGGCATGAACTCGAATGCCAGCTCACAGCGGCGCTGGTTCTTCAGCTCGGCCTTCGTGGCGGTGCTGTTCTCTTCGAGGCGGGCACGCTTGCGGATGCGGTTGAGCAGCTGCTTGGCCTCGGCATCGCCTTCGCCCTTGGTCCAGATCAGCGCCTCGGCCTTCATCAGCAGCACGTCGGCATAACGCATCAGGCACATGCCGAGCGTGTTGCTGGCGTTGTCGCCGTTCGGGTTCACATCCTTGCCCACGCAGTCGGCCTCCTCCCACGGGGAGAGGAACTTGCGGAAGGTCATGCCCGTATCCGACGAGATTCCGTAGGTCGAGCTTCCGAAGAGGATCTCGCGGCCCATGAACTTGATCGTCTGGCCGGGATAGAGGATCGTGGCGTCACGACGGATGTCGCCCTCCTCAAAGGCCTCCCACAGCGAGAGGGTCGGCTGGAAATAACCCCAGTGGTTGTAGAGGTTCCATCCGCCGTTCTGGAACGACATGCCGTGGAACTTCGGGCCGTCGGAAGCGTTGCCCAGCAGCGAGAAGATGTACTCGCAACCGAAGTTCTGCTCCTTGCGCCAAAGGTTGGCAAACGTATTGTTCGTGCCGTCATCGAACAGGTCGCGCTTGTCGGCGCCGCTCAATGCCATCACCTTGTCGCACATCTCGATGACCGTATCGTAGTACTTGGCATCGAACTGTGCGGCGTAGAGGGCGGCACGGGCGGCAAAGGCCCATGCGGCAGCCTTGTGGGGCAGACCGTACTCCTCGGGAGCAAGCTCCGAGAAGTAGGGCAGGCGTTCGCCGGCCTCGCGCATGTCGCTGATGATCTGGTCGTAGTTCTGGAGTACCGAAGCGGGGCGCGGGAGGTCCATGTCGGCCGGTTCGGTCGTGTCGAGGATGATCGGAATACCGCCGTTGGGGCCGTTGTCACCGTAATAGGGAGCGATCCACAGCATCGCGAAACCGCGGAAGAAGTAGGCGATACCGGTAGCCTTGCGCTTGTAGGCCTCGTCCAGATTCATCGTGGGGACCATCTTGATGATGTTGTTCGCCTTGGCGTTCACCTCATACATGATCTTCCAGTTGTTCTTCACGTCGCGGCCGTTGCTCGGGGCCATACGGAAGTTGCGGATATCCTCGGCCTCGCTCTGCGGACGGCCGACCGTCAGGTTGTCGCTGCAGCACTCGAACCACATGATGCCGCGGCCCGTCACACCCTCCGAGTCGTTCGTCGTGAACGAATAGAGGGCGGCAATCGCCTTGTCAATATCGCCCTGGGTCTCCCAGACCGTCGAGGCGCCGTATTTCTTGACTTCGAGGAAGTCGGAACAGCCCGAAACGAGCGCTCCGCTCAGAAGGAGTCCTCCCAGAATGAATATCTTTTTCATTTTCATGATCTTGGCTGTTTTTTGATTAGAAATTGACATTTACGCCGAAGTTGAAGAAGCGCGTTACGGGATAGACACCGCGGTCGATACCGTAGTTGCCCACCTCGGGATCCACTCCCGTGTAGCCCGTAATCGTGCAGACATTATCGACGCTCATGTAGACGCGGAGCGAACCGCTCTTCATGCCCACGAAGCGGCAGACCTTCTCGGGAAGCGTATAACCCAGCGTGATGTTCTTCAGGCGGAGGTAGTCGCCGTCCTCGAGGAAGAGGTCCGAGAACTTCGTGTAGTTGCCGTTCGTGTCGCTGCCGGTAACCAGACCCAGGCGCGGGTACTTGCTGCTCTCGGGGTTGAAATCCCACGTATCGAGCACGTCGGAGATCAGGTTGCCGTAGTCGTTGCGGCCGTTCATGGCCATCTGCTTCAGACCGTTGTAGATCTTGTTGCCCGTCACGCCCTGGAAGAAGAAGCTGAAGTCGAAGCCCTTCCAGTCGAACGAACCGCCGAACGAGAAGGTGTTCTTCGGGGTGTAGGAACCGGCGAATACCTTGTCATCGTCATTGATCACACCGTCGTTGTTCGTATCGACGAAGATCAGGTCGCCGACCTTGGCATCGGGCATGAGCAGCTTGGCTTCGCCCGTCTCGGGGTTCTTGTAGATATACTTGTTGATCTCGTCCTGCGAACGGAAGATACCGGCCGTACGGTAGACCATGAACGAATACCAGGGCTGTCCGGCATCCGAGAAGAGCAGGGCGTTGCTGTTCAGGTTGGGGCTGGTGTGCATTACCGGGCCGTTGCGCACGCCGTATTCGCGCACATAACCCTTGTTGGTCGAGAACATACCCCAGACGTTGTAGTTGAACTTGCCCTGGGCGGCGCTGCCGTTGTAGTTGATCGAGAACTCCCAACCCTTGTTGAGCACGTTACCCATGTTGCCCATCGGCGAGTTAGCCACACCGATCTGCTCGGGAGTCGGAACCAGGTCGATCAGGTCCTTGGTCACCTTGTGGTAGTAGTCGGCGCTGAACTCGAGCTTGTTGTCGAACAGGGCCAGGTCGAGACCCACACTGGTTTGCTCGGTCGTCTCCCAGCGGGCGTTGAGGTTCGGGATCGTGGAGAGATAGGTACCCTGCACGAGCTGGTCGAGGTTCTGACCGAAGATCATCGAATAGGTGTAGTTGAGCAGCTCGACGTCGGCCACGTTGTTCGGATAGAGGTCCACGTTACCGACACGTCCCCAGCCGGCACGCAGCTTGACCAGGTTGAAGGTCTTGGCCAGGCCCGAGTTCTGGAAGAACTTCTCCGAGGAGATCTTCCACGATCCGGAAACCGAGGGGAACCAGTCGTAGTTCTTGGCGGCGGGCAGCTTCGACGAGGCGTCGCGGCGGATGCTGCCGACCAAGAAGTAGCGGTCGTCGAACGAATAGCCGATACGGGCGAGGAACGAAGCCATCGCATACTCGTAGATGAACTCCTGCGGGTGCGTGTCGGTCCAGTTCTCGGCCTGTCCCCAGAGCAGCTGGTCATCGGCCTCCGAAGCGTAGTTGCGCGAATAGAGCTGACGCTCGCGCGTCTTCTTGAAGTCGGCGGTGAAGCCGGCCATGGCGCTGATGTGGTGCTTGCCGAAGACCTGTGCATACGAGATAGTGGTCTCCGAAAGCCAGTGGCGGTCGCGGTAGAAGAACTGCTCGCGGTGGTTCTCGCTGCGCTGCAGACCGCGCTCGGTCATCTTGGGATAGAACTCGTCGGCCTCCTTGTTGCGCAGGTCGGCCGTGAAGTCGGACTTAATGGTCAGCGACGAGATCGGCTTGATCTCCACCGAAGTGGTCGAGTAGATCTTGTTTTCGGGATAGAGACGGTGCAGACGCTCGAGGTAGGCCACCGGGTTGTAGAGCAGCGGCGTACCGTTCACGTTGGCCCACAGCGGGGTCGTACCGCCGTAGAACTTGTTGCCCTTGTCGTCGAGGGCGTAGGTTCCGTCCTCGTTCATCTCATAGACCGTAGCCGAACGGGGATACCAGACGGCACCCATGATGGGACCCTGGTGGCTCGTATCGACATTACCCTGACCGTTGGAGACGACGAACGAGGCACGCTCGGAGATCTTCAGCCACTTGGCCAGTTTGAAATCGGTCTGCAGCTTGCCGTTGAAACTCTCGCTCCAAGTATTCAGCAGCACGCCGTCCTTCTTGTCATAGGAGAGCGAGAAGATCGACTGCACCTTCTCCGTACCGCCGCTGATCGAGGCGGCATAGTGCTGCGTGAAGCCGGTCTGGAAAATCTCGTCGAGCCAGTCGGTGCGGGTCACGTTGCCCCACGGATAGACACTCGGGTCGGCGGCACTCGGAAGCTGGCTGCCGGGATTGCTCTCCACGGCCTTGGCCCAAACCGAGTTGTACTGCTCGGCCGTCAGCATCGTAGGCAGGTTGGAAACCTTCTCGAAGCCGAGCGACACGTTGGCGCTGACGCGGATCTGGCCGCTCTGGGCCTTCTTGGTGGTAATCAGGATGACACCGCTCGATCCTACCGATGCACCGTAGATAGCGGCCGAAGCGGCATCCTTGAGCACGGTGATCGACTCGACATCCTCGACCATGTAGGGTGCGTTGGGCACGCCATCAACTACCACCAGTACGCCGTCGCCCGAGGTCGGGTCGTCGTCGTTGCCCTTCGAACCGCGGCCGCGGATCGAGAACGAGGCGGGTTTCATCGGGTCACCGGTCTGCTGGATCGTCACACCGGGCATGCGGCCCTGCAACATCGTAGCCAGATTCGAGGAGCGGCTCTTGGCCACATCGTCCAGCTTGACGGTGGTCACGGCCATCGAGAGGTCCTCCTTGCGCTGCGAGCCGTAACCGATGGCCACGACCTCGCCGATCATCATCGCGTCGTCCTCCATCACCACGTCGATCTGCGTGCGGTTCATCACGGCGATGCTCTGCGCCTTATAGCCGATGAACGAGAAGTCGAGCGTGGCATTGCCGTCCACCGAGATCGAATAACGGCCATCGACATCGGTCGTGACGCCGTTGGTCGTACCCTTTTCTATAACCGAAGCACCGATCAGCGGATTCTGACCCGTGTCGGTCAAACGTCCCGAAACCGTCACCCGGTTCTGGGCCTCGGCCGGAAGCATGAGTATGCCAAGCAGCAGACTCATCAGAAAAACACGGAAGAAATTCCGCGTCTTCCCCGAAATTGTCAAATTCATTTCCATAGAGTTAAGGTTAATAATTATGAGATATATAAGTGATGAGCTCTACAGGGGGATTGTAGTTTTTAAATATTTTAAATTAAACCGTGCCTTTGTAATCTCTTTGTAACGTTCGGCCATTTTGATATTCAAAATTATATACTCTATCGCAGCGATCGGTCGCCTTTCGCGTATTATAATCCTCATTTCGCGCAGATCTGCAGTCAGAGCCGCAGACCTCCGGATCAATCGGCGAATACGTGGCGGGCATAACGGTAGCCGCAGGCATCGTAGAGCCCCGTCAGGCGGCGCAGGCGGCGCACGAAACCTTCGTAATCGTCCGTGGCAGTGCCCCATCCGACCTCGGCGAGCGCCCCCAGCCGCGGCAGCAGCATGTACTGCGCCTGATCGAAATCGGGGATGTATTCGGTCCACAGATTGGCCTGTACGCCGAGCAGGAACTGCCGTTCGTCGGATGAAAGGCCTTCGGCAGGGTCGAATGCATAGACCTGCCCGAGGGGCAGGTATCCGCCCCAGGCGAGCGGCTCACGGGCCGTATCGTCCGTCTGGTAGTAGTCGAAATAGCAGTGGGTCGTGGGGGCCATGATCACGCGGTTGCCCTGACGGGCGGCACGGATGCCGCCTTCAGTCCCGCGCCACGACATGACAATGGCCGTCGGCGAAACCCCGCCGTCGAGCACCTCGTCCCAGCCGATCAGTTCGCGGCCGTGCCGCTGCAGGAAGCGCTCGACACGCACCGTGGCATAACCCTGCAGCTGCCGCGGACGGGTAAGCCCCTCGGTACGCATCCGCGCCCGGCAGCGGGGGCACTGCTCCCACATCTTCGTCGGGCACTCGTCCCCGCCGATGTGGATGTATTTCGAAGGGAAAAGCCCGATGACCTCATCGAGCACCCCTTCGATGAACTCGAAGGTCTCCTCGCGGCCCGGGCAGAAGACCCGATCGTCGATGTCCCATGTCTGCCGCACCTCATACTGCTCGCCCGTGCAGCTCAGCCACGGATAGGAGGCCAGTGCCGCCACGGCATGGCCCGGGAATTCGATTTCGGGAATGACCGTGATGAAGCGCCGCGCGGCGTAATCGACCACCTCGCGGATCTCCTCCTGCGTATAGAAGCCGCCGTAGGGGGTCTCGTCGTAACGGCACGACTCGTCGTACTCGCCGCCGGGATCCTTGCCGATGAGCGTCCGTTTGCGCACCGACCCCACGCGCGTGAGTTCGGGGTATTTGCGGATCTCGATCCGCCACCCCTGGTCGTCGGTCAGGTGCCAGTGGAAGACATTCATCTTGTGCAGGGCCATCAGGTCGAGCGTGCGCTTGACCTCATCGACCGTAAAGAAATGGCGCGCCACATCGAGCATCAGCCCGCGGTAAGCCAGCGCCGGGCGGTCGTCGATCCTGACCGCGGGCAGCTCCACGGCCCGCAGCCCGTCCTCTCCGAATGCCGCGGCGGGCAGCAGCTGCCGGAGCGTCTGCACGGCATGGAACGCCCCCTCGGGGCCGCCGGCCAGAATCTCGATCCGGTCGTCCGCCACCGTCAGCCGGTAGGCCTCCTGCGGCAGCGTATCGGCACGGCCGATGTTCACCGCTCCCGGGATGGACGCATCCCCCGTCCCGACGGAAAGTTTCCGTCCGAAGAGCGGCTCCACGACCTCGTCCAGGGCATCGGCCACCCACTCCATGCGGGCATCCGACTCCGCCCCGCCGACCATTCGGACGGGCGTGTCGCCCGTCAGGCGGAAAGTCCCGTCACCGCACTCCACGGCCGCAGGCTGCGGCACCACGGCCACCTCGCGCTCGGCCGAAACCGTCCGGCCACAGGCATACGCCGAGAGACAACCGACACCCAGAAGGATGCGGCTGCAAATCCTATTCATCACCATATCAGTACGTTATTCGCAGGCCGATGCGCCCAGCAATCCGACATTCTCGATTTTCGAACAGCCGATCCTCAGCCGTTCGACGGTCCGTGCATAGGGGAATTCCGCAAGCCGCTCGTACATCGCCTCGCGGAAGAAGTCGAAGGCTTGCGAGATGCTGCCTCCGAAGACGATCGCCTCGGGATCGTAGGCATAGAGCGCCAGCATCACAAGCTGTCCGATGTGCCCGCCGAACTCACGCCACAGGGCCAGCGCCCCGGGATCTCCCGCAGCGGCCCGCTCGAAGGCCTCCTTGCCCGACGTTCCGCGTCCGATGAAGAAGCGGCTGCTGCAGTAGTATTCGTAGTCGCGGTCGAGGTAGGGGATGCTCCCGATCTCGCCGGCACCCGTATTGGGGCCCGAGTAGAGCCTGCCGTCGATCACGATACCGGCGCCGACGCCGGTACCGAGCGCGATGCACACCACGTCGCGGCAGCCGAGCGCCTCGCCGAAGCGGCAGACGCCGAGAGCAAAGCAGTTGCAGTCGTTATTGACGTGCACCGGTATGCCGAAACGCTCCTCGAAACGCTCCTTGAGGTGCACCTCGCGCCACGAGGGAATGCCCACGACGTTGTAGACGATGCCCCGGACAGCATCGACGACCGACGGCACCCCGATCCCGATGCACTCCACCCCGGGAGCCATCAGCCGCTCGATGAGCGAAGCGATGTGCCCGAGCACCTCCTCTTCGGAACGGTCGGCCCTGCAGGGTTCCGACAACAGACGCACGATGCGTCCTTCGTCCACCAGTCCGACACGAACGTTCGTGCCGCCCAAATCCACACCGATCCTCATCGCTCCACCGAAATTTCCGTGATCTTACCCTCGTCGAAACGTGCGTGATCGACCATCCGTCCGTCGTCCTCGCGGATCCAGGTCTCGAATCCGCGCGCACCCTCGGTCAGCACGAGCATGCGCACGCCGGGACGCAGGTTGTTGTAGGTCGTGTTGTCGCCCGAGAAGCGGCCGTAGCCCAGGCAGATGCTCTTCTCGGCTACCAGGTAGTCAATGTCGTGGTCGTGTCCCACGAAGGTACCCACCACGCTGCCCGTCGCGGCCATCGCGGAGAACATTCCCGTGTTGAGCACCCCGGGACATTCGTCCTCGGCGGCACGGCCGATGTGGCTGTTGTCGGGGTTGCGCCACGCCGCCACATACTCCGGCAGCGCGATGTGGAAGAAGGCCAGCGACGGAAGCGGACGGCCCCCGTTGGCCTCGGTACGGGCCGTGCAGCACGCACGCAGCCATTCGACCTGCCCGGGGAGGAACCAGCCGTAGCCGTCGATCCCCTCGATGGTCGAGTAGTCGTGCGAGTCGAGGCAGTAGAACGCCCAGGCGGGACGGTCCGATCCGCGGCCGGCCACCGTGAGCTCGACATCGGCCAGCTCGCCGTTGTCGGCCAGCCGGTTGAGCGACCCGTCATAGGAGGTCACGATGCGGGCGATCTCCGTGCGGGCAAGGTCCTGCTCCGCATCGTGGTTGCCCAGCACCACGCAGAAGGGGATTCCGTGCCGCTCCACGGCATCGAGCAGCCGGCGCCACATCCCCTCGGCCGGGGCGCCCGTCACTACGTCGCCCGTGAAGACCACCAGATCGGGGCGCTCGCTTGTGAGCACCCGCTCCAGCCGGGCAAAGGTCTTTTCGCTCTCGGCCAGCCGGCGCGGCTTGGAGGGGTCGAGATGCATGTCGGTGAACTGCGCGATGCGGAACGTTCCGTCGTCGCGGAAACGCAGTTCGGCAGGTTGCGCCTGCAGCGTGGCGACACTCCACAGGGCGGCACAGGCCGCAGCAAACAATTTTCTCATATCGTACTTTTTTTTCAGACTAATCGAATTTCACTTCGCCGCTCTTCTCAACGCGGACCGTGCGGCTCTCGCCGTCGCCCCACATCACCGTCAGATCGAACGGCACGTCGGTCGAGACCGTCACCACGGGACGCTCCGAGGCCGAACGGCGCCGGCGCACCTTCAGATCGACCACACCGTCGGGACCGAACGGATAGCGCTCGATACCGTGCGCCTCGGTATGGGTGATGTCCCACTCGATACGCTGCTCGGAGTAATCGGACTTGATGCCCAGCACATACTCGATGAAGAGGGCGATGGGCGGCAGTCCGGTCCAGCCGACGAAATCCTTGCGGGCCATGAACCCCGGCTCGATCCGCTCGGGAGCGTAGTATTCCCAGAAAGTGCCGGTCTGCTTCCACACCTCGAAGACCGAGGCGTAGTGGTTTGCAGCGATCTCACGGGCCAGCTCCCGATAGCCCTTGCGCCAGAGCCCGTCGATGAGCATGTAGTTCGTGCCGGGCCATACGCCGCCCTGCCAGTAGCGCCCCGCAGGGTTGTACTTCGCATGGTCGGCCGAGAGCGACGGCACCCGGTGCGGCCGGGCGAACTCCGTCGTGTCGGAGAGGTGGGCCACCAGCCGGTCGAGCCGCTCCCCGTCGAGGGCGTCGGTCTGCAGGGCCCAATAGGCACCGATGCCCTTCGTTGGGCAGAGCGTGCCGTCGCCGTAACGGTCATGCAGGAATCCGGTCTGCTCGTCCCACAGGTGCTCGTTCACGTAGCGCTTCAGGTGCTTCATCTCGTCCTCCATCCACTCGATCTCCTGCCAGCGTTCGATGTAGAAGCCGATCTGGAGCAGCGACTCATCGACAAGCATCTGCTGGAGGTTCGTGTCGAGCCACACCATGTGCCCGTGCGAGAAGATCGGGTTGTATTCGGGTTTCACGCGCGGCATATTGTCCATGCCCGTTCCCCAGCCGCTCGACCAGTAGGTCCCGTCGGGCCAGGTGCGGTTGAGCCGCCACCACTTGGCATAGGCGCACAGCGCCGGGAAGACACGGTGCAGCCGCTCGATGTCGCCGAACTGCCGGTAGTAGGCCAACTCGACCCACGGCAGCAGGTCGGGGCCCGTCGAGGTGGGGTCGTAGCGTTCGAAGCAGTCGGAGCCGTCGGCGCGGATCTCGCGGCAGATGAAGCCGTCGGGATGCTGCTTGGCGTAGAAGTTGTCGAGCGACCGTTGGAAGGGGAAGTAGCGGTAGCCGTAGCGGGCGTACATCATCATGAAGGACATGTCCCACATGAAGATGTTGCCGTTGTAGGCGATGTCGAGGTAGGGCGAGACGAATCCCGACCCCTCCTGCGGCTGGCGGATGTTGCCCACGGCGATCCGCCAGGCATGCCAGTACATCTCGATCTCGCGGTCGTGCCCCTCCCACACGGGTGCGGGCAGGATTTCGCGGGCCTGCTCAAAGGGCAGCGGTTCGATCCGCTCGGGCCGGGCCGTGCGGTACTCGTTCTCAGCCACGAAGACCTCCTTCACATAAGTATTCTTGTAGGGCAGCTCATAGGGACCCGACGTGAGTCCCTGTCCGGCAGCCGGAGCGGCAGCGCACCCCAGGAGCGCCGCCGCGACGATCATTCGTTTCATATCGGTTCGTTTCATGTGCCTATCGGGTCAGTTCGCGGATGCGGCGGGCAATCTCCGTATTGAGGTAGGTGCCGCAGAAACGGTCGGCGCCGGGCCCGTAGGCAAAGACGGGCAGCATGGCCGGCGTGTGGTCGTCGGTCGTATAGACCCCCATGATGCGGCCGCTCTGCTCGTCACCGTCGAGCAGCACCAGACCGCCGGTCTCGTGGTCGGCCGTCACGACGACGAGCGTCTGGCCGTTCTCATCGGCGAACTTCAGCGCTTCGGCCACGGCCAGGTCGAAACTGAGCATCTCGATCACCGAACCGGGCAGGCAGCGCGAGTGTCCGGCATAGTCGATCTTCGCCCCCTCGACCATCAGGAAGAAACCCTTGTCGCCGCGCTCCTGCAGCTTGTCGATGGCCGCGCGCGTCGCTTCGGCCAGCAGACCGAGATTCGACTCCTCGGCCGCCTCGTCCATGCGCTCGTCAATGCAGACCACGCGCCCCTCGGCGGCATTGATCTCGTCGATCGAACGGACAAAACGGTAGTTCTTCGAAAGCTCGCCGATCAGGTCGATCCCGTCGCCGCGCTCCGTGAACTGGCGAATGCCGCTGCCGCAGAGCAGATCGACCGGCGTATCGAGCAGGCAGCGGGTCAGCTCGTCGGCGTTGTCGCGCTCGACCGAATGTCCGTAAAACGCCGTGGGCGTGGCGTCCACCGCGTTGCCGAGCGTCACCACGCCGACCGGAAGCCCCTTGCCACGGAACCAGTCGCTCAGCGACGGCACGGCCTCCCCCTCCTCGGTCATCGAGATGTGGCGGTTGGCATGGCGCTCACC
>FR892005.1:141896-153282 GCA_000434235.1 Alistipes sp. CAG:268 | reverse complement strand
CCCCCGCCCGGCGAGTCGGTCGTGAAGGCGCCGAGGGCGTTGTTCCGCTGCAGGCCGATGTAGTTGAAGTTCATGAGCGTCAGCCCGCAGTTGGCATAGGCCGCCGCAGTGATCTGCGACAGCCCCATGCCGTCGCCGATCAGGAAGATCACGTTGCGGATGCGCCCCTTGCCGCCGTCGTTGCGGTGGGTCGGGCGGTAGGTGTCGATACCTTCCGACAACTGGAGCTTGTCGTTCTGGAAGCCACGGAAGTCGCGCGTCGTGCGGTCGAGCCGCTTGGTGCCCGTGACGCCCGCCGAGGCCGCGCGGCGTTCGCCGATGCGGAAATTCTTGTTGCCGAAATCGGCAAAGAAGGCGGCGCACACCTCCGGGTTGTCGGTATTGATGTAGTCGATGCCCATGTCGTAGAAGGTATAGTAGACGGTCGTCCCCTCGGGGGCGTTCCAGAAACGCACGGGCTTGCCCTGTTCATGCGCGCGGTCGATCACCTGCTCGAGCCGCTCCTTCTCGGCCGGGATGATCGTACCCTTGCCGTTCCATTGCGAGAAATCGCGGAAATTGGTACTTATCAGCGCGATACGCTCCAGCTGTTCGGGGGTGTAGTCGGCATCCCATGCCCCGTCGAAGCCAAGGAAACGGGGATACCGGTCGAATGCCTCCGGAGCCGGGACGCGCCCCGTCACGGCGACACGCACCGCCGCGGGGTTCACTTCGGGGTCGAAAACCTCGGGCCAGCGGCCCAGCAGGGCGGCGACGGCCCGGAGCGTCGGATCGGTCTCCGACTTGAGCTCAACCATCAGCTGCAGCGTCTGGTCGCTGTCGCGGAAGGCCCGGCCGCCGTTGCGCGCGAAGAGCGTCACGATCGGCTCGACGTAGAGTGCCTCGAAAGTCATGTCGGCACGGAGATCCTCCACGTCGTGTCCGACGAGCAGCTGCCCGTCGTGCAGGAAGACGTCGGCCTCGATCGACGAGACCTGCTGTGCATAGGCCTGATAGAAGGGCACGCGCTGCGCGTAGTCGTTGTGCGAATGGATCAGCACGGGGGACTGGGCCGCAGCCGCGCCGCAGCACGTCAGCGCGAGGGCCAGCAACAGATGGCGGAGATTCGTTTTCATGCGAAGGTCAATTTTAACGGGTGAATGTCAGGCGGGCCGTCACCGGAGCGTGGTCCGAGAGGTAGCCTCCCTCGTACAGGTCGGGCAGCACCTCGTAACGGTCGGACCGCAGGTCACCGCCGATGAAGATGTAGTCGATCAGGGGACGCTCCTCCTCGGGAATCTGCCCGAAGTCGGCAAAGCTCCACGACGGCCCGAACTTCTCGGCCGCCACCTCGCCGGTGCTCTTCAGCAGAGCCCCTTCGACGACATGGGCAATGACCGGCGAGTCGGGTTCGGCGTTGAAATCACCCGTGAGGATCACCGGACGGTCGCCGCGCAGCGTCTCGATACGCCGGAGCAGCAGGGCAACCCCCTCGCGGCGGGCCTGTTCTCCCACATGGTCCAGATGTGTGTTGATAAAGAGGAACTCCCGGCCGTCGCCGCCTCGCCGCAGGACTACCCACGTGGCCAGGCGTTCACAGGCACCGTCCCAGCCTTTCGAGCCGGGCCGCTCGGGCTCCTCACTGAGCCAGAAGGTCCCCGAGTCGAGCAGTTCGAAGGCGTCGGCACGGAAGAAGACGGCATTGAACTCCCCGGCGCGGTCGCCGTCCTCGCGGCCTACGCCGACGGAACGGTAATCGGGCAGCAGGGCTCCGAGGTCATCGTACTGGTTGGCCAACAGCTCCTGCGTGCCGAAGACATCGGGTGCCTGCTCACGGAGCATCGCGGCGATGCGTTCGCGGCGGAACCGCCAGTTGTTCTCCCCGTCCTCGGGGTTGTCGTAGCGCATGTTCATCGTCATGACGACAAGCTGCTGCGGTTGGGACTGCCGCTCCCCGCACGCTGCGGCGGCAAGGAGGGCAAAACAGAAAAGCCATCTTTTCATCGTTGCATCCTATGATTTACAGATTATTTCACAAAGAGATTCTCCGCAGGGACCGGGCTGAACTCCCCGGACCCGGGCGCTCTCCAGCCCCACGAGAGCTCCTGGCCCTCATAGTCCTCGAAGTAGAGCAGTTCGAAGCGGTGCAGTCCTGCCGCAAGGGCCACCCGTCCGGTGGCGGTCACCGCAGCGTGCGAGCCGTCGTTATCGACCACCCGGCGTCCGTCGATCAGCAGCACGCTGCCGTCGTCGCTCTTGGTGGCGAACTCCCAGACACCCTGCTCGGGGATGCGGATCAGCCCCTCGAAGCGGTAGGCGAAGTGGTCCTCCTGCGGAGCTCCGTCGATCGAAGGCTCGGGCAGGATACCCGTGGCGACGGGGCGTTCCCCGCGGATGTCGTCCACACGCGAGAAGGTTCCCTCATAGTAGGTGTAGCGCACGCCCGGCTGCGAGGCCGAAGCGGCCACAGGGCGGAGGAACGAGGCCTTCTCGGCCCGGAGCGTCAGGGTGCGGCTAGGTGCGGCGCCCGGCTTGAAGGCTTTGGCGCAGAGCACGAGCGAACGGTCCACACGGACCGGCGCGGTGTAGAGCGGCGAGAGCGAGTCGGGCTCCGAACCGTCCAGCGTGTAGCGGATCTCGGCCCCCGGAGTCGTCGTGGCCAGATCGATCTCGATCGGCTCCGTGAAGAGGCTCACCGACTGCGTCGTATAGGGAACGGAGACCACCTCGCCGCGCGTCAGCGAATAGGGGGCCGCTTCGGGCTCCGTACCCCGGTCGAGGTTCGGCTCCTCGCAGAGCGAGAAGTGCAGCTCGCCGCCCTGCATGAGCTGCTCGTAGGTCACGAAATTGGCCTCGACAGGAACACCGTCGAGCGTCACGGCGTCGATATAGCGGTTCCGCCGCGGGTTGTTGGCCGTCACGGTCAGCGTGCGCCCGTTGGCCAGCCGCACGGTGGCCCGGTCGAAGAGCGGTGTGGTGAGCACGAACTCGTTCGATCCCGGGCAGACGGGATAGAAGCCCAGCGACGAGAAGATATACCAGGCCGACATCTGCCCGCAGTCCTCGTTGCCGATGATCCCCTCGGGCGTCGGGGCATACATCTCGTCGAGCAGGCGGCGCGTGAGTTCCTGCGTCCGCCAGGGCATGCCGACATAGTTGTAGAGGTAGGCCATGTGGTGGCTCGGCTCGTTGCCGTGTGCATACTGTCCCATGAGACCCGTGACGTCGGCTACGTCGAGCTGCATCTCCTCCGAGGTGAGCGTAAAGAGCCGGTCGAGCTCATCGACGAACGGAGTGCGGCCGCCGAAGAGCTGCTCGAGGCCGTTTATGTCGTGCGGCGCGAAGAAACGGTAGTGCCACGGCGTGGCCTCGGTGTAGTCGCGTCCGGTGGCGAACTCCTCGAAGGGGGTGGTCCACCCGCCGTCGGAGCGACGTCCGCGGAAGAAGCGGGTCGAACCGTCGAAGACGTTCACATAGTTGAGCGCCCGGCGGTAGTACTCGCGGGCCGTATCATTGCAGCCGAGGGCCTCGGCCATGCGTGCAATGGCCCAGTCATCGTAGGCGTATTCGAGCGTGCAGGAGACCGACTCGCGGGTGTTCTCCGAAGGGATGAAGCCGTTGGCCACATAGTCGTCCGAACCCTTCGCGTTGATGTTCGATGAGCGGACCATCGCCTCGAGGGCCTGCATGCCGTCGTATCCGCGGATGCCCTTCATCCAGGCATCGGCAATGACCGAAGCGGCGTGGTAGCCGATCATCGTCCGCGTCTCGCCCGAAGCGAGGGGCCAGATCGGCAGTTCGCCCGTCGCATCGTACATGTCGAGCATGCTGCACGCCATGTCACGGACCAGCGTCGTATCGACGAGCGTCTGCAGCGGATTCCAGGCCCGGAAGGTATCCCACAGCGAGAGGGTCGAATAGTGGCGCCGCCCGGCAGGCAGCGTGGCCACCGACTGGTCGTTGCGCCGGTACTGGCCGTTCACGTCGTTCATCAGGTTGGGGGTCAGGCAGGCGTGGTATTGCGCCGTGTAGAAAATCGTGCGTTCCTCGCGCGTGCCGCCCTCGACGACGATGCGCCCGAGCACCTCGCGCCACAACTCCTCGGCCCGGGCGCGCACGGTATCGAAATCGAGTTCGGGAACCTCCTCCAGCGCATTCTCGCGGGCATTTTCAGCGCTCACGGCCGAGAGACCCACAGCTGCGGTGAGCGACGTCGTCCCGGGGGCGAAGGTCAGCACCGCCTGCCGGTCACCGAGCAGCTCGACCGAAGCGAACGGCTCCGAGAAGCGGGCCCAGAACCACACCTGATGGTCGGCCACCCACCCCTGCGTGCGGCGCATGCCCGAGAGTTCGGAGGCCCCCTCCTGCCGCAGGGCGCGCAGATCGACGCGCTCGTCCGTAATCGTGTGCATGAGATCCACGATCACGCGCCGCGGGCCGTCGCCGTGGAACGTATAGCGGTGCACGCCCGTACGGGGTGCGGCAGTCAGCTCGACCGTCAGCCCCTCGTCGGGCAGTTCGACCGAGTAGTAGCCGCACGAGGCCGTCTCCCTGTCGTGCGAGAAGGCGTAGGGCTGCTCCAGGAAGGCGCCGTCGCGCACCACCTCCTCGCGGGTGGTGGGATGGAAGAGGATGTCGGCCAGGTCGGCGCATCCCGTACCGCTCAGGTGGGTATGCGAGAATCCGTCGATGGTCCGGTCGTCGTAGTGGTAGCCGGCGCAGGCATCCCAGTCGCCCGACCGCGTGTCGGGGCTGAGCTGCACCATGCCGAACGGCGTGGCGGCACCGGGAAAGGTATGTCCGTGGAAGCCCGTGCCGATGAACGGATCGACATACTCGAGCGGATCGGAAGGCTGTGTACAGGCGATGCCGGCGCACGCCAGCAAGGCGAAAACCAAGGTTCGCTTCATGGTCTGCAAGGTCAGTTTTTGTTCAGGTTGTACAAATATAGAAATACGCCGCGAACCCGTCTGCGGCGATTTGCGTCTTTAGGTCCTCATATCACGCAAAACCATCCGTTCCATACGCCCCCGACAGCCTTACGGAGTTGCAAAAGAAATACGAAAATCGCACAAAAAGACGAATTTTCCCGAAAAAAAGCTAACTTTATCCCGGAAAAGCCGCTCCCGCCATGGCACGCATCCTCTTTCTGACCGACTTCTCGGAAGCCTACGCCCGCAACCTGCTGCTCGGCATCGCCCGCTATGCCCACGCCGTCGGGCAGGCCTGGAGCCTCTGCCGGCTGCCGCTGTCGATCCGCGACAAGTTCGGCATCGAGGCGGTCATCGACCTGGCCAAAAAGATGCGTGCCGACGCCGTCATCGGGCAGTTCTACAACACGGACAACGTCGAGCTGTTCGCCCGCAACGGCATCATCACCATCGCCCAGGACTTCAAGGCGCGCTTCACGACCATTCCCAACATCACCGGGCCCCACTTCCTGGCCGGGAAAATGGGGGCCGAGTACTTCGCCAAGAAAGGATTCCGCCACTTCGCCTTCTACGGCACGCGCGACGTCGTCTGGTCCGACGAGCGCATGCAGGGATTCCGCGAAACGGTCCGTGCCGCGAACCCGTCGTTCACCTTCTCGGCGTTGTGCAAGAACACGCAGAACGCCCTGTGGGATTACGACACGAACCAGCTGGTGACCTGGCTGCAGTCGCTGCCCAAACCAGTGGCGATCATGGCCTGCGACGACAACCACGCCTACCACATCACCGAAGCCTGCCAGCAGGGCGAGGGGGGGGGTCGGCTGCGCATCCCCGACGACATCGCGGTGCTGGGCGTAGACAACGACGAGACGATCTGCCGTCTCTCCTCGCCCAACCTCTCGTCGCTCAACCAGAACATCGAACAGGGCGGCTACGATGTCGCCCAACTGATCGACCGCATCCTCCGCGACCCGGCCACCCCGCGCGAGGACGTCATGGTCCAGCCGACGCACATCGTCACGCGCCAATCGACCGACATCTACGCCAACAACGACCAGCACATCGCCGAGGTGCTGAAGTACATCCACGAGAACATCAGCCAGAAGATCACGGTGGACGAGCTGGTCGAGCTGGTACCGCTCTCGCGCCGGCTGCTCGAGACCCGTTTCAAACGGAGCATGGGCACGTCGATCTACGACTACATCCTCCAGACCCGCATCGAGAAGGTCGCCCAGCTGCTGTGCGAGGGCATGAGCGTCTCCGAAGCAGCCATCGAGCTGGGCTTCTCGGATATCAAGAACCTCTCGCGGATGTTCCGGCAACAGCGGGGCATGACCCCCTCGGAGTACCGCCGCGAGATCCTCCGCCTGAAACACTGAACCCGGCACACGCCGGGCACACGAGCCGGGCACAACGCACGGGCATGAAAAAACGAGGGGGCCGCACTTGCAAGTGCGGCCCCTCGCCGTTGTCGGACGGGCGGTCCGGAATCGCTTCCGGAATCACTCGTCGATGAAATCAATGTTGATCTCGCGCTGGAACACCTCCTGCAGCGAGATGGAGGTCTCGGTCGTGGCCAGGCCCTGGATGTGGAGGATGCTGTCGAAGATCGTCCGCATGAGGTGCTCGTTGTCCACGCAGTAGAGTTTCACCAGGATGTTGCCGGCTCCCGTGATGAAATGGCATTCCACGATCTCGGGGACCTTCTTCAAGGCATCGACGGCCTGCGAGAGCAGCTTCGGATCGCTCAGCGTGATGCTCACGTGCGCGCAGACATCGAATCCCATCATCTTGGGATTGACGATCAGACGGCTTCCGAGGATCACGCCGGCCTCATCGAGCTTGCGGATACGCTGGTGAATGGCGGCTCCCGAAATACCGCATTCGCGCGCGATCTCCAAAAAGGGCATTCGCGCATTCTTGATCAGATACTTGAGGATTTTCCGATCGATCGCGTCCAATACTGCTTTTGCCATATCGCGTCGGTCCTGTTTACTTGAGAACACCCAGTTCCTTGCCCACCTTCGTGAAGGCGGCGATGCAACGGTCGAGCTGCTCGGTCGTGTGTCCGGCCGAAACCTGCACGCGGATGCGGGCCTGTCCCTTCGGAACCACCGGATAGTAGAATCCCGTCACGAAGACGCCCTCGTCCTGCAGCTTGGCGGCGAAATCCTGCGACAGTTTGGCGTCGTAGAGCATCACGGCGCAGATGGCCGACTGCGTGGGCTTGATATCGAAGCCGGCAGCCATCATGCCCTTGCGGAAGTGCTCGACGTTGGCCACCAGACGGTCGTGGAGCTCGTTGCTCTCGGCCAGCATGCGGAACATCTCGATCGAGGCACCCACGACGGCGGGGGGCAGCGAGTTGGAGAAGAGGTAGGGACGCGAACGCTGGCGGAGCATGTCGATGATCTCCTTGCGGCCGGTGGTGAATCCGCCCACGGCGCCGCCGAAGGCCTTGCCGAGCGTACCGGTCAGGATATCGACCTGTCCGCGCAGGTTGTAGAGCTCCGTGATGCCGCGGCCCGTCTCGCCGAGCACGCCGGCCGAGTGGCACTCGTCCACCATCACCAGGGCGTCATACTTCTCGGCCAGGGCGCAGATCTTGTCGAGCGGAGCGGCGTTGCCGTCCATCGAGAAGACTCCGTCGGTGCAGATGATGCGGAAGCGCTGGGCCTGGGCCTTCTTGAGGCACTCCTCCAGTTCGGCCATGTCGGCATTGGCATAGCGGTAACGCACGGCCTTGCACAGGCGCACGCCGTCGATGATCGAGGCGTGGTTGAGTGCATCGGAGATGATGGCGTCCTCCTGCGTGAAGAGCGGCTCGAAAACACCGCCGTTGGCGTCGAAGCAGGCGGCGTAGAGGATCGTATCCTCCGTTCCGAAATAGTCGGAGATGGCCTTCTCGAGCTCCTTGTGGATATCCTGGCAGCCGCAGATGAAGCGGACCGAAGACATGCCGAAGCCGCGGCGGTCCATCGCCTTCTTGGCAGCCTCGATCAGCCGCGGATTGTCCGACAGGCCGAGGTAGTTGTTGGCGCAGAAGTTCAGCACCTTGCGGCCTGCCACTTCGATTTCGGCGCGCTGGGGCGACTCGATGATCCGCTCGCGCTTGTAAAGTCCGGCCGCCTCGATCTCTGCGAGTTCCTGCCGGAGATAATCCTTGATTTTTCCGTACATTATCGTTAAGTTTTGATGAATACTCCCGGTTTGTAGTGTCAAACTGTTACAAATATACAACTATTTTGCGATAATTTACCAAAAACGACGCACTTTTTATCGATTCCGCCCTCCAACCGTCCGACAAACCTCCTCAGCAGGATACAGTTCGGCGGGCAGAAACCCGGTAACAATCCGTCGGCGGCCCGTGCGGAGAATTCCGAAAAAAGGATTAATTTTGCACCCGGATTCGCCCCGGAGTTCCAGATCCGGGCCCGTTCGGAGAGGTTCTCCGACACACAACACCGACTCATTTTCACGTACCATGCCGCACTCTATTCGCCCCATACGGCCGCTTGCCATCCTGCTGACCGCCGCGCTCTGCCTGCCGACACTCCGCACGGCAGCGCAGCCCCTCCCCCTTTCCACATGCGGGGAGAGCGCATCCGCCGCCACATACGTCCCCGAGACCGACACGCTCCTGCTTACGGTAGAGCGGCTGCTGACCGACACGCCCCGGCTTGCGGTGGAGCGGCTGCTGGAGCTCGGCGTTAAAAACAGCCTCCGTCTCCAGGCCGGCCGCATCGAGGAAGAGGCCAGCAGCGACCGCAGCCGCACGGCCCGCACGGAACGTCTGCCGGAGGTGAACGTCGGCCTCAAGGGCGGCTTCGTGGGGCAGCCCGTCGTCTTCGAACACGGTCTGAGCGACGCCTCCTATCCCGATGCCCCCGACTGGTCGCAGAACTACGCCATCGACATCGTCCAGCCGCTCTACGAGGGCGGCCGCATCCGCGGCAGCATCCGCCGGGCCGAAATCGAGGAGCGGATCGCCCGCCTCGGCACACAGGCCGACTGTGCGGAGGTGAAACTCGAGTTGCTGCGCCAGTACATGGACCTCTTCGCCCTGTGGAAACAGTGCGACGTGCTGCGCCGCAACATCGAAGAGTCGGAGCGGCGGCTCAGGGACATCCGGCAGATGAAGGCCGAAGGTCTGATCACCAATAACGACGTGCTGCGCAGCCAGATGCGTCTGACCGACGACCGACTTTCGCTGCGCGAGGCCATCGACAACGCCCGCATCGCCTCGCAGCGGCTCGACATCTGGATGGGGATCGACGAGGGGACGATCATCCTGCCCGACGCGACGCTGCTGCACCTGGCCGTAGAGCCCACCCCCTACGAAGCCTATGTCGATGCCGCCTGCGAGAACGACCCCTCGCTGCGCGTGCTCCGGGCCCAGACCGACCTGGCCCGCAACGAAGTGCGCCTGGCCCGGGCCGCCTACTACCCGACCGTCTCGCTCTACGCGGGCAATGCCCTGGCGCGCCCGATCGCCCGCACGCTTCAGGACCTCTACAACAACAACTGGAACATCGGACTCTCGATCTCCTACCCGCTCTCGGCGCTTTACCGCAACCGCCACAAGGTGCGGGAGCAGCAACGTTACGTCGAACTGGGGCGCAATGCCGAGGAGCAGCGGCTCCAGCAGGTCCGCATGACGGTGCGCACGGCCTTCCTGCGCCACGAGGAGGCGATCGAACGGGTCCGGACCCTTGAACTGTCCGTTCGCCAGGCCGAGGAGAACTACCGCATCATGCAGAACCGCTACCTCGAACAGCTGGCCATCCTGACCGACCTGCTCGACGCCGACAGGCTGCGCCTCGAATCGCAACTGCGTCTGACCACGGCCCGCACGGAGGTGATCTATACCTATTACGAATTGCAGAAGGTCTGCGGACGGCTCTGAAAAAGAGTTCCGCGCCATTCCCCTTCCCGGGCCTCCGATCCCGTTTTCACTCAATGCCTTGTCCCGTCCGGTCCGTTCGGCCCGAAAAAATCCTCCGTTTCGTTGTATTAATATAAAAAATTGCATATTTTTACAATAAAATATCCGACAACCTCTTGCGTGTGTCGCGGAATTATCGTTTCTTTGTTCCAGGCAATCGGGATTTCCGTTCCGGCGAACCGGTTCCGCTCCGGTACACGATCCGAGAGATACATTCTGCACGATTCGCCGATCGGCAGAATGGGTGTGACGCAACACCGGCGGGCGGGACGGCTTCGACCGTCCCGCCTTTTTTCGCCCCCGGGACAAAAAAACGGCCGAAAATCCGACAATAAGTACTATTTTTGCATCGTATACCGCGTCACCCGACCGCCAATGGACAACAGCAAATACATCGAACGGCTGGAAAAACGGGGCATCAAGCCCACGGCAAACCGCATCCTGGTGCTGGAGGCGATGCTCGCCGCATCGCGGGCCGTCTCGCTGGCCGAACTGGAGGGCATGCTCGGGACCGTGGACCGCTCGAGCATCTTCCGTACGCTCGGCCACTTCCTCCAGAACCGCCTGATCCACGACATCGAGGACGGGAGCGGATCGGTCAAGTATGAGGTTTGTGACAGCGACTCCGCCTGCTCGGTGGCGGACATGCACGCCCACTTCTTCTGCGAGGTGTGCCACCGGACCTACTGTCTGAAGAAGGTCCAGATCCCGGTCACGACTCTCCCCGAGGGATTCGTCATGCACTCGGTCAATTACACGGTCAAGGGCATCTGCGAGCGATGCTCGAAAGCCCGCTGACGCCTCCCCGACCGTAAGACGCCCTTTCCCGGCCCGCACACGCCGCCGCCCCGGCAACCGACGGATTTGCAACCCGGTTGCAGGGACGAAAGGTTATCTTTGCCCCGGAAATAAAAAAACAATCGATAAAAATCCATGAAAACGAGAACCCTTATGGCCCTGCTCGGCTCCCTGGCGCTGGTCGCCTGCCACGGCACGGGTCCGCATAATCATGCCCACGAAGAGCACGATCCCGCCGTGGAGACCCACCTCCACGAGCACGAAACACCGGAAGAGCACGAGGCCCACGGACACGAAGCCGAAGCCGGGCACGGCCATGCCGGCGAGATCTCGCTGCCGGCCGAAAAGGCCCGCGCCGCAGGCGTCGTCGTGGATACGGTCGTCCGCGGCCCCTTCCGCGAGGTGATCGTCGCCAGCGGCCGCATCCTCCCGGCCCCGGGAGACGAGAAGACCGTCGTGGCCTCCGTCCCGGGCGTAGTCTCCCTCCCCGGCACCCTCACCGAAGGAGCGCAGGTGGACGAAGGGAGTGCATTGCTGCACGTCTCGTCGGCCCACCTGCAGGATGGCGACCCGGTCGAACGGGCCCGCATCGCCTATGAGACGGCACGGGCCGCCTATGAGCGAGCCGGCAAACTGGTCGGCGACCGGATCGTCTCCCAGAAGGAGTTCGAGACCGCCCGCGCCGACTACGAGACCGCCCGCCTGGCCTACGAGGCCCTCGGTGGCGGCAAAG
>FR892005.1:138431-141870 GCA_000434235.1 Alistipes sp. CAG:268 | reverse complement strand
GGCGGCACGGCCGTACGCTCGCCCATGCGCGGGTACGTGAAGCGCCTGCTGGTCGGCGATGGCGACTACGTCACCGTCGGGCAGCCCCTGCTGACCCTCACGCAGAACCGCCGCCTGCAGCTGCGCGCCGATGTCCCGGAGCGCTGCTACCCGCAGCTCGGGAGCCTCACCGGGGCCAACTTCCGCACCGCCTCCGGGGAGAAGGTCTACAGCACCGGAGAACTCGGAGGACGGCTGGTGGCCTACGGCCGCAGTTCCGACGACGCGGCGGCCTACATTCCCGTGACTTTCGCCTTCGACAACCTCGGCGACATCCTCCCCGGATCGTTCGCCGAGGTGTGGCTGCTCGCCGCCCCGCGGCAGGGAATCATCAGCCTGCCCGTCTCGGCCCTCACCGAGGAGCAGGGCGTCTACTTCGTCTACGTCCAGCTCGACGAATCGTGCTACCGCAAGCAGCCCGTCGTGACGGGCGCCACGGACGGCGAGCGCGTGGAGATCGTCGAGGGGCTCCGGGAGGGCGAGCGCGTCGTCATGCAGGGTGCCGTACACGTTCGGCTGGCCTCAGCAAGCAACGCCATCCCGGCCCATACGCACAACCACTAAAAACCGCACCGCGACATGCTGAACAGAATCATCCGCTTTTCGCTGCAGAACCGCCTGCTGGTTCTCGTCGCGTCGGTGCTGCTGCTCGTGGCCGGCACCTACCGGGCCATCCACGCCGAGGTCGATGTCTTCCCCGACCTGAACGCCCCGACGGTCGTCGTCATGACCGAAGCCAACGGCATGGCCGCCGAAGAGGTCGAGCAGTTGGTCACCTTTCCCATAGAGACCGCCGTGAACGGCGCCACGGGCGTGCGCCGCGTCCGCTCCTCATCGACCACCGGCTTCTCGGTCGTCTGGGTCGAGTTCGAATGGGGCACAGACATCTACCTCGACCGTCAGATCGTCTCCGAGAAGCTCGCCGCCATCGGCGAGAGCCTTCCCGACAATGTCGGCAACCCGACGCTCGGGCCCCAGTCGTCGATCCTCGGCGAGCTGCTCATCGTCGGCCTGACGGCCGACAGCACCTCGATGCTCGACCTGAGGACGCTGGCCGACTGGACAATCCGCCCGCGGCTGCTCTCGACCGGAGGCGTGGCGCAGGTGGCCGTACTCGGCGGCGACGTCAAGGAGTACCAGATCCTGCTCCACCCCGAGCGCATGAAGCACTACGGCGTGAGCCTCGGCGAGGTGATGGCCGTCACGCGCGGGATGAACCGCAACACCAACGGCGGCGTCATCTACCAGTACGGCAACGAATACATCGTGCGCGGCGTGGTCTCGACCGACGACGTCGCCCAGATGGGCCGGGCCGTGGTCAAGAGCGCGGACGGCACCCCGATCCGCCTCTCCGACATCGCCGACGTGCGGGTGGGCGCCCAGCAGCCCAGGCTGGGCCTGGCCTCCGAAAAGGGGCGTCCGGCGGTGCTTCTGACCGTGACCAAACAGCCCGATACGGGAACCATCGAGCTGACCGAAAAACTCGAGGAGGCCCTCGCCGACCTGCAGAAGAACCTGCCCCGGGACGTGAAGGTCTCGACCGACATCTTCCGCCAGTCTCGCTTCATCGAGAGTTCGATCGACAACGTGCAGAACTCGCTCTTCGAGGGGGCCATATTCGTGGTCATCATCCTCTTCCTCTTCCTGGCCAACGTCCGCCCGACGCTCATCTCGCTCATCACGCTGCCGCTCTCGCTGCTCGTCTCGATCCTCGTGCTGCACTACCTCGGGCTGACGCTCAACACGATGAGCCTCGGCGGCATGGCCATCGCCATCGGCTCGCTCGTCGATGACGCCATTGTCGATGTGGAGAACGTCTGGAAGCACCTGCGCGAGAACCGGCAGCTGCCGACAGCACAACGCCGCCCGGTCATCGAGGTGGTCTTCGACGCCTCGCGCGAGGTGCGCATGCCGATCCTCAACTCGACACTCATCATCGTCGTCAGCTTCATCCCGCTCTTCTTCCTCTCGGGCATGGAGGGGCGCATGCTCATCCCGCTGGGCGTGGCCTTCATCGTGGCGCTCTTCGCCTCGACAATCGTGGCCCTGACGCTCACCCCCGTGCTGTGCAGCTACCTGCTCGGCGGGCGGCGCGACGGAGGCATTCCGAAGGAGGCGTTCGTCGCCGTCTGGCTCAAAAAATACTACCGCAGCGCCCTGCTCTGGGCACTCAACCACAAACGGAGCGTGCTCTCGGCCACTGCCGTGCTCTTCCTCGCCGCACTGGGCACCTTCTTCACGCTCGGGCGGAGTTTCCTGCCCTCGTTCAACGAGGGGTCGTTCACGATCAACGTCAGCACCCTGCCGGGCATCTCGCTCGAGGAGTCGGACCGCATCGGACGGCAGGCCGAGGAGCTGCTGCTCTCGATCCCCGAAATCCGGACCGTGGCCCGCAAGACGGGCCGCGCCGAGCTCGACGAGCACGCCCTGGGCGTCAATGTCTCGGAGATCGAGGCACCGTTCGAACTCGACGGCCGCTCGCACCGCGAGCTGCTCAACGACGTGCGGCAGAAGCTCTCGACCATCGTAGGGGCCAACATCGAGATCGGACAGCCGATCAGCCACCGCATCGACGCCATGCTGAGCGGCACGCAGGCCAGCATCGCCATCAAGCTCTTCGGCGACGACCTGAACCGCATGTTCTCGATCGCCAACCGCATCAGGGAGGAGATCTCCGGCGTCGAGGGCATCGCCGACCTGAACGTCGAGCAACAGATCGAACGTCCGGAGCTGAAGATCGTTCCGCGACGCGAAATGCTCGCACGCTACGGCATCACGCTCCCGGCCTTCAACGAATTCGTCGCCGTAAACATGGCCGGCGAGGTGGTCTCGCAGGTCTACGAACAGGGCAAGACCTTCAACCTGGTGGTGCGCGCCGACGAGGCGAACCGCGGCTCAATGGAGCGGATCCGCGACCTGATGATCAACGACGGCGAGGGCAACCCCATCCCGCTCTCGTACGTGGCCGACGTAGTCTCGTCGAGCGGTCCGAACACGATCAACCGGGAGAACGTCAAGCGCAAGATCGTCATCTCGGCCAACACCGACGGCCGCGACCTGCGCAGCGTGGTGAACGACATCCGCGAACGTGTCGATGCATCGATCGAGCTGCCCGAGGGCTACCACATCGAATACGGCGGGCAGTTCGAAAGCGAGCAGGCGGCCAGCCGCACGCTGCTGCTCACCTCGCTCATGAGCATCGTCGTGATCTTCCTGCTGCTCTACATGGAGTTCCACAACCCGCTGCAGAGCGGCGTGGTGCTGCTCAACCTGCCGCTGGCGCTCATCGGCGGCGTCTTCGCCCTGCGCCTGACCACCGGCGAGGTGAGCATCCCGGCCATCATCGGCTTCATCTCGCTCTTCGGCATCGCCACACGCAACGGCATGCTGCTGCTGAACC
>FR892005.1:105628-138413 GCA_000434235.1 Alistipes sp. CAG:268 | reverse complement strand
GCTGCTGAACCGCTACAACCAGCTGCGCGACGCGGGCACGACACTCCGCGAGAGCATCGTCGAGGGTTCTCTCGACCGCCTCAACCCCATCCTGATGACGGCCCTCACCTCGGCACTGGCCCTCATCCCGCTGGCGCTGCGCGGCGACCTGCCGGGCAACGAGATCCAGAGTCCGATGGCGAAGGTCATCCTCGGCGGACTGCTGACCTCGACCTTCCTGAACGCCTTCATCATCCCGATCGTCTATGAGTGGATGCACCGCCACGACAAACCCGCAAACCCGGAAAACCGATAGAGCCATGATACGACAGATTCTTTTTCTCGCCGGCCTGTTCCTGTGCATGCCCCAGGGCGGCAAGTCCCAGCCGATCGACGAGCTGCTGCAGCAGATCGAGCGGAACAACAAGTCGCTGCAGGCGCTCCGCCAGGAGAACGAGGCGGCCCGGCAGGAGATCCGGAGCCAGAACAACCTCGAGGACCCCTCGGTCGAATACAGCCCCTTCTACACGAAGGGTACCGACGGCATGTCGAGCTCGGAACTGGTCGTCTCGCAGGGCTTCGACTTCCCGACGCGCTACGCCGCCCGCCGCAAATCGGGGCAGCTGCAGAGCGAGTATCTCGACCGCCAGTATCTGGTCGCCCGCCGCGACCTGCTGCTCGGGGCCCGGCTGCAGTGCCTCGACCTGATCCGCCTGAACCGCACGCGCGAACTGCTCGAGGCCCGGCTGCGGAATGCCGGGGAGCTGCTTGCGCTCTTCGAGAAGCGGCTCGAAGAGGGCGATGCCTCGATCCTCGAGGTGAACAAGATCCGCATGGAACGCATGAATGCCACCACCGAACTGGCACAAAACGAGTCGGCCCGCCAACAGGCCCTTGCGGCGCTGCAGGCGATGAACGGCGACCAGGCTGTGGCATTCGGCGTGACGGAGTACCCCGAGGCCCCGGCCGTCGGGGAGTACGACCGCCTGCGCGACGAGCTGCTGGCGGCGGAACTCGAGGTGCAGGCCTCGGAGTCGGCCGTGCGTGCCGCCGGGCAGGAGGTCCGGCTCAACCGCCAGAACTGGCTCCCGTCGCTCGAGGTCGGATACCGCCGCAACACGGCCCTCGACGAGGCCAGCAACGGATTCCTCGTCGGCGCCTCGTTCCCGATCTTCTCCAACCGCCACAAAAGCCGCATGGCCCGGGCCCGTTACTCGGCCGCACAACTCCGTTCGGAGGAGGTTCGCCTGCAGGCCGATGCCCGCATCCGGGCGCAGTACGACGAACTCGGCCGCCTGCAGGAGACGATGCAGACCTACGACACGGCCCTGATGCACACGACGCTGGAGATGCTGCGCCGTGCGGTCGAGGACGGACAGCTCTCGGTAATCGAATACTACACCGAAGCCGACGGCATCTACCGCAACCTGCAGACCCTCGAGGAGCTCGAAAACCGCTACCACGCGCTGCTGGCCGAACTCTTCCGCAACAGCCTCTGAGCGGAGCGTCCCGAAAAAACCGGGAGCCGGCACCCTTGCGACAGGGTGCCGGCTCTTTCCTTTTTGAATCAGGGATATGCCCAAAGGCCTGTCGGGGCAGGCGCCCGACTACCGGAAGAGAATCTCATCGACAAAAAGATAGGGAATGCTGCCCGCGCCACCGTGCCACGAGGGGATAGGTCCGTAATTCTCGATCCTTATCCGCCAGTAACGGGCGCTGCGGGCATCGAAGCCAAGCGTCGGACGGTAGAGCCGCTTCTGCCCGGCATCCAGCCGCAGCGGGTCGTAACCGACCTCCAGCGGAGTCAGCCGTTCGGGATCGTCGCCCGCCCACAGCCGGATCCGACCCGGCGGGAAGATCCACACGTCGGTATTGACGAGGTAGCCGACCATCAGCTCGGAGAGCGTCAGGGAACGCCCCATGTCGATCACGGCATCCAGATCGCACGCCCTGCCGGCGAAACCGCTCCAGCCACCCTCCGAAAATTCGATCGCCCCCCAACGTCCGTCGATCAGTTCGCTGCCGTCCGGGGCTCCGTACGTGGAGGTGGGGTCACGCAGCTCGATCCGCGGATAACCCTCCGGCAGGGCGGCCATCGGCGTTTCTACATAGTGCGCCACAAAGGGGTCGCTCGGGAGTCGTCCCCGCCGGAAAGCCACGGCGCACAGGGTGGCATCCCCCTCAAGCGGAATTCCCCGCTCCGCATCGTAAAGCGGCGACGAGGCCGTCGGGATGCTGCCGTCAAGCGTATACCGGATGGCAGCCTGCGGAGTCTCGCAACGCAGCCGTACGGTCTTCCGCCCCGAAAAGAGCCACTCCCCCTGCTCGTCGTAGACCGAATGGCAGGGAGTGTGGCGCGACTCCCCTCCCAGGCGGCGGTCCACCCGTGCCACGGGACGGTCCGATGCGGCGTGTCCCCACTGCGGATCGGGCGTATCGCCCATCTCCAGCACCAGTTCGCCGCCACGCATGAGCTGCTCATGGGCGATGTAACTCTTCCCGTACGGTCTGCCGTTCAACCAGGCCCGGCGGACATAGCAGTTCCGCTCCGAGTTGTTCACCGTCCGCACCGTGAAGCAAACCCCGTCGCCGAGGTGCAGTGTGGCCCGATCGAAAAGCGGCGAACCGATGATGTAGCGCATATCGCCCGGACAGACGGGATAGAACCCCAGCGAACTGAAGACATACCAGGCCGAGAGCTGCCCCAGGTCGTCGTTATTGACCAGACCCTCGGGCGTCGTGTCGTACTGCGTCTTCAGGATTTCGCGGATGACGGGACAGGCCTTGTAGGGCGCTCCGGCATAGGCATACAGATAGGGCATGTGGTGCGAAGGTTCGTCCCCGTGGCCGTAATGGCCCAGGAAACCCGAAATATCGACGTGCTGCTCGCCTTCGATCGAAACTTCGGTGTGGAACAGCCGGTCGAGGAATGCGACGAATGCGGCATCGCCCCCGTGCAGGGCGATCAACTCCGTGACGTCGTGCGGCGCATAGGTCGAGTAGCCCCACAGGTTTCCCGATATGTAGTTGCGGATGAGCGGAGCCCAGCGGGTCGTATCGGGAGACGAGAGAAATCCCGTCGTGGAACGCGGATAGAGGTAGCCGTCGTCCGGCGAAAAGAGGTTCCGGTAACCGGCCGACCTCGCCTCGAAGCGGCGCGCCTCCCCGCGGCGCCCCAGGAGGCGGGCAACGCGCGAGATCGTCCAGTCGTAGTAGTTGTACTCGGTGGTCTTGGAGACGGAACAGCCGATCTCGGCCGGAACGAAATTCCAGCGCAGGTAGTGGTCCATGCCGCAGGGGCCGTAGGTCTGGCTGTGCTTGTCGTTGCTCGTGGCGGCATGGCACATGGCCCGGTAAGCCCCCACGGCGTCGATGCCCGGAACCCCCTTCAGGATGGCATCCGCCAGGATCGGCACCGTACTGTAGCCGATCATGCAGATGTTGTCGTGTCCCAGACACTCCCACACGGGCAGCTCCAGCCCGGCCACCGTATGCCTCGACACCAGCGAATTGACCATGTCGGCACTCTGTGCGGGTGCGGTCAGCAACAGCAGCGGATGCTGGGCCCGGTAGGTGTCCCAGGCCGAGAAATTGCTGTACTGCGGAAAGGGGGAGTGCAGCCGCCGCCCCTCGACGCAGTAGGCCCCGTCCACATCCGAGATGAGGTTGGGCGAGAGCGAGGCGTGGTAGAGCGCCGTGTAGAAGATCGTCGCCTCACGGTCGGAGGCCCCCTCCAGCCCGATGCGCGAGAGCTGCCGCTCCCAGGCCTCCCGGGCCTGCTTCCTCAACTCGTCGAAGGAGCGCCCGGCCGCCTCGGCCTCGAGGTTCCGCCCGGCGCCTTCGGCCCCGACAAACGAGATGCCGACCTGCACGCCGATCCGCTCGCCGGGTTTCAGGTCGCGGTACTCGACATAACCGATCGGGTCGTCCGCATCGTCCGTCTCGCGGAAACGGTCGAAGGGCCGGGAGAAGCGGGCGTGGAAGTAGACGGTGCGCGCCCCGGCAACCCCTTCGCCCACACGCTTGAAGCCGACGACCGTCACCGAGTCGATCACCGCGACGGAGATTCCCTCCACCCGCTCCATCAGGTTATGGCTCGGGTCGATCATGATCCGCCCGACCCCGCCTCTGCGGAACGTATATCGGTGCACCCCGACGCGGGGCGTGGCCGTCAGTTCGACAAAGATATCCTCGTCGCTCAACAGAACGGCATAGTATCCCGGGGCGGCCCGCTCCGAGTCGTGCGAGAAGCGCGAACGGTAGCCCCCGTCGGGATTCTCGTCCGTCCCGGCGCTCAACTGCAGCTCTCCGCCGGCGGGCATGAAGAGGATATCCCCGAGCCCGGAGAGCCCGGCCCCGCTGATGTGCGTATGGGCAAACCCCTTGATCACATCGTCGTCGTAATGATATCCGGCACACCGTTTCCATGAGGAGAAGTCGTTGCTGGGGCTGAGCTGCACCATGCCGAAAGGCGTGGTCGCCCCGGGATAGGCATGCCCCTTGCCGCCCGTCCCGATCATGGGATCGACCCGTTCGACGGGGCTTTGGGCGGCACAATACCCTCCCAGCAGGAGGGAAAGCAGGATGAAGACGCAGTGTTTCGACATGGCTGGCGACAAAAGGGAGGTGTCAGTTCGTTTGGTAAAGAATCGGCAGGGGCGGTTCGTCGGCCGACTCGGCCACCGGAGCCTGTTGTTCGAGGGGAATGCCTGTCAGCCGGTTGCGCAGCACCTTCAGCCCGTGCACCGGTGCGAACCAGACGCTCACCACCGTTCCCAGGCTGCCCCGGTCGGGCATGAGGGAGGCATAGAGCTCCATGTAACGGTCGAACAGACGCAGCGAACGGTTGCAGAGCGAGGCTGCCGCGGCCCGATCCTGTTCCGACAGGCTCCCGTGCGTGCTCCGCGTGAAGGGTTCCAGGGCGGATGCATGCCGGAAAGCCTCCAGATAGAGGATCGAGCAGTCGATCCGGTTGGCCAGCAGATCCAGGTACTCCAGCCCCGGGAGACTCCTCGTTCCGGCCCGGACCGCTGCGATCCGGACTCCGGCCGCCGCATAGAGCGCACTGCAACGGTCGATGTTCTCGCGCTTCATCCATGTGAACAGACCGCCGTTCGACCAGGCGCCCACCCAGCAGAAACCGATGTTGCCCAGGTTCACCGTGGCATAGCTGTCGGCCTCGTTGATCAGGCGCATTGCCTCGGCATAGGTCTCCGCATCGCGAATACCCAGACGGCGGGCATACTCCTCATAGAATGCCCCGCGGGAGACACCCCGAGAGAGGCAGGCGTCCGCGGCAAAACGGAACGTCGTCCGGTTCTCCGCACTCCGCCAGTGGTTGAAGCAGATGCTGTGCAGCATCTCCCCGCCGCCGAGCCGCTCCACATGGCCGAACAGCCGCTCCAGCCCGTCGATCGCGTTCTGCTGCATGTACATCAGGCCGTCGAACTCGATCCACGAATAGATCTGGGTGCGCCGCAAATCGGCCGGGTCGGAGACGATCCGCTCCACGGCCGCCGCCACCCCGTCGCTGCCGTGCGACGGCATGATCGAGATATCGTGGCCGGGCAGATACTTCAACGCCAGGTGGTAGGCCGGACCCACCTGGTCCGGGATGCTGCAGTAGATGCCCAGAACGAACTTCCGGATCCCCTTCATGCCGGGATCGCACTCCATCCTCCGGATGGCCTCCATGTTGGTCCCGATCTGGTGGTAAAGTTCCGCCATGTCGGGCTGGCGATCCCGGATGGCGTTCATGACCAGCGTATCCGACAACACGTCGGAGGGGAAGAACTCCAGCAGCTTGGTCCGGACCTCTTCGGCCGTGTAGGAGGGTCCCCAGCCGCCGGTCTCCTCGGTCATGAGCTCCAGCGCATCGATCCGGGGATAGGTCCGGGCGATGATCTGCCCGAGGCGGACGGCACGTTCGACGGTCGAATGGCGCGGCTCGTAGGAGAACTGGACATAGAGTCCGAGCGACTTGGCGTAATCGAGCAGCTCGCCCATCCAGGCGACGGCCCGTTTGCTCCGTTCGGGCACATCGTCGTAGCAGGGTTCGATATCCGGGATGCAGAAGATCGACCGGTTCTCGCGATTGACGGATTTCAGGAAGGGACTGTCGGAGAAGTCGTGGCGGTGTCCGTAGAAGAAACTGCCGGCATAGTTGGTCGAATCCTGCGAAACCGGCTCCTCGTGCCACATGAAAATGTAGCTGTGAACCACGAACTTGTTGAAACGCATGCGCACGAGGTTCTCCAGATAGCGCTTGGCCTGATCGATCGGGTAGGAGGATATGTCCATCGGGAAGTTCACGTGCTGCCGGATACCCCGCCACCGGACATTGGGACGGATCCGCACGTCGGCATGGTCGAGCGCCGCCAGATCGGCCCGCTCGGGGCGGGTGACGCCCGTGATGTCGAACAGGAAGCCCATCCGTTCGAGCAGCGTATGGAGTCCGTTGGTCACCGAGATCGGATCTCCGCCGTATACGGTGATCCGGCGGCCGTCCTCGCTCCGATAGCCGAAGCTCCCGTCGTCGATCGACGGATCGCACTCCAACCGGATCCGGCAGTTTCCTTCGAGTTCCGTCCCGGCAATGGCCGGCGCGAAGAAGGCGTCGATTTCGGAGCGCGCAAAGGCAAGTTCCCCGGGTTCGCAACCCGAGCAGGTCGTTTTCACCCCGGCAGCCCGCACAACCGGAGCGGCGAGGCAGAACAGGATGATGCACAGACTATTCAGCAGATGTCTCATATCACTCGATGATGTAGGTTTCGATGGCGTACGGGGCCAGTTCGATAACCGGAGTCTCCTCGCCGGAGCTTCTCTCGAGCAGGTCCGCATGCCGTATTCTGTCGTATCCGGAGGCCGCCGTGAAGGGAACATGCACCGGCTCTCCGCTGCGGTTGTAGAGGCGCAGGACAATCCGGTCGCCCTCTTCGGCCTTCTTGACGGTCGAAACGGCCGCCCGCCTGTCGCCGACGGTGAAGAAGGAGCCCGACTCCGCAAGTCCGGCATCCGTCCACTGCCGGGTCGCAACGACGGCATGCAGGGGCATCCGGGCCTCCTCGAGGCGGCGTTCGAGCGTCATCCGATGCTCCCGCTCCTCGGACGAGAGGGTGAAGCGGAAACAGTGCGTTCCGCGCTGGCTGTAGAACTCGCCCTGGGGATGGCAACTGCGCCGCGAGGCGAGCATGATCGGCTGCAGCACGGTCTGTGGGTTGTCGGGATGGATCGGATCGACATAATCGACCAGCGCTGCGCTGGTTGCCAGTCCGACGGCCACACCGCCCGACTCGCCCGCAATCCAGCCCGAAGTCGTCCGGGGGTGTATCTCCCGGGCCTCGTCCATATAGCGTTCGCCCGGGGCTCCCTGCATCTCGTCGATGCCCACACGCACCCGCCCGAAGGGGACGCCGTAGGCAACATGCCCGGAATCCCTGAGCGGGAAGAGCTGCCGGTACTCGAGATAGTGCGTCCCGTCGAAGTTGCGGATCTCCGTGTCGAAGTCGATCCGCTTGCGGTTGCGGTAGAGCCGGAGCGTACGCACGATCTCCGCATTCTCGAAGGGAGCGACGCTGCGGTAGAGCGTATAGACCGGACCCGTCTCGGCCAGCTCCCAGCGGGGATTGATCGCTGCGGCCGACTCCAGATGGTCGGTCGTCGGCTTCTGCATGGTCGAGAACTCGCCGGCGCCGTTTCCCACCGAACGCAGGGCGACCACATCGCCGATGGCGTGCAGCGACGTATCGAAAAGCGCCTCGCCGCTCTGCTTGTCGAAGATCTGAGAGAGGATGCCGTCCCGGAACTCCAACCGGTAATAGACCGATTCGTTCTCCGGCAGATCCGCAGCCTCCCCGCGTTTCGCGGCCCGACGCTCCTCTTTCGCGCTCCCCGCCCCGACGCTCCTCTTTCAGATAGAGCGACGTATAACCCATGGCCGGGACATCGGCGGCCTCGATCTCCAGCGAGCCGTCGGCCGCCGTCTGGACGGCGGCCGGCCGGCCGGCCGCATCCGTTGCCCGCAACCCGGAGGCACTGCCCCCGGGCAGTCTGTCGGAGGGGATCCGCACCGACCCCGAACGCGCCCACGAAGCGCCGTTGTAGACCACGACCGGAAGCCCCTGCCTCCGCTCGGTACGCACCCCGCAGGTCAGCGTTCCGAGGATTCGCTGCAGCAGCGTCTCGGCCTGTCCGCGGGCAAAACGGTATTTGGCGGCGAAGAGCGAATCGGTGATGTTGCCCCGGTTGCCGCCCCACCCATGGTCGGGATAGATGAGGGCCTTCCACGCCCGGTCGATCTCCTCCTTCGGATAGCTGTCGAAGTTCCCTTCGGCGAGAGCCAGCGCCGAGGCGAAGAGTTCGGTCTGCGGCAGGAGCGCTGCAGCGATTCCGTAGTCGGCGAATGCGTCGGCATGCGTCGCACTGTGGATGTACTGCCACAGATCGGGCCGTTCGCCCCGGATCTGCGGATATGCATTGTCCATACGGGAGAGACTGTCCATGAAACGGTCCGCGGTCGAATGGCTCAGCTGCGGAACCTCCGTACCGCGGCGTCGGGCCTCCTCCTTCATCCCTTCGATCCAGTCGTAGTAGGTCCGGGCCCGGCTCATGTCCTCGGCCGAAAGCATGCCGACCACACGCGGCTGCGCAGGATTCTTCCGGTAATCGGGGAACTCCTCCATGAAATCAACGAACTTGTTGATCCCCAGATTGATGTTCTTGTGCAGAAACTGAGCCGCCCGGGTATAGTGCCCCGGCGTATAGACCCGCACACTGCTGCCGTCGGGGGCAAACCAGTCGTAGATGCCCAGCTGGTGGCGGCTGTACATCAGGTGATCGACGCCGCACTTCTTCAGGATCTGGGGCATCTGCAGCGTACGTCCCGGGACGTCCACGTTCCAGTAGGTCCGCTGCCGCGCTCCGGGAAACTCCCGCTCGACCCACCGCTTGCCGAAATAGAACTGGCGGACCAGCGCCTCGCCCGACTGCACCTCCTCATAGGGCTGCGTATAGGATGCCCCGATTCCGAGCCGTCCGGAGGCGATGTACCCCCCGATCTCCGACCGGCGGTCGGGATGGCGCTCGAGATACTCCTCGAGGATCAGTGCATCCTCGATGTCGTAGCGGTAGTCGGGATGGCGGGCCAGCAGGTCGAGCGCCGGCGAGACGATCAGCCGGTCACGGGCCTCGATGCAGTTGTAGGGCGAGTCCATCCAGGCTATGTCCTGATGGCTCGACACCAGGATATGTACCTGCGCATTCCGCCACGGGCCTCCGGCCAGACGGTCGAACGCCTCCCCGGCATCGGTCCGCTGCCGGGAGATGCGGACACCTTCCTCTTCGGGCCGGACCGTGACGAGCACCCCGCCGTCGATCCGGTATTCGGACTGCGGATTGCGCAGATCGGCTACCTCGAAGAGCGTATGCCCCTGCCACTGCAGGGCGACGGCCGCCCCCTCGGGGCAGCGGCCGACGGCCCGGTCACCGCCATCGGCAAAGCGCACCTGCACAGGCCGCCCGTCACACGTCACGAGGGCCGTACGTCCGATCCACTGCGTCCCGGCGGCGATCTCCACACCCCGGTCGGTCGCCGAAAGGACAAACAACTCCTCCACGGCGGCCCGCGACCGGAGCTCCTCGAGCAGCTCCCGATTCTTGAAGATCATGAAATAGATGTTGCTCTCGGCCTTCTCGCCGATCAGGCGGAAGCGCACCGGACGCCCCGCTTCGACCAGCTCTTTCGGAACCAGGAGCTCCATGAAGCCCATCCGGTCACCCCACTGGTTGCTGTCGTAGGCCGAAAAGGTACACACGACGCCCGCATCGGTGGTCTGCTCCCAATGCTGCCCCAGGAGGTTGGTGAGGGCGCCGCACGGACGCCCGTCGATCCACAGGGAGAATTCGCGGGGCTGCGCGGACTGGTCCGCGCTGATCAGGAAGAGGAAACGGGCCCCGTCTGCGTCGATCCGTTTCACCGGATCGCTCTCCCACTCCATGACCATCTGCCCGTTCGATGCCCGGGTGATCATGGCCTCGGTCTTGTCGTTCCAAAGATTGTCGTAACCCCACTCCTCACACCGCACGGCCCGGGCATAGCCGTTCGTAAAGTCGTCGGCCCGGCCGGCATAGCTCCGCTGGAGCCGCAGGGTTTCAAAGGTCTGCGCCCGGGCCGTCCAGGCCGCAGCCGCCATCAGGATACCCAACAGAATATGTCTCATCGGTTGTCGGTTTTTCGGTATTCATCCTCGTAAACGCCCATCCGTTCGATCGGCAGGGGCTCGAAGCCCTCGATGCGGCGATAGGCCTCCGCATCGGGTTTCAGACGGTAGTCGCCGCCCTTCCAATCGACGAAACCCGGATCGTCCTGCGTACAGAAGTTGTTCGTCTCGGTGCCCTGTGCATGCGGTCCGTCGAGCTTCAGGGACGCCTCGCGGCTGCCGACGATCAGGTTTCGGGTCATGCAGTTGCGGCGCGGGCGCATGCCCTCCCACTCCTGTCCCTCGACAATCGGGTCGAGGTAGTTCATCAACTCGGGATAGCGGTCGCTGTAGGGGGCCGAATAGATATCCACGCACTGCGTGAGCCGGTACCTGAGCAGGCCGTTTTCGCCGAAACAGGCCGGACCCTGGTCACGGGCCCAGGTATAATAGTGCGACGAAATGTACATCGTCGAGGCGACGGGATTCACCACGATGTTGTTCACGAACTTCAGGTCCCAGCCCGTGTTGGAGAACATCACGCCGTGGGTCGTGTTCATGTCCACGAACAGGTTGCCGTAGACCAGCACGTCCGTCGAACTGTCGTCGCAGTAGATTCCCATGTTCATCCGCTCGGGATTTCCGCACCGCTCGAAGCGGTTGTAGCGCACGATGTTCCCGCGGCTGCTCGGATCGCGGCCGATATACCACGGCGAGGTGTCGTTCGAGTTGAGCGTCACGTCGTGGATGTAGTTGTACTCGAACAGGTGCTCGTTGCCGGAGACGTAGATTCCCTGCCAGTCGGAGTCGTGGATCTCGCAGTGCGAAACCCGGTTGCCGCACCCGTTCACGCTGACCGCCGCCCACAGGAACTTGTTCCGGCGGTTGTAGTTGGTCATCCGGCAGTTCTCCACATAGCTGTTGCCGGGGGTCAGCGAGACCTTGTCGCCGCCGCTCAGGTAGACAGCGCCGCTGCCCGTGTTGTAGATGTCGCAGCTGAGAATGCCGTTGTGCATCCCGGCCTTGCGGTCCCAGTGGGGATATTTGTAGATGTGCCCCTGCAGGTTGCCGATACGGCGCGAGACGGGACGCCCTTCGTAATCGTCCACCGTGATGTGGGGGAAGGTCTGTTCGGCCCCCTGGCCCATGAAGACGCCGCTCGTCCCGACGTTGCGGATCGTGCAGCCGGCAATCACGTTGTGGTTGGACCGCTCGATGTAGACCCCGATGCCGCGGCCGCACTCGATGGTCAGGCGTTCGAGGCGGAGGTACTCCACCCCTTCGAGACAGACGATCGGATCTTCGAGGATCGAGACCTGGATGTTCGCCTTCCGGATGTCGGAAGGCGGATAGAAGTAAAGGATTCCGGATTCACGGTCGAGATACCACTCCGAGGGGCGGTCGAGCTCCTCCAGGATGTTGTATGCGAAATAGTGCTGGTAGGCGGCCCCCGAGGCGATGCCGTAAAGGTGCGGCGAGGCGAGCGTCACGGTACCCTTCCCCGGATCGATCGAGGCGACGCGGATGTTGTCGTCGGCAAACCCGTAGTTGAACGTACCCTGGAGCCAGACATCCTTCAGACCGGCCCATGCCGCGTGGCGGTCATCGGTGTAGCGGAACACGCCCGGGCGGTCGGAATAGTCTCCGACGCGGGGCGACGACCCCGGATCGAGCACCTCCCCGATCCGGATCCACCCCTCGTTGGGATAGCGGGCCAGCTCCATGGGCTCGCCGTCGAAGAAGAGCTCGAGCGGGGCCACGGGCACGCTGGCCGAATGCCCGTACTGCACGATCTCGCCGAAGGAGTCGATTCCCAGCGCCCGCAGGTCCGCACAGACAATGTGCGAGGCGGCCTTGGGGTTCAGCCGGCGCCGGATGGCCGGATCCTTGACCCGGCCGAACGCCGATCCGGGAATGTTCACGCCCCCGCACAGCGAAACCCGGGCACCGAGCGCAGCCTGCCAGACGACCGGATGGTCCGGATCGCCCGAATCGAGGCCGTTGAACACGAGCGGTTCGTCGAGTTCGTAGTTGCCCGCGGCGATGACGACCGTAATCGTTTCGGGCTGGTGCCAGATGGACTTGTAATGGCGGACGCACTGTTGTGCGGCACGGAGCGTGGCGACCGGAGCCTCGCGCGTTCCGGGGTTACTGTCGTTGCCGGCGGGCGAGACGTGGATCTCGATGGCCGAGGCGGTCGCCGCAAAACCCAGGGCAGCGGCCGCAGCATATATCTTTCGAAGGGAAATCATGTTGTTTGCTCATTCAGGTTGTTCGATTCAATGGCTCATGGATTCGGGGGCAGCCCACACGAACTCCTTGTCCGACTGGAGCTTGTATACGAATCCAAGTCGGTCCCACGCCCGGGGGCGACCGCCGTCGGGGTAGTTCAGGAACGTCATCCGGAAGGCGTGGCGCCCCTTTTCCAGCGCCCGGGTCCCGCGGCCCAGCTGGTGCATGGCCAGTTTCCCGTCGTTATTGACCACCTCCTCGGAGTCGATCTCCAGCCGGTCGGCATCCGTACCGAAAACATAGACGCCCGACTCCGGGATGTCGATATATCCCGTGAAGATGGCCGCACCTCCAGCCTGCTCGCCTTCGAACGGGAAGGCGAAATCGGGCAGCACCTCGGGTGCGCCCCACTGTGCCGCGCCGAGGTCCCCGAGCCGTCTGAAATCACCGCAGGCAAGGGTCCGCACGATCCCTGGTTCGGTCTCCACATCGGCGGAGGGGGCCAGTTGCGTCCGGCTCACCGTAAAACGCCGCTCGGGCGAGAGCCGTCCGGTCGGCAGCAGCGTCGCGACCCGCACGACACACTCCTCATCGAGCGTGAGCGGTCCGTTGAGCACCTCCGAGGAGGCGGTCGGGGCCGACCCGTCGAGCGTATAGACCATCGGATAGTCGCGCGTATTGGTCAGCCGCAGCGTGACGGAGTCGAGGAAGCGCACGTCGGAGCATGCCACTCCTTCGGGCATCGGGATGTGGTAGTTGATCCCGTGCAGGTCCAGCCGCACGTGCTGGTTCTCCAGGCTGCGGGTGAATCGCCCGAAATCCTTGTTGGCCGGAAGGCTCCACGCCAGTTCGGCCAGCGCCAGGGTGCGCGGGAAGAGCTGGTACTCGACATCCTCGGGCCCGTAGGCATATTCGGTCCACATGTTGGCCTGCACACCCCAGATCAGGTGCCGCTTCTCGGGAAGGATCTGTGCCGGATAGGGGTCGTAGCCATAGACCTGGCTGAGCGGGATGTTCCACCCGTAGGCAAGCCGGTCGCTCTCCATGGCGCCCTGATACATGTTCATGTACATGTACCCGATCGGGGTCATGATCACCTGGTTGCCGTGGTTGGCCGCCGCGATGCCACCCTCCTCGCCGCGCCACGACATGACGGTCGCCGTGGGCGAGAGACCGCCCTCGAGGATCTCGTCCCAGCCGATCAGCTTGCGGCCCTTGGCCTGGAGGATCTTCTCGACCCGGCGGATGAAGTAGCTCTGAAGTTCGAACTCGGTCTTCAGTCCCTCCTGTTTCATCCGGGCCTGGCACAGCGGACACTCCTTCCAACGCTCCTTCGGGCACTCGTCGCCGCCGACATGCACATACTCGTAGGGGAACAGTTCGACGATCTCGGAGAGCACCTCCTCGATGAAACGGAAGGTCCGTTCGCGTCCGGCGCAGTAGACGTCCTGCTCGACGCCCCAGAGGTTGCGGACCCGGTAGCTGCCCCCGCGACACGACAGTTCGGGATAGGCCGTAATGGCGGCCATGGCGTGCCCCGGCATCTCGATCTCGGGAATGACGTCGATCTGCCGGGCGGCGGCATAGGCCACGATCCGGCGGATATCGCGTTGCGTATAGAAGCCCCGGTGGATGGTGCCGTCGGTCTCGGTGCGAACGCCCCCGAGCTTCGTCAGACGGGGATATTTCCGGATCTCGACGGTCCAGAGCTGGTCGTCGGTCAGGTGCCAGTGGAACTTGTTCAGCTTGTACATGGCCATCACGTCCAACAGCTTCTCGATCTCCTCCACCGTGCTGAAATGACGGCACGCATCGAGCATCACCCCGCGATAGGCCATCCGGGGCGCATCGCGTATCTCCACGCAGGGGATCGAAAGCTCCATGCCGGGAACCGGCGTCGGGCTCTCGATCCCGGCGGGCAGCAACTGCATGAGCGTCTGCATGCCGTAGAAGATGCCGGCGCCCGTCGAGGCGACCAGCTCGATGCCGTCGGGCGCGACGGTCAGTTCATACCCCTCCTCCGGGATGCCCCGCTGCGTGTCGAGACGCAGAGCAAGGGTATTTCCGGCCTCGCGCCGCTCCTTGAGGTCGATGCCCGACGAGCGTGCGATCTTCTCCGTGAAATAGCCGGCAACAGGCTCCAGACTCCGGTCCGAGAGCAGGAGCGAGGTCCGCTCCGAGAGAAGGCACCGTCCGGGACGGCGGATCAGGGTCTCGGGGCAGGGAACCACCGAGATGGTCCGTTCGTGGATCCGGCCGCCGGCCGCAGCCGGAAGGACGGCCACCAGTGCAAGGGCCAGGCATACCGCGGCACGCCGCAGGCCATTCATTCGTTTCGTATTCCGTTCGTACAACATATCCTAATCTCCTTTATCTTTGTTCTGTCTCATCTCCGTATTGTCCGCAGCGCATGACCAGTTCGTGCAGCATCTCGATGCGGTGCCGGGGCACCAGCGGCGCAATCGAGCAGGCGGTGCTCAGGATAAAGCCCCGTCCTAGGGTCATGCCGGTGCGGATGATCCGCCGCACATCCTCCTCGGCCTTCGCATCGTCGGCCATCAGCAGCGTGTTGATCGAGTCGATGTTGCCCTTGATGAACATCTCCCGGCCGATCCGCCGGAAGGCGTCCTCCAGATCGACATCCCCGACCGGCACCGGATCGAGGCACTCCAGGCCGGAGGCCCCGCTCCGCTGCATGAGTTCGAGCCGGTCGCCGATCGAACCGCACGTATGGATGTAGACGAACTTCCCAGCCTGACGGATCTCGCGGATGATCTGCGACTCGTAGGGCAGCACGAACTGCTCGTAGAACTCCGAGGAGATGAAGCCACGGCCGGCGAACGGCGACGAGATCTTGATCGCATCGACAGGCGTCCGGCACATGCCCCGCGCGATGCGCTTCACCCCGTCGGTAAAGCGCTGGAGGATCTGTGCCGCCTTGGCGGGATACATGATCAGCCCCATGAGGCCCTGCTCGTAACCGAACAGATCGAGGTAATAGTCCAGCGGAGAGGTGATCTCGCCGTGGATCGAACAGCTGTCGCCCACACGACTGTAAAGATAGTCGAAAATTCCGTAGAGGTTCTCCGGATCGAGCCGAAAATAGAGATTGTGCGACACGGGGATGTAGTCCAGCTGCCCGGGGATGTCGCGTTCGACATCGACCGACTCCAGGTCGAGGCTCTTCCGCGGCGAGCGGAAGGTCACCACCGGCAGATCCTGCCAGCAGTGCAGCTCCGTGCGGTCGGGGTACTCCAGCCTTACGGAGCCCTCGCCGAGCTCCTCGCGGGAGAGAAGATCCCGCTTCCAATCGTCGGAGTGACCGTGGAGGCTGACCAGGATGCCGTCGAAACGGAACCGTTCGCGCAATTCGATCAGCCCGTCGGCAAACGTCTGCTGGTTGTACCAGAATGCGACCGGATCCGGATGCAGCTGCTCCATCATGCAGCCGATGCTGAACTGGCACATCAGCGGGACCCGGTCGGGCCGCTGCAGGTTCATGGCGGCCAGGATTCGTTCTTTACTCGTCATTTCCATGAGGTTTTCGTGGGTTGTGTACAATCAGATTCTGGCGGCCGATCCCTTCCGAACGCTCGATGCGGGTTCCGGCCTTCGGCCCGTACGACCCCGTGATGCAGGCTCCGCGGGGGCCGTATACCTTGAACTCTACACTCCAGTCGGCGGGCCAGGCGGGCAGGAGGTGGATGTCGTCGCCGCCATACTGGATCAGCATGTTCTGCAGCGTCCGCAGCAGGACCGAGCCGTGGTCCTGGTCGGGAACCCAGTCGTAGTTGGGGCCCCACATCACCGGGAAACGGAATGCGGGATTGGAGGCGGCACTGTTGGCCGTCACGATGCGGCGTGCTTCGTCGGCCAGGCCCAGGTTGGCTGCGAAGATGCCGTCCTGCTGCCAGCCCCAGCTCTCCTTGACCGCCCGCCGCGCATAGGTCCGCCGGGCCACGTCGAGGCCGGGCTCGCCCACGCCGTACCACCGGTAGGGGAATACGGCATAGAGTTCGGGCTTCTCCACGTTCATCCGCTCGCCCAGCTGCTCCCCGGCGACCAGCACCTCTCCTTCGGGGCTCTCTCCGGTGGGGATCGGGGGCAGCGACGCGGCCATCCGGTCGCACAGTGCGGCCAGGTCATCGGGGAGCCGCTCGCCGCAGCAGGATTTCAGCCGCGCGGTGATCCACCGCAGCCCGGCGATGTCGGGCAGCGGATTGCGGACCCCTTCGAAGTAGGTCTCCAGCGACTGCGCCGGCGTGAGCACGATCTCGCCGCGCTCCGACTTCGGGTAGTGCCGGTCGTAGAAGGTCAGGATGCGTGAGGCGACCGGGAAGAGCGTTTCGGTCAGGAAGCCGTCGTCCTCCGAGAATTCATAATATGCGAGCATGAGCGCAACCAGCTCGATGTTCGACTGAAAATAGTAGCGGATGTAGCGGTTCTGCGAAACTCCTAGCGGATGTGGGGGTTCGGCGAACCTCCGCCCGCCAGTCCCGTGCGGTCCCATCCGTAGTTGTCGATGGCATAGGTTCCCCAGAAACACATCGTCTCCGGGAAATAGGCTCCTTCGTGCCCGAAATACCGGCGCGTGCGGTACTCGGCCAGCGGCAGGGCCTCCCGGTACATCCGGAACAACGGGCGCATCATCTCCCAGTCGCCCGAAAAGAGCATGGAACTGTAGGGCAGGCGCGTATTCTGCCACCAATAGGGACCGCCCCACAGTCTGAAGTCGGCATCCAGCCCGCGCGGGCATCCGGCCATATCGTGCGTCAGCTCGACATTGAAGATCGAGCCGTTGAACTTGATCGGCATCCGCCCCCGTCCGGCCGCCGCATTCATGTAGCGCTGCAGGATGTAGGCCCGGGTCAGCGAGAAGGCCTCCTCGGGCTGCTCCTCCGATCCGACGAAGATGTAGTGCCGGAGCCAGAAGTCGTTCCACCACTTCCGGTGCCGCGCCAGGGATTTCCCGCCCTTCGGCAGCTTCCGGGCCTGTTCCTCAACCCGGGACAGCCACTCGGACAGGCTCTCCGGACGCCCCGACCCGACGACTGCCGCCACGACGATCTTCCGGTCCGCAGCGACGGAGACCAGCCGGTCGGGCGCCTCGCAGCGCATGCCGGGACCGCAGACCAGCGCCCCGAAGGTGCGGTGGAGCAGCGGATCGTCCGCCGGATCGTACCAGTCGGCCAGATTCTGGTTTTGCAGCGTCAGCAGATAGATCGAACTCTCGTTGCGGTGGGCCCAGGCCATACCGACATCGGAGTGCAGCAGCGTATCGGCCTGCAGCCGCGTGGCAAACGGCGCATCGTACAGTCCGTAGATCGCGTGGCGTTCCAGCCCGCTGATCTCGCGCGGCGCCTTCCGCCACGTCGTATTGCGCACCTCCACCTTCACGGGGACCGACGCCTCGCCCTCGAGACGGATCACCGGGGCATGGGCATCGACCCAGAAACGGAGCGATACCGCCCCGTCCGAATTCGATCCCGAGATCTCGACCACGCCGTCGCGGATGTTCAGCCGCTGCTCGAACTCGCCGCCGGCGAGCAGGTTGGGCGTCATTGCGACGCTCAACCCGCCCACCTTCAGCAGCGAATTGAGCTCACTGAAGGCATCCGTCTTGCCGATGCGGCACTCGATCCGTCCCGTCTCGGTCACCCAAACGTTGCAGCCCGTATCACCGTTTCCGACGGGCATCGATCCCGAAGCATCGCCGCTCCGGCTCCGCCACACGACATCGTAGGCGTCATAGCGCTCCGGCCGGACCTCCGAACGGGCCGGCTGCGGCAGCCATGCGGCAGCCAGCCCCAAAAGAAGGATGATTTTTCCCGTTCCCCCCATCTCCAATCAATATCCGGGGTTGTTCTCGATCTTCACGTCGGTGTTGGCGTCGATCTCGTTCTGCGGAATCGCCCAGAGGTTGTTGTGCTCGGAGATGGTCTTTCCGGCTTTGAAGTCGTTGTACTTCACCACCCGTTCGTAGAGCTTGCCCAGACGGCACAGCGTCAGCATGCGGAACTCCTCGGTCAGCAGCTCGCGGGTCCGCTCGTCGAGAATGTAGTCGATCGACACCTCGGCCTCGGTGCACATCGTCTCGGCATGCGCCCGCTTGCGAAGCTCGTTGATGTCGGCCGCAGCCAGATCCTTCCGCCCCATGCCCAGATAGGCCTCGGCACGCAGCAGGTAGGTCTCGGCCAGGCGCATGACGGCCACATCACGGAAACTCTGAGCCTGCGTATAGTCGCTCTCGTGCGGATAGTCGGTCACCTTCATGATGTAGGGATAGAAGGCCATGATCGTATCGGCCTCGTTGAAGAGGTTCTCGCGCGTGATGAGCTGCTTGTAATAGGACGAAGCCGGATTGTTGTAGTAGAAGTTGCGCTTGATGTTGTACTCCGAGTTGCGCATGTCCTTCTCGTCGCCCTTCCATACGGCCGTCGAGGCATAGTAGGTCGGACGGACGTAGGAGGCACCGCGGCCCAGGCTGTCGCAGGCCAGTGTACCGGCCGCACCCGTCGGGTCGAGCAGCGTCCAGTAGCGCGGTCCCCAGGCCCGCTCGCCCGGATAACCGGCATTCCACGTCGGGATGTTGCCGTTCTGTCCGCCCGGCACACCGAACTCGTACTGCAAGGCCCAGATCGTCTCTTTGTTGCCGTCCTCGCGGTTCACGTTCCCGGTGCGGAAAAGGTCCCAGAACACATCGCCGGGACGGTCCATGCGGGTGCCGAACCGCTCGGTCATCAGCTCGTACTGCGGATCGTCGATCACGCGGGTAGCGGCATTCACGGCATCCTGCCAGCGACCGAGGCAGATGTAGATCTCGCTCAGCAGGTGGTCGGCCACTCCGGCCGTGATCCCGCCGCGGCCGTCGGCTTCGCGGGTGAGGTTGTTCGAGGCATATTCCAGATCCTCACGGCAGAAGTCATAGATCTCCTCACGGGTTGCACGCTGGAAATCCTTGCGCGGTGCGGTCACCTCGTGGTCAATCTTCGGCACGCCTCCGTAGAGGTTGGCCAGGCAGCGGTAGGCATAGGCCCGGAAGAACTTGGCCTGCCCGATGACGCTGAGCTGCTCGTCGGGCGTCAGCTGCGACCACTTGGCCGTAGCACGGTCGATGACCGTATTGGCGCGTGCAACCAGCCGGTAATAGCGAACCCAGTAGTGGTAGAACCAGTAGTAGGAGGAGGTGATCATCGAATAGTCGGCGAACGGGCCGGCATTCAGGTCGGTCGGATCGACCGCCTGGTCCGTTCCGGTGAAGAGCGCCCAGATGACCGTTCCGTCGGTCTCCCAATAGATCTCGTCGCGGACCGTACGGTGCAGGTCAGCGATGGCCTGATTGAACTGAGCCAGGGTCACATAGGCGTTTTCGGGGCTGTACGAGCTCTTCGGTTTCTCGTCCAGAAGGTCCGTGCTGCAGGACACGAGGCCTGCAGATGCGACGACGGCCAGAAGCAGATGATATATCGTTTTCATGGTATTGGTTTTGATTGGTCGTTGTGGTTAGAAAGTGATGTCGATGCCGAGGATGTAGCTGCGCATGGAGGGCGTTCCGTTGAATACGGACTGTCCGGCTTCGGGATCGTAGCCCACCCAGTCGGTCACCGTGAAGAGGTTCTTGCCGCTGACGTAGGCACGCAGTCCGCTCATGCCGATCTTGTTCAGGATCCGCTTGGGGAAGTCGTATGCGATGGAGAGGTCCTGCAGACGCACGAAGCTCCGATCCTGCAGGAAATAGTGTCCGTAGGTGGGCGAATAGTCGATCGTCGGGTATTTGTTCGAGGGACGCTCGGGCGTCCAGTAGGGCATGTCCACCATGTTCATGCGCCCCGGGAAATAGGCATTCGGATTCAGCGCATAGGGGTTCTCAGCCATGTAATACCCGTTGCCGCCCTGGACGGAGTTGATCACGAACGAGAGCGAGAGGTTCTTCCACGTCAGGTTGCTCGATATGCTGAATCGGTAGTTGGGATCTGCATAGGCATACACGTGGCGGTCGCCGTCGGGCGTGATGCCTTCCTTCCCGTCGAGATCCTTGATCCGGAAGTAACCCGGCTTGAAGCCCTCGGGGATGTCGTCGCCCTCCTGCCAGATTCCGTCGGTCTCATAGCCGTAGAAACTGTGGATGGGATAGCCCACGAACCAGCTGTTGGTGATGTCCTCGGTCTTGCCGCCGTAGAGTTTGGTAATCTCGTTGCGGTAGCGCGAGAAGTTGAAGGTCGTAGTCCAGTTCCAGTTTTCGTTCTGCACATTGACGGTCGTCAGCGTCACCTCCACGCCGTGGTTCTTCAGCTCGCCGACATTGGCCCACACACTGCCGAAACCGGTCATGTAGGGCAGCGACTGCTGCATGATCAGGTCCTTCGATTTCGACTTGAAGAAATCGACGCTACCCGAAATGCGGCTCTTCAGGAAGGCGAAGTCGAGACCGATATTGGCGGTCTTGGTACTCTCCCAGCAGAGCGAAGCGTTCTCCATCGAGCTGGTATACTGCGTGATAATGGGATCCGGACCGTCCACATAGCGGCTGGTGTTGATCGTGGCCAGCGAGGCGTAGCGCGAAACGGCCTGGTTGCCGTTCAGACCGTACGAGAGGCGGAGTTTCAACAGGTCGATCCACTTCACGTCGCTCAGGAAGGCCTCACGCGAAGCGACCCAACCCAAAGCGGCCGAGGGGAAGGTTCCGAACTTGTTGTCGGCGCCGAAGCGCGAATAGCCGTCGCGACGGATGGTGAAGGTCACCAGGTAGCGGTTGTCATAGCCATAATGCAGACGGGCCATCTGCGAGATGCCGTTGTCGTCGTAGGCCGACGAGCTGACCGTCTGCACCGCACCCTTGTCGAGGGCGTTCCAGCCCAGCGACGAGTTGGCGAATTCGGAGGCGGCGGCCGTTACCGAACTTCCTTCGTTGTGCTCGTAGCTGTAGAGCAGCGTGACGTTCACGTAGTGCTTGCCGAAATTCCGGTCGAACGACACGATATTGTCCACAATGTAGTCGGAGGCATCACCCTTGGCAATGCTGCCCTTGCCGCCCGACGGCGCTCCGGTCCAGGTATCGGTTCCCCAGAACTTGCGGACGTCGCTCCAGCGGTAGTTGTGCGAATAGTTGAACTTGTACTTCAACCCCTTGAGGAAGGGGAAGCTCACCTCGCCGTAGAAGATGCCGAACAGACTCTTGTGCAGATCCAGATCCTGTGCCTGCTCGTACTCGCCGAGCGGGTTTATACCCAGCTGGTCGGTCATCGGGAAGCGGATCAGTTCGCCGTTCTCGTCGCGCAGCTTCACGTAAGGACTCATGTAGTTGGCGGCGATCAGGTCGGCCGTGGCACCCGAGTAGTCGCTCTCCGAATAGTTAGCTTTCATGCCGACCTTCAACCACGAGGTGATGTTCGTCTCGAGATTCAGGCGGGCGCTGAAACGGTCGTAGTCGTCACCCATGACGATACCGTCCTGGTTGTTGTAGTTCACCGAAGCAAAGTAGTTGGTCGTCCGGGTGCGTCCCGACATCGAGACGCTGTAGTTCTGCACGAAGCCCGGATCGGTTACAGCATCGTAGGAGTCCATCGTGTGGCCCTTGCTGTAATTCTCGCGCTCGGCCTCGTTCAGGTAGGAGAGGATCTTGTCGCGGTCGTAGTCGAGCCCCTGGGCACGCCGGTAGTCGAGGATCTTCTGAATGTACTGCGGACCGTCCATCATGTCGGGCTTGTTGGTGCTCGTATTGACGCCCCAGTAGCTGTTCACCCGGATCGTCGGTTTCTCGGTCGAGCCCATGCGCGTGGTGATCATGATCACACCATTGGCTGCACGGGAGCCGTATACGGCGGCCGAGCTGGCATCCTTCAGCACATCGACCGACTGGATGTCGGACGGCGCAAAGTCGGAAACCGAACCGTTGTAGATCGCGCCATCGACGACCACCAGCGGGTTGTTGCTGGCACTGATCGAGGTCGTGCTGCGGACGGTCATCTCGGGCTCGGTACCGGCGCCCGTAGTCATGCCGATGTTCAGACCCGGAATCGCACCCTGCAGCGACTGCAGCACGTTGGTGTTGGCGAAGGTGGCCTTTTCGTCCATATTGACCTTCGCGATCGATCCCGTGACATCCTTCTTGCGCATCGTACCGTAGCCGACGACCACCACGTCGTCCAGCTGGACGTTGTCGCTGGCAAAGGTGATGTTGATGACCGTCTTGGTGCCGACGGCCACCTCCTGCGACTCATATCCTATATAGGAGAACTGCAGGACGGGCTCCGGACCCTTGACCGTAAGCTGGTAGTCGCCGTTGATGTCGGTCGTCGTACCGTTGGTCGTGTTCAACTCGAGCACCGTGACCCCGACGACGGGCCGGTTGTCCGAATCGACGACTTTGCCCCGAACGACTTTCGCCGGAGCCGCACTGGCCTCGGAGGTCATTCCGAGTACAGCCACACACAAAAAACAGAACACAAAACCGATCCACTTGCCCAGAAGGCTCCGAACCGGATTCGATGTCGGTTGGTAGTTGAGATTGTTCATCATGGTTTGGGTTTAAGGTTCAACATGTCGGTTTACTGAAACAGGGTTCTCACTCCATGGACAAATATAGACCTATTAAGGATTGCGATCTGACGACTTTTTTGTCGTCTCTTGTATATTTATTGCGTTATTCCGACATTTTCGTTTTTTCCGCGCACCCCTCCGCAGGAAAGCTCCCGATTTTTTCCGTATATTTGTTTTGGAGAATAGGAGCCGCGCTTCTCGCTTTTTAATCGTTTAAAAAATAATTTTCATGTACAGTCAGGGATCTTTGTTCCGGTTGTCCGACTTCCTGCGAGGCGACGAAAAGTACCATATCGCCCGGGTGAATCTCACGTCGCGGCACGACATTTCATTACACTATCACGATTATGCCGAGATCGCATGGATCGAAAAAGGGAGCGGAAAACACTTTGTGAACGGGCAGCAGATCGCCCTTTCGGCCGGCGATCTGATCATGATCCGACCGACGGACTCGCACGCCTACTACCCGTCGCCCGAAGGAATCACGCTGATGAATGTCGCCTTTTCGCTCGAATCGCTCGAACTCTACCGTAACCGCTACTTCCCCAAGGGCGGCATGTTTTTCTGGACCGACTCGGCGCTGCCCGTCCAGCTGAACCTGCCGATGAACACCATCCGCCGCATTTCGGCCCGCGGCGAGGAGTGCATGAAACACGAACGCTCGTACATGCAGCTCGACGGGTTCCTGCTCTTCATTTTCCGTCTGCTGACCGACTACGAGACGAAGATGAGTGCCGAAGGCATGCCCCAGTGGTTGAAAAACGCCATCAACGAATTCAACAAGCCCGGCTATTTCAAGGGGGGGGGTTCGGAGTTCGCCGCCCTGTGCAACAAGAATATCGACTATGTAAACCGCGTGGTGCGCAAACATACCTCGATGACACTCTCCGAACTGATCAACGACCAGAAGATGGAGTATGCCCGCACCCAGCTCATCATGACCGACATGCCGATCAAGGAGATCAGCCGCAACTGCGGCTTCTCGAGCCTCGCCCACTTCTACAAGATCTTCAAGAAGCGCTACGCCTACACCCCGAAGGAGTACCGACGGTTCACACAGATGATCATCTGACCCTCCACCCGCGGCTCCGGAGGGAGGGAAAGTCCCGGGCGGCTTGACCGAACGGGGAAAAATCGCCATCTTTGCACTCCCAAAAATTTCCGGACATGCTCTACTTCGAAGATACCCGCATCGAGGCCCTGGACATCCACGTGGTCGGCAACAAGGCCAAGGACGAACCCCTCATGGCATCGCCGGCCCTCTCGGCACAGGTAACCGACGAGGCACTGATGCAGACCCTCACGAGCTACTTTCTCGACGGATTCAAATCCGAGGAGTGTTACAACCTCTACCACGAGACCGACCTGGCCTGCAACGAGGTGTGGAACTTCGTCGGCAGGATCTTCGACGACCCCGCCTCGCTCCACGAACACTCGGTCAGTCTGGCCCGGCACCTCTACGAATGCGGCACGCTGCCCCAGATCAAGGGCGGCGAGTTCTACGTGGTCTACTTCTCCGCCTGCCGCCTCGGCGGGGAGACGGTCGATGCCGTGGGGCTCTTCAAATCCGAGACGCGCGACACCTTCCTCGACGCCCGGGCCGGGGAGGAGGGCGTGCACCTCGCCACGTGCCAGGGCATCGACATCAAACGGCTCGACAAGGGTGCGGTCGTCTTCAACCTCGAGCGCGACGCCGGCTTCGTCGTGCGGATCGTGGACAACACCAACCGTACCGAGGCCCGCTACTGGGCCGACGACTTCCTGCGCGTTCGCCCGCGCCGGGACAGCTACCACAACACGCACAACGCCCTGGCCATGTGCAGGAAGTACGTCACCCGGCAGCTCGCCCGGGAGTTCGACGTCTCGAAGGCCGACCAGGCCGAACTGCTCAACGACACGATGTCCTACTTCCAGGCGCAGGACAACTTCTCGCTCGAGGATTTCTCGCAGAAGGTCATCCGGCAACCCGAGGTCGTCGAGAGTTTCACCCGCTTCAAGCAGGAGTACGAACAGGAGCGCGACATCCGCATCGAGGAGGAGTTCGACATCTCGGACGCGGCCGTGAAGCGCCAGACGCGCTCCTACAAGAGCGTCATCAAACTCGACCGGAACTTCCACATCTACGTCCACGGCAACCGCAACCTGATCGAGCAGGGCGAGGATGAAAAGGGCAAATTCTACAAGGTCTACTACGAAAACGAGGAGTAGCAGCCGGCTGCCCGGCCGGCCGACTGCTTTGGGGAGAGAGAGGTCTCCGCATCAGTATAGACAATTACCGGGAGCATGCATTGACCCTGCACCCGGTATGCCGGCAGTTCTTCTTTACAGATCCGCATGCATCGACGGACCTTCCATGTCGTCCGATCATATTTTTTACTGCAACAGTTTGTCAAGCATCCGGTAAAATTCTGCGGTCTCGCCTTTGAAGCTCTTGATCACCGTTCCCTCCGGGGATACAATGATCTTGAAAGGATAGGCCGTCACACCGTATCGGACCTCGGTTGTCCCATCGGGTGAAATCACATGCAGCCACGGAACCCGGTTCTTGACTACTGCATCCTTCCACCGCTCTTCCTTATCATAACATGCCACGCCGACAATTTCCAATTTGTCTTTGTATCTGTTATAATACTCTTTCATTGCAGGAAATCCCTTGATGCACCAGGAACACCAGGACCCCCAGAAATCGACGACAATATACTTGCCTTGTCCGAAAAGTGCGCTCAATCTGAAGGCCTTACCGTTCATATCGTTCAATGTAAAGTCCGGAGCAGACTTTCCCTCCTCCAACTCCAGGGTCGCTGCAGCTGCCGCCTTCTCCTCTTTGGCAAGCCGCGAAAACATCCCCTCTATTCCATCGATATAGCTTTTAAAACGCCCATACCGTACTTCGGGAGAGAGACTTCGGATGGCAGGCAATATGTCGGGCCAGTTCTGGTCCAGCAAAATCGGGACAGAAACCTCATCGTCCAAATGCCCCATTATATATTGATGGGCAACTCGCCACTGCCTTTTGTTTATGTCCCTGTAGGCGGCCGCCCTGATGCTGTCGAGCCTCCCGCGGTCAAGACCGTCGGCCACACCCTTGTCATACCGGGCCCGTGCGGCGTCGAATTCCCGGTAGAAAGGCAACAGCAACTGCCGGACACGATCCTGCCTCTGATAAAACGCCGTACCACCGATATTCCAATCGTTCATCGAGGCCGAGGGCCCCTCGATCTCCACACGCTCGTCAGGGACGAAAAAAAGATGCGCCTTTCTGCCACTGGACCGAATGGTCAATTCCGCCAGACAAGCATATCCAATATCACAACTGTAAGTGAAGCATCCGCCCGCATCAACCGGGACATCAACATCCACAACCCGCTTTTCGGGTTCACGCTGGACATACCCGATCGACAACGTATCATTGGCCACATCGATAAAACAACCCCTGATCGTAAAACTCTGAGCCGACAGATCCAGAAACACTGCCGTCAGCAAAACAACAGAAACTACCGTTTTCATTTTATTCTTTCTTTTATGCGACACATACATCCACCGTCTGCCAAAGGCACATGCATGGCTGGTAAATTGACGATCCCGGGAGCGAAACATTACCGGCTCCCATTTACAATTTACAAAGACAAAATTATAAAACCCCTACAATCAAATTATTGATGTAAATCAATTTGTCATAAATGATTCAACTCACAACAGACAGGGCCCGACATTCCCCAAAAACGAACGACAACATGAGGGTTGCCACACAACAGGGGAGCAATAACAACACGCGGACCCACGCAGAACAAACCTGTGACACGGCAAACGGAATGGCGGACTCGATCCAAAACACGCCAAAGAGCTATGCACATCAGGAAACTTGCCATAAGACAAAACGAAAACCGCGTTGCAGACATCTGCAACGCGGTTTCTGTGAGGTCTGAAGCGGACGCCATAAATTTGAATCAAATTTTACTGATTCTAATTTTATTTTATCTATATATCAACATATTAAATCCGTTTTTCATCAATTGCGAGGTCTGGAAGTTTTCGAAAATTCGGCCGATGCCGTACAAATGCCGTACAAATTTCCTATCTTTGTCCCGAAGATAAAACCCAACCGTATGGCTACTTTCTCCTACCGCATCCGCACAACCCGCAAAGGAATTCTGACCAAGGTCCTCATCCGATTCAACGTCGATCGGCACACCTCGTTCTATGCCGATACCCAGTATCTGGTGCTCTCCGACGCCTGGGACGATAAAAAGCAGACGGTCAAGAGCCGCTTCACCTTTACCGACGATTTCACCGAGCAACAGGGACGCGAGCTGACCAAGAATCTCTCCGAACTGCGCAGCCACATCCTCGGAGAGATTACCAAGGACCCCGAGCACGCGATGACGAAGACGCGGTTGGAGAAGATCATCTACAGCTTCCACCACCCGCGCAGCCTCACCACCGGGCGCCGCGTCCGCAGCCGCGAATCGCTTGGCGACTACATTGCCCGCTTCACGCGCGAGATGGAGGAGGGCACCCGGCTGAACATCCACAAACTCCGCTACGGCCCCTCGACCATCAAGAACTACAAGGGGTTCGTCGTGCAGTTCGACGAGTACTGCAAAGCCAAACGCAAGCAGTTCGACTTTGCCGACATCGACCTGAAGTTCTACGACGACTTCGTCGCCTGGTTCACCGCCAAGAACTACTCCGTCAATACGATCGGCCGCCACGTCAAGGAGCTGAAGATCATCATGCGTGCGGCCCGCGAGGAGGGTCTGCACGACAACGGGGCGATCGAGAGCCGCAAGTTCCGCGTGCTGACGGCCGACGTGGAGAACATCTACCTCACGGAGTCGGAGATCCGGGCCATCGCCGCGCTCGACCTCTCGAAAAATCGGCACAAGGATGTTGCCCGCGACATCTTTCTGGTGGGGTGCTACACGGCGCAGCGCTTCAGCGACTACTCGACCATCAACGAAGGCAACATCCGCACGCTGGAGAACGGACAGCAGGTCATCGACCTCAAGCAGCAGAAGACCGGCAACCACGTCGTCATTCCGGTCCGGCCCGAGCTGCAGGCCATTCTGGAGAAGTACGACAACCGGCTGCCGAGGACCTACGAACAGAAGGTGAACCACCTCATCAAGGAGATTGCGCGCGAGGCGGGCATCACGGAGAAGGTCGAGGTCTCCTACATCGAGAATGGCGAAAAGAAGAGCCGGCTGGTCGAGAAGTGCGAGCTGGTGAAGACCCACACGGCACGCCGCAGCGGCGCAACGAACATGTACCTGGCGGGGATCCCGACCATCGCCATCATGAAGATCACGGGCCACAAGACCGAACGGGAGTTCATGAAATACATCAAGATCACCGAGGAGCAGACCGCCCTGGAGCTGATGAGCCATCCCTATTTCAGCGGGAAGCAGGCAAGTGAATGAAAATTTGGAGATTCGCCATTTGTTTTTTAACTTTGTTACGGCGGTAAAATTTCCGGCCATAACAAAACAACACGCGTCATGAAATTCTACAACCGCGAGACGGAAACAGCCAAGCTGCGCGAAATCCGTACCTTGTCATACGAAGACCATTCGCGACTGACCGTTCTGACGGGCCGCCGCCGGATCGGTAAAACGTCGCTGATTCTCCGAGCCATGGAGGACGAACCGCTGGTCTACCTCTTCGTCGGGCGCAAGAACGAGGCATCGCTCTGCGCGAGCTACTGCAAGGAGATTGCGGCGAAACTGGGGCTCTTCGTCCCGCCCATGACGAGCTTTCAAGATGTCTTCACCTTCCTGATGCAGCAGGGAGAGAGCCGCCGATTCACGCTGGTTGTGGATGAATTCCAGGAGTTCTTCAACATCAACCCGTCGGTCTACAGCGACGTGCAGAACGTCTGGGATCAATACCGACTAAAGACCCATATGAACTTCATCGTCAGCGGCTCGATCTATTCGCTGATGGTCAAGATCTTCCAGAACTACCACGAACCGCTGTTCGGACGGGCGGATGTCATCATGAAACTCACGCCGTTTGCGCTGCCGGTGCTGAAGCAGATCCTCGCGGAGCACGCCCCCGGCTACACGAACGACGACCTGCTGGCTCTCTATACCGTTACGGGCGGCATCCCAAAGTATGTGGAGCTGCTGGTGGATGCAAAGGCCCTGTCGGTCAAAAAGATCATCCATGCGGTATGCGACCCCGATTCGCCCTTCAAGGACGAGGGCAAAACGCTGTTGATCGACGAGTTCGGCAAACAGTACGGCACCTACTTCTCGATTCTCGACGCCATCTCGAACGGCATCAACACCCAGTCGGAGATTGCTGCGGCGCTGGGCGAGAAAAGTATCGGCGGGCAGTTGAAAAAGCTGGAAGAGACCTATGGAATCACGAAAAAGATGCGTCCCATCCTCTCGAAAGAGGGAACGCAGACCGTGCGCTACGAGATTGCCGACCTCTTCCTCCGCTTCTGGTTCCGCTACTTCGAAGGCAACCGGACGCTGGTTGAGATGAACCAATTCGAGGTGCTGGAGAAGATAATTGCGGCCGACTACACGACCTACTCGGGCCGAACGCTTGAAACCTACTTCAAGCAGCAGTTCATCGAAAGCCACGAATACCGTGACCTGGGCTCCTACTGGGAGGCCAAGCGGGGCAAGGAGCAATACGAGATTGACATCGTCGCCCTGCGGCTGGAGAAGAACAAGGCCGTGGCCGTCGAGGTCAAGCGCCAGCGCAAGGAGTTCAAGCCCGAAGCCTTTGCCGAGAAGGTGCAGCACCTCAAGGAGAAGGTGCTGCCGAAATATGAGATCGAGCAGCGCTGCCTGACGCTGGAAGATATGTAATTACGGAATATTTAAGTGCTTTTCAAAAGCTACAGAAACCGCTTTATGTTCATAAACAACACATTAAAAGCACTTAAATTCGACCGAGGAAGAAAAAATCAAACGCTTTTCAAGCACTAACCGACCATCAGAACCATGCCGCGCCGTCGAAAAATAACGATCCGTGCCTCCGAGCTGGAGTGCTTCGAGACGCTCGTCCGGGAGTTGCACCAGCGGCCGGAGTTTACCGGGTTCGATCCGTCGAGCCTGCACATCTGGGCTTACGAACGGTATGAGCCGAAGCTGAAGGATGCCGACGCAATCCTGCGCCGCTTCGACTACTGGCTGGGCGTGCACAAGGGCGAGCGCTATCTGATGGCAAACGGCAGCCGGCTCTTCAACAAAAAGGAGCTGGCCGAGGCGCTGGGCGTCGCACGTCCGACGCTCGACCGGTGGATCACGAACGGATGGCTGGAGCCGTGCCGCGTTCAGATCTCGGCCGGCGGCGACACCCTCTTTGCGGCCAATGCCGTTCGGGAGGTATTGAAACGGTTCCGATAGGCTCAAAAACCACATCACCAACGAGGACGGTACCCGCCGCCCTCGTTTTTTTGTCCCGAGCAGAATCCGATTACACGGCAGTGCCAACCCAGGCAAACGAATGCCAAAGTCCGGAAACGGGCGGCAGAGTGTCTTCGGTGTGGCACCGGTTGGCATCGGTTGGCGCTGATTTGTAACGCCATTCGCCGTTTTCGGGAGGGGTTCGGGAAGCCTTTCTTTGCGTCATCAACCAAATTCGAATCGTTATGACCAAGGAAATCTTTCTGAGCGGTATGACCGCCGATCAGCTCTCGGAGATGATTCGCGAATCGCTGCGCGACGAGTTGCGGCAGCTCCACCCCGAACCCTCCGCCGAGACACCAAACTATCTGACCCGCCGCGAGACGGCCCGCCGCCTGCGCATCTCGCTCGTGACGCTCAACGACTGGGTGAACCGCGGCCGGATCCGCGCCCACAAGATCGGCGGGCGCGTGCTCTTCCGCGACAGCGACGTCGAGGCGGCACTGCACCGGATTGTCCCCATCAAAAGCCGATAGCCATGAAGACGTCCTCTGATTGCACCGGCATCCGGGAGTATCTCCTCCGCCGGGGGCTGCACCCCCACCGCGAAACCGCCACCCACGGCATGTTCCTCTCGCCGCTGCGCGAGGAGCGCACCCCCAGTTTCAGCGTCCGCTACGACAAGGGGCTCTGGTACGACTTCGGACTGGGCGAAGGGGGCACGCTCCTCCAGCTGGTCATGCGCCTCGAAGGGTGCGGCATGGCAGAAGCCATCCGACGCCTGCGCAAAGGGGCCGCAGACGAAGTTCCCTTCCTGCCCCTCCCGACCGCCTCGCCGCGCGAAGACTCTCCGCTGCGGATTCTCGGCGTCGGGGAGATTCGCCACCCGGCGCTGATCGGTTATCTGCGCGAGCGCGGCATCGACCCCGCCGTGGCCGGAGCGCTGTGCCGCGAGGTTCACTACGCCGTTGGCGAGCGGCGCTTCTTCGCCATCGGCTTCCGCAACGATGCCGGAGGCTGGGAGCTGCGCAGCCCGCAATTCAAGGGGAGCAGCGCCCCGAAATCCATCACGACCTTCGACCGACACGGCGACACGGCGCTGCTCTTCGAGGGTTTCTTCGATCTGCTCTCCTACCTGACACTGCAACACAAGCCGGAGCCAATCGTCGACACCGCCGTGCTCAACTCCGTGGTGAACCTTCCCCGCGCCCTTCCGTTTCTCGCACGCCACACGACGATCCACGCCTTCCTCGACAACGACGAGGCGGGACGCCTCACTCTCGAACGACTGCGCAGCGCCCTGCCCGATGCGACCGTCATCGACCGGGCGGAGAGCTACCGAGCCCACAAGGATCTGAACGAATCGCTCCGATTGTCCGCGAAGGTTTCCCGCACGCCACGTCGTCGCGGCCGCAAGTTGTAACGTCACCCGGAATGACGCCGGAACCGTCGCCCACCCATCGGCCGCTTCGCGCCCGCGGCTTTTCCCCCGAGGAAAAAGCCATAGCCTATTAGGGCTTTTTCCGACGCATCGGCCCGCCGACGCTGAAAAAGCCCCAATAGGCCAAAGGGTCAAGCCCCTCTGGACACCCCCTGTCGTGCTGCGCACGCCGACCGCCGAGGCGGTCCCCTCTTCAACCACACAACCCTCCGAAAAACGACCGTACCATGGGATATGCCGTCCTGCATCTTGACAAAGCCCCGGGCAACGAGGCGGCCATGACCGCCCACATCGCCCGCACGAAAATACCCACCAACGCCTCACCCGAACGCACCTGCCTTAACGAGGAGCTCATCGAGTTCCCCGAGGAGGTGGCCGACCGCACGGAGGCGATCAACTACCGGCTCGAACACGCCGGCCTCACGCGCAAGATCGGAACGAACCAGGTGCGGGTGATCCGCGTCATGCTGACCGGTTCGCACGACGCGATGAAGCGCATCGAGGAGGAGGGGCGGCTTCCGGAGTGGTGCGCCGACAACCTCGCCTGGCTGCGCGAAACCTTCGGGGCGGAGAATGTCGTCTCGGCCGTCGTGCATCGCGACGAATCGACCCCGCATATCCACGCCGCCGTGGTGCCCATCGTCACGGGCGAGCGCCGCAAGGCCCGCACCGCCGCGCCAGAATCCCCGAGCAAGCGGCGCTACCGCCCGAAATCCGCGGTACGTCCCCGTCTCTGCGCCGACGATGTCATGTCGCGCGTCCGCCTCAAGCAGTATCAGGACAGCTATGCCGCGGCGATGTCCAAATACGGACTGGAGCGCGGTATCAACGGCTCGGAGGCGCGCCACGTCACCACGCAGGAGTTCTACCGGCAGGCCATTGCCCAGCAACAGGATCTGCAGGAGAACATCGACGCACTGCTCCGCCTCGAAGAGCAGAAGCGGAAGGCTGTCGAGCAGCTCAAACAACAGGAGCGGCAGGTGCGCACCGAATATAAACAGACCGCCACGCTCCCGGCGCAGACGGGGGCAGCG
>FR892005.1:47875-105577 GCA_000434235.1 Alistipes sp. CAG:268 | reverse complement strand
AGCCGCGAGGAGGCCGAGCTGAAGAGTGTGAAGGGCGAGCTGAAGAGTGTGAAGGGCGAGCTGAAGGGTGTGAAGGGCGAGCTGAAGGGTGCCCGATTGAAAAACGCCGCGGCAGAGGTCGGATCGAACATCGTCGAGGGGATCGGGGCGATGATCGGCACCTCCCGCGTCAAGCGACAGCAGCAGGAGATCGACCGCCTCAACGCGGAGAACGCCGCCCTGCACGAACAGATCGGGACACTGAACCGTGCCAACCGCGAAGAGAAGGCCCGGCATGAGCAGGCCGAACAGCAGCTGCAGGCGAAGCTCGACCGCATCGAACACTGGCTGCCTGACACGCAGACGCTCCTCAGCTGGGGCGAATACTGCCGCGACATGGGGATCTCGGAATCGGGCGCCCGCGAGATTATCGCCATGAAGCCCATCTACGTCTCCGGTGAACTCCATGCCCGGGAGTATTCGCGCCGCTTCGACGTCTCGAATACCGAGATCCGCCTGCAACGAGACCCGAACGGTCCCGGAGGCTTCCAGCTGCTCATCGACCGCCAACCCGCACACGCCTGGTTCCGCCAACGGTACGTGGAGCTCATGACACGCCTGGGCTACCCCGTCCGCCCCGAACGTCCGGTAGTCCGGCGACATACCATCAAGCGGTAACTTCACAGCCATCAAACAATCCGATTCACAGAATCGAGGGGCGAATAAATCCCCTCGATTCTGTTTTTATTGAGGTGAAATGATTACTTTTGTTAGAGTATATATAATCTTGCACGATGAGCACATTCGCCCAAATTCTGAATAAATTCCGCCAGGACGCCTTTTCCGAACGCGACAAAGGATACCGTTTCGAACGCCTCATGCAGGCTTACCTGAAAACCACGACCTTGTATGCCAACCTCTTCGAGGAGGTGTGGCTCTGGACGGAGTTTCCCTTCCACGACCAGTTCGGCGGCAAGGACACCGGCATCGACCTTGTGGCCCGCACCGTCGAGGGCGAGTATTGGGCCATCCAGTGCAAATGCTACGCGGCAAATGCCTTCATCAACAAGCCCGACGTGGATACATTCCTCTCTACCTCGGGCAAACGCTTCGAGACCGAATCCGGCATGACGGGATTCGTGCAGCGGCTGTGGATCTCGACAACGAACAAATGGAACCCCACAGCCGAGCAGACCATCCGCAATCAGAATCCTCCGGTAACGCGACTGAACCTTATCGACCTCGAAAACGACGATGTCGACTGGAATAGCCTCGAACAGGGCATCTTCGGCATGGCCTCCCGGTCCAAACCCTTCACCATACGGGAGCACCAGCAGCAGGCCATCGACCAGACCCACGCCTATTTCAAGATTGACGAAGCCACCGGCCAGCCCGCCCATACGCGCGGCAAGCTCATCATGGCCTGCGGCACGGGCAAAACCTTCACCTCGCTGCGAATTGCCGAGAACGAAACCGGGGGCCGCGGTCTGGTGCTGTTCCTCGTACCCTCGATTGCCCTGCTGGGACAAACCCTGCGGTCGTGGCTGCAACAGGCCATGGAGCCGATGATGGCCGTCTGCATCTGCTCCGACCCGCAGGTCTCGAAACAGACCGAAAAGAACGACAACGACACGACAAGCGTCGTCGACCTGGCACTTCCGGCCTCGACCGACGTCCCCTCCATCATCAAACAACTGCAACACGCCCGCCGACACAATGCCGAGGGGCTGACCGTCGTCTTCTCGACCTATCAGTCCATCGACGTCATTTCGCGGGCCCAGCAGCAGCTGCTCAAGGAGACCGGCGACGCCTTCGGCACGTTCGACCTCATCATCTGCGACGAGGCGCACCGCACCACGGGCGTTACGCTCAAGGACGAGACCGAGAGCGCCTTTGTCCGGGTCCACAACAACGACTTCCTGCGCGCCGTGCGCCGTATCTACATGACCGCCACGCCGCGCCTCTATACCGACGAGACGAAGAAACGCGCCGAGGAGAACTCCGCCGTCCTCTGCTCGATGGACGACCGCTCGATGTACGGCGACGAAATCTACCGCATCGGCTTCGGCGAGGCCGTCAAACAGGAACTGCTCTCCGACTATAAGGTCCTCATCCTCGCCGTGGGCGAAAAGGACATTACCCCCACGCTGCAAAACGCCCTGACCCGCGAGGACGGAACCATCGACGCGGATGACCCCTCGAAACTCATCGGCTGCATCAATGCCCTCTCGAAAAAGGTGCTCGGTGCCGACGAGGAGTTCGTCAAGGGCTCCGACCCGCTGCCGATGCGCCGCGCCGTGGCCTTCTGTTCGAGCATCAAGGCATCCAAGGCAATCGCCAATGCCTTCACCGACTACAAGGACCTCTACATGGAGGATATCCGCGAGGAGGACCGCGCCACGATGGTCGATGTCGTTGCCCACCACGTCGACGGCTCGATGTCGGCTACCAAACGCGACGAGGAGCTGATGTGGCTCAAGGAGCAGCCCGAAAACGAACGCGAATGCCGTATGCTGACCAACGCCCGCTGCCTTTCGGAGGGTGTCGATGTCCCGTCGCTCGACGCCGTGGTCTTCATTTCGCCGAAGAACTCGCAGGTCGATGTCGTGCAGTCGGTCGGTCGCGTCATGCGCCGCAGCGAGGGCAAGAAATACGGATATATCATCATTCCGGTCGTGGTTCCGGCCAATGCCGAGGGCGACAAGGTGCTCGAAAACCATCCCAACTTCAAGGTGGTCTGGACCGTGCTGAACGCCTTGCGGGCCCACGACGACCGCTTCAATGCCGAGGTCAACAAAATTGAGCTGTCGAAAAAGAAGCCCAAAAACATCCTCTTCGGCGGAGTCGGGGCCTCGCGCAAGGACGAAGACCAGCACAGCGACGGCGACAGCAAGCCCCGCGCCGAGAGTGCCGCCGAGCAGCTCGCCACCCAGCTCTCGATGAGCTTCAACGACCTGCAGAACGTCTTCTACGCCAAGCTAGTGACCAAGGTCGGCACTAAACGCTACTGGGAACTCTGGGCCAGGGACATCGCCCAGATTGCCGAACAGCACATCGAGCGCATCAAGGCCCTCATCGCCGACAACGGCAAGCACCGCCGGGCCTTCGACCAGCTCATACGGGGTCTGCACCGCAACATCAACCCCGGACTCTCCGAGCAGGACGCCATCGAGATGCTCTCGCAGCACATCATCTCGCGCCCGGTGTTCGAGGCCCTCTTCGAGAACTACCAGTTTGCCGCCAGCAACCCCATCTCGCGCTCGATGCAGAAGATGCTCGACCTGCTCGACGACGAGACCAAGACCGAGGAGGAGCACCAGAAACTCCAGAAGTTCTACGACTATGTCCGCGACACGGTCGGCAATATCCACGAGGCCGAAGGCCGCCAACGCATCATCGTCGAGCTCTACGACAAGTTCTTCAAGGTGGCCTCGCCCCGCACGGTCGAGAAACTGGGCATCGTCTACACGCCGGTCGAGGTGGTCGACTTCATCATCCGCTCGGTGGGTTACATCCTCCAGCGGGAGTTCGGACGGTCGCTCTCCGACGAGAACGTCCACATCCTCGACCCCTTCACCGGAACGGGGACCTTCATCACGCGCCTGCTCCAGAGCGGGCTCATCTCGCGCGAGGCGCTGGAGCGCAAATACGGTCGGGAGATCCACGCCAACGAAATCGTGCTGATGGCCTACTACATCGCCTCGGTCAATATCGAAAATGTCTTCCACGACCTGATGGGCCCCGATACGGAGTACCGGCCCTTCGGCGGCATCTGCCTGACCGACACCTTCCAGCTGGGCGAGGAGGCTGCGGACGAGAACCTCTATTCCGAGCAGTTCCCGACCAACTCGCGGCGCGTCATCGAGCAGAAGAAACGGCGGATCACCGTCATCGTCGGCAACCCGCCCTATTCCGTGGGCCAAAAGTCAGCCAACGACAATGCGCAGAACCAGAAATACCCGGCGCTCGACAGCCAGATTGAACGCACCTATGCGGCCGAAACCGACGCCAACAACAAGAACTCGCTTTACGACAGCTATATCAGAGCTTTTCGATGGGCATCGGACCGACTTGACAAAAAGGATGGTGGTGTTATTGGATTTATCACCAACGGCAACTGGCTTGATAGTAATGCCCAAAATGGTATGCGTAAATGTCTCGAACGCGAGTTTTCAACTATTTATGTGTTTAATTTAAGAGGCGCAATTCGAGCACGATCAAAAGACCTTGCTAAAAAAGAGGGACAAAATATCTTTGATATTATGACCGGTGTTGCCATAACCATTCTGGTCAAGAAACCGAAGGCATCCGACGAGGCTGCCCGCATCTACTACCACGACATCGGCGACTACCTTTCGCGCGAGGAAAAACTGCGTATCATCCGCAATATGGGCGACATCAGCAACCCGTTGATGCAATGGGTCACCATTACCCCCAACGAACACGGAGATTGGCTCAACAAGCGCAGTGAGCAGTTCAAACTCTATACTACACTGGGTGATAAAATTGACAAGAAAAACAAAAAGACATTCTTTGTGCCCTACTATTCCAATGGCCTCAAAACCCAACGCGACCCGTGGTGTTATAACAGTTCGTTACCCGTTGTCGAGAAATCCGCAAAGGAACAGATTGATTTTTACAACGAACAACGGGAGAAACTGGCAAAGAAGGAAATCTCCGACGTTGATTACTCGACGCATAAAATCAGTTGGACAAGAGCCGTGTTATCCGACATTCAAAGGAACAAGCCCTACAACACGCAAGATTGCCAGTTTCGGGAAGGTCTCTATCGACCGTTTTTCAAACAGCACCTGCTATTTTATAGGCCTTTGAATGAGATGATGTACCAAATTCCCACACTTTTCCCAACTTCTAATCAACGGAATCTGGTAATTTGCGTCGAGTGTATCGGAGCAAGACGTGATTTTACAGCACTCATTACCGATTGCATCCCGGATCTACATGTTTTGGAAGCAGCGCAATGTTTCCCGCTCTATTGGTATGATGACAGCACGGCGGATATTGCCGACCTCTTCTCGGCCCCGCAGAGCGAGATGGACCGCTACGTCCGCCGCGACGGCGTGACCGACTGGATCCTCTCCACGGCCCGCAAGCAGTACGGAAGCCGCGTAACCAAAGAGGACATCTTCTATTATGTCTACGGCATCCTCCACGCCCCGGACTACCGCACGACCTTCGCCGCCGACCTCAAGAAGTCGCTGCCCCGACTGCCGCTGGTCAAGTCGCCCGACGACTTCTGGGCCTTCAGCCGTGCCGGCCGCAGCCTGGCCGAACTCCACCTCGGATACGAGCACGTGGAGCCCTACGCCGGATGCCGCACCATATACTCGCCGCTGACGAACCGCGGCGACGAGATCAGCTACCTCATAGATGATAAGATGCGCTTCGGCAAGCTGGACAGCAAGACGGCCGACAAGCGCATAATCCATTACAATGCGGGCATCACGATTGAGAACATTCCGCTGGAGGCCTACGACTACGTGGTGAACGGCAAGTCGGCGATCGAGTGGGTGATGGAGCGCTATGCGGTGAAGACGGACCCGGCGAGCCGGATTGAGAACAATCCGAACGACTGGTGCCGGGAGCACGACGACCCGAAATACATCTACAACCTGCTGCTGCGCATCATCACCGTCTCGCTCGAAACGATGAAGATCGTCCGCTCGCTCCCGAAACTCAAACTGGAAGAATAAAAAAGAGATATGAAAGAAAACCAATTTTTTGAAAAGCAAACCATGTCATCATGGGTTAAAGCAAGTATTGTATCTGAATATTTCCCGAAATATTGTGTAATAATCGTCAGTAAACATAAACCAAAATGTTTGCGGTATATCGATCTATTTGCAGGTCCGGGGAAATATGAAGATGGTAAGCCTTCAACCCCTCTCATGATCGCACAAAAATGTTATCAAAACGAAAATCTGCGCGATTCCGTCCGATTTATTTTTAATGACATGAAATATAGAGATCAACTTGAAGCGAATTTTCTAAAGGAATTCCCCAAAGGATCATTCAGACATATTCCCTTCTTTGCCGATCGTGTAGTAGGAGAAAATGACAAAGTTGATAAGTTCTTAGAAAAGAATACACATGAAGGAAAATACAACGAATACCCTTCATTGCTATTTATTGACCCATTCGGTTATAAAGGAATTAGGACAAAGGTATTGGCAGAATTTCTCAAAAACTGGGGGAATGAAATTTTTATTTTCCTAAACACAAAGCGCATTCATGCAGCATTGGAAAATAATAAGTTCGAATCGTTAATGATGGAATTGTTTCCAACCTCCTATAATGTAATAAAACAAGACAGAAAGTATAAATCAACGGTAGCAGAACGGCTACAACTTATAATTGACAATCTTGGAAGAGAATTTCAAAAAATTCTACCCGGAACTGTCTATTATACAGCATTTAAATTTCAGGAGGAGGATATTGATACGACCAGCCATTTTATTGTCCATTTAACAAAGTCGTCTCGTGGTTTTGATCTGATAAAAACGATATATAACGATTTTGCCAATGTCGGTACCGTATTCGACGGAGTTAATACATATACTTTCGATGTCAAGCAATTCAATAATCCCGGTATTGAATTATTCGACATGAAAGAACAGAACATCGACAATCTGAAAAATAAGCTTTATCAAGCGTATACTGGAAAAACATTATCTGCATATGATCTTTTCGAAGAGCATCAGATAACAGGCAAATATTGCAGATCGCATTATGCACAAGCCCTTCGCAAGTTATGTTCAGAAAACAAGCTACAAGCCACCTTTACTGACAATAAAAACCATAGCGTAAGCGTATTAATTTCAAAAGATTGTATTCTTAAGTTTGCATAATGGCATCTTCTTCAATAGAATGGACAGACAAAACGTGGAATCCAATTACTGGTTGCACGAAAATATCCGACGGCTGTAAACATTGCTATGCTGAAGTTATGGCTAAACGTTTACAGGGAATGGGAAAGCCAAAATACATAAATGGTTTTTCAGTAACGTTACATAACGATGCGCTCAATGAACCATTACAATGGTCTAACCCTTGTATGATATTCGTCTGCTCAATGAGCGATCTGTTTCACAGTGATGTGCCGTTTGATTTTATTGACAAAGTTTTCGGAGTTATCAGAAATACGCCGCAGCATAATTATCAGATTCTGACAAAACGGGCAGAACGTATGGCTGAATATTTTGCCTCTCGTATTATACCCGGTAACGTATGGATTGGCGTAACGGTCGAAAATCCAAAAGCAAAAAATAGAATAGACTACATCCGCAATCTCAAAGCATCCGTTCGATTCATCTCTTGTGAACCTTTGCTCGAAGATCTGGGAGAATTGGATCTCTCAGGTATAAATTGGATCATCGTAGGTGGTGAAAGCGGAGTGCAGGCGCGGCCCATGAAAGAAGAATGGGTCCTAAATATTAAACGACAAGCTGACAAGAATAATATTCCTTTTTTCTTCAAACAATGGGGAACATGGAGTGTTGATGGAATCAAAGGGAATAAAAAAATCAATGGCAAACTGCTACAAGGGAAAATCGTCCAAAATATGCCCGCTCGATTTTATATGCAGAAACGCTAATGATTGAACGAAAAGATAATTCCCACAAAATTTATCGAACACGACATAACTATGGTAGCAGTTTTTTCAATGAGCAAACAGCTTGTCTATTTTACCGAATCAAGTTTCAAATTTGCCCGTTGCCGTACAAATGCCGTACAAATTCAAACGAAAACCGCGTTGTAGATATCTACAACGCGGTTTCTGCGAGGTCTGAAGCGGACTCGAACCGCTGTACAAGGTTTTGCAGACCTTTGCCTAGCCACTCGGCCATCAGACCAACATGAAAATCCGTCCGTACCGGTACAACACAAACCCAACCTAAAATCAGCCCCGCCCTCTTCCGTATCACCGGTGTCGTCGCTGCGACCCGGGACCGAATCCGGGGCTGCTCCGGTACTTCGGGAGTGCAAATATACAAACATTTCTCATTTCTGCAAAACTTCCGGGCAACTTTGCGTTATTTCGAAAATATTTTCCCGTTATTGCGCAAAAATACCTACCTTTACTCTGTTGAATTTGTTTTGTCCGGCCATGACCCTCGAAGATATCGCCCTTCAGATGACCCCCGGCATCGGGGTGAAAGGCGCCGTCCATCTGCTGGAACACTTCGGCAGTGCCGCACGGATCTTCGCCGCTTCGGCCGACGAACTTACCGAAGGCGCCGGCCTCCGGCCCGACATTGCCCGGCAGCTCCTGCAGCACAAGGCCTTCGCGGCCGCCGAGCGGGAGATCGCCTACTGCCGGCGCCACGGCATCGCCGTCGTCGCCTCGACCGATAGCGGGTATCCCCCGTTGCTGCGCGAAACGCCCGACTATCCCGCCGTTCTATACATAAAAGGTAACGCCGAGGCCCTCACGGCACGATGTCTCACGCTGGTCGGCACACGCCGCGCAACTCCCTACGGGCAGGCGATGTGCGACCGTCTGGTCGGCGAACTCGCCGAACGGGTCCCGGGGCTCTGCATCGTCAGCGGCCTGGCCTTCGGCATCGACATAGCGGCCCACCGCGCGGCCCTCACCGCCGGAATCCCGACCGTCGCCGTACTCGCCAACGCCCTCCCGGAGGTCACTCCCGCCCAGCACACGGCCATTGCCCGCGACATCGTGGAACACAGCGGAGCACTGGTCACCGAACTCCACTCGCAGACCCGGCAGAACGGCTCCTTCTATGTAGCCCGCAACCGCATCATCGCCGCGTTGAGCGCCGGGTGTATCGTTGTGGAGTCGCCCGACAGCGGGGGTTCGCTCCTGACGGCCCACTGCGCTGACTCCTACGACCGCACGCTGATGGCCGTGCCGGGTCGCGCCACCGACCCCATGTCCTCGGGCACGAACCACCTGATCCGCAACCGCAAGGCCCAGCTGGTCATGACGGCCGACGACGTGATCCGCGAACTGATGTGGGACCTCGGCACCGACCCCGCCACACTCCGGCCGAAACCCGCCACCCCCGAACTGACACGTGACGAGGCGGGATTGCTCGCCTGCTTCCGCACCGACGACCCGCTCTCGTCCGAGACACTCGGCGAGCTGACCGGACTCGACCCCGGGGAGCTCGCATCGCTGCTCATCGGGCTCGAGCTGGCCGGAGCCATCCGCCAACTCCCCGGAAACCGATACATGAAACAATGAATCTGATCGATACACACTCTCATCTCTATGGCCCCGAGTTCGACGAGGACCGCGAAGAGGCGCTCGCCCGGGCTGCCGGGGCCAGCGTCGGGCGACTGCTGCTCCCGGCTATCGACTCCGAGAGTCACGACCGGCTCTTCGACCTCTGCCGCCTGCATCCGCAACGGTGCGTGCCGATGATCGGCCTGCACCCCACGTCGGTCAATGACAACCCCCGCTGGCAGGAGGAGCTGGAGCTCGTCGAACAGCTCCTTGCCGCACCGCCCGAGGGCATCCCGCCCTTCTGCGCCATCGGCGAGATCGGGCTGGACTTCTACTGGAGCCGCGACTTCCGCGAACAGCAGACCAAAGCCTTCCGCCGGCAGATCGAACTCGCCCTGCGATACGACCTGCCGATCGCCGTCCACACGCGCAACGCCTGGCCGGAGACCGTCGCCCTCATGCGCGAATACGCCGGGCGGGGGCTCCGCGGCGTCTTCCATGCCTACTCCGACACGCTGGAGACCTATCGCGAGCTGCGTTCGCTGGGCGACTTCCGCTTCGGCATCGGCGGAGTCGTGACATTCAAGAAGAGCCTTCTGGCGGCGATCGTTCCCGAGATGGAGCTCGACGACCTGGTGTTGGAGACCGACTGCCCCTACCTGACACCCGCACCCCACCGGGGCGAACGCAACGAGTCCGCCTACGTGCGCTTCGTGTGCAACGAGGTGGCCCGCCTCAAGGGACTTACGCCCGACGAGGTGGCCGACGCCACGACAGCCTCGGCCGAACGACTCTTCCGTCTGAACGGGAGCTCCTCCGGACAGGACGGCACAAAGCCCCGCCCCGCTCCGGCTCAAGGCTCCGAGACCGACAACCAGCCACACATACAGCCATGAAACGAGTACGCATCACCGTCGTCCGCAAGGTCTGCCACCGCGACCTGATCGCACGCTACGAAAACCCGATCGAACACGCCTGCGACCTGCAGGAGGGTCAGGTCTTCATCGCCGAGGGGTGGCAGCGGCCCGAGGGACTGTGCGAAAGCGCCTGGCAGACCCTCTCGCCGTTCGTCATGACGCTGGCCCACGGAGGTACGGACCTCTACGACGGGTGGATGAAAAACCCCGCCTCGGCGATGCTCTCCTGCAACGACGGCTTCCGTCCGGTGAGCTTTCTGGTCGAGGCACTCGACGAGTGACGAATACGACAAAACAAAGAGATACGACATGCGATCCTCCATTCTGATCATCTACACGGGCGGCACCATCGGCATGAAGACCGACGCCGCCACCGGAGCACTGGTGCCCTTCGACTTCAGCGGCATCTACGACGAATTCCCCTCGCTCAAGCGGCTCAACGTGGACATCGAGGTGCTGACGATGTCGCCGGTCATCGACTCGTCGAACGTCGCCCCGTCGAACTGGGTCACGCTCGCCGAGCTGATCCGCGACAACTACGACCGCTACGACGGATTCGTCGTCCTGCACGGCACCGACACGATGTCCTACACCGCCTCGGCGCTGAGTTTCATGCTCGAGAACCTCTCGAAGCCCGTGGTCTTCACCGGCAGCCAGATCCCCATCGGCGTGCTGCGCACCGACGGCCGCGAGAACCTCATCACGGCCATCGAGATCGCCGGCGCCCGGCGCGACGGCCGTCCGGTTGTCCCCGAGGTGTCGCTCTACTTCCAGAACCGGCTCTTCCGCGCCAACCGCACCACCAAGCGCAGCGCCGAAGCGCTGAGCGCCTTCCGCTCATACAACTACCCGCCGCTGGCCGAGGTCGGCGTCAATATCGCCTACAACTACCCGGCGATCCTCCGCCCCGAGACCTTCGGAGAGCCGCTGCGCGTGGCCACCCGGCTGGCCGACGGCATCGAGGTCATCAAGCTCTTCCCGGGCCTCGGCGAACGGGTCCTGCGAGCCATGCTCTCGGCGCCCGGGCTGCGTGCCGTCGTGCTCGAAACATTCGGCGCCGGAAACGCCCCGACCAGCGAATGGTTCATCCGCACGCTGCAGGAGGCGATCGACCGCGGCGTGATCGTGCTCAACATCACGCAGTGCGGCGGCGGACGGGTCTCGATGGAGCTCTACGAGACGGGGTTGCGGCTGCAAAAGTCCGGCGTGCTGTGCGGTTACGACATGACCACCGAGGCGGCCGTCACCAAACTGATGTACACGCTCGGGCTCGGACTCCCGCGACAGCAGACCGAAGAGCTCCTGCGCAGGCCGTTGCGCGGAGAATTTACGGCATAGGACGTTGCACGAAACGAATTTTTTTCCTATATTTCGCACTGCTAACGTACCCCTACCGGTCGAAGTACCGGGGAAAGATGCGACAGAAGCAAAGCAACACAGTTGATTGACAGGGAGTTGTGCGAGTCCGGGAAGAAAATCCGGGATTCGGACATCCGTGTGGGGAGACCTCACGCAACCGCTGCAGAACAGGTAAAAAACGGCCGCGCGGACGGGAGGGAGGAAGAAAAAAATGATTTTTTAACAAAAAATTGAGCGATCCGGAACAAAAAACGGAGCGGAACGGAAAAACGGCCCGCCGGATACCCGGCCTCCGGTCTCCGGCCGCAACCCCGGGAAAGACAAAAACCAAAAACACAACTAATAAAATTCAATCAATCAAATCAATCATCTAACACAACTATGAAAAAACTGTTTTTGATTCCGTCGGTTGCCCTGACCGTTCTGGGTACCGTTAATGCGTTCGCGCAGGAGGCAGCCGCTGCCGCAGCCGAAACTCAGGTCGCAGGCGAGAGCATGCACCACATTCTGATGCAGAAGTTCCTCGAGGGCGGTTGGGGCTGGATGCTCCCGATCCTGCTCTGCTTGGTGATCGGTCTGGCCGTAGCCATCGAGCGCATTCTCTTCCTGTCGCTCTCGACGATCAACTCGAAGAAGCTCATCGCCAACGTTGAGGAGGCTCTCAAGAAGGGCGGTATCGAAGCTGCCAAGGAGGTTTGCCGCAACACCCGCGGCCCGATCGCCTCGATCTACTATCAGGGTCTGGATCGCTACGATCAGGGTCTCGACTCGGTTGAGAAGGCCGTTGTTTCCTACGGTTCGGTTCAGACCGGCCAGATGGAGTCGGGTCTTTCGTGGATCGGCCTGTTCATCGCCCTCAGCCCGATGCTCGGATTTATGGGTACCGTTGTCGGTATGATCGACGCATTCGACGCCATCCAGGCTGCCGGTGACATCAGCCCGACGCTCGTTGCTGGTGGTATCAAGGTCGCCCTTCTGACCACCCTCATGGGTCTTATCGCTGCCGTTATTCTTCAGCTGTTCTACAACTACATCATCGCCAAGATCGACTCGCTCGTAAACGCAATGGAGGATTCGTCCATCACGCTCATGGATATCCTGACGGCCTACAGCAAGAAATAATTGAACCGAACGCAAAAGTCAAAAGCAAATATGAAAAAGATATTTAACATATTGCTGGGCGTTCTGTTGGTCATCACGATTGCGCTTATGGTCTACGCGATCGCGACCGGAGGATCCGAGGCCGCAATCAGTGCAAACCTGATGTGGGGCTACTTCCTCTTCGCGTTCGCCGTCGCTTCGGCCATCTTCTGCGCGATCTTCGGAATGATCAAGAACCCGGCAGGCATCAAGGGAGCCATCCTGTCACTGGCTCTGGTCATCATCATCATCGGCGTGTCCTACTTCTACTCGGCCGGACACACGATCAACATCGTGGACCTTCAGAACAACGGATTCTTCGGCCACACCGAAACGGTCATCACCGAAACGAGCATTCTGGTGACCTATGTCGCTTTTGCGGCAGCCTTCGTTACGGCCGTAGTTACTGAAATTTGGAGTGCATTCAAGTAGAAAAAGGAATAGGCAATGGCAATAGATAAAAGAAAAACACCAGATATCAATGCTGGATCTCAAGCCGACATCGCCTTCCTGCTGCTGATTTTCTTCCTGGTAGCCACTACCATGAACACCGATACGGGTCTGGTCCGCATGCTTCCGCCCCTGCCTCCTGAGAACCAACAACAGGAGCAGATCAAGGTCAAGCAGCGCAACCTGTATCTGGTACTTATCTCGGGTAGCGGAAACATCATGGCAGGAATCGAGGGCAAGCAGAATGTGATCGATCTTCGCGAGCTCAAGGATCAGGTCAAGGAGTTCATCCTCAACCCGCTCGACAGCGAGGATCTGCCCGAGAAGAAGGACGAGGACATCGAGCTTCCGGACGGCAGTACCTGGACCTATCCCGTCAGCCAGGGCGTGGTTTCCCTGCAAACCACCCGCGACACGGGCTACCAGTCCTACATCATGGTACAGAATGAGCTCGCGCGCGCCTTCAACGAAGTGCGCGACGAGGTTGCACAGCGCAAGTTCGGTTCGAAGTTCGCAGAACTCAACGAAGAGCAGCGCAACGCAGTATCCAAAGCAGTACCTCTGAAGATTTCGGAGGCCGAACCGGTAAATATAAAGAAGTAAAGCCATGGCAGTAATGAAAAAGAAGGGCAACAAGGGTTTGCCAGGCATCTCGACCGCTTCGCTTCCGGACGTGATCTTCATGATCCTCTTCTTCTTTATGGTATCGACGACCATGCGTGATCAGGAACTGCTCGTCAGATACAAACTTCCGGAGGCAACCGAGGTACAGAAGCTCGAGAAGAAATCGCTCGTCAGCTTCATCCACATCGGACAGCCCACGCTGGCCATGCAGGCGCAGTTCGGTACTGCCCCGCGTATCCAGCTGAACGACTCCTACAGAACGACCCGGGACATCCTGGACTTCGTAGCCGCCGAGCGCGACAAGCTCAATGAGGCCGATCGCGCGGCAATGACCATCTGCCTCAAGGCAGACCAGGCCACGAAGATGGGTATCGTCACCGACGTGAAGCAGGAGCTCCGTCGGGCCAACGCCCTGAAGATCTCCTATGCGGCTTCCAAGTCGTTGGGATATTGATTCAGGGACAAACCAAACGAGAGAGCAGACCTTCGGGTCTGCTCTTTTTTTGTTTGCATGAAACGTTGGGAGACACAACCCGAAGAAGAGGAGAACAGGTGTAGAAACTGATAGGGACATGGGGGAGGCCGGAGGAGAACAGGACGAGATGCATCGGAGCCGCGAGCAGGCGTTCTCAGACCAGAAAACAAGGGGAAGAGAGGGGCCGTTGCGAGCCAGCCAAAGCCCGAAAAGCGCAAAGGTGAGGTCTCGGAGGGAAAAGGGCAACCACACGCCACAACAGGCAGAAAAAGGCAGAAAAAAGGCCGTTCCGGTCAGAAAGGAAGCTCAAGCTGGTCGATCTCGTGGTTGAACGAGAGTCGATGGTGGGGAGTCAGACCGTATTCGCGAATGGCCAGCCGATGCTGCCGCGTAGGGTAGCCTTTGTTCTGAAGCCAGCCGTACTGCGGATACTCCTCAGCCAAACGGCGCATATACTCGTCACGGTGGGTCTTGGCAAGTACCGAGGCAGCCGCAATGTCGGCATATTTGCCGTCGCCCTTAACAATACAGCGGTAGGGGATGGTCAGCTGCGTACGGAACCTGTTTCCATCAATGAGCAGGAAGCCCGGAGCGGGATCGAGCCGGCCGACCGCCAGCGACATTCCTTCGAACGAAGCGTTCAGGATGTTGATCTCGTCGATGCGCGCCGCCGAAACCGCCTCGACTGCCCAGGCGACAGCCTCGCGCTCGATGACCTCCCGCAGCCGATCGCGGTTGCGCTCGGTCATCTGCTTCGAATCGTTGAGCCGCTCGTCGTGAAAATCGGGCGGAAGAATCACTGCCGCAGCAAAGACCGGCCCGGCCAGACAGCCGCGCCCGGCCTCATCGCACCCGGCCTCGAGCAGTTCGTATTGAAACTGGTTTTCCAACATCACACGACAAAATTACACAATATTCCCGCATTTTCGCTACTTTTGCCCCACAACCGCGCCACGATCATGAAATTCGACATCGCCCGACAGCAGCTCATCCCGGCCTTCCTCACGCTCCTCATACTCGCCGCCGTGGCGATGTGGGGCGCCGCGAAACGCCCGGCTGCGATGCCGCAATCCTTCTCGGAACGTGTAGCCGCATACAGACTGGACGCAGAAGCTGCGGAAAACGCAGAGTCCGCAGAGACTGCGCATGCTGCAGAGCACATGGAAGCTGCAGCGCAACCCGACCACGCGGCATCCGACCCGACAGTCCCGTCACCCGCTGCCCAGCAGCCAACTGCAGGTATGCCGGCCGGTTTCGCCCGCGACAGCCTCGCCCTGACCATCGGACCCGGGACAACCCAGACAATCCCGGCAATTTCAGCCCATACGGCTAGCCCGGGGCACGGCACGGAGAGCCTGCAGGCGACGCATCCCAACCAACCGATCGCCACAGCCGACTCGACGCATTCCGGGAGAAACGGAGCGCCCGTTGCCGACACGGAGATAACGACAGCCGAAGAGACAACAGCATCCGGAGCGGATCCGGAAACTGCGGAAGCCCTCACCGAAGAGCCTCACGACCGCATGATGATCCGCTTCCCGGGCGAATGGCTCGCCGACTTCGAGGCACACCACCCGGGCGGCTCCCGCTGGATCGGCGGACTGCTGATCCTCTTTACCGGACTCTGCATCGGACGGCTTACGGCACGGAACAACCTCTACTCGGTCGGCACGTGCCTCGCCATCCCGCTCTACGGCATCCTGCTCTGCGGCATCGGTGACGGCGCTTTCCTCTCTTCGTGCGCGGCTCCGGCTCTGCTGGCCCTCGCCACCAAGAACTACGCCCGCTCGTTCCGCAACGGATTCGGCTTCGACGCCATCTTCCGCGCCTCGCTCTACCTCGGGCTGCTGCCGCTCGTCGCACCCGCCGCACTGCCGCTGCTGTTGCTGCTGCCGTTGGCCGTACAGCTCTTCCGCAGGACGCTCCGCGAGCTCACGGTGGCCCTTGCCGGCGTACTGCTTCCGCTCTTCGTCCTCTGTTACATCAATTGGGGCGTCGGAGGCGATTTCGCCGCACCGCTGCTGTTGTTCGGCCGGCTACTCACCTGCGGCCCGCTCCCGACACCCGAAGCGCTTCTCCCGCTCCCAAAACTACTCTTTGCCGGTGCGGCCGTTGTACTGGGGCTCCTCTCCACCCTCTTCGTCTTCGCGGACCGCTACGCCGTAGGGACCAAACCGCGCTTCATCCTGCTCTTCGCGTGCATCACGCTGATCCTTGCATGCGGATCGCTCTGCAGCCCGGCCGCAACCGCCGAAACAGTCACGTTGCTCGCCGTACCGGTTACTTTGCTGCTCCCGTTCCTCTTCGTGCGTGTCCGCCGCCCGATTGCCGCACCGCTCTACGCCGCGTTGCTCGCCGTAGCCGTAGCCAACGTTATTTTGCAATAATATATTTAGTCATCTTCATGCTGTAAAGAGGTCTATTTACACAATTTCGCTTTTTTGTGTTATGGATTTTGACAAATTAAAAATTTAAAATTGTATATTTGAGACTGAACAAATGTGACGCAACTCTTTGTTCAGAAAAACTTAAAATACAATTCGCATGAAGAATTCAATGAATTCATCGGCCCAACAGCCGATGATCGTGAAGTATTTGGAATCGCTTCACAACGGAATCCAGTCCCAGATCCTGTCCCGCTATGCCATCGGCTACATCCTGCGCGGGACGAAATACATCTACGACGGAGATAAGCGCCAGACGCTTGCACGCGGCGACGTCTTCTACCTGGGGCTCGGACACCATTACATCGAAAACGTTCCCGACGGTAGCCAACCCTACGAGGAAGTGCTCTTTTACTACACGCCCGAGGACCTGCAGCGCATCCTCATGCACCTGAACATCACCTACGGACTGAACATATCGAACGAACACTCGTGCGAAAACTGCCGCAACCGCACCCACGTGGCCATGTCCGCATGGAACTCGCTGCGCAACTTTTTCGTCAATACGAACAACTATCTGCGCGACGAGGAGTTCCGCCACGACGAGACGGCCGAGAACATCAAGATGACCGAACTGATCTACCTGATCGCCTCGCACGAGGACTGCTGCATCAAGAGCAAGTTGCTGAGCAACGTCGATGCCGCCAAGGAGAACTTCGAACAGATCGTCTACGACCACATCTTCAAGGACATCTCGATCGAGGAACTGGCCCGGCTGACGCACCGTTCGCTCACCTCGTTCAAGAAGGAGTTCCGGCGCCACTTCCAGATGCCGCCCCACAAATGGTTCATCCGCCAGCGGCTCATGCACTCGCGTCTGCTGCTGATCTCGACGTCGAAGTCGATCTCCGAGATCGGCAACGAATGCACCTTCCCCAACACCTCGCACTTCATCAAACTCTTCAAGAAGGAATACCAGATGACTCCGGCCACCTATCGCCACCGCCACCAGAACTCCCAGACCGACGAGGTTCCGGCTGCTGCCGGCGAAGAGGTCTCCGTGCCGGAAAAGGCTGCGGAAAGCGGCGCGGAACGTTAATCAAAAACTTACGAACCGAAAGGAAATTAAAAAATCTTAATTACAATATGGTTTAAAAATCGCCTCAAAATTTCAAGAAATATCACAAAATATTTGCATTTTCGTAAAATTCGATCTATCTTTGTTTCATCGAACGTGGGGTTCCCCACTCTCATTAACCTAACTAACCTAACCAGAGAGGTCCGTACCGGCAGGTGCAGGGCCTCTTTTCTTTATCCGACCGACCGACTCCGATTCCCGCAACCGATCCATTCCGCACGGCTTTCCGACCGGCATTCTCGCAAGAAACATGAAAAGGGTATAGGAATATTCAATCTTTTTCGTTATTTTTGCATCAATTGGAAAATAATGAACTTAAATGCCGAAGTTTTATGACAAGGTAGATGTCCTGAAAAAACCCGGATGGCTGAAGATCCGCCTGCACCGCACCCCCGAGTGGGCCGAAGTGCGGCACATCGTCGAAAAACACCGGCTGCATACAATCTGCAGCAGCGGGATGTGCCCCAACCAGGCCGAGTGCTGGAGCCGTCGCACGGCGACCTTCATGATTCTGGGAGACATCTGTACCCGCGGATGCCGCTTCTGTGCCACCCGCACGGGACATCCGCTTGCCCCCGACGCCGAGGAACCCGCCCGGGTCGCCGAAAGCGTCGCCCTGATGAAACTGAGGTATGTCGTCGTAACCTCCGTGACGCGCGACGACCTTCCGGACGGCGGCGCCCGCCATTGGGCCGCAACCGTCGAGGCCATCCGCGCACAGAATCCCGACGCCGTAATTGAGCTCCTTATTCCCGATTTCGATGCGCGTCCCGAACTCGAAGACATCGTGATCGCATCGAAGCCCGACATCATCGGGCACAACATCGAGACCGTCGAGCGACTGACTCCCCTTGTGCGTTCCAGGGCGAAGTACCGCACCAGCCTGGAGACGCTGCGCTACCTCTCCCGACAGGGCGTGGTGACCAAGAGCGGACTGATGGTCGGACTCGGCGAGACCGATGACGAAGTATTGCAGACCCTCCGTGACCTGCGCGAGGCAGGTGTGAGGATTGTGACGCTCGGTCAGTACCTTCGGCCGACTCTGGAGCATTACCCCGTTGCGGCGTACATCACTCCCGAAAAATTCGAATGGTACAGGCTCCGAGCACTGGAGATGGGCTTCGACTACTGTGCGAGCGCACCCTTGGTACGCTCCTCGTACATGGCCGAAGAGGCGCTCCGAAGTGTGAAAAGTTTGTAACGGATGAAGGCATACTGCCGGGACCTCGGCCTGATGGATTACAAAGCCTGCTGGGATTTGCAGCAGGAGTTGTTCGACACCCACGTTGCCCGCAAGCGGGCGGAGCGGGACGCCGGAGGCAGCACCGTATTCCCCGCCGGAGACTCCGCAGAGGAGCACTCCGCAACGGATGACGATCCCGTCGGCACGGTCCTGCTCGTGGAGCACCCCCCGGTCTACACGCTCGGCAAGAGCGGACATGCGGAGAACCTGCTCATCCCGCGCGAGATGCTCGAGCGGATGGGTGCCCGCTTCTACCACATCGACCGCGGCGGCGACATCACCTTCCACGGCCCGGGGCAGCTGGTCTGCTACCCGATCCTCGACCTCGAGCGGCTCGGCATCGGGCTGCGCGCCTACATTGCCGCTCTCGAAGAGGCCGTCATCCGCACCGTCGCCCGCCAGGGTATCGAGGCGGGCCGCATCGACGGCGCCTCGGGCGTCTGGCTCGGCAAGGGAGTCACTCCCGGCGGAAAGGGGCCGGTGCGGAAGATCTGCGCAATAGGAGTGCGATCGTCACGTTATGTTACCATGCACGGCTTCGCGCTCAACGTATCGACCGACCTGGCGTGGTTCTCGCGCATCAACCCCTGCGGCTTCACCGATCGCGGGGTGACGTCGATCCTCTCGGAGACGGGCCGAAACGTCCCGATGGAGGAGGTGAAACGTTCGGTTGTGGAACTTTTAAGTGAGATATTAAATGTTAAAATATATAAACAATAACACGTATGCCTATAGAAAAACGCTGGGTAGTGAAGCCAGAGGGCGACCCCGCGACGGTAGCCATGCTCGCTGCCGCGCTGCGGATTTCGCCCATCCTGGCCAATCTGCTCGTACAAAGAGGCATAGACACCGTAGACAAGGCGGAGAAGTTCTTTAAACCGAGCCTTGCCGACCTGCACGATCCGTTCCTGATGAAGGACATGGAGAAGGCGGTCGAGCGGGTGGGACAGGCCGTCCGTAACAATGAGAAGATCATGGTGTACGGCGACTACGACGTCGATGGCTGCACGGCCGTCGCGCTGGTTTACAAGTTCCTGCGCCAGATCGGGCACAAAAACCTGATGTTCTACATCCCCGACCGGTATACCGAGGGATACGGTATCTCGATCAAGGGAATCGACCTCGCCGCCCGCAAGGGCGTGGGGCTGATCATCGCCCTCGACTGTGGGATCAAGGCCACGGAAAAGGTCGTCTATGCAAAGTCGAAAGGCGTGGATTTCATCATCTGCGACCATCACCTCCCGGCCGAGGAGATTCCCCGCGCCGTAGCCGTTCTGGACCCCAAGCGGGTCGATTGCTCCTACCCGTTCGACGAACTGTCGGGTTGCGGTGTGGGCTTCAAGCTGGTGCAGGCCTATGCCCAGCGCAACGGGATCCCGTTCGAACAGATCCTGCCGCTGCTGGACCTTCTGGTCGTCTCGATCGCCTCGGACATCGTGCCGCTGGTGGGCGAGAACCGCATCCTGGCCTATTTCGGTCTGAAAAACCTCAACCGCGAGCCGTCGAAGGGGCTGCTGTCGATCATCAAGATCTGCGGTCTGGACAAACACAACATCACCATCGACGACATCGTCTTCAAGATCGGTCCGCGCATCAACGCCGCCGGGCGCATGCGCATGGACGAGAACGACGAGAACGCCTCGCCCTCGGGCGGGCATGCGGCCGTCGAGCTGCTCATCGAGGGCAACGAAAGCGTGGCCGAGGAGTTCGGCAACGTCATCGACTCGTACAACAGCGACCGCAAGTCGATCGACCGCTCCGTCACTCAGGAAGCGCACGACTACATCGAGCGCAACCCCGAGATGAAGACGCTCAAGAGCACGGTGATCTACAATCCGAAATGGATGAAGGGCATCGTGGGGATCGTAGCCTCGCGTCTGATCGAGACCTACTACCGCCCGACGGTGGTACTCACGATGAGCAACGGGTTTGTCACGGGCTCGGCCCGCTCGGTGCCGGGCTTCGACCTCTACCAGGCCGTCGAGTCGTGCTCCGACCTGCTCGAGAATTTCGGCGGCCACATGTATGCTGCCGGGCTCACGATGCGTCCGGAACACGTCGGGGAGTTCACGCGCCGCTTCAACGCCTACGTCGAGGAGAACATCGACCCGCAGATGCTTGTCCCGCAGGTCGATATCGACAGCGAGCTGCTCTTCTCGGACATCACGCCGGCCTTCCGCCGCGACCTGAACCGCTTCCAGCCCTTCGGTCCCGGCAACACGGCCCCGGTCTTCGTGACCTACGGCGTGAGCAACCACGGCGACGCCAAGCTGGTCGGCATGGAGAGCGAGCACCTGCGCATGGATCTCATCCAGCGCCAGAAGCCCAACACGCGAATCCAGGCGATCGCCTTCCAGCAGCCCACCCACTTCGAGTGGGTACGCTCGGGACGCCCGATCGACGTCTGCTACCAGATCGTCGAGAACCACTACCGCGGCACGGTGACCACCCAGCTGCGCATCAAGGACATCAAACCGGTGCACCACCACAACAGGTAGCACCGCCGCACAAACAGACGGAAGCGGTCCGGGAGTGATCCCGGACCGCTTCGTCATATCACCTGCAGGACATCCGCGCCCTCTACTCGGCGAAGACCACCACCCGGCTGTTGGGCAGGTCGGGCACATAGACCACGCCGTCGGCCACGGTCATGTCGGCCGGGCCCGCGAGCGGCTGCTCCAGCTCAATGGCAACGGGCTCCACGGCGCGCGTCGCCAGATCGATGCGCGAGAGGCCGGCCGGCGACCAGTTGGTCACGTAGAGCGATTTCCCGTCGCCCGAGAAGGCGATGCCGTCGTACTGTCCGGGAAGCGCGACGAAAGGCTCCGCCACGGGGTTGGACAGGTCGGCAATGCGGTAGATGACGTGCGCGTCGGTCGTCTGCCCGTCGGCAGGGTAGGAGGCGACGTACATCGCCCCGTCACGGATCACCAGCCCGTTGGGCCCGGGAATCTCCAGCCACGGCTCGGGAGCGCCGACAGCCGCCGGATCGGAGATGTCGAGGCGGAAGATACGCCCGGTGTTGGTCACCGAAGCGTAGAGCACGTTGCCGTCGGCCGCCAGGTCATTGACGAAGAGCTCGCCCTCGGGGAAGGAAACCACCTGGGGAGCGGCACCGGGTTGGTTCAAGTCGTAGACCACCACCTTGTTCACGTCGCAGACGAACAGACGGCCGTCGCGGAGGAACATGCCCTTGGGCGCCGAGAGGTTCCCGTCGGCCGGGATCACCACCTGCGGGGCCTCACCGGCCTTGTAACGGACGATATAGCCCTTGCCCTCGCCGTTGAGCGGGTTGAGCTCTTCGGTCCCGAAGTTGGCGATCAGGACGCCACCCTCATAGGGATAAGTACTCTCGCAGAAACGCAGTCCTTCACCGACCGTAGTCCCCGGAGACTTCGTCGCCTGTCCGCCGCATGCGGCCAGCATCAGGATCGCCGCCGAGGCGGTTGCAAACATCAGTTTTCCTTTCATTCTTTTCACATTTTTGGGGGTTTGACAAGATAAGACACCCGGGCCCCGGGGTCCGATGCTCCGGAGCCTCCACGGCCGCAACCGGGTCGGGAATCAGAGGCGGATGATCCGCTTCGCATCGTCCGTGTCGGGCAGCGGCGCGGGATGGAAGTCGGAGTAGCCGAGCGCAATGACACACAGGGGCTCGCAGCCTTCGGGGATCGGCAGAAAGGTGCGCAGGTAGTCGGCCGCCTGCTCGCCCTCGGGATCGTCCTTGCGGCGGGGCCGCCCGCAGACATGCACCCAGCACGAACCCAGCCCTTCGTCCACGGCCGCAAGCTGCAGCACGGTGGCCGAAATGGCGGCGTTTTCACGCCACAGATCGCTCGTCGTCGTGTCGCCGAGCACGACCACGGCCGCCGGCACGCCCTTCAGAAATGCCGACCCGTAATCGCGCATGTCGGCCATACGGGCCACCAGCGCGGGGTCGTCCACTACAAGAAAACGTGTCGTGCGCGTATTGCGCGCCGAGGGGGCCGTGAGGGCTTCGGCCAACATGCGGTCCATCACGTCGCGGGGAACCGGACGGTCCGAATACTTGCGGATCGAACGGCGTTGTGCTATCAGGCTCTTGAACTCCATAATTCCGAGGTTTTTCGGGGTTTCTGCTTGCAAAAATAGCAAAATTTGGATATTTTTGAAGTTCACAAACTGCGGGAACCATGGATTTCAGATTCACCATCGCTTTGATCTACGACTTCGACGGCACGCTCTCCCCGGGCAACATGCAGGAGTATGACTTCATTCCGGCCGTCGGCAAGAGCAACAAGGAGTTCTGGACCGAGGCCAACACGCTGGCCGAGGAGCAGGATGCCGACATGGTCCTCACCTACATGGCCCGGATGATCCAGGAGGCCAAGTCGAAGGGACTGTCGCTGCGCCGCGAGGCCTTCCAGGAGTCGGGGCGCCGCGTGACGCTCTACCGCGGCGTGAAGGAGTGGTTCGGGCGCATCAACCGCTACGGCGCCGAGCGGGGCATCCGCATCCTGCACTACATCAACTCCTCGGGCCTGAAGGAGATCATCGAGGGGACGGAGATCGCCCACGAATTCCGGAAGATATACGCCTGCTCGTTCCTCTACGACGTGGACGGCATCGCCTACTGGCCCGCCGTGGCGGTGAACTATACCAACAAGACGCAGTTCATCTTCAAGATCAACAAGGGGGTCGAATCGGTCTTCGACTCGAAGCTCGTGAACCGCTACATCCCCGAAAAGGAGCGTCCCGTTCCGTTCCACCACATGATCTATGTCGGCGACGGCACGACCGACATCCCCTGCATGCGGCTGGTGAAGAACTTCGGCGGCCACTCGATCGCCGTCTACAACCCCGATCAGAAGGGGGCCCGCAAGGAGATGGCCTCGCTCATCCACGACAACCGCGTGAACCACGTCTGCCCGGCCGACTACACCGAAGGCTCGGACATGGACCTGCTCGTCCGCACGATCATCGACAAACTCGACCTCGACGACCGGCTCGACCGGCTCGAGGTGGTGAAATAGCCCATGAACCTCTTCCGACTGAGATGGCTCCTGCTCGTGCGGTGGCTCCGCATGGTGGGGTGGTCACTGCCCGTCGTGGCGCTCTTCGCCGCCTTTGCCGCCGCGCTCTTCCTCTTCGTGGCAGGACACTGCCCGGCCCTCGCCGCAGCCCTCGCCGTACTGGCGGTCGTCCGCCTGCACCTCGGGCGCCGCGACCTGCGCCTGCTCGCCGGGCTACTCCGCCGCCCGAAGCTCCACCTGGCCGCCGAATACGCCCTCGCGGCGCTCCTGCCCGCCGGAGTGCTTGCAGCCCGGGGACACCTCCTCCACGCCCTGATCACAGAGGCTGCGGCCACAGCCTGCTGCCTCATCCCCCGGCGCAGCAGCAGAACGGGCAACGGATCGTGGCTCCGCATCGCATGGCTCGGCTACTCTCCCGAATGGACGGGTACCATCCGCAGCCACCGCACGGCTGCGCTCCTTATCGAGCTCCTGCTGCTCGGCAGCGCCTTCGTCCCCTATGCGGGCTTCCCGGCCCTCGCCCTCGCGGCCCTCGTCTGCACCGAGTGCTACACACGCAACGAGCCCCTCGTGCTGCTGCTCCTGCCCGGACGCGGCGGCAGCTCGCTGCTCTGGCTCAAGACCCGCACGGCCTGGCGCAACTACTTCCTGCTCACGCTCCCCGCAGCCGCACTCTCCGCGGCGCTCCATCCCGAAGCAGCATGGCTCGCCGCCGCATGGGCCCCCTTCGCGGCGCTCGTGCTGCTTTATGCCGTACTGGCCAAATATGCCGCCTACAGTCCCAAGGAGGGTGCCGCACCCCTACCGGGAGCGATGCGCATCGGCTACCTCGGGTTCCTCCTGCCGCCTCTGCTGCCTGTCACCCTGGCGCTGATTGTCGTCTACGCCCGCCGGGCCGAGAAAAACCTCAACCGCTACCTCCATGATTACGATTGATTCGCTCACCGTGCGTTACGGCCCGCAAACTGTGCTCGACAACCTGACGATGCACCTCTCCGAACGCTCCGTCCACGGACTGGTCGGGGTGAACGGCGCCGGGAAGACGACGCTCTTCGACACCTTCTTCGGGCTCGTCACCCCCGACAGCGGGTCAATCACCCGCTCGGGGCACCCCTTGAGGCGGAGCGAGATCGCCTACCTCGAGAGCGAGACCTTCTTCTACGACGGCATGACCGGGCGCGACCTGCTCGACCTGACCGCCCACTACAACCCCTCGTCGGACCCGGCGGTCTACGTCCGCGTCTTCGGCCTGCCCGTAGACCGCCCCGTGGCCGGGTGGTCGGCCGGCATGAAGCGCAAACTCGCACTCACCGTCACGCTCATGCAGCAAAAGCCGCTGCTGCTGCTCGACGAACCCTTCAACGGGCTCGACATGGAGAGCCTCCACGCCGCCCGGCAGCTCATCCTGCGCCGCAGGGAGGCCGGGGCCACCGTGATCGTCTCGTCGCACCTGCTCGAGACGCTCTCTCCGCTCTGCGACGACATCCACCTGCTCGACAACGGCCGCATCGCCACGGTCTACCGCCGCGAGGAGTACCCCCGCGCCGCAAACGAGCTCGAGGAGCTGTTCCACCGCCACTACCTGACCCGACTCTCGGACAAACCAAGCTGAAAAAAGATATGGAAATCGTATTCGCCACCAACAACGCACACAAGCTCCGCGAGGTGCAGGCCGTCCTGGGCGACGGCTTCACCCTCTCGACGCCGCGCGACTGCGGCATCACGGAGGAGATCCCCGAGGAGCAGGAGACCCTCGAAGGCAACGCCTCGCAGAAGGCCCATTATATCCACGACCGCACGGGCCGCAACTGCTTCGCCGACGACACGGGACTCGAGGTCGCGGCACTGGGCGGCGCCCCGGGCGTACACTCGGCCCGCTACGCCACCGACGGCCACGACTTTGCGGCCAACAACCGCCTGCTGCTGAAGAACCTCGAGGGGGTCACCGACCGCCGGGCCCGCTTCCGCACGGTCATCTCGCTGATCCTCGACGGCGAGGAGCACCTCTTCGAGGGGATCGTCGAGGGGCGCATCCTCGATCACGAAACCGGCCACGAGGGCTTCGGCTTCGACCCGCTCTTCGTCCCCGACGGCTACGACCGCACCTTCGCCGAGATGACCACCGAAGAGAAAAACGCCGTCTCGCACCGGGCCCGCGCCGTGCGGAAACTCGCCGACTATTTGCATTCCATCGGGAAATAGGGTATCTTTGCCGCGCTATGGAAGAGAGAAACTACCAAAAGGAGGAGCGTTTCGACCCGCATACGGTCGAGGCGCTGAAGCACCACTACGCCGAGATCCTGCGCCTGCTGGGCGAGGACCCCATGCGCGAGGGGCTCTTGAAAACGCCCGAACGGGTGGCCAAGGCCATGTCGTTCCTCACGAAGGGCTACGACGAGGACCCGCTGCAGATCATCCGCTCGGCCACCTTCCGCGAGGAATACAAGCAGATGGTGCTCGTCAAGGACATCGAGCTCTACTCGCTCTGCGAGCACCACATGCTGCCCTTCTACGGCAAGGCCCACGTGGCCTACATCCCCAACGGCTACATCACCGGGCTCTCGAAGATCGCCCGCGTGGTGGAGTGCTATGCCCGCCGCCTGCAGGTCCAGGAGCGGCTGACGGTCCAGATCCGCGACTGCATCCAGGAGGCGCTCAACCCGATGGGCGTGGCCGTGGTGATCGAGGCCAGCCACATGTGCATGCAGATGCGCGGCATCGAGAAGCAGCAGTCGGCCACGACGACCTCGGCCTTCACGGGGGTGTTCCTCTCGAGCCAGCGCACCCGCGAGGAGTTCATGACGCTCATCTCGCACCGATACAGATAGGCCCTTTGGCGAAGGCCCTCTTCACGAACCGGAACCCGCAGAGACCCTGCGGGTTCTTTTCGTTTCGGAGAGTCCCGAAGCGGGGCTCCATGCCCCGAAATCACCTCTTTATGCACCAAACGGCCCCGATGCGCCCGGGGTCCGGCATCGGGGAACGGAATTTGAGACGGAACGGGCGACAGCAAACCTAAAAAATTTCAACAACCATGATTGTCAAAAATTTGCGTTACACAGCACTCGCACTCGCAGCAGTTGCGTTCTGCTCGTGCCAGAAGGAGCCTTCGACATCGGACCTGCACGGGGATTACCTGGTCTACACGGCTCACGACACCGGCACCGACTTCTCCGCCATCGACACCTACTTTCTCCCGGACAGCATCCTGCTGATCGGCGGCAGCGACCGGACCGAATACTGGAAGGACGAGAGCGCTCAGGAGATCATCGCGACGGTAGCCGCGGCAATGGACAACGCCGGCTATACGCGCACCTACGACAAGGCGGCAGCCAACGTGGGCATCCAAATGAGCTATGTCGAGCAGGTGACCTACTTCGTGGGGTACAACAACCCCTACTGGTGGTGGTACTATCCCTACTACTGGACCCCGGGCTACTGGGGTGACTGGCTGGGCTGGCACTATCCCTACGGCGTCTACTACGGCTACACGGCCGGCTCGCTGCTGACCGAGATGCTCGACCTGGAGGCCGACCAGCAGAGCGGCAAGAAACTGCCGGTCATCTGGGACAGCTTCGCCGGCGGGCTGCTGACCGGCGACTCGTCGCTCAACCTGCAGCGCACGCTCGACGCCGTGGAGCAGGCCTTCGTGCAGTCGCCCTATCTGTCCAAATAATTGAACCCGAAAATACGACCGAATATGAAAACGTATAGACACTTGAAAACCGTTATCCTGTGTGCCGCGCTGCTCGTTGCTGCCCTGCCGGGCAAGGCGCAGCTCTTCCCGAACTCCTACGTGAACATCGACTGGCAGATGGGGGTTCCCCTGGGCGACAAGTTCGCGGACAAGGCTTCGGGGTGGGGCATGAACTTCGAGGGCGGCTACTTCGTGACGCCGGCCCTGACCGTCGGTCCCTTCATCTCGTACCAGACCAACCTCGAGGACATCTCGCGCCAAACGCTCCAGCTGGGTGACGGCGCTGCCATGACGACCAACCAGAAACACGCGCTGTTCCAGCTTCCGTTCGGCGTCGTGGCTCGATACAACTGGCTCAAGAAGAGTGTCTTCCAGCCCTATGTAGGCATGCGTATGGGAGCCTGCTATGCCCAGATGTCCTCCTATTACTACGTCATCAAGCAGTACACCGACACGTGGGGTTTCTACATGTCGCCCGAAGTGGGTGTCAGCATCTTCCCGCGCCCGGACTACCGCATGGGCTTCCACGTGGCGCTCTACTACGGCTATGCCACCAACACCGGCGACCTGCTGGTCTACTCGATCGACAACATCAACAACTTCGGCATCCGCGTCGGCATCTCGTTCTGACACGCCTCCGAGGCGATGGAAAAAGGGAGCACTCCCCGTGTGGAGGGTGCTCCCTTTCCGTTTTCCATGCCGAAAGGCACCGTCACCCGAGGGCGATGCCGTCGATGCGCTCCAGCTCCCCGTCCGAGAAGGCGGGACTCTGTAGCGCGCGCAGGTTCTGCGCGATCTGCTCCACCGAACTGGCCCCGATGATCACCGACGAAACCCTCGCATCGCGCAACAGCCACGCCAGAGCCATCTCGGCCAGCGACTGTCCCCGTTCGCGGGCCAGTGCGTCGAGCTCCCGGATCCGGGAGAGCATCTCCCCGGTCAGCACCTCACGACGCAGCGACTGCCCGGCGGCCATGCGCGAATCCTGCGGGATACCGTCGAGGTAACGCCCCGTCAGGAGACCCTGGGCCAGAGGCGAAAAGGCGATGAATCCCGACCCCGCCTCTGCTGCGAGGGACAGCACGCCCGAAGTTTCGGGACGACGGTCGAAGAGGTTGTATCGGTCCTGAAAAAGCAGGCAGTGAACGTCGCGCCGGGCCAGATAGGAGAAGGCGAAGCGGGCCGCCTCGAGCGGATAGCGCGAGATGCCGACATAGAGGGCCTTGCCCCGGCGCACGATGTCCACAAGGGCCTGCAGGGTCTCCTCGAGCGGCGTTTCGGGATCGTAGCGGTGCGTGTAGAAGAGGTCCACGTAATCGAGCTTCATGCGGCGCAGGCTCTGGTCGAGACTGGCCATGAGGTACTTGCGTGAACCCCAGTTGCCGTAGGGACCGGGCCACATGTCGTAGCCGGCCTTTGTCGAAACGAAGAGCTCGTCGCGGTAGGGTGCGAACGACTGCTGCATGAGCCGTCCGAAGTTCTCCTCGGCCGTCCCATAGGGCGGACCGTAGTTGTTGGCCAGGTCGAAGTGGACGATCCCCCGGTCGAAGGCGTAGTGCGCCATGCGGCGCACCTCCGTGAAAGGGCGTTCGGTGCCGAAATTGCGCCACAGACCCAGCGAAAGCGCCGGCAGCAGCACACCGCTGCGCCCGGCCCGCCGGTAGACCATGCCCGAGGCATAGCGATCGGGCGAGGGGACATAGGGAGCTTCCGTCATCGTATTCTGTATTTTGCGGTGTATCCGCAGTAAGGGATCAATGCGCCTCGAGCCAGTTGCGGCCCACGCCGGCATCGGCGACCAGCCGCACCTTGAGCCGGGCAGCCGACTCCATCGACTCGGTGACGATGCGCACGACCTGCTCCTGCTCCTCGCGGAGCATGTCCACGACCAGTTCGTCGTGCACCTGGAGGATCACCTGCGAGCGGATGCCCTCGGCGGCGAAACGGCGGTGGACATCGATCATGGCGATCTTCATGATGTCGGCAGCCGAACCCTGAATCGGGGCATTCACGGCGTTGCGCTCGGCCAGGCCGCGCGCCACAGCGTTGTGCGAGGCGATGTCGTTCAGGTAACGACGGCGGCCGAAGATCGTCGCCACGAAGCCCTCCTCGCGGGCCTTCTCCACCACGCGGTCCATGTACTCCTTGACCTTGGGATAGGAGCGGAAATAGCCGTCGATGATCTCCTTGGCCTCCTTGCGGGGAATCTCCAGCCGCTGGCTCAGCCCGAAGGGAGAAATGCCGTAGATGATGCCGAAATTGGCAGTCTTGGCCCGCCGGCGCTCCTCCGGAGTCACCTCGGCGAGCGGCTTGCCGAAGAGGCGAGCGGCCGTCGCGGCGTGGATGTCCTCGCCGTGTTCGAAGGCTGCGATGAGCGACTCGTCGCCCGAAAGGTGGGCCATCAGGCGCAACTCCACCTGGCTGTAGTCGGCCGAGAGCAGCAGGTGATCATCGTCCGAAGGGATGAAGGCCTTGCGGATGCGGCGCCCCATCTCGTCGCGCACGGGGATGTTCTGCAGGTTGGGGTTAGTCGAGGAGAGACGCCCAGTAGCCGTCACGGCCTGGTTGAACGACGTGTGGATGCGCCCTGTCGTGCGGTTCACCAACTGCGGCAGCGCCTCGACATAGGTCGAGAGCAGCTTCTTCACCCCGCGGTACTCGAGGATGAGGTCCACGATGCGGTGCTTGTGGGCGAATGTCTGGAGATACTCCTCGTCGGTGCAGAACTGCTTGGTCTTGGTCATCTTGGGCTTCTCCGCGATACGCATCTTCGCAAAGAGCACCTCGCCCAACTGCCGCGTCGAGTTGATGTTGAGCGACGGCTCCCCGGCCTCGGTGCGGATCGCAGCCTCGAGTTCGGCCATCGTGCGGTTCAGTTCGACGGCATATTCGGCCAGCGCCGCGCTATCGATCCGCACGCCCGCCATCTCGATGTTGGCCAGCACCTCGATCATCGGCTCCTCGATCTCGAAGTAGAGATCGTGCAGCCCGATGCGCTCGACCATCGGCAGGAGCACCTGCTTGAGCTGCAGCGTGACGTCGGCGTCCTCGGCGGCGTACTCCTTCACGCGTTCGACATTCACCAGATCCATCGTCAGCTGCTTCTGGCCCTTGCCAATGAGCGTCTCGATCTCGATGGGCCGGTAGTTGAGGTAGCGTTCGGCCAGCGTGTTCATGTTGTGCCGCGACTCGGGGTCAAGCAGGTAGTGGAGGATCATCGTATCGTACTTGCGCCCGCGGACGGCCACGCCGAGCCGCCGGAGCACCATCAGGTCGAACTTGACATTCTGACCGATCTTGGCGATCCGCGGATTCTCGAATACCGGACGGATGATCTCTGCATATTCGGCCGTGCACTCCTCGCTGAAGGGCACGTACCACGCCTTGTGGGGTTCGACGGCGAACGACATGCCGACGATGCGGTCGTTGAAGATGTCGAGCCCCGTCGTCTCGGTGTCGAAGCAGAACTCGTCCCGCACGGAGAGCTCGCCGACAAGCTGCCGGAGCGATTCGGCATCGCCCACCAGCAGGTATTCGTGGGGCGTATCCTGCGCCGTGCGGAACTGCATCGCGTCGGCAGCCTCCTGCAGCTCGGCAACGGGAACCGGACCCCGAAGCGGTTCGACGGGCTCGCCGAAGAGGTTGCCCAGACCGGCCAGCGCGGCCTTTTTCGCCGCCGCGGACTTCGCCCGGGCCATCTCGGCCAGCTGGCGCTGCTCCTCCTGACGCGGTCCGTCGGGCAGCGGCTCGGGGGGCGCGAGGTTGGCCAGATCGTTGAGGAAGGCCTTGAAGTCAAGTTCGGCGAAGAGCGCCTTCAGATCGTCGAGGTGGGGCGCACAGACCGTGAGCTCCTCCTCGCGGAAATCGATCGGCACGTCCAGACAAATCGTCGTCAGCCGCTTGGCCAGACGGAGGTTGTCGCCCCATGCGGCGATCTTCTCGCCCTGCCGCCCCTTGATCGAAGCGACGTTGTCGAGGATACGCTCGACCGTTCCCCACTCCTGCACCAGTTTGCAGGCCGTCTTCTCGCCGATGCCCGGGACCCCCGGAATATTGTCCGAGGCGTCACCCCACAGGGCGAGAATGTCGCGCACGAGCACCGGATCGTCGATGCCGTACTTCTGGCGGATGGCCTCGCGGTCCACGATCTCGATCGCCCCGTCGGAACCCTTCTGCTTGTAGATACGGCAGTGTTCGCGTACCAACTGCCCGTAGTCCTTGTCGGGCGTCACCATGTAGACGTCGTAGCCGGCCGCAGCCCCCTTCTGCGAGAGGGTGCCGATCACGTCGTCGGCCTCATAGCCCTCGACTTCGAGAATCGGGATGCACATGGCTTCGAGCACCCGCTTGACATAGGGCACCGAAATGAGTATGTCCTCCGGAGTCTCGGAGCGGTTGGCCTTGTATTCGGGGAAGATCTCGCGGCGGAAACTGCCACCCTTGGGATCGAACGCCACGCCCAGCAGGTCGGGGCGCTCACGCTTCTGGATGTCGCGGAGGAACTTCACGAAGCCGAAGACCACCGAGGTGTTCATTCCGTTGCGGTTGCGCATCGGGCGGCCCAGGAAGGCGTAATAGTACTTGAAGAGCAGCGCGTAGGCGTCTACCAGGAAGAGTTTTTTCATAGCGGGGCTGTGTGTGTTGCCTCCTTCACAGGAGCGTGGAATGTATCATGCGGGGTTGTCCTCGGCGAACCACTCGGCAAACGACGTGGCCGTCTCGTGGAGCCGCAGCGAATGGAGCCGGACCCCTTCCGGCAGGCGGGAGGCGATGCGGCGGGCGAAGTCGGCGAGCATGTTCTCGCACGTGGGCTGATAGTCCACGACGACGATATTCGAAAAGCGTTCCCCGAGGGCCTCCCGGACGGCACGTCCCCGTTCGGAGTCGCGCAGGACGAAGGCGTGGTCGAAGCGCGAGACGATCTGCTCGTTCACGATGCGCTTGAGCACGCCGAAATCCATCACCATGCCGTATTTCGGGTTTCCGGGATCGGCCACGGGCCGCCCGGCCACCGTGACGAAGAGCCGATAGGAGTGCCCGTGAATCTCGCGGCACGGGCCGTCGTACCCGTCGAGTGCGTGGGCCGCCTCGAACGAAAATTCTTTGATCAATCTGATTACTGCCATACGACAAAGATACGCAAAAATTCGGTACGCACGACATAAAAGAGGCAGGGAAAAAATCCGGAACGCACAACAAAAAAGGGGCGGGCGGCCGCCTGAAAGCGGACCGCCTGCACGGAAAACGGAACCGGGGAGCACATCCCCCGGGCGGTTACCTCAACTCGACCTCGTAGGGCGAATACATCAGCACGCCCTGCATGCGGAGCAGCCGCTGCACGCGGTCGTACCCGCCGAAGAGCTCCTGCAGCTCCGAGCGCACGAAGGCCTTGCGTACGCTGACATTGAGCGCCGAAAGCATGGCGGCCAGACCGCTGGGCTGCTGCGTGACCTCGACCACGCGGAAGTTCTCACCCAGGCCGGCCTTGTCCACAGCCAGCGCAATGGCGGTCTTCAGTCCGCCGTAAGCATCGATCAGCCCGATCCCGAGAGCATCGCTGCCCGACCACACACGACCGCCGGCAATGTCGAGCACCTTCTCGATCGGAAGGTTGCGCCCGGCGGCGACATCCTGCGTGAAGGTCTCGTAGACCTTGTCCACGCCGCGCATGATCGAGGCGCGCTGGGCAGGCGTAAGCGGCTCGACGGAGCCCATGCCGGCCGAAGCGTTGCTCTTCACCCCGTCGAGCGTGATGCCCAGTTTGTTCTTGAGCGCGTCGATCGGATTGAGGAACATGCCGAAGACACCGATCGAGCCGGTGAGCGTCAGGCGGTCGGCGACAATGACGTCGGCCGGGCAGGAGATGTAGTATCCGCCGCTGGCGGCATAGGAGCCCATCGACACGACAACGGGTTTCTCGGCCCGGAGCAGCTCCATCTCGCGCCAGATGACATCCGAGGCCAGGGCGCTGCCGCCCGGGGAATTGACACGCACAACCACGGCCTTGACCTTCTCGTCGCGGCGCACGTCGGCCAGTTCGGCAGCGAGCGAATTGCCGTAGACGGCATCGCCGTAGCCCTCGCCATCGACAATCTGCCCGTCGGCATAGACGACGGCCACCCGGTCGGCCCCGAGGTTGTCGAGATCCACGCCCACCATCGAGGCGTAGTCACCGAGCGACACGAAATCGTAGTTGCCCTCGCCGTCGTCCTCGACTCCCAGCTCGGCGAAGACCTCCTTCATCTGGTCCTCATAGAGGAGTCCGTCCACGAAACCGTATTTCAGCGCATCCTCAGGGAGCGTCACCTGCAGCTTGTCGGCGATCTCGTTGAGCCGCTCCACGTCGATGCCGCGCGATGCGGCAACAGCCTCGGCGATCGTTCCCCACATCGAATCGACGAGCGCCTGCATCTGCTCGCGGTTGGCCTCCGACATGCGGTCGAGGATATAGGGTTCCACGGCGCTCTTGTACTTGCAGACCGTCGGGCGGAAGACCTCGGCCTTCAGGTCGAGCTTGTCGAAGAGACCCTTGTAGAACATCAGGCTGGTCGAAAGTCCCGACCAGTCCATCCCGCCCTCGGGCTGGAGATAGATGCGGTCGGCCGCCGAAGCCAGATAGTACTGCCCCTGCGAATAGGTTTCGTTGTAGGCGACGACAAACTTGCCGCTCTGCTTGAAGAGTTCGATCGCCTCGCGCAGCTCCTCGATGAGGGCCGTGCCCGTAACGCCGCCCGTACCGTTCATGCGCAGGTAGATGCCCTCGATCCGGTCATCGACCGCCGCGGCCTCGAGCGTGCGGAGCACCTTGAGCAGCGAGAGCTGGCGCGTGGACTGCAGCGTACGGAAGTCGAATCCGGCCAGCGGGTCCGACGAGGGAGCGTCGTTGATGACCTCCGAGAAGTCGATCCTGAGGATCGAACCCTCCTTGACAGTAACGGTCCGCTCCATCGAACCGGCAATTGCGAACAGGATGAACATCCCGAACAGCAGGATGGCCAGCGATCCGAGCACAAAGGCCAGGAGTGCGGCCAGAAAAGTCTTGATGAAATTCATATAGGAACGTATTAAATTTGAATCATGCCGTATGCGGGCAAGTACAAAGATAGCGTTTTTTTCACGGGCGCCACCATAATTTATCGTTTTTCGATAAAATTCGATCCGCCCGACCGGGCATCCGACCGGGGCTGGAGTGCGGAAAAGCGACCAAATATTTACCGACACGCTACCTATTGTCTGAAATATGCGTTATCTTTGTCGGGTAAGTGATACCGTGAAATTATGGAAGAAAAGATCAAACAGCTGCTCACGGCGATCGTCCATCCCGAAACCGGACAGGATATCGTAACGAGCGGATTCATCGAACATACGGCCGCAGCGGCCGGCAAGGTGACGGTGGTCCTGCGCTTCGCCAAGACGCGCGACCCGTTCGCCCTGAAGATCAAGAAACAGGCCGAAGAGCTCCTGCAGGAGGCATTCCCGGGCAGCGAGGTGCTCGTGGTCATCAAGGAGGGCGGCGCCGCCCCCCGTCCCGAACCGAAGCTGAAGACGACCACGGGCGGCATCGCCCACGTCATCGCCGTAGCCTCGGGCAAGGGCGGGGTAGGCAAATCGACCGTCACGGCCAACCTGGCTGTCGCCCTGCGCAACATGGGCTACCGCGTCGGGATCCTCGACGCTGACATCTACGGGCCCTCGCAACCCAAGATGTTCGGTGTGGAGGGTTACCTGCCCGAAGCCGTGCAGGAGGATGGCGAGGACCGGATCATCCCGGCCCGCTCGATGGAGATCGAACTGATGTCGATCGGCTTCTTCATCAAACCCACCGATGCCCTGCTCTGGCGCGGGGCCATGGCCGTCAGCGCCCTCAAGCAGATGATTCACCAGACCCGGTGGGGCACGCTCGATTTCCTGCTCGCGGACCTTCCTCCCGGCACGGGCGACGTACACCTGTCGATCATCGGCGAGCTCAAGATTGACGCCGCAGTCATCGTCTCCACCCCGCAACAGGTGGCCGTAGCCGACGTGGTGCGGGGCGTAGAAATGTTCCGCAACGAACACGTCGGAATTCCCGTAGCGGGCGTCATCGAAAACATGGCGTGGTTCACCCCGGCCGAGCTGCCCGACAACCGCTACTACCTCTTCGGCCGCGGCGGCGCACGGGACATGGCCGAGAAGAGCGGAGTCCCGTTCCTCGGCGAAATACCCATCGTACAGTCGATCATGGAGGGCAGCGACGCGGGATGCCCGGCGGCCTCCACCCATCCGATGGTCGAGAAGAGCTACCGCGAAATCGCCGAAAAGGTGGTGGAGCAGGTGATGAAAAACGGTCGATAACCTGTCGGCAAGCCTGTTGATAACCGATGAAAAAAGATGAAAACTTCCCCCTCCCCGCATTTGGAAAATCCAACCGGAGCCGGGTATATACGGCTTTCGCGGGAAACCAAAAAAAGTTTTCGGAAATTTTCGTCGCCCGACCGGAGCCCGAAACGGAACAGATTGTTGAAAATCGGAGGCTGTCGATATGTGGATAACGGTTTTCAACATTTGTGGACAACGCAAACAGTGAAGTGATTTGCAGCAGGTCGCAGAAGAGAGTTGTCCCGTGCAGCACGGTCCGTCTGTCGATAATCCGAAAGGAGGCCGAGTTATCGACATTATCAACAGCTATTTATATTCTTCTTCTTTTTTATTTAAATTTTAAAAAGGAATAAAAAATAAAAAATGATTGTGGAAAACACCTCCGAACTCAAGGAGCGCATCGAGCGTCTCAAGCGTGAAAAGAACGCCGTGATCCTCGCGCACTACTACACGAGACCCGAAGTGCAGGCCGTGGCCGACTTCCTGGGTGACTCGCTGGCCCTGTCGGTACGCGCACAGTCGGTCGATGCCGACGTCATCCTCTTTGCCGGCGTGCACTTCATGGCCGAGACGGCCAAAGTGCTCTGCCCCGAAAAAAAGGTGCTCATCCCCTGCCCCGAGGCTGGCTGCTCGCTCGCCGACTCGTGCCCTGCCGCAGAGTTCGCCGCTTTCAAGGCGAAGTATCCCGGCTACCGCGTGGTCTCCTATGTCAATACGACGGTCGAGGTCAAGGCCCTTACGGATATCTGCTGCACCTCGTCGAACGCCCTGAAGGTAGTTGAGTCGATCCCGGCCGATGTCCCCGTCCTCTTCGGCCCCGACCGCAACCTGGGTTCCTATATCCGCAAACTCACCGGACGCACGAACATGGTGCTGTGGGACGGCGCCTGCCACGTGCACGAGGAGTTCTCGCTCGAGAAGCTGCTGCAGCTCAAGCGCGAGCATCCCGAGGCCCGGGTGGTCGTGCATCCCGAATGCCGTCCCTACATCCTCGAAGTGGCCGATTACGTCGGTTCGACGGCCGGCATCCTCGACTATTGCGGGCGCAGTGAAGCCCGTGAGTTCATTGTGGTGACCGAGGCCGGCATCCTGGCCGAAATGAACCGCCTCTACCCCGACAAACGGTTCATCCCGGCACCCCCCGACGACGAGACGTGCGGCTGCAACAACTGCCGCTACATGAAGATGGTGACGTTGGAGAACATCGCCTCGTCGCTCGAAACGCTCTCTCCCGAGGTGGTCATCGACGAGGAGATCCGCCGCCGGGCCGAGCGCTCGATCCGCAACATGATCGCCATCCAGTGAAACAACACCGCAAAACAACGTATATGAAGAAAATCCTTTTCCTGCTGGCCGCGGCGTGCGTCTCGCTGACCGCCTCGGCCGACGAGGGCATGTGGATGCTGCCCTACCTTCAGAAGATGAACATCAAGGTGATGAAGGAGCGCGGCTGCAAGCTCTCGGCCGACGAGATCTACAGCGTGAACGAGTCGTCGCTCAAGGATGCCATTGTCGTCTTCGGCGGCGGCTGCACGGGTGAGATCGTCTCGCCCGAAGGCCTGCTCTTTACCAACCACCACTGTGGCTACGCCTCGATCCAGCAGCTTTCGAGCGTCGAGCACGACTACCTTGCGAACGGTTTCTGGGCCATGTCCCAGGCCGAGGAGCTGCCCGTTCCGGGGCTCAAGGTGCGCTTCGTGCGGCACATCATGGATGTGACGGCGGATGTGCTGGGCAACGTACCCTCGACCGCCTCGCAGTCCGAGTACGAGCGCATCACGGCCGAGAACATGAAGGTGCTGACCGGGCGCCTGCAGGAGGAGCATCCCTCGATGGAGATCTCCGTCAAGCCCTTCTTCGGCGGCAACCAGTTCTTCGCCTTCGTGATGGAGGTATACACCGACGTCCGCCTGGTGGGGGCTCCCCCCTCGTCGATCGGCAAGTTTGGCGGCGATACGGACAACTGGATGTGGCCCCGCCACACGGGCGACTTCTCCATTTTCCGCGTCTATGCCGGTGCCGACAACCGTCCGGCCGAATACGCCCCGGAGAACCGTCCCTACCGCGCCGAGAAGTTCCTCAAGATCTCGCTCGACGGCGTCGATGAGGGTGACTTCGCCATGGTGATGGGATTCCCCGGATCGACCGAGCGCTACATGACCTCGTACGAGATCGACAACCTGCTCGGCACGGAGAACCCGCAGCGGATCTTCATCCGCGGTGAGCGCCAGGCGATCCTTTGGGACGACATGATGGCCGATGATGCCGTGCGTATCCAGTATGCCTCGAAATACGCCATGTCGTCGAACTACTGGAAGAATTCGATCGGCATGTCGCGCGGCATCCGGAAACTTGGCGTAAAGGCCCGCAAAGAGGCGCAGGAAGCTTCGTTCCAGGCTTGGGCCGAGAAGAATACGCTGCCCGAGGAGGGATATATCGACGCCCTGGCGAAGATCCGCGAGGCCGAGCTCCGCGGCGGCCCGATCTACGCCGGCGTGCAGTATCTTTCGGAGGCGTTCCTCGGGGCCGTCGAGCTGCTGAACCCCGTGCGTTCGTTCATCAATATGGATAAGATGGCCGTGGAAGAGACCATTGCCGATCCTGATGCCGTCAGGGAGCGTCTGGCCGAGTGGTACAAGGACTATAATCCCGCGACCGACCGCAAGGTGGCCAGGCGCATGCTCGCCATCGCGCGTGAAAACATGAAGGAGCTGCCGTCGTTCTATGCCGATGTGGTCGATAAGCAGTTCGGCGGCGACATCGACGCCTATGTCGATTACCTCTACGACCACTCGGTCTTTGCCTCCGCGGAGAAGGTGCTGGCGCTGCTGGACGACTACTCGCCCGAGAAGATTGCTGCGGATCCCGCCGTGGAGCTGTCCGCATCGGTGTGGTCGAAGTATATGGAGCTTTCGAAGGCCTACCGCGAAAGCCATGCAGGCTATGCTGAAGGACATCGCAAATACATCGCCGGCCTGATGCTCCAGCAGCCCCGCAAGGCGTGGGCCCCGGATGCCAACTTCACGATCCGCCTCACGTACGGCAACGTGCTGCCCTACTCGCCGGCCGACGGCATCGAGTACAACTACTATACGACGCTCAAGGGTGTGATGGAGAAGGAGGATCCGAAGAATCCTGCCGAGTTCACCGTACCCGAGCGCCTTAAGGAACTCTATGCAGCCAAGGATTTCGGCCGCTACGCCAATGCGAAGGGCGAGATGCCCGTGGCCTTCCTGGCCAACCTCGACATTACGGGCGGCAACTCGGGATCACCCGTGCTGAATGACCGCGGCGCGCTGATCGGCCTGGCCTTCGATGGCAACTGGGAGGCCATGTCGGGCGACGTGGCCTTCGAGCCCGACCTGCAGCGCATGATCGCCGTGGATGTACGCTACGTGCTCTTCATCGTGGACAAGTTCGCCGGCGCCGGCTGGCTCCTCGACGAGATGCAGTTCGAGTAGCGCGTGACCGGATGCCCGACGGCATTCCGTCTGAAAAAGATTCCCGCACCTTTCCGAGGGTGCGGGAATTCTTTTTTTTCGGGTACGGGTCAGCGGGCCGGTCGGTGCAGGAACCTCTTGGCCAGGCGCCGCCGCAGGGGTTCGTCGTAGAGCTTCAGTGCTACATAGGCCAGCAGGATGTTGCCGAAGAAGAGCAGCAAGGCCGCGGGCCACGTGCGGGCGAAGTCGGCGATGCCGTGGCGGATCATCCAGGCGTAGAAGAGGTACATGAACGGATAGTGGATGATGTAGACCGGGAAGGAGATGTCGCCCATGAAGCGGCAGAGTCCCGTCGAGAAACGGTCGGTCGTGGCGCCCGAGGCTCCCAGGCGGATGAGCAGCGGGAAGAGCAGTGCGATGCAGGCCACTTCGAAGAGGCCGTTGAGGCTGACGGCGGTGTCGGTCGGGAGGGCCGGGACGAGGAACAGCGCCACGAGGATCGCCGAGCAGATCCAGAAGGCCCCGCGGACCTTCACCGGACGGAAGCGCCGTGCGATGAGCATGCCCAGCGTGAAGGGGAAGAGCATGCGCACGAGGCCGCCGGCGAAGTTCACCCCGTCGAGCGTCCAGCCTACGCCGATCGTGCCGTACTGCTGGGGGTCGGCCAGGGCGAAATAGGCGAGTCCGGCGCCCGTCAGAAGGGTGAGTGCGGCGAGCGCGCGATCCGAAAGGCGGCGGATCAGCAGGGCGTAGAGGATGTTGCCGATATACTCGAAGAAGAGCGACCAGCTCGGCCCGTTGAGGGGAAACATCTCGCCGTTGCCCCGCACCTCCCACGGTGCGCCGCTCCAGGCCGGGATGAAGCAGCAGGCGCAGAGCAGGGCCAGCAGCACGGAAGTTGTGGCGACCGGTGTGCCCTGCCATGTCACGGCGCCCTGCGCAAGGAAGGTCACGGCGCCCAGCAGGGCCCCGAAGAGAACCATCGGATGGAGGCGTATGAGGCGTCGGCGGAAGAAGTTGCCGACCGTAAGACCGCTGCCCCAGCGGTCGTCGTAGGCGTAGGAGATGACGAAGCCCGAGAGCATGAAGAAGAAATCGACGGCCAGGTAGCCGTGGTTGATGCCTCCGATCGTGGTGTTGCCGCCGGCAAAGGCATACCCTTCGAAGATGTGGTACCAGATGACCGAGAGTGCCGCAACGCCGCGCAGCCCGTCGAGCAGGTTGTAGTGGGGTTTGGTGTCCGCAAAGGATGAAGTGTTCATTTCCGTCTTTTTTGTTTTCGGGATCGGTTCGGGTGGATCGTTGCAAAGGTACGATTCCCGAGTCAAAGGAAAAAGTGCGAACGTTGTTTTTTTGCTTTTTGGCGGGTAAATGCCCGTCGATGAATAAAGCACCCCGGCGGATGATTTCCGGCGCGACAGAGAGGCGGAAACGCCCCTTTGCCGGTACGCGGTCGTGCCCGTCCCGGGACTCGAAAGGAAGAGCGGCGCCTCCTTTTTCCCGGTTGCGGACTCAAAAGGAAGAGCGGCGCCTCCTTTTTCCCGGTTGCTTCGTGCCCCGTGCTTCTTTCTTGTGGAAAAACTCCCCCTTTTGCTTCAGGAATCAATCAAAATTTCGTACTTTTGACACAAATTAGTAAGATTGTATCACTTCTATGGCTAAAGAGTTCAAACGCTATCTCGTGACTTCGGCACTCCCCTATGCCAACGGCCCCGTACATATCGGCCACCTGGCGGGAGTCTACATACCTTCGGATATCTACACGCGCTACCTGCGCCTGAAGGGCTGCGACGTGATCTCGGTCTGCGGATCCGACGAGCACGGCGTGCCCATCACGATCAAGGCCCGCAAGGAGGGCGTCACGCCCCAGCAGATCGTAGACCGCTACCACGAATTGATCAAACGTTCGTTCGAGGGGCTCGGCATGTCGTTCGACATCTATTCGCGCACCTCGTCGGCCACCCACGCCCGGACGGCTTCGGACTTCTTCCGCAAGCTTTACGACGAGGGCAAGTTCATCGAGAAGACCTCGATGCAGTATTACGACGAGGAGGCGCAGACGTTCCTTGCCGACCGTTACATCGTGGGCACCTGCCCCAAGTGCGGCAACGACCGCGCCTACGGCGACCAGTGCGAGAAGTGCGGATCGACCCTTTCGCCCGACGAGTTGATCGACCCCCACAGCGCCGTGTCGGGTTCGGTGCCCGTCAAGCGCGAGACCAAACACTGGTATCTTCCTCTGGATCAATATGAAGGATTCCTCCGCGAGTGGATTCTCAATGGCCACAGGGAGTGGAAGACCAATGTCTACGGACAGTGCAAGAGCTGGCTGGACGGCGGCCTGCAGCCCCGTGCCGTGAGCCGCGACCTGGACTGGGGCATTCCCGTGCCGGTCGAGGGTGCCGAGGGCAAGGTGCTCTACGTCTGGTTCGACGCACCGATCGGTTACATCTCCGCGACGAAGGACCTCACACCCGACTGGGAAAAGTATTGGAAGAGCGAGGATACGAAGATGGTGCACTTCATCGGCAAGGACAACATCGTCTTCCACTGCATTGTTTTCCCCTCGATGCTCAAGGCCCACGGCGGCTACATCCTTCCGGAGAACGTGCCCGCGAACGAGTTCCTGAACCTCGAGGGCGAGAAGATCTCCACATCGCGCAACTGGGCCGTCTGGCTGCACGAATACCTCGAGGAGTTCCCCGGCAAGGAGGACGTGCTGCGCTACGTGCTCTGCGCCAATGCCCCCGAGACCAAGGACAACGACTTTACGTGGAAGGACTTCCAGGCCCGCAACAACAACGAGCTGGTGGCCGTGCTGGGCAACTTCGTGAATCGTGCCCTGGTGCTCACGCAGAAGTATTACGACGGCAAGGTGCCCGCCTGCGGGGAGCTTACGGACTACGACCGCGAGACGATCGCCGACATTGCCTCGATCCGTGCGTCGCTTGAGAGCAACATCGAGAACTACCGTTTTCGTGAGGCGTTGAAGGATGCCATGAACTTCGCTCGCATCGGCAACAAATACCTGGCCGACACCGAGCCGTGGAAGGTCATCAAGAGCGATCCGGAACGTGTGAAGACGATCCTCAACATCGCCCTGCAGATCACGGCCAATACGGCCATCGCCATCGAACCCTTCATGCCCTTCTCGGCTGCGAAGATGCTCCGCATGCTGGCCGTGGAGAAGTTCCCGTGGGAGCGCCTTGGCGGGATGGACCTCATTGCGGCCGGTCACACGATTGGTACGCCCGAGCTGCTTTTCGAGAAGATCGAAGACGACGTCATTCAGCGGCAGCTGGACAAGCTGGCGGCCACGAAAGCTGCCAATCAGGCTGCTGAAGCTGCTCAACATGTTGAAGCACAGAAAGATACGATTCAGTTTGACGATTTCCAGAAAATGGATATCCGTGTTTCGACGATCCTTTCCGCCGAAAAGGTTGCCAAAACCAAGAAATTGCTCAAACTCACGGTCGATACGGGTATCGACCAGCGGGTGATCGTCTCGGGCATTGCCGAGCACTTCACGCCCGAGGAGCTCATCGGCAAGCAGGTGCTTGTGCTGGTGAACCTTGCTCCGCGCGACCTGAAGGGCATCACCTCCAGCGGCATGATCCTCATGGCCGAGGATGCATCGGGCAAGCTGCGTCTGCTGCAGCCCGACGAAAAGACCAACAACGGCGCCATCGTGGGTTGATGCCTGCCGGATCCGTTGCTGTCCCGACAAAGATGAAACTGGTACTTTAAAATTTCAATATTTATGGAAAACATCGATTGGAGCGCATTGGGCTTCGACTACACCAAGACCGATTTCAATGCCCGCTTTACGTTTACCGACGGCAAGTGGAGCGAGATGGAAATCACGAGCGACGAGTACATCAAGATGCACATGTCGGCTTCGTGCCTGCACTACGGCATCGAACTTTTCGAGGGTCTGAAAGCCTTCCGGGGAATCGACGGCAAGGTCCGTCTCTTCCGTGTGGCCGACAATGCCCGCCGTCTTCAATCGTCGGCCAAGCGCCTTTGCCTGCCGGTTCCGTCGATCGAGATGATTGTTGATGCCTGTGTCGAGGTGGTCAAGCGCAACGAGCGTTTCATTCCGCCCTACGGTACGGGTGCTTCGCTCTACCTGCGTCCGGTGATGTTCGGTACGACCGTCGGACTGGGTGTGAAACCCGCCAAGGATGCGCTGCTGATCGTCTATTGCTCGCCCGTAGGTGCCTACTTCAAGTCGGGAATCAAGCCGATTCTGGTCGCTATCGACCGTGAACAGGACCGCGCTGCTCCACGTGGAACGGGTGATGTGAAGGTCGGCGGAAACTATGCGGCCAGCCTCATGTCGGGTGAAAAGGCGCACACGCTCGGCTATTCGAACGTGATGTACCTCGATGCGGCTGAGCACAAATACATCGAGGAGTGCGGTGCCGCCAACTTCTTCGGCATCAAGGAGGGCAAGTACATCACGCCGAAATCGCAGTCGGTGCTGCCTTCGATTACGAACATGAGCCTTCGCCAGATCGCCCGTGACATGGGACTCGAGGTTGAAGAGCGCCATATTCCCGTCGAGGAACTGGAAACTTTCGAGGAGTGTGGCGCCTGCGGAACGGCTGCAGTCATCTCCCCTATCGGGAAGATCTTTGATATGCAGACCGACAAGGTTTATACCTATGGTACGGAGGTCGGCAAGACGAGCCTCGAACTCTATACCCGCCTGCAGGATATTCAGTACGGCCGTTCGGAGGACAAGTATGGTTGGTGCACGATTGTACTCTGATTTATTTACGGATTACAAAAGGAAACCCCGCCATTCCGGCGGGGTTTCCTTTTTTGCTTTTTATACTAACTTAATTAGTATTAATGTTCCACGTGGAACGAATTCTTCGTTTCTTGTTTGTATCCTTATTTGTTCTTTCGCTTTTATGTTCCACGTGGAACGTTTACCTGCCGAATTTAACGAGCAGAACATTGACGTCGGCCGGTGATACGCCCGGGATGCGCGATGCCTGTCCGATCGTTGTCGGGCGGATCCGGTCGAGTTTCTGCCGGGCCTCGATGGTCAGTGCATTCATAGAAAAATAATCGAAATTATCGGGAATGGAGATATTTTCAAGGCGGTGGAGTTTTTCAGCGATGAATTTCTCGCGTTCGATATACCCTTTGTATTTGATCTGTATCTCCGCCTCCTCGATTACCTCTTCGTTCATTCCGTTTTTCTCGATGAATTTTTTCAGTTTCGGCAAGACCTCTTGAAGCGTTTCGAAACTCGTATTGTTGCGCATCAGAATGTCGTGCAGCTTGCGACCCTGTGTCAGCGGGTCCGATCCGATCGTTTTCAGATAGTCGTTAATTTCGGCTGCTTTGACACTCAGGTCACGTGCAAATGCTACAAGCGATTCTACGAGCGATTTTTTTTGCACGAATTCTGCATATCTTTTCTCCGAAATCAGACCGATTTCGTGCCCGAGCGGAGTGAGCCGCAGGTCGGCATTGTCCTGTCGCAGCAGGATGCGGTATTCGGCGCGCGAGGTGAACATGCGGTAGGGCTCGTCTACTCCTTTGGTTACCAGGTCGTCGATCAGCACTCCGATGTAGGCTTCGTCGCGGCGGAGCACGACGGCCTCCTCCCCTGCCAGTGCCCGGTGTGCATTGATTCCGGCCATCAGACCCTGTGCCGCCGCCTCTTCGTACCCGGTCGTGCCATTGACCTGTCCGGCGAAGTAGAGACCTGACACCCGCTTGGTTTCGAGCGAATGGTGCAGTTGTGTGGGCGGAAAATAGTCGTATTCTATGGCATATCCCGGTCGGTAGATGTGCAGATTTTCGAATCCGTGGATTTGATGCAGTGCTTTCCACTGCACCTCCCACGGCAGCGACGACGAAAATCCGTTGAGGTAGTATTCGTTTGTCGAGCGGCCTTCGGGCTCGAGGAACAACTGGTGCTGTTCCTTGTCGGCGAACGTGCGGAGTTTGTCTTCGATCGAGGGACAGTAGCGCGGCCCTATACCCCGGATCGTGCCGTTGAACAGGGGAGATTCAGCGAATCCGCTGCGCAGTGTCTCGTGCACCTCGGGCGAGGTGTAGACCAGATAGCAGGGCATCTGCTCCTCGACGGGCCGGATCTCCGATGCGAACGAGAACTTGGCCGGTTTCTCGTCTCCGTATTGGGGTTCGAGCCGGGAAAAGTCGATCGAGCGGGCATCGAGTCGTGCCGGGGTACCGGTCTTCATCCGCCCGGCTTCGAATCCCATGCGGCGCAGTGATTCGGTGATGCCGTGCGAGGCGGCATCTCCGGCGCGTCCTCCTTCGGCATGGGCCGATCCGCAGTGCATCAGACCCTCGAGGAAGGTCCCGGCCGTGAGTATTACGGCCCGGCAGGAGAACTCCACCCCCATGCGGCTTTTCACTCCGCGGATGTGCGGCCGCTCCTCCCCCGCTTCTTCCGTAAAGAGCAGTTCGGTGGCGGCATCCTGCCAGATGTGCAGGTTCGGGGTGTTCTCGAGCGTATGCCGCCACTCCCTCGAGAAGCGGCTCTTGTCGCACTGGGCACGCGGACTCCACATCGCAGCCCCCTTTGAGCGGTTAAGCATCCGAAATTGGATCGAGCAGAGGTCGGTAATGCGGCCCATTTGACCGCCTAATGCATCTATCTCTCTGACTATCTGTCCTTTAGCTACTCCTCCGACGGCCGGGTTGCAGGACATGGCCGCCATTTTCTCCATATCCATCGTCAGCAGCAGCGTGCGCGAACCGAGCCGCGCGGCCGCCGAGGCCGCTTCGCAGCCGGCGTGTCCGCCGCCGATGACGATGATGTCGTAATCGAGCGTCATGGTGTTTTGTCTCTCTTGCCGGGACACGGTCCTGACGGCTGTTTTGGATGCCGTGCTGTCTCCGCGTCTGCGGCTTACTCTTCTTTTTCCCAGAATTTCAGGTACTTGTCCTCCTTGCGGTGCATCTGGGCATTGCTGCGGGGCGTCTTGTCGCCCTGGCCGCAGAGGTGCAGCACGCCGTGGACCACCACGCGGCGCATCTCCTGGAGCGCCGTGGCGCCGTATTGCCGGGCGTTGTCGGCCACGGTCTCCACGTCGATGAAGATGTCTCCCGAGACGATGCGCGTATCGCTGCGGTCGCTGTAGTCGAACGTGATGACGTCGGTGAAGTAGTCGTGCCCGAGGTACTGCCGGTTCATCTCAAGCAGCCGCTGCGCCGAGCAGAAGATGTAGCTCACGTCGCCCAGCACATAACCCTCCTCCTCGGCCACGCGGCGCAGCCATTCGGCCGTCAGCCGCTTTTGCGGCAGGCGGTATTTGCAGTCGTCGTTGTAGTAGCGTACAGCCATTGCTTCTCTTTGTCGTTTTTTTAGCCTTGTTTTTGTCTTTGTCTCTCCGCGTAGAGAGGATTCCGCAGAAACGGTTTGAAGCGGAATTTCGCCTCCGGAATACCCTTTACGGGGATTCTTCGCAGACACTTTCCGGAGAGTCTACCGCCTGAAGCAGTTTTCGGCCCGCATCGTCTGTTTCGGATCGGGCGGATAGATGCCGAACACGATCCGGTATTCGGTCTGCATCGTCTCGAAATCGACCGACGAACCGATGGTTCCGATCTGCTGGTTGCGGGCGATCTTCTGCCCCTTTCCGACGCAGACCGACCCGAGGTTGGCGTAGGAGGTGATGTATTCGCCGTGGGCGATGAATACCTCGTATTTGCCCGTGATGCGGTTGCGTTTGGTCTCCACGACCTTGCCGTCGTAGATCGAGATCACCTGTGCCTCCTTCGGTCCGGAGATCTCGGCCATGTTGCCCTTGTATCGCTTCACGCGGCCGTTCACGACGGGAAGCCGCAGTCCGGAGGTCTTCGACGAGAACGAAGCGCCCTCCTTGTTTCCTTTCGAGAGTTTGCGCAGTTCGCTGATCGCCACGTCGAGCTGCTGCTCCTGCTCGATCTTGCGCTGCAGGGCGCTCTTCTCGCGTTTCGAGAGCTGCTGGATCGTCGCCTTGGCGTTCCGCGAGTCGCGCTGCAGCTTCTCGCGCTGCGCCGTGAGCCGCGTGGAGACCGAGTCGAGCTCGCGGCGGCGGCGAGCAAGCGTCTCCTGTTCGGTGCGCACCTCGTCGGCCAGGCTGCGGATATCGCGTAGTTTGCGCTCGCGCAGGGCGGCTACGGCCCTCAGGTCGGTGATGCGGCGCGCCACGTCGGCGAAGTCGCGGGCCGAGAAGAGGTAGGTGAGGTAGTTGTTCTGGCGGTAGTTGCGGTAGGCTTCGCGTACCATCTCCGCATATTGCTGCCGGTCGCGTTCGAGTCTGGCAGCAAGATCCCCCGCTACGCTGTCCGTGCGTGCGATCTCCCCGCGCAACTGGGAGGCCTCCTTCTCCGTGGCGTCGAGCAGCTGGCTCCGCGAGTCGATCTGCCGGGCCAGGCGGCGCACCTGCTCCTCGGTCGAGGAGCGTCCCTTGCGCAGACGGGCGATCTCCTGCTCCTCGGCTGCGATCTTCTTCTCGAGGGCCGCGATCACGCGCTTCTGTTCGGCCACGCGTGCGTCGTTCTGCCCCGAGGCCGTCCCGGCCGCGCAGAGCAACAGCAGAATCGGAATCAGCATGCGTAGACTCTTCATCGGCTTGTCTTTTCGGAGTTTCGGTCAGCGGCCGGCTGTTTGAGCCGGGGTTCGATCAATGCGGGATCGTATCCCTTCTCCAACGCCTGACGCCAGTAGATTTCGGCCATGAACTGTTCGCCCAGGGCATGGAGAATGTCGCCGTAGTGGGCCAGCAGCGAAGGCGATTTCTGCCCGTCGAGCACCACGGCCCGCTGCTGGATCTTCTTGGCTTCGTCCGTGCGTCCCAGTTTGTGGAGCACCCAGGCGTGGGTGTCGAGGTAGGTCGGGTTGTCGTTCTCGAGCGCCACGACACGGCTGGCCATGGCCAGCGCCCGCTCCAGATCGCGTCCCTCGACCGAGAGGAAGTAGGCGTAGTTGTTCAGCACCATCGTGTTGTCAGGGTCGTAGCGCAGGCTGCGCTCGTAGGCGCTGTAGCAACGTTTCATTCCCTTGCGGAATGCGGCCGTGGACTTGACCGTCCCGAGGTCCATCCGCTCGTCCCAGTCGGTGACACCTTCGGTGGCCTTCAGGTGCCACGTGTCGCCGATCATGCCCCAGACCACGCTGCGCAGCGAATCCGTCGAGGCATACGCGAGCGACTCTTCGTAGGCCCCGAGGGCCCGGTCGTAGTCGCCCGATAGGCTGGCCACATGTCCTTTGGCCAGCCGGAAGTCGATCCGGTCGGGGAAGAGTCCGATGGCCTTCACGACATAGCGGCCGACCGAGTCGGTCCGCTTCTTGTAGCTTTCGATGTCGATGATCGTGCGGTAGTACTCCTCCACGGGGGGCTGGTCGTCGAGGTGGCTCTTGTAGAGCGCAAGGGCTTGGTCCAGCTCCCCGGAGGCGATCAGGTGGCCGGCATAGAGTTCCACGACGCGCTTGTCGTCGGGATACTTGATGGCCAGCACCGAGGCCAGGTCGTTGAGCTGCAGGTAGTATTCGCGGTAGAAGCGGATGTCCGAGGTGTACTGTTCGAATTGGCGGATCTTCGTCTCGAGCGGGAGTTCGTCGGCCAGGAACAACCTCCGTGAGACGGCCAGCAGCGAGCGGTAGTCCTGTCGGGAGGTGTAGTAGTCGGCCAGCGACATGAGCGTTGCGAGGTTCGTCGAGTCGATCCGCAGCGCCTCGTCAAACTCCGCGCGGGCCAGCGAGTCGCGTCCGTCTGCGGCGTAGAGGTTGGCCAGTGCCACGTGGGGCTCGGGCTCGTAGGGGGTCGCTGCCGCCTCCTGCCGGGCCTCATCCAGGGCCCGGCTGATCTGTCCGGTGGCCACGAGCAGGCGGCGCTTCATGCTGTTCAGCACGGGAATGCGTCCGAAGCGCACCTCGGCCGAGTCGAGCAGGGCCACGGCCTCGGCAGGCTGTCGGGTCTGCTCGTAGAGCGCCGCGAGGATCCGGTAGAAGTCCGGCTCCTTGGGGAAACGGTCGATCAGGCTGCGGTAGACGGGAACGGCCCGGTCGTACTCTCCGGCGAAGACGAGCGTCTGGCCGTAGAACTGATGGTACCACTTGTTGGCCGTATCGAGCCGGTAGGCGCGTCCGGCCAGCTCGACGGCCTCCTCGGGCGAGGCATACATTCCGTTGGATACCAGCTCGAAGTAGGCCGGGGCGTAGTTCGAGTCGCGCCGGATGGCTTCGGCGAAGAGTTTGCGGGCCTGCAGCGTATCGCCCGTTATGGTCTGCTGCTTGATGCCCTCGGTGTAGAACCATACGCTCGGCAGCGAGTCGGGATATGCGGGTGCGGCCGGAGTGCCCTTCCCCGCCACGAAGGCCGTGGTGAAGAGCGCACCCAGAAGCCATGTCGCCATCAGCCGTTTCATGCCTGCCGAAGGTTTAGAGCGACTGGTCGAACTGGTGGAGGAAACGCACGTCGTTTTCGAAGTAGAGGCGCAGGTCCTTGACGCCGTATTTGAGCATGGCGATTCGTTCGATGCCCATGCCGAATGCGAATCCGGAGTATTTTTCAGGATCGATATTATTGGCTTTCAGAACGTTGGGGTCTACCATGCCGCAGCCCATGATCTCGAGCCATCCCGTGCCCTTGCAGACCGGGCATCCCTTGCCGCCGCAGAGGTTGCACGAGACGTCCACCTCGGCCGAAGGTTCGGTGAAGGGGAAGTAGGAGGGGCGCATGCGGATGGCCGTCTGCTCGCCGAAGAGCTCCTTGGCGAAGTAGAGCAGCGACTGCTTCATGTCGGCGAACGAGACCCCTTCGTCGATGTAGAGGCCCTCGATCTGGTGGAAGATGCAGTGGGCACGGTAGGAGATCGCCTCGTTGCGGAATACCCGGCCGGGGCAGATCACGCGGATGGGCGGCTTCTGGCGCTCCATCGTGCGTACCTGGATCGACGAGGTGTGCGTGCGCAGCAGGACGTCGGGATCCTTCTCGATGAAGAAGGTGTCCTGCATGTCGCGCGCCGGGTGCTCGGGCGGAAAGTTGAGCGCCGAGAAGACGTGCCAGTCGTCCTCGATCTCCGGGCCGTCGGCCACTGTGTAGCCCAGACGCGAGAAGATCTCGACGATCTGGTTCTTGACCAGCGCGATCGGGTGGCGCGAACCGAGGTGTTCGGCCGATCCCGGGCGGGTCAGGTCCTCCTCCGCGGTCCGGTTGTCCTCGGCGGCGTTCTGCAGCTGCTCGCGCAGCGTGTTGATCCGTTCCGTGGCTTCGGTCTTCAGGCGGTTGAGCTGCTGTCCGAGTTCGCGCTTCATTTCGGGAGCGACGCTCTTGAACTCCTCCATCAGGGCGTTCAGTTCGCCCTTCTTGCCGAGGACCTTGATGCGGAACTCTTCGAGTTCGGCGGCTGCTTTCGGTTTGAACTCTTCGACACGTCGGAGGAGTTCATTGATTTTGTCGATCATATTTTGTTCGTTTTTCTTTTTTCCCTACTTTTGAAGTGCTCTGCACCCCATGTAACGTGCAAAGTTATAAAAAAATTGAGATATGTTGCGTAAATCCCTCGTATTTGTCCTGCTGTTGCTTGCCGGGGTGCTCCCTGCGGCGGCCCAGCGGGTAGGTGTGGTGATGAGCGGCGGCGGCGCGAAGGGACTCTACCACATCGGCGTGCTGGAGGCGCTCGAGCAGAACGGTGTGCCGATCGACTGTGTGGCCGGCACCTCGATGGGGTCGATCATTGCGGCGATGTATGCCGCGGGCTACTCCCCTGCCGAGATGCGGGCCATCGTCAGTTCGGGCGTGGTCAAGGAGTGGGTTTCGGGACGTATCGACCCCAACAAGTATATGGACTATTACCGGCAGGTGGGCAACAACCCCTCGTTCCTGAGTCTGCTGATTGATGTTGAAAGCCCGGCCGGAAAGCGTTTCCAGGTTCCCAAAAACCTGATCTCCTCGACGCAGATCGACCTGGCGCTGACCGAACTCTTCGCTCCGGCGACGGCTGCTTCGGAAGGTGATTTCGACCGCCTGATGGTACCGTTTCTCTGTGTGGCCAGCGACATGAACCACCGCCGTCCGGCGGTGCTGCGGAGCGGCGAATTGAGCGAGGCCGTGCGTTCGTCGATGGCCATTCCTTTGGTATTCAAGCCAATGGGTATCGATTCGATGCTGCTCTACGACGGCGGTATCTACGACAACTTTCCGTGGAGGCCCCTCGACGAGGAGTTCTCCCCCGACCTGATCGTCGGCTCGATCTGCACGGCCGGCAACACGCCGCCCAGCGTCGAGAGCAACCTCCTGGACCAGGCCTTCATGCTGGCCATGCAGAAGACCGACTATACGCTGCCCGAGGGACGGAGCATCACGATCCGCCGCGGGGTCGATGCCGGCATGCTCGATTTCGACCGGGCGGTCGAGATCATGGATTCGGGCTATGCCGATGCCATGGCTGCGATGCCGCAGATCCTCGAGCGCATCACCGAGCGCCGCGATACGGCCTACTACGAGGCCCGGCGTGCGGCCTTCCGGGAGCGCTGCCCGAGGCTCCTGTTCGACGACTACAAGCTCGAGGGCCTTTCGCAGGCGCAGCGGGCTTACATCCGCGATTTCGTGCAGGTGGACCGCCGTACACCCGGGCACCAGCGCCCGATGGGCTTCGCCGAACTGCGCGACAACCTCTTCGAAGTGTTGGCCGGCGGGGAGTTCACGATGGATTTTCCCCATGTGCGTTACGACTCGCTGCGGGGCCGTTATTCGTTCCAGGCCCGGTTCCACACGCGTCCGAACTTCCGGATCACGATCGGCGGCAACATCTCTTCGACGGCCTTCAACCAGGCCTATATCGGGATGAACTACCAGCGGATCGGCCGTGTCGGGCAGCGGCTCGGGGCAGAGCTCTACCTGGGGCCGCTCTACACGTGGGGCAAACTCGGCGGGCGCACCGACTTCTACCTCGTCGAACCGCTTTTTCTCGACTACTCCTACAACTTTTCGGTCCACAACCTGCGTCACGGCTCCTTCGGCAACGTGACGAAGATCGACAATACGGAGCAGGTCAAGGAGAGCGAGAGTTTCTTCTCGCTGGCTGCGGGCATGCCGCTCACGCACCGAAGCGTGGTGACGCTTCGGGCGAATGCCGGGCATGTGAACTACCGCTATGACTCGGAGGACCTCTTCGCCGACGATACGGACCTCACGCGCTTCCGGTTTTTCGGGCTGAAGGCCGAAGTGGCCCGCAATACGCTTGACAAGTTCCTTTACCCGCGACGCGGTTCGGACCTGCGTCTGTCGGGTATCTATGTCACGGGGCGTGAGAAGGTGCGGCCTTACGATGCCGAACGCTTCTACTCGCCGGGCATGCGCCACTGGTTCGGGGCGCGGGTCAGCTGGTCGCAGTATTTCGACATCCCGCAAAGCAGCTGGTTCTCGTTCGGATACAACATCGACGGGGTCTATACGAACCATCCCGACTTCGGTTCGTGGGACGCTACGTTGATGTCGATGCCGTCGTATGCCCCCGTGCAGCATGCGAAGATGATCTACATGCCCGACTTCCACGCCCCGTGGTTTGTCGGTGCGGGTATCATGCCGACGTTCGACCTGATGTCCAACTTCTTCTTCCGGACGGGCTTCCATGCGATGTTCCGCGCCCCGCACGACAGCGCCCTGGCGCCGGCGGGCGTCCGCCTTGCGGACCGGAGGTGGCACTATATCGCCGAGGCGTCGCTGGTCTACCATTCGCCGATTGGTCCCGTGAGCCTCGCCCTGACCAAGTACGATCTGAAGGACTGGAAGAACATGTACCTGACCTTCAACTTCGGGTATGCGATCTTTGCCCCGAAAGGAACCTTCTATTGACCGTACTTCCCGTCTCCGGCATCCGCTCCGTCCGTTGCTTCGGAACCGGCAGGTTGGGCGGAAAAAGGCCGAAAACGGGGCGGAGCGGATAAAAAAGAGGTCCGGAATCCACAAAGGATTCCGGACCTCTCTCTTTTCGGAGCGGGGAGCCGCTGCCGGCCCCGCCGCCTGTTTCCTTACCAGATGATCACGCGCTCCTCCTCGGGCAGGAACATCGCGCCGTCGGTGATGCCGAAGGCGTCGTAGAAGGTCTGCAGGTTGCGCAGCGTGGCGTTCACGCGCCACTTGCCCAGCGAGTGTACGTCGAGCTTGGTCAGACGGGCAGCCTCCTCGTCGCGGATGTTCTGGGCCCACAGCGTTGCGTAACCCAGGTAGAAGCGCTGCTCGGGCGTGAATCCGTCGATCGGGGCGGGTTTCTCCTTGCCCTCGAGCGAGTTGTGGTAGGCCGTCCAGGCTACGCGCAGGCCGCCCTGGTCGGCGATGTTCTCACCCAGCGAGAGCGAGCCGTTGGCATGCAGTGCCGGCTGGCCGTCCTTGGCGGGCAGCACCTCGATGGCGTCGAACTGCTTGACCAGAATGTCGGTCTTGGCCTTGAAGGCGGCGGCGTCCTCTTCGGTCCACCAGTTGTTCATGTTGCCGTCCTTGTCGAACTGGCGGCCCTGGTCGTCGAATCCGTGGGTCATCTCGTGGCCGATCACCACGCCGATGGCACCGTAGTTCACCGCGTCGTCGGCGTCGGGGTTGTAGAAGGGCGGCTGCAGGATGGCGGCCGGGAAGCAGATCTCGTTGGTCGTCGGATTGTAGTAGGCATTGACCGTCTGCGGCGTCATGCCCCACTCCTCCTTGTCCACGGGTTTGCCCAGGTCGGCGATGTTGTCCTCCGTGTACCAGATGTTGGCATTGACGATATTCTCCCAGTAGCTCTTCGCCGGGTCGATCTCGAGCGTCGTGTAGTCCTTCCACTTGTCGGGGTAGCCGATCTTCACGGTGAAGGTCGCCAGCTTCTCGCGGGCCTTGGCCTTCGTGGTGTCGGACATCCAGTCGAGGGCGTCGATGTGCTGGCCGAGAGCCGTCTGCAGGTTCTTGACCAGTTCCATCATGCGCTCCTTGTCCTTCTCGGGGAAGTACTTGGCGACGTACATCTCGCCCACGGCCTCACCCAGCGTACCGTTGGGCACCGACATGGCGCGCTTCCAGCGGGGCTTCTGCTCCTGCTGGCCCGACATCACCTTGCCGTAGAAGTCGAACGAGGCCTGCTGGAAATCGTCGCTCAGGTAGCCGGCGGCGGCGTTGATGTACTGTGCGGCCAGATAGTAGCGCAGCGACTCGATCGGGGCGTTCTTCAGCAGGTCGTTGGCGTTGGCCACGGCCGAAGGGGTCGTCACGATGATCGTGTCGAAGTCGCCGATGCCCATCGCCTTGTAGTAGGCCGGCCAGTCGATGGCGTCGTAGGTCTTCTCGAAGTCGGCCTTCGACATCGGGTTGTACTGGGCCACGATGTCGCGCAGCTCGACGTTCGACCACATCTTCTCGGCCAGCTTGGTCTCCAGTTCGACGACCGAAGCGGCGGCCTGTTCGGCCTGCTCGATGCCCGTCAGGGTGAAGAGCTTGGCGAGCATCTCGCCGTAGGCCTTCTTGATCCCGGCATTCGACTCATCGACATAGTAGTCGCGCGTACCCATGCCCAGGCCGCTCTGCGAGATGTAGAGGGCATTCATGTTGCTGTTCATCAGGTCCGACTGCACGCCCATGCCGAAGAAGGGGTTGGCCACCGAGTGGTGCAGGTCGGCGATGGCGGCCGTCAGCTGTGCGCGGTCGGTGATGCCCAGCAGCTCGGCGACCTTGGCCTGGATCGGGGCGGCGCCCTCCGTGTTCAGGCGCACCGAGTCGAGGCCCATCTTGTAGAGGTCGGAGATCTTCTGCTCGACACTGCCCGGGGCGGCCTCGATCTTGACCATCTCCTGGAACAGGTCGTTGATGCGCTTCTGGTTGTTCTCGGCGATCACGTCGAAGGCGCCGTAGCGCGAATATTCGGGTTTGAGCGGGTTCTTGGCCTGCCACCCGCCCGTGGCATACTGGTAGAAGTCGGCGTTCGGGGCTACCGAGAGGTCGAAATTCGTGAGGTCGATGGCCGGGGTCTTGGTCGGGTTATTCTGACAACTTGCCATACAAGCCAGGGATACTGCGAAAAGGATGATTTTTTTCATATCGGTATTTGTTCGGGTTTTGAAAACGGGAACCTCCGCGGAGATTCCCGTTTCGCTTTTTTCGATGTTTCGAGGCAGTCAGCCTATTCGCGGATGGCCTCTACGCCGGGCAGCGTGCCGAATTCGATGTACTCAAGCAGGGCGCCGCCGCCGGTCGAGATGTAGGATACCTGGTCGGCCAGGCCGAACTTGTTGATGCAGGCCACCGAGTCGCCGCCGCCGATGAGCGAGTAGGCGCCCTTCTTCGTGGCCTCGGCGATGGCCAGGGCCACCTCCTTCGAACCGGTTGCGAACTTGTCGATCTCGAAGACGCCCACCGGACCGTTCCAGAGGATCGTCTTGCAGCCGAGGATGTGCTCGCGGAAACGCTTCTTGCCCTCGTCGGCGATATCGACACCCTCCCATCCGTCGGGGATGTTGTCGGCCGGGGCGACGTTCGTGTTGGCGTCGGCCGAGAAGGCATCGGCGATCAGCGCGTCGGGCGACATGACCAGCTCAACACCCTTCTGTTTGGCCAGCTCGAGGATCTCGAGGGCTACGGGGAACATGTCGGGCTCGCAGATCGAATTGCCGACCTTGCCGCCCTGTGCTGCGGCGAACGTGTAGGTCATGCCGCCGCCGATGATGATCGAATCGACCTTCTCGATCAGGGCCTTGATGACGCCGATCTTCGACGACACCTTCGAACCGCCGATGATGGCGCAGAACGGGTGTGCGGGCTTCTCCATGACGGCCGAGATCGCCTTGACCTCGCGCTCCATGAGGTAGCCGAACATCTTGTCGTTGGGGAAGTGCTTGGCGATCAGGTAGGTCGATGCGTGCTTGCGGTGAGCCGTACCGAAGGCGTCGTTGATGTAGCAGTCGGCATACGAGGCCAGCTTCTTGACGAACTCCTTCTGCGGACCCTCCTTGAGGGCCTTCTTGGCGGCGTCCTTCTCCTCCTTGGTGGCGTCCTCCGCCAGGCCGCGGGGCTTGCCCTCCTCCTCGGCGTAGAAACGCAGGTTCTCGAGCAGCAGCACCTCGCCCGGCTTGAGGGCCTTGGCCATCTCGGCGGCCTTCTCGCCCATGCAGTCACCGGCGAAGGCGACCTTCACGCCGAGGTTCTTCTCGATGGCCGGGATGATCTGTTCGAGGGAGTATTTGGGATCGGGGTTCTTCTTCGGGCGACCCATGTGCGACATGAGGATCACCGAACCGCCTTCGTCGAGCACCTTCTTGATGGTGGGGATGGCGGCGCGGATGCGGGTGTCGTCCGTCACTTCGCCCTTCTCGTTGAGGGGCACGTTGAAATCCACGCGGATGATCGCGCGCTTGCCTTTGAAATCGTAGTTGTCGATCGAAATCATAGCTCTTGAATATTAGATGTTTTGTTGAATGTTTTTCCTTCGGATTTCATCCGGTGGCAAAATTATGAAAAATTTCAGGAATCTGTTATTGCGATAACAGAAAAATGCGGCCGCCCGGACAAAAAGTCCCCGTATGCGGTATCAGTACTTGTAGCGCATCCACTTCACCAACTCCTTGAGGGTCGGTTTCTTGCCGTACATGAAGATGCCCACGCGGTAGATCTTCGCGGCGAACCACACCATGCCGATGAACGAGCCGTAGAGCACCGCGAGCGAGAGGGCGATCTCCCACAGCGGAATGTCGTAGGGGATGCGGGCCATCATCACCACGGGCGACGTGAAGGGGATGATCGAGAACCAGAAGGCCATCGGCGAGTTAGGGTCCTTGATCACGGCCAGCATCATCAGCAGAGCCAGGATGATCGGCAGCGTGATGGGGGTCTGCAGCTGCGAGGCGTCCTGTACGTTGTCCACGGCCGAGCCCACGGCAGCGAACATCGCCGAGTAGAGCAGGTAGCCGCCGAAGACGAAGAGCAGCAGGCAGACGAAGATCTTGACCACATAGCCCAGGTCCGTGACGGCGGCCACGGCCTGCAGCATCTCGGTGTCCATGCCGCTCGCAGCCGCGGCGTCGGGCATCCCCTGCCGCACGGCCTCCACGCCGGCCATCGCCTCGGCGGGCATGAGCTGCGGCATGACGAAGCTGCCCACGCCGACGATCAGCACGCCCCAGATGACGATCTGCACCACGGCCACCGAGGCGATGCCGAGGATCTTGCCCATCATCAGGTCGAAGGGCCGCACCGAGGAGACCATCACCTCGAGCACGCGGTTGTTCTTCTCCTCGATGACCGACTGCATGACCATCGAGCCGTAGATCAGCAGGA
>FR892005.1:43994-47860 GCA_000434235.1 Alistipes sp. CAG:268 | reverse complement strand
TAGATCAGCAGGAACATGTAGAGCACGAAGCCCAGGATGTATCCCGAGGCCGTGGCGACGACCGACGACTGGGCCTGGGTCTCCTCCTCCTGCGACTTGTCGTTGCGGAAGGTCTGGAGCGTGACGGTGGTCTTCACCTCGTCGAGGATCTGCTGGAGGTTGTCGATGTTGTAGCGGCGGAGCTTCTCGGCTTCGAGGATCCGTTCGATCTGGCCGGTGAGGCTCTCCTCGAGCGAGAGCGACGACGAAGAGTTGGCGTAGAGTTTGACGGCTGAGGGGTTCTCGAGGATGTCGCTGCCGATCCAGAGCACGCCGAACAGGTCGGAGAACTCGCGGCGTGCCTCGTCGGTGCTCTTGTCGGTGGTCGTGAAGCGGATCTCCTCGCTGTCCGCGAGTTTCGGGGCCACCAGGCCGCTGTCGTCGATGACGGCGATCGTCTTTGTCTCGCCGCGCGAGAAACGCATGATGAGCGCCGGGGCGACCATCAGGGCGAGCATCAGCACGGGCATGAGGATCGTGGTGATGATGAAGGATTTTTTGCGCACGCGCTCGTTGAACTCGCGCTGGATGATGAGGGATATGTTGGACATGATGTGTAGGTTTTATCGGTTCTCTTTCTCTCCTGTTTTCGGGATGCGGAGCAGCAGGATGCCGCAGCACAGCGTGATGGCCGAAAGCGTGAGCTGCAGCGTGCTCTCTCCGGTCCGCAGGCCGTGGATCAGGCCGTACATGCCCACTCCCAGGCACAGGCCGGCAAGCGTCCCTGCGGCGGCTTTCCCGAGGCGTCGCGGGTGTTCTTGTCCGGCCGCTTCGTTTGTCTTTTTCATGGTGGCGTGATCTATAACTGCCCGTTCACGGCTCGGATGAAGATGTCGTTCATCGAGGGGATGATCTCGCGGAACGAGCGCATCTCGACGGCATCGTTGGCCGCGGCGATCACCGTGCGCACGGCGCCGTCGTCAGGGACGTGGAGGCGCAGCGTGCGGTAGGCCGACTCCTCGCCCTCGGGGCGTTCGAGCAGTTCGCAGTGCGGTGCCAGGACGCGGCGCAGCGACTCTTCGTCGCCGCGGTAGTCGATCTCGAAGAGGTTCGACCCGTGGCGGCGGCGGATGTCGTCCACACGCCCCGAGAGGATGTTCTTCGAGCGGTTGATCAGCGTGATGTGGTCGCAGATCTCCTCCACCGACGACATGTTGTGCGTCGAGAAGATCACCGTCGATCCCTTGTCGCGCAGGGCGAGGATCTCCTCCTTGAGGAGGTTGGCGTTGATCGGGTCGAAGCCCGAGAAGGGCTCGTCGAAGATCAGCAGCTCGGGCTCGTGGAGCACCGTGACGATGAACTGCACCTTCTGGGCCATGCCCTTCGAGAGCTCCTCGACCTTCTTGTCCCACCAGTTCTCGATGCCGAACTTGCGGAACCAGCTCTTGAGCCGGGTGACCGCCTCGCGGCGCGGGAGGCCCTTCAGGCGGGCGAAGAAGATGGCCTGTTCGCCCACCTTCATCTTCTTGTAGAGTCCCCGCTCCTCGGGCAGGTAGCCGATGCGGTAGATGTCGTCGGGGGCGATTTCGTGGCCGTTGAAGCAGACGCGCCCGCTGTCGGGTGCGGTGATGCGGTTGATGATCCGGATGAGGGTGGTCTTGCCGGCGCCGTTGGGGCCGAGCAGTCCGTAGACCGATCCGCGGGGAATGGCGATCGAGACGTCGTCGAGCGCCTTGTGTCCGGCGTATTGCTTCGAGACGTGTTCAGCCGTAAGAATTTCCATGGGTGTCTGATTGTCTGTTTTCGGGTGAAACCATCGGCAAATATAAAGAACAAAGCGGGAAATTTCAAAGAAAATTTATCGTTTTTCGATAAAAATACTCCTTCGTCGCCTCCCGGCATGCCGATTGCCGGCCCCGTTCCGTTCCGCTTCATGCGGCTCTTCTGCCGTGCGGATTGCCGCGGAAGCCTCCTCCGGGACTCTCCCGCCGCTGCCGCTCCCGTGCGCATTCCGCTGCGGGAATGCGGTTTTTGCCGGACTTTCACTATCTTTGGCGCATGAAAGAGTCGAAATTCGTCAAGACGAAGATCGTTGCCGGCTACGTCATCCTGATTGCCGTCTGCATCCTTTCGGTGGGTTATGTCTACCGGGAGGTGGTCCGTTTTTCGGCTCCCGACGGCACCTATGCGCAGCTGCACACCAAACGCAGCGCCGTCAATCAGGTGCTCTACCACCTCTACCAGGCCGAGAGTTGCGGACAGCTGATGATCGCCGGCTACCAGTCCTACGAGGAGCGCTACCGCCAGGAGTTGCGCACCGTGCGCAGCCGGATCGATTCGCTGCGCACGCTGACCGGACGCGGCGATTCGCTGCAGACGATGCGTCTGGACAGCATCGTGCGGCTGCTGGCCGACAAGGAGCGCCGGACGACGAGCCTCTTCCGTTCGATCCGCGGCGGCGCCACGGCCAACCTGCTCGAAAAGAACATCCGGGCGCTGATCGAGTCGTCGTCCGACAGCCTGCCGGGGACCGTATCGCCGGCCGATACCCTGTCGCCGGCCGATTCGCTGCCGCCTCTGTCCGATTCGTTGCCTCCGCTGCCTGACTCGCTCCAGCTGCCTCCGTTGCCCGACTCGGTGCTGCATACCGAGCGAATCCCGGTCGGCGAGGGAGTGCACGGCGACTCCTCAACGCTGCTGCTGGCCGATACGCTGATCCTGACCCGCCCGATGCAGATCGACACCCTGCCGCGCCTGCGGCGCATTGTCCAGACCGATACGGTCTCCGTGCCGCGGGCCAAACGGCGGTTCTTCCGCCGTCTGGCCGACCTGTTCAGCCCGCCTCGGGAGGAGACCGCAGTGGTGATATCGCGCAGCGAGATCGTCGTCGATACGGTTCCCGCTCCGGCCCCTGAGATGCGGCCCGATGCGTTGCGCGATACGATCGCCATCGTGCTGCGGGCCTTGCAGGACAGTGTCACCAGCGAGCGCCTCTACATCTACGACGAGGCGTGGCGCGAGGGGTTGCGCCTGCGTTACAGCAACGACCTGATCAACGCGAAGATCTACCGCCTGATCATGGACTTCGAGGAGGAGGAGACCGACTACCTCATGCGCCGCATCGACGAGAACGAGGCGATCCGCAGCCGCTCGTCGCGGATGCTCGGCTGGGTGGCGGCCGGGGCCGTCGTCCTCATGCTGTTGTTCGTGGCGGTGCTGTGGCGCGACATCAACCGCGGCAACCGCTACCGCCGGGCCCTCGAGCGCGCTAACCGCGACAACGAGGCGCTGCTGGCTGCCCGTGAGCAGCTGATGCTGGCCATCACACACGACATCAAGGCGCCGCTGGGTTCGGTCATGGGCTACATCGACCTGCTTTCGCGCCTGACCACCGACAAGCGGCAGACGCTCTACCTGCAGAACATGCGCTCCTCGTCGGAGCACCTGCTGGCCCTGGTGAACAGCCTGCTCGATTTCTACCGGCTCGACGTGAACAAGATGGAGGTCGATTCGGTGGTATTCAATCCCTCGCAGCTTTTCGAGACGATCCGTGCGGGCTTTGCCGCTGCGGCCGACGCCAAGGGGCTCGACCTGCGGCTGGAGACCGGTCCCGGGGCTGCGCGCGAAGCTACGGGCGATGCCTTCCGCATCCGGCAGATCGCTGATAACCTGATATCCAATGCCTTGAAATTCACCGATGAGGGCAGTGTCACCCTGCGGGCCGACGTGGCCGACGGCTGGCTGACCTTCTCGGTTCGCGATACGGGCCGCGGCATCGGCCCCGAGGAGCGCGAGCGCATCTTCGCCGAGTTTGTCCGGCTGCGTTCGGCGCAGGGGGTCGATGGTTTCGGTCTGGGTCTCTCGATCGTGGACCGGCTCGCCCGAGC
>FR892005.1:32122-43872 GCA_000434235.1 Alistipes sp. CAG:268 | reverse complement strand
CGGCCCCGGGGCCGGCCGAGGCATCCGGGGCGGTGTCAGACGAGGAGCTGCGGGTGCTGCTGGTCGATGACGACCGGCTGCAGTTGGAGATGGTGGCGGCGATGTGCCGCCGGGCCGGGTTCTCGGTCGAGTGCTGTCCGTATCCCGAGTATGCGGCCAAACTCATCTCCGAAGGACATTTCGACCTGGTGGTTACCGACATACAAATGCCGGCCTTCGACGGGTTCCGGGTCCTTGCCGCCATCCGCGAGGTGAATCCCTCTCTTCCGGTGGTGGCCGTTTCGGCCCGCGGGGAGATGAGCCCGGAGGACTTCGCCGCCCGAGGGTTCACCGCATGCCTGCGCAAGCCCTTCTCCTACGGGGAGCTGACCGCCACGATCCGTCGGGTCTGCGGCGGCGGGAGACAGCCGCTGCAGGGGCCGGAGGCTCCCGATACCGGGCAGGCCGGTCCGGAGGGCATCCGTTTCGACGCCTTGACCGCCTATGCGGGCGACGATGCCGAGGCGGCCCGCAGCATCCTTGCCTCCTTTGCCGAGCAGACTGCGGCCAACTGCGCCTCGCTCGAAGGGGCGCTTGCCGCAGGCGACTGGGCGACGGTCCGAGCCTTCGCGCACAAGATGCTGCCGATCTTCACGATGCTGGGTGCCGCGGCTGTCGCCTCCGTATTGCGGCGGGCCGAGGGGGCGGGTGATCCCTTCCCCGAGGCGCTTTCGGCTGATCTGGCGGCAGCCGGGGACGAAATCCGGAGGATCGTCGCCGAGGCGGAGCGCCGCGTCGGGGCGGGAAAAGTACGCGGATAACGCGGAAATCCGAATAGAAATGTTATCTTTGTAGTGTTATGGAACGGATTCTGATCGTAGACGATGATATTACGTTTGCCCTGATGCTTCGCACCTGGCTGACCAAGCGCGGCTTCGACGTGGAGAGCGTCGGTTCGGTCGCGGCGGCCCGCACGGCCCTTGCCAAGGGGAGCTATTCGCTCGTGCTGAGCGACATGCGGCTTCCCGACGAGGACGGCATTGCGCTCCTGCAGTGGATGTCGGGCGAGGGAATCGCGGCTCCCGTGATCGTGATGACGAGCTATGCCGAGATCCAGAACGCCGTGCGGAGCATGAAACTCGGGGCCCGGGACTACGTCGCCAAGCCCGTCAATCCGGACGAGCTGCTCAAGAAGATCCGCGAGGCGCTCGAGGCGGCTGCCGCTCCGGAGAACTCCGAACCGGCCGTGCGGCCCGAACGGGGAGCCCGGGGCGAGAAGGGGGGCCGTGCGGCCCGTGACGGCGCGGAGCCGCTCAACTACATCGAGGGGCGGAGCGATGTGGCCCGCCAGCTCTACGAATATGTGCGCCTGGTGGCGCCGACGAACATGTCGGTGCTGGTGAACGGCGCCAGCGGTACGGGCAAGGAGCACGTGGCGCAGCTGATCCACCGCAGCAGCAAGCGGGCAGGGAAGCCCTTCGTGGCGGTCGATTGCGGGGCCATCCCGCGTGAACTGGCCGCTTCGGAGTTCTTCGGGCACGTCAAGGGGTCGTTCACCGGGGCGCTCACCGACAAGGTGGGGGCCTTCGAGGCGGCCAACGGCGGCACGCTCTTTCTCGACGAGGTGGGCAACCTCACCTATGAGACGCAGGTGCAGCTGCTGCGTGCGTTGCAGGAGCGCCGCATCCGCCGTGTGGGCAGTACGCGCGAGATCCCGGTGGACATCCGTCTGGTGACGGCGACGAACGAGAACCTCGAGGCGGCGATCGCCCGGGGCAGTTTCCGTGCGGATCTCTTCCACCGCATCAACGAGTTCACGCTCCGGATGCCCGAACTGCGCGAGATGCGCGGCGACATCCTGCTCTTCGCCGACTTCTTCCTCGACCAGGCCAACCGTGAGCTGGGGAAGCATATTGTCGGCTTCGATGCCGAGGCGGTCGCGGCCCTCACGCGCTGCGAATGGCCGGGCAACCTGCGCCAGTTGAAGAATGCCGTGAAGTCAGCTACGCTGCTGGCCTCGGGCGACTACATCACCTGCCGCGAGCTGCCTGCCGAGGTGACCGCCGCCGCACCTGCGGCGCCGAGTTTCTCGTTGCGCGACCCGGCTTCGGAGGAGGAGCAGATCCGACGTGCGCTGTCGGCGGCCGGCGGTAACAAGTCGCAGGCGGCCAAGCTGCTGGGGATCGACCGCAAGACCCTCTACAACAAACTGCACCTCTACGGCATCGAGTGAGCCGTGTGTGGAATTTTTCCACACCTTGTGTGGAGCTTCTCCACGGTTTTCCACACGGGGAGGATGCCTTTCCGGTGATCCGTATTGGATCGTTTGGGTTGATTTGCAGTTTGTTGCGCTTTTCGTCGCGGGTCTGGCATCCGGCTTGTTCCCTTGCAGGGGAAGCCGGATGGATTCCGGATTCGACGGACGGAAAACGAAGTGGAACTTAAACAAATGCTTATGGTGAAATGACGGTAAAGACGACAGGGATCTTCTGACGGGAGCCTTGGATTGCGGGTGCGACGTCCAGCGAAGCGGATCGGTTCTTTGGGAGATATGTAAAATTTTTCCGTTTTTTTCAGATCGTCCCTCGCAGCCGGCTTCCGGCAGCAGTGAACTGTCACTTTTAGTTAACGATTGTTTGCCTGGTACTCCGCCTTCGGGCGGAGTTTTTTTGTCCGGCTTCGGGTAGGAGGTACGGTGTGCAGGAGCACCGGCGGAAACGAAAACGGCGACACCTGTCGGGTGTTGCCGTTTTCGTCGTTCAGCGATGTATCTTCCGTTACTGGATCCACCGTACGTGTTCCGCGTTGCGGAAGAGTACGTTCAGCGGGCGAGGCAGGCTCTCGGCATTGGCCGCGAAGATGAACCCGGTCTTTTCGACCGGTACGGTGAGGAAGACCGTCGAAGAGTAGCCGCCGATAAGGTCCACCTTGTCGAGCAGCGACCAGACGAAGATCTCGAAAGGCATCTGCCCGGGCAGCAAAGTGAGTCCCTCGAAGCGCTCTTCGTAGTTGCTCGACGAGGAGTCGGCCGGGTGGGGTTTGAAGAAGATGTCGTATGCGGTCCCATAGTCGCCTATGATGCGTTCCACATAGGCGGCCTGCTGCGCTTCACTCTCTTCCGAGGTGTGGCTCGTGCCGATGATGACGAGGTTCTTCTTGGGCGAGGCATCGAACAGGGCGGCGAAGGCATCGTAGTCGAAGCCGGCCATACGGAAGAAACGTTGGCGTGCTTCGGCCGGCAGGCTTGCCAGCAGTTCGTAGGGCTGTTTGCTCTCGGTCCGCATCTGCTGCAGCCGCTCGGTCATGAAGGGCGACGTAGCCTCGAGCAGGTCATCGTCCTGCAGCACGAGACGGTAGTTCGGGCGCGTGGCGAGGTAGTAGGGCCATTCATAAAAATCGAATCCGTCGGGCATCCGGGTCTCGGGGAACCGGCCTCCGTGCTGCCAGTCGAGGGCCTCGACCTGGGCGGCATAGTTCTCCCAGTTCTGCTCGGCCGTGGCGGGGTCGCCGAAGTAGTTGTAGAAGTTGTTGTAGGTGCCCGTACCGTCGGAGAGCATCGAGACCTTCACGCGGGTCGAGTCGATGCCCTGGGCGACAAACCAGTCGTAGCCGATGCCGCAGCGCAGATCATCCACATAGAGCCCGAACACGGCGGTCGGGTCTTCGACATTGATTTTCAGGATCTGCTGCTTCATGGCTGTGCGCATCCGTTCCATGTCCTCGTCGGTGGCGTTGGCTGAAGGATCGGCGGCAATCGTCACCTCGGCGTGTGCAGGGAACTCTTCGGGGCGGAAGGTTTGCGAGCGCTGGAAGAAAACGTAGCTCGGCTTGTCGTGCGAGAGGACGTGCAGGCCGGCATAAAGGGTCGGAAGAGTTCCGAAAGTGATGTAGAAACAGTGGTCGGCATCGTCGAAGTCTGCTGTTACATGGGCGCTCTGCGTGATGACGAAGGGGTAGGTTCGGCCACCGCTGTTGAAGGTCAGGCCTGCGTTGCGGGCCTCACCCGGGTTGGCCTCTAGCATGATGCCGATCTCGGTCCTGCCGGCTGCTCCGCTTGTCGTCGAGAGAGTGAGCCATTCGGAATCCTTGTCCTGTGTGACACTCCATGAGTTGTTTGCCGTGATGGCGATCGAGCCGCTGCGGGCCGCCGCATCGAGCGAGAGGAATCCGCTGCCGTCGTCGATTTGGAATCCGGTTTGCTCTTTGTCGTCGTCGGAGCAGGAGGCAGCACCGAGGATGATCGTACATGCCAGTGGGAGGAGTTTGAGGATTTTCATCATATGTATTCCGTTTGTTGGATAAAAGTTTTCCGTAAAATGGAGGACTGTACATTTTACTGCATTGCCTTGGCGATATTGGGCGTTTTATACGGTCTGTTCGGTTATCCCTCCCTCGGACCGGGTATATATGCACAACCGTTCTGGCCGCTTGCGGAGCGGTCGGGGAGGGGTTCGGCCCGGGGTGATGTAGTGTACGTCAGGAATTCCGTTTCCGGGTGATCCGGCCGAGGTGCTCGCGCAGGCGCTCGCTGAACTCCTCGCGGCGGTGCTTCAGGTTGGCGCGCCAGCCCTGCCAGCGGGTGTAGCGCATCCGCTTTTCGGGATAGATGTCGCGGATCGTGACCAGGATGCCGGTCTCCTCCACGCCGCCGAAGTCGGGGTTCATCACCGTGTCGAACACGCGCATCGTCGGCGAGAGGTTCATGTAGGCATTGATCAGCGGCGGGATGTTTTCGTTGAACTCGCGGATCTTCTGGATCAGGATGCGGTAGTTCTCCATGTAGGTCTCGCCCGAGAAGAGCTCTTCGTAGTAGGGATCGTCGAGGTCGAGCTTCAGGGGATGGATGCCCTCCACCAGATGGTCGCGGTCGGGGAAATAGCGGCGCAGGAACCAGATCAGGGCGTTGCGGGCCACGGCCTTGTAGGTCGTGTACATGGTGACCTTGCCGAAGAGGTACTTGATGCGGGGGTTCAGCACGATTAGCGCGCCGAGCCCGTCCCAGAGGTTGTCCAGGGCGTAGATGCTCTTCGAATTGCCGCGGGCCTGGTAGGACGGCTGTACGAACGAGCGGCCCAGCTCGATGGTCCGCGGGAGGTATTTGCGGCGGAACCGGTCGCTGAAGCGGAAGTAGTGTTCGGTCGAGAGGTGTTGCGGGTACTCCGACGTGCAGACGATGAAGCGGTATCCGCCGACGATCTCCTCGGCGGCCGGATCCCAGACGATGAGCTGGTAGTATCCGTCCTCGGCCAGGTCCTCCCGGTCGATGTCGATCTCCTTGCCCGTGCCGCCTCCGGCGCCCCGGAAAGCCAGTTCGCGGAGTCTTCCGACCTCGCGCATGAGCGCGGGGCACTCCGCGGCCGCGAAGATGTATATCTCGTTGCCGGCCCGTTGCGTGTCGCGGACCTTCCGCTCGGGGGTCAGTTCCGCGCGGAGCAGGGCCCGGTCTACGGGCGGCAGGATCGGTTCTTGCACTTTCTGTTGCATAGCGAGGGCAAAAATACCAATTTTAGCGGTTTTCGGAGGTGCTGGCGACCAGATTTTCCAAAAAATACGTTTTTTTGCGTACCTCCTCGACCTGTTCGCGCAACGATCCGCAGTGCTGGAGCTCCGCCACGGGGATCGGCTCTCCGACGACGATGCGGAAATGCCTGCCTTTCTGCGAGAACATCTCGTCGGGCAGCCACAGCATTTCGATGTTGAAACGGATGCCCAGAGCCTTGCGGATGCGGTCCACGTTGTAGAAGAAGTTCGACAGACGGCCTTCGACGAAGACCGGCACGATCTGCCGCTGCGAGGCGTAGGCCTTCTTCAGGAAGCTGGTCTTCCACTCCGTGTCGGTCACCACGCCGTCGATGCGCCGGGAGCAGAGCCCAGCCGGGAAGGTGAGGATCGGCAGTTCGCCGAAGAACTCCTCGTCGAACTTGCGGGCATAGGCCGCGTTCTGCGAGCCGTGCTTGTTCACCGGAATCCAGAGCGGGCGCAGCGGTTCGACGTACATCAGCAGGTCGTTCACTACCACGCGGGCGTCGCCGAAGCGGTCGATGAGCTTGTCGGCCAGCATCATGCCGTCCATGCCGCCGAACGGATGGTTCGAGACGAAGAGGTAGCGGCCGCGGGGGTCGAGGCGGTCGAGCCCCGTGACCGAATAGGTGATCTGCCACTCGCGGAAGCAGGCGTGGATGAACTCCTGCGGCGGGAGCGACCAGTAATTCGCCAGGATGTGGTTGATCTCCTTCTCGTGGATCGTGCGCCGCAGCCAATTGACGGCCGGCCGGGGAATCCAGCGGGCCAGACGGGGTGCTTTCTCGGAGAGGACGGAGCCGATGTCGATCTGAGGCATGGATGCGTGTCGGGAAAATTATATCCACAAATATAGGCATTCTTTTTCGAAAAATCCCTAACTTTACACCCAAATAGACTTTCGAAAACGAAGATTATGTCGCAATACCATACGCCGGTTCTGCTGGAGGAGTCTGTGGGTCTGCTCGATATACGGCCCGAAGGCACCTATGCCGACCTTACGTTCGGCGGCGGAGGCCATTCGCGCCGCATCCTCTCCTCGCTGGGCGAGGAGGGGCGGCTCTATGCCTTCGACCAGGACCGCGATACGCGGGCGAACTGTCCCGACGACCCCCGCTTCCACTATGTGGAGAGCAATTTCCGGTTCCTGCGCGGAGCGCTGCGCTACCGCGGGGTGACCGAGGTGGACGGCATTCTGGCCGACCTGGGGGTCTCGTCGCACCATTTCGACGCCGTCGAGCGGGGCTTTTCGTTCCGCGGCGAGGCGCCGCTCGACATGCGCATGAACCAGCGGGGGCGGCTGACGGCCGCCGACGTGGTGAACGGCTACCCGGTTGAGGAGCTTACGCGCGTGCTGGGCGACTGGGGCGAACTCGAGACGCCGTGGAAGGTGGCGGGCTGCCTGGTGAAGGCCCGGACCGCGGAGCGGATCGGCACGACGGCCGGACTGGTTGAGGCGGTGCGCCCCTGCACGCCCAGGAAGGACGAGGCGAAGTTCCTCACCAAACTCTTCCAGGCGCTGCGCATCGAGGTGAACGGTGAGATGGAGGCGCTGCGCATGGCGCTCGAACAGAGCCTTCGGGTGCTGCGTCCGGGAGGCCGCCTGGTGGTGATCTCCTACCACTCGCTCGAGGACCGGCTGGTGAAGAACTTCCTGCGCAGCGGCAACTGCTCGGGGCTAGTCGAGAAGGATTTCTACGGACGTCCGCAGACCCCATTCGAACCCGTTACGCGCAAGGCCGTGACCCCTTCGGCCGAAGAGCTCGAGCGCAATCCGCGTTCGCGTTCGGCCAAACTCCGCGCTGCGGTAAAACTTTGACACGAAGCCATGTACCGCGATCACGAATTCGACCCGGTTACGCCCGAGGAGCAGGCTCGGCGCGAGGAGGAGGCGGAGTTTGCGCGCCGCGTGCGGCGTGAGGTCCGCCGCATGGAGCGCGGCGAGGCCGACGAGGACATCCGCGCCGACGAGGAGCGGGAGGCGGCCGAGCGGGCCGAAGAGGAGCTGCGCGAGCGCCGCGAACGGAGGCGCCGGGCAAGCACCTTCTGGCAGCTCTTCTCGGGGTCGATCCTTGTGCGCGAGGGGGTTTCGAAGTATTATCCCTACATGCTGACCATCGCCGGGATGTTCTTCCTGAGCATCGTGGTGATGTTCTGGTCGCTGCACCTCGACATGCGCTTTTCGCGCCTCGAACGCGAGGTGCAGGTGCTGCGCGAGCGGTCGATCCGCCTCGAGGAGCAGCGCTACCGGCGGACGACGCACTCGGCGATCCTCGAGGAGCTGCACCGCCGGGGCATCGAACTCTACGATCCGGTCGCTCCGGGCGAATGGATCGAAAACTGACCCCAACGGCGATGAAACAGGAACGATCGAAGATCAAAAGCGACATTCTGCTGCGGGTGCGGCTCCTCTACGTGCTGTTCATCCTCGCCGGGGGCATCGTGCTGCTGCGCCTGGTATGGGTGCAGCTCTTCAGCGCGGAGGTGGCCTACAACGCCGACCGGCTTTCGAGCCGCATCTTCACCGAGGAGACGATCGCCGCACAGCGCGGCAGTATCCTCTCGCGCGACGGGGAGCCGCTCGCCACATCGATCTTCCGCTACCAGGCCGCCTTCGATTTCGCCTCGCCGGGCCTCGACTCGCTCAAGACCTTTCACGAGCAGGCCGACTCGCTCGCGAAGCTGCTTGCCGCCTTCTTCAAGGACAAGCCCGCTTCGGCCTATGCCCGCAAGTTCCGCGAGGAGCATGCCCGCCGCTACCGGCTGGTGAACCCGCGCGACACCTCCTATCTGCGTTCCGAGGGGTGGCTGGCGCGGATGCTCGACCGCCTGCGGGGCGAGGAGTATATCCGGCGGCGCATCTACGACACGATCCGCGACCATACGCCCGTGAACATCTTCCCCCGCGAGGTGGACTATGCCGAGTGGGAGGTGCTGCGCCGCTATCCGCTGCTCAACTGGAACATGGGCATGGTCTATAACCTTGTCGAGCGGGACGAGCGGATCTATCCCCAGGGCGAGCTGGCGCGGCGTACGATCGGACTGACGGGCGACCGGGGCAACTACGGCATCGAGGAGGCCTACCGCGACGCGCTGGCCGGCCGTGACGGCCGGGCGATGCGGCAGCGGATCGCCCGCGGCTTCTACGGCCGCGTGGCGGGTGCCGGCCACGAGGACCCGGTGGATGGCTACGACGTGGTGACGACCCTCGATCTCGACCTGCAGGATGTGGCCGACAAGGCGCTGCGGCGGCAGCTTGAGGCGCAGAACGCCCTGTGGGGCACGACGATCGTCATGGAGACCCGCACGGGCGAGATCCTGGCGATGGCCAACCTCGGGCGCGATGCCGACGGAAGTTTCTCCGAGCGCGAGAACTATGCGCTCGGGCGGAGCATGGAGCCGGGTTCGACCTTCAAGCTGGCGACGATGCTCACGCTGCTCGACGATGCCGGGATGCCCGTCTCGACGGTCTACGACACGCACAACGGCGACCCGGTGACGGTGGGACCCGCCAAGAATATCCGCGATTCGCACCGGGGCGACCACGAGATCGACTTCCGCCGGGCCGTGGCCTCGTCGTCGAACGTCTATTTCGCCAAGGCGATGTGGGATCGCTACGGCGTCACGGGGAAGAAACAGCAATACAGCGATTACCTCCACGAGGAGCTCCACCTGGGTCAGACCGTGGGCCTGGAGATGCTCGGCGAGCGGAAACCTTCGATCACTACCGACTGGAAGGTTCCCGACCCGGGCGTGATGCTCGTGAAGATGGCCTACGGTTACCGCGTGCGGCTGGCCCCGATCCAGATGATTACCTTCTACAACGCCATAGCCAACGACGGCAAGATGATCTCGCCGCTGCTCGTGCGCGAGTTGCGGCGCGGTGACCGGGTGGTCGAGCGGTTCGAGAGCCGCACGATCGCCTCGTCGATCTGCTCCCGCTCAACGCTGCGCACCGTGCGCGAGTGCCTGCAGGCGGTCTGCACGGAGGGTACGGCCAGCAACTACTTCCGCGACACGACGCGCGTGCGGGTGGCCGCCAAGACCGGTACGGCCCAGATCACCGACGCACGGAGCCGCGAGGGTCGCTACTACCTCGGCTCGATGATCGCCTTCTTCCCGGCCGATGCTCCCCGCTACACGGTGCTGACGACCATCGAGACGCGTGCGCAGGCCGGCAAGGCCTACTACGGAGGTCCGCTGGCGGGTCCCGTCGTCAAGCGCATGGTCGATTACATCTGCAACCGGAACTACGACTGGTACGGGCGCGTCGAGCGCGACGGACCGCGCCGCTATCCCGAGCGGATGAAGGGGGGGGACATCGAGCAGATCCGCCGCGTGGCCGACAAGCTCTCGCCCCGCACGTCGTTCGACGAGCGCACGGGATGGGGCCGCGCCTCGGTGGACAGCCTCTCGAACGTGCGGATCACCTCGCTGCCCGACGGTCGGGAGACCATGCCCGACGTGCGCGGCATGGGTTTGAAGGATGCCCTCTTCCTTCTCGAGAGCCGCGGTCTGCGGGTGCGGTTCACGGGGCAGGGATCCGTGACACAGCAGAGCATCTCCGCCGGAGCCCGCATATCGCCGGGCGCGACGGTCGCGATAACATTGAAATAAGCGATGAAAAGACTTTCTGAAATTTTGCGGCAGACGCCCGTCCGTGAAGTGCTCGGGGACGGGGAGCGTCCGGTCGGGGGCCTGACCTACGATTCGCGGGCCGTCAAGCCGGGCGACTGTTTCTTCGCCGTGCGGGGAACGCAGGCCGACGGGCACGCCTTCATTCCGGCGGCCGTGGCCGCCGGGGCTGCGGCGGTCGTCTGCGAGCAGCTGCCGGCCGATCCGGCTCCCGGGGTGACCTATGTGGCGGTCCCCGACTCGGCCGGGGCGATGGCCGATCTGGCCGCCGCCTTCTACGACTACCCGAGCCGCGAACTGAAACTGGTGGGCATCACCGGAACGAACGGCAAGACGACCACCGCGACGCTGCTCTACGACCTGGTGCGTGCCCTGGGCTACAAGGCCGGGCTGATCTCGACGGTGGTCTACCGCATCGAGGGGCGCGAGGTCGAGGCCACGCATACGACACCCGATTCGATCCGCCTGAACGCCCTGATGCGCGAAATGGCCGATGCCGGCTGCGAGTTCTGCTTCATGGAGTGCTCGTCGCACGCCATCGTGCAGGAACGCACGCGGGGTCTCTCGTTCGCGGGCGGGATCTTCTCGAACATCACGCACGACCACCTCGACTACCACAAGACCTTTGCCGAGTATATCCGGGCCAAGAAGCGTTTCTTCGACATGCTGCCGGCCGGCTCCTTTGCGCTGACGAACCTCGACGACCGCAACGGGCGCGTGATGGTCCAGAACACGGCCGCCGCGGTGCATACCTACTCGCTGCGCGGAATGGCCGACTTCCGCTGCCGGATCGTCGAGACGCATCTCGACGGCATGCTGCTCCGCATCGACGGACAGGAGGTGTGGGTCGGCCTGCTCGGGCGTTTCAACGCCTACAACCTGCTGGCGGTCTACGGCACGGCGGTGCTGCTGGGGCTCGACCGCAGTGAGGTGCTGCGCGTGCTCTCGACGCTCCGTCCCGTGAACGGCCGTTTTGAGATCGTACGCGCGGCGAACGGCACGACGGCCGTCGTGGACTATGCCCACACGCCCGACGCGCTGGAGAATGTCCTGCGCACGATCGAGGAGATCCGCACGCCGCAACAGCAGCTGCTGGTCGTCTGCGGCTGCGGCGGCGACCGCGACCGCACGAAACGCCCCGAGATGGCACAGATCGCCGTACAATATGCCTCGACGGCGATCTTCACCTCCGACAACCCGCGTCACGAGTCGCCCGAGGCGATCCTCGACGAGATGGTTGCCGGACTCGATCCCGGAACGCGCTACCTGCGCATCGCCGACCGCGCCGAGGCCATCCGCACGGCCGTCATGCTCTCGCACCCGGGCGATGTGATCCTCGTGGCGGGCAAGGGGCACGAAACCTACCAGATCATCGGCGACGTGAAGCACCACTTCGACGACCGCGAAGAGGTCCGCCGCGCCTTCGAAACCCTGCTGCGATGAGACGTTTCCTGCTCTTCCTCTTCTCGATGGCCCTCTTCGGGCTGACTGTCGTACTCATGCTGCCGGTCCTGCGCTCGACCTCCGTGCGCACGGCCCGTGCGGTGGCAGCCGCGGATTCGGCCGCCACGGCGGCCGGCTGCGATACGCAGGCGGGGTTTGGCCACCCGGCTCGG
>FR892005.1:19450-32092 GCA_000434235.1 Alistipes sp. CAG:268 | reverse complement strand
TGCTGCGGCTTGACCGCCGGCAGGTGGCGTTCGGCGAGGTGGCCGAGGGCTGTCCCGTCGAGGTGCGGATCCGCGTGGTCAATGACGGGAAGCAGCCGCTGGAGCTCTCCGTTGAGGGGCTGCCCTCCTGCATCGCCTTCCGCTGCGAACCGGCACATCTGGAGCCGGGCGGTGAGGGGACGCTTTGGTTTCGTGCGGCGGCGGACGGAAGCCTGCCCAAGGGCGGTTTCAGCCATGCGGTGCTGCTTGTGGGTACGGGCGAGGAGCGCCCGTCGGAGTGTTCGGTCCGCCTGACGGGCCGCATGCTCTGATACGCCCCTCTTCGGACAGGGGCGGCTCTCTCGACGGCACTTTTCGGGTTGCACGTCGTCTGCCCCGCGCCGAAAGCCGCTTCCCCGGCGGCCCGGGCGGTGAAGCCGTGCGATCCCTTTGCTTTATCGAAAGGATTTCCCTATCTTTGCGCCGTGGGCCGGAGACAGCCTCTGTCTGATTTGTATCTGATTTTAAATCAGCTGATTGTGGCTGTCGCCGACTTGCAGTGGATGCCCGGGCAGGTTGCTCCGGGCCTTTTGACGGATGTTAAGAAGTAAATAGAAAAGAAATATGCTTTACCATCTTTTCCGGTATCTGGACGAGGCCTTCGATTTCCCCGGTGCGGGCATGTTCCAGTACCTGTCGTTCCGTGCGGCGGCGGCGATCATCCTCTCGCTGCTGATCGTCATCATCTTCGGTCGGAAGATCATCGATTTCCTGCGCCGCCGTCAGATCGGCGAGGAGATCCGCAACCTGGGGCTCGAGGGACAGCTCCAGAAGCGCGGCACCCCGACCATGGGCGGTGTGATCATCCTCGTGGCAATCCTCGTGCCGACGCTGCTCTTCGGCCGGCTGGACAACGTTTACGTGCTGCTGCTGCTCTTCTCGACCGTCTGGCTCGGCTTCATCGGCGGCCTGGACGACTACATCAAGGTCTTCCGTCACCGTAAGGAGGGGCTCAAGGGCCGCTTCAAGGTGGTCGGACAGGTCGGACTGGGCATCATCGTCGGCACGACCATGTGGTTTTCGGACGACATCGTCGTGCGTGAAAAACTGACGCAGCCGGTCGAGACCGTCTACCTGAACGAGGACGGGAGCGCCGTGCAGAGCGTGCAGCGCAAGGTGCTCATCAGCTCCGAGAGCGTGAAGACCACCAAGACAACCATTCCCTTCATCAAGAACAACGAGTTCGACTACGGCTGGATGACGGGAGGCAACGAGACGGCCACCTGGCTGCTCTACGTGCTGGTGGCGATCTTCGTCGTGACGGCCGTATCGAACGGCGCCAACCTCACGGACGGCCTCGACGGACTGGTGACGGGCGTCTCGGTGCCGATCGTGGCAGTGCTCGGCGTGCTGGCCTACCTTTCGGGCCACATCGTCTACGCCGACTACCTCAACATCATGTACATCCCGCGCAGCGGTGAGCTGGTCGTCTATGCGGCGGCGCTGGCCGGTGCGCTGGTCGGTTTCTTGTGGTACAACTCCTTCCCGGCACAGATCTTCATGGGCGACACGGGCTCGCTGTCGATCGGCGGCGTGATCGCCGTCTTCGCCCTCTGCATCCGCAAGGAGCTGCTGCTGCCGCTGTTGTGCGGCGTCTTCCTGGTCGAGAGCTTCTCGGTGATGCTCCAGGTCGGGTGGTTCAAGTACACCAAGCGCAAGTACGGCGAGGGTCGCCGCATCCTGCTCATGTCGCCGATCCACCACCACTACCAGAAACGCGGCATTTTCGAAACGAAGATCGTCATCCGGTTCTGGATCATCTCGCTGCTGCTGGCCGCCATGACACTCGTGACACTGAAGATTCGTTAAACAAGTTATCGGACATATGAAACGCATCGTGGTTTTGGGCGGAGGAATCAGCGGCTACGGCTCGGCGATCCTCGCCAAGAAGAAGGGGTTCGACGTCTTTCTGTCGGACAGCGGGCACATCGCCGATCGCTTCCGCGAGCGGCTCGACGAGTGGGAGGTCCCCTACGAGGAGGGCGGACACACCGAGGAGCGGATCCTCGCGGCCTCGGAGGTCATCAAGTCGCCCGGCATTCCCGAGACGGCGCCGATCGTGCGGCGCATCCGCGAGGCGGGCATTCCCGTCATCTCCGAGATCGAATTTGCGGGCCGCTACATCGGGCGGGCGCGTTGCATCTGCGTCACCGGATCGAACGGCAAGACGACCACCACGTCGCTCATCTACCGGATCCTGCGCGATGCGGGGATGAACGTGGCCCTCGGCGGCAACATCGGCGAAAGTTTCGCCTATTCGGTCGCCACGGGTGAATATGACTGGTATGTGCTCGAGCTGAGTTCGTTCCAGCTCGACGGCATGTACCGCTTCCGGGCCCATATCGGGGTGCTGACCAACATCACGCCCGACCACCTGGACCGCTACGACCACTGCTTCCAGAACTACGTCGATGCGAAGATGCGCATCACGCAGAACATGACCTCGCGCGACTTCTTCATCTACTCGGGCGACGACGAGGTGATCTGGCAGCAGCTTCCGAAATACGATTTCCGGATGAAGCAGCTCCCCTTCGCGGCCAGGAACGCCGTGGCGAGCGGTGCCGGCGACGCCTTCCTCTGCGACGGGAGCTTCACGGCTACGGTCGGCCGGACGTCGGTCGAGATCGACACCGCGAAGCTTCGGATCAAGGGGCTTCACAACGCCTACAACGCCATGGCAGCGGCTCTGGCGGCCCTGGCCGCAGGGGTTTCGCCCGACGTGGTGCGGCAGTCGCTCTACGATTTCGAACCGGTGGAGCACCGCCTCGAACCGGTGGCCGAGAAGAACGGCGTGCTGTGGATCAACGACTCGAAGGCCACGAACGTCGATTCGGTCTACTATGCCCTGGAGAGCATGACCCGCCCCGTCGTGTGGATTGCCGGCGGTACGGACAAGGGCAACGACTATGCGCCGCTCAAGGAGTTTGCGCGGCACAAGGTCCATACGCTGGTCTGCATGGGGCTCGACAATGCGAAACTCGTCCGGGAGTTTACGGGGGTCGTCTCCGAGGTGATCTCCACGGCGTCGTTCGATGAGGCGCTCACGGCCTGCAAGGCGGCTGCCCGGCCGGGCGATGCCGTGCTGCTCTCGCCGGCCTGCGCGAGCTTCGACTTGTTCCGCAACTACGAGCAGCGGGGCGAGCTGTTCAAGGCGTGGGTGAACGAAAAGGCTTGACGGCATGATGCGTGACGGGGAGCGATACGACGAACGGGCTGCGGCCGAACTGGCACGCGATGCCGCGCCGCGCCGCGCGCAGGGTTCCCGACGGGGACCCGATGCGGAGGCTGTGCCGGGCGGCGGACCTGATGCGGCGTCTCCGCGTCCGGACAGAGCCGGAGACGGTGCCGCCGGAGAGGCGGCTGCCGGGGAGCGGCCGAAGTTTTCGCTCTTCACGGGCGACCGCGTGCTGTGGATCATCATCGCCGCGCTGGCCGTGATCTCCGTGCTGGTGGTCTACTCCTCGACGGCGAAGATGGCCTACGACGCCCATACGGCCCGCTCGACGGCCCACTTCCTGCGCCAGCAGCTGATGATCCTGGTGGCGAGTCTCTTCGTGATGGTCGCCGTGCAGAAGATCAACTGCCGCATCTACAACCTCTTCGCCCGCCCGGTCTACTTCCTCTCCGTGCTGCTTACCGTGGCGGTTTACTTCATCGGTGCGACGACCAACGGTGCGGCCCGCTGGATTCCGCTCGGCCCCTTCCAGTTCCAGCCTTCCGAGGCGCTTAAGGTCGCTACGGTGCTCTTCCTCGCGCAGCAGCTGGCCGGGCGGCAGTCGAAGATCGACCGCATCCGCATCGTGCCCTCGTGGCGGTTCTGGACGTGGCGCTCGTCGCCCGGGCAGCGCCGGATCTGGCGCGAGGGAACCTGGCCGATTCTCATGCCGGTTGTCGTCTCGTGTCTGGTGATCTTCCCGGCGCACACCTCCTCGGCCGTGCTGGTGGCGATGGCCTCGTGGGTGATGATGCTCATCGGGCGGGTCCGCTTCAGCGAACTGATGAAGCTCGTCGGGTGGGGTGTTGCCGGCATCGTTGTGGTCATGACGCTCAATCTCGGGCGCAGCGAGACGGCCGAAGGGCGTGTCTCGACCTGGATCCACCTCTGGACCAACTCGCAGACCGAGAAGCCGATCGAGCACCTCTCGGACACCGAGCGCTCGATGATCGCCATCCACAACGGCGGGATCTTCGGCGAGGGTGCCGGACAGAGTGCCATGCGTGTGGAGATGATCCACCCCGAGAGCGACTATGCCTACGCCTTCTTTGTCGAGGAGTACGGACTGCTGCTGGCCGTCGTTCTGCTGATGCTCTATCTCTGGATCTTCTTCCGGGCCATCGAGATCTTCCGGCGCTGCGGCACGGCCTTTCCCGGGCTGCTGGTGCTGGGGCTTGCGCTGCTGATCACCTGCCAGGCGCTGCTGCACGTCATGGTGACGGTCAATCTGATCCCCGAAACGGGACAGACCCTGCCGCTTATCTCGCGCGGCGGCTCCTCGACCCTCTTCACCACCATCGCGCTGGGCATGATCCTGAGCGTCAGCCGTCAGAATGACGAGCAGTCGCACGATACGCCCCGCAGCGAAAGCATCTACGAACGATAACGCGAAACGATATGGACGAAATCCGTTTGGACAAATACCTCTGGGCGGTGCGGATCTTCAAGACCCGCAGCGATGCCGCCGATGCCGTGCGCAACAACAAGGTGACGGTGAACGGCTCCTATGCCAAGCCCTCGCGCGAGGTGAAACTCGGCGACGTGATCGCCGTGCGCAAGCAGCAGGTCACCTACAGCTACAAGGTGCTCGATCTGGTTTCGAGCCGCCAGCCGGCGAAGAACGTGCCGCTTTACTGCCTCGATATCACGCCGCAGGAGGAGCTGGCAAAGCTCAACGTGCCGCGCGAGACGATCTTCGTCTTCCGTGACCGCGGGACGGGTCGTCCCACGAAGAAGGAGCGCCGCGAACTGGATTCGCTCATGGACGGGATCTGTTACGACGACTGACCCTGCCGGAGCCTGCACATCGGCCTGCCCCGTGCCCGAACCGCCCTGTGCGGCCCGGCACGGGACTTTTTTTTTGTGCGCTGCAGGGACCTATTCACGCAGCCGGCGGGCCGGCGGGATGTGCCGTTCCGGTTCGCGGCGGCCGGGCTGCGGATCCGGCCTGCGGCGCTGCCGTCGCGGCCTTCGGCCTGCAAGGGGACCGGCGGGTGGTCGGCGGCGGCCGGGACGGTATCCGCAGCGGCCGCACATCTGTTCCGAAACGCTGCGTTTTGCGCACTCAAGTGCCTGAATGGCTCATTGTTGCGCTTTTTGCCGGGAGACGGTAAATAGCTACTTTTAGAGTACGGTCGCAGGGGATGCACTCCTCCGCCGAGCCGGTCGGAAACCTTGCTGCGGCCGATCTGATGTTCAACCTAAAAGTAGTATCTATGTGGAAATTCGCTAAGAAAATGCTCCGGGGCGGCTGTCTGTTTGCGGCAGCCTGCCTGCTGGAGGGAGCCCTGGCGCTGCCGTCCCGTGCGCAGGAGGGCAGCTGCAAGGGTGTCGTGACGGATGCCTCGGGTCCGCTGGTCGGGGCGACCGCCGTGGTCGTGGGGACCCAGCGGGGTGCCACCACCAACGTGGACGGGGAGTTCTTCCTCGACGGGCTGCGCCCGGGAGATGTCATCCAGGTCTCCTACGTGGGTTACGACCCGCAGTCGGTCACCTGGCAGGGCCAGACCGAGGTGCGCGTACGCCTTGAGGAGGCCTCCACCCGCATGAACGCCGTCGTCGTGACGGCCATGGGCATCAAGCGTCAGTCGAAGACGCTTACCTATGCGGCCGAGACGGTCGGCGGCGAAGATGTCGCCGACATCAAGTCGATCAACATGATCAACTCGCTGCAGGGCAAGTCGGCGGGTCTGCAGATCACCCCCAACTCGACCGGAGCCGGCGGTTCGTCGAAGATCCTCTTCCGTGGCAACAAGTCGATCAGCGGATCGAACCAGCCGCTGGTGGTGGTCGATGGCGTGCCGTTGATGATGAATACCTCGACGGACCAGGTGAAGAGCAACTACGGCGGCGAACGAGACGGCGGCGACGCCCTCTCGACGATCAACCCCGACGACATCGCCTCGATCTCGCTGCTCAAGGGAGCCTCGGCCGCCGCGCTCTACGGAGCGGTCGCCGCCAACGGCGCCATCATGATCACCACGAAGTCGGCCACGGCCGGGCGCATCTCGGTGAGCATCTCGAGCAACACGACCGTCGAGACGCCTCTCTCGCTGCCTGAATTCCAGACCGCCTACGGTTCGGCCGACAACACCTACAGCTGGGGTGCACGGCTCGACGGCCGGGCGAAGAACTATGCAGAGGAGTTCTTCCGCACGGGCTGGACGACCAACAACTCGGTGTCGATCAACGGCGGTGCGGAGAACCTCCGCGCCTACTTCTCCTATGGGAACATCACCTCGGAGGGCATCACCCCCGAGAACGACTACGCGCAGCACACGCTCAACTCGAAGGTAGGTTTCGACCTGTTCGGCGACCACGTGAAGGTCGATTTCTCGGCCAAGTACGTCAATCAGCACGTCTCGAACCAGCCGGCTGCCGGATGGCTCGTCAATCCGCTCACGGGCGCCTACCTCTTCCCGCGGGGCGGCGACTGGAACTACTACCGAGACAATTACGAGATCTACGACCCGAACCTCAACGCGAATGTCCACAACTGGGTGAATACCTCGCTCGAGCAGTTCGACAACCCCTACTGGATCCTCAACCGCCAGAAACCCATCTCGGAGCGCAACCGCTATGAGTTCGGCGGACAGGTGCGCTACGACATCATCGAGGGGCTCTCCGTCACGGGACGCATGCGCTACGAGCGGGCCGACGACAACTTCAAGCACAACTACTACGCCTCTTCGACGGCCAACCGCTATCCGATGGGCCGCATGAAGGACAACCGCTACTTCAGCGAGCAGCTCTATGCCGATGCGCTCGTGCAGTACAACCACGTCTGGGGCGACTGTTCGCTTCAGGCCACGGCCGGTGCGAGCATGACCCGCACGCAGTCGAACGACGTGGAGCTGTGGGCCGAGGGTACGAAGTTCTCGATGACCGACGGCAAACCCAACGGCAACGTGATGTACCCGAACCTCTTCATCCCGGAGAACTACTATGCGAACATGGCCTCGCAGGGGCTGACGCGCAAGCGGCTCAATTCGCTCTTCGCCACGGCGACGTTCGGCTTCCGCGAGGGGCTGTTCCTCGACGTTACGGCGCGCAACGACTGGTCGTCGGCGCTGGCCTACACGCGCAGCTACTCGTTCTTCTACCCGTCGTTCGGCGCCAGCCTGCTGCTCGACCGCTTCGTGGATATGGGCGAGCAGGTCGATCTGTTCAAGTTCCGGGCCTCCTACTCGATCGTGGGCAACGACGTGCCGGCCTACATGACCAACCCGCTCTACACGCTGGGGGCCCAGGGGGCCATCACGCCGCCCGAGCGCGCCCCGTTCCGGGTGCTGGAGCCCGAGAAGACCCACTCGTTCGAGGCGGGATTCGACGGTGAGTTCTTCCAACACCGCCTGCATGTGACGGCCACTTATTACAAGACCAATACCCGAAACCAGTTCTTCTCGATTACCACGCCGTGGGGGACGGGTTACCGCCAGCAGTATGTCAATGCGGGCAATGTCCAGAACGAAGGCTTCGAGCTATCGCTCGGATGGATGCAGGATTTCGGCAGCGAATTCTCGTGGTCCACGGACCTGAACCTGTCGTACAACGACAACAAGATCATCGAGCTGGTCGAGGGGCTGCAGGACGGCCTTTCGCTCCAGAACTTCGGCGGTGCGCAGATCGTCCTCAAGGAGGGCGGCCACTTCGGCGACCTCTACGTGCGCCACATCCTGCGCGACGAGGAGGGCCGAATGCAGGTTAAGCAGATCACCGACGATGCGGGCAATGTGCTCTACGAGGTTCCGGCCCTCTCGGGCGAGGGGCTCACGGATCTGAAGTATGTCGGCGACATGAACTCGAAGGTGAATATGGGCTGGAGCAACACGTTCCGCTACAAGGACTTCTCGCTGAGCCTGCTCATCGATGCGCGCATCGGCGGCAAGGTGCTGTCGATGACCGAGGCGGCGCTCGACGCCTGGGGCGTGTCGAAACGCTCGGCCGAGGCCCGCGACCGGGGCTACGTGCTCCGCGAAGGGGTGCGCTTTACCAACGTGGAGGGCTACTACGAGGAGATGGGCGCGCTGAACTACAACGCGCAGTACAACAACGAGGACTACGTCTACGATGCCACGAACGTGCGCCTGCGCGAACTCTCGTTCGGCTATACGTTCCGCAACCTGTTCGGCGATGCGAAGAACCTGACCCTCTCGCTCATCGCGCGCAACCTCTTCTTCTTCTACAAGGACGCCCCGATGGACCCCGACGTCTCGATGGGTACGGGCAACGGCGTGCAGGGCTTCGACATTTTCAACCTCCCCACGACGCGCAGCTTCGGGGTGAACGTGAAACTCAACTTCTAAAAAACGACGGACCATGAATCTTCGATACCTTTTCAAACGGACCCTGCCGCTCGCACTTCCCGCCCTGCTGTCGTGGGGGTGCACGGGCGACTTCGAGCGGCTCAATACCAATCCCTACGAGGTCAATCCCGACGACCTGCCCTTCGAGGCGCAGTTCCTCGAGCCGATGAGGTACAGCTACCCCGACCAGCAGAACCTTTTCCAGTACTGGACCAACCTGCACATTGACCTTTTCGGCGGTTACTTCGGCAGTCCGAACGGCAACTTCCCCTCGCAGCGCTACAACCTCGACCGGGGCCACTGCGGCGGCATGCACGAGAACTTCATGCTGCACATCGTGAACAACACCGGGCGGATCATCAAGCAGTGCGACGCCTCGGGCAAGGCCGACGTGGCGGCGATGATGCGCGTCGTGCAGACCTACAACCTGCTCAACTACACGGATGCCTATGGACCGGTCCCCTTCACGTCGGTCTTCGCCACGGCGGGTGACGCTTTCCAGCCCTCGTCGTTCGCCTACGACTCGCAGCAGGAGGTTTACGCCCGGATGCTCGAGGACCTCGACTCGGCCCTCGAGGGTTTCGCCGCCGGACAGACGAACCTCACGGCAACGAACGACATCTGGTGCGGGGGCGACCAGACGCTCTGGACCCGTGTGGCGAACCAGCTGAAGCTGCGCATCGCCCTGCGGATGGTGAAGGTCGATCCGGCAACCGCGAAACAGACCGCTTCGGAGGCCATCGCGGGCGGCGTGCTCGAATCGGAGGACGTGTTGATCTCCAAGGGACTTGAGAACGAGATGTGGCTCATGTTCAACTGGGGCGACTGCGGCGCCGGGGCTTCGCTCGTGACGATGCTCAAGGGGCTGGAAGACCCGCGCCTGGGGCTCTACTTCACGCGGAATACCCAGCCGATCGTCCGCAGCGGTGCCAAACCGCTCCAGGAGACGGACGACGAGGGCAAGCTGGTGGACAAGCGCAATGCCAACGGCTTCCTGGTCTATGCCGATGCCGACTACCTCACGCTCGAGGAGGACGGGCAGACGGTGCTGCTTCGCGAGGGTACGGCCTATCTCGGCATCCCTCCCGGCTGCAACATCGGCGGCAAACCGAACATGTACAGCAACTATTCGGGGTGGGCCGGGACCTTCACCATGCCGCAGCCGATTCTCTTTGCGGCCGAGGGATGGTTCCTGCGTGCCGAGGCCAAGCTCCGCTGGCCCGAACTTCCCGATCAGAGCGTGCAGACGCTCTATGAGACGGGTGTGCGCACCTCGATCCGCAACCAGTATGCCTACCGGAAGAGCTATGCCGAGCAGGGCTATGCGGAGTTCAAGCAGTCCCTGCCCGACGACTGGGCGACACTGGCCGACGATGCGACGATCGACGCCTACCTGGCCGGCGAGACGACGCAGGCTCCCTATGTCGATCCGGCGACCCCGGACTACAACCGTGAGCCGGTCAATACGCTCTGCGTGAAGTGGGACGAAGGTGCGTCGGATCAGGACAAGCTGGCACGGATCATCACGCAGAAGTGGATCGCCAACTTCCCGCTCTCGACCGAGGCGTGGGCCGACTATCGGCGCACGGGCTTCCCGGCGCTCTTTGCGATCGGGCAGAACGACAGCGGCGGGCTGATCAGCACGGCCGAGGGGCCGCGGCGCCTGATCTACAACGAAACGGAGCTCAATGCCAATACGGCGGCCTGCCAGCGGGGCGTCGAACTGCTCGTCGGGGAGAGCTCCGGGGCGGCGCAGGTGGCCGGTGACAACGGCGGCACGCGCCTCTGGTGGGACCGCGCCGACGTCCCGGCGATCTGACTCTGTGCGGCCGTCCGGTCTGGCCCGATTCCGCCTGCCTGATCCTGCCCGGCCGGTCCCGGTTCTGCGTGAGGGCAGGCTTTCGGCCGCCGCAGTTCCGGCCGGCTCGGCGCGGGCGAGCAAAAAGGGGGTGCCTCCATACGAGGCATCCCCTTTCCCGTTGTACCGCACGGAGCGGTTTTATTTCTTGTTGAAGTTGAAGAAGTTCATGGTCATTGCGCAGCCGACCGTTGCGAACGAACGGATGGCATCGACGAAGATCTTCAGCCGCTCGGGCATCGCCTGGCGCTGCTCGTCGGTCCATTCACCCAGTACATACTCGACCTGGTGTCCCTTGGGAAAGTCGCCGCCCACGCCGAAACGCATGCGCGCATACTCCTCGGTGCCGAGCAGTTCGGCGATGTTCTTCAGTCCGTTGTGGCCCCCGGCACTTCCTTTCGGGCGCAGGCGCAGGGTGCCGAAGGGCAGCGCAATGTCGTCCGAAATGACCAGCAGGTTCTCGCGCTCGATCTTCTCGGCCTCCAGCCAGTAGCGCACGGCCTTTCCCGAGAGATTCATGTAGGTCGAGGGCTTGAGCAGGACGAGCGTGCGGCCCTTGTACTTCACCTCGGCCACATCGCCGTAGCGGGCCGTGGTAAAAACAGCGTTGGACGCCTCTGCGAGGGCGTCCAACACTTTGAAACCGATGTTGTGCCGGGTGTCGGCGTACTCGGCGCCGATGTTCCCCAGTCCAACGATGAGGTATTTCATACGCGGTCGGGACTATTTTCCTGCGGCCTCGGCACCACGCGATGCGCGGGTTACGCGAACGGCGCAGACAGCCGTCGTAGCGGGCGTCACGAACTTCAGGTTCTCGAACTTCAGGTCGCCCACGAAGATCGTCTTGCCCACACCCAGCGGCGTCACGTCTACGACGATCTCGTCGGGGAGGTTCTCCACCGTGGCGCTCACGGTGAGCTTGCGGGCCGACAGAACGAGCTTGCCGCCGACCTTCACACCCTCGGCGTTACCGGTCAGGCGTACCGGGATGGCGATCGATACGGGCTTGCCCTCGGCGATGCGGTAGAAATCCAGGTGGAGGATCTCCTCACGCACGGGGTGGAACTGGGCCTCGCGGAGCACGGCCTGCTCCTTCTTGCCGTCGAAGTCGAACTCCACGATGTAGGAGTTGGGGGTGTAGATCAGGGGCTTGATCTCGCGGGGGTCTACCGAGAAGGAGACCGTCTCGCCGTTGCCGCACAGAACGCAGGGAACCAGACCCTCGCGACGCACTGCCTTGGCAGCCTTCTTGCCGAACTCGGCACGTGCCGTGGCTTTTACCGAAATGGTTTTCATGATGTTGTGTTTTTTGTTAAGTGTTACCACCGGCGGTTCTCAACGCGGCCTCTGCGGACCGCATCCCATTTCCGCCTGTTTTCGGGAGGCAAAGATAAGCCAAATTATTCGGACTGAAAAACATCGGATGCGGATTTTGCGTTTTTGTGCGGAAAAATTTCCACCGGGGATTTAACTTTTGCACCTTTGGGGCGTCTTATATACGGAAAGCATGGCGGAAAGTCGGCAAATATCGGATGGGCTTCTGGCCGGACTGCACGATCCGGCGGTCCGGCGCGAGGCGTTCGATGCGGTTGTCGGGGCCTGGCTCCGGCCGTTGTACTGGCACGTGCGCCGGCTGGTCGTCGTCCACGAGGATGCCGAGGATGTCGTGCAGGAGAGCTTCGTCAAGGCCTATGATGCCCTGGACTCCTTTCGGGGCGGGGCGGCCGAGCTGCGGGTCTGGCTCTACCGCATTGCCACCCGTACGGCCCTTTCGCTGCTGCGCCGTCGGCGGCGCGGCCTCTTCTCCTCGCTCGACGATGTGAGCCGCGAACTGGCCGACCGGGTGTCGGAGGAGTGCGGCGATGCGGCCGAGGAGGCTTTGGTGCGGTTCCAGCAGGCGGTGCTGAATCTGCCGCTCCGCCAGCGGCTGGTCTTCAACCTCCGCTACTACGACGGGCTCTCCTATGCCGAGATTGCCCGCATTCTGCAGCAGCGCGAGCCGACCCTGCGGGTCAATTACCACCATGCCGTGGAGAAACTGAAACAGATATTGAGGGAAGAGTGATGAACGAACCTTTTGAAACGAATGATCGGCGCATGCCTTATGAATTCTCCGAGGCGGCCTTCGAGGCGTTGCATGCGCGTATCGGCCGCCGCCTGGATGCGGCGGATGCGGAGCGTCCGGGGCTTCGCCGGATTGCGGCGCGGGCGTTGCTGCGCTGGGG
>FR892005.1:17663-19428 GCA_000434235.1 Alistipes sp. CAG:268 | reverse complement strand
GGGAATAGCCGCTGCCGGTGCGGCCGTGGTTGTGGCGGGTGTCGTCCTGGCGCTCCGCCTGCAGCGGCCTGCGGCCGACGGGCACTCCGATTTCGACGGCCTCCTCTCGACGGCTCCGGCCGAGACGCTGCAGCAGGCCGCTGCGGAAAATTACGACGATATCCTTTTCAACCAACAACTTTGAAAACCGCTTTTGCCATGAAGAAGATGTTCCTGCTGATTGTCGCTCTCGGGGCGGCGTTTTATGCGGAGGGATCCTCCTCCGACCCTGCGATGCGGCAGGCCGTGGCCGACATTCGGGCGGCCATCGACGATTTCGAGCAGACGGCCCCCGGACGTCAGACGCTCGATGAACTGAATGCCGCCGCCCGTGAGGAGGTGGTCCGTCTGCTGAACCTTTCGGCTCGCCAGCGCAAGGTCTTCGATCCGATCTATGCCTCCTATCGCGAGGCGCTGGAGCGCGCCGTGCGCAGCGTCTCCGATCCGGTGACGGCCGACGATGCGCGCCAGCGCACCGTGTTGAAGGAGCGCCTGTCCAACATCGCCGCCGTGGCGCAGGTCAAGCGCGACTATGTGGACCGCTTTGCCGAGGTGCTCACGGCCGAGCAGATCCGGCAGCTCTACAATGCCGAAGGACAGATCGGCACGAGCATCAAGCGCGCGGCGGGCGGAAGCACGGGCAGCAAGCGCGCGGCGGGGGAACGCCGCACGGAGATGCCGCGGGTGTTGTCCGGAAGCGGCCGGCGTGTCTCGCAGGACTGGGGGACAGCGGGCGACTATACGGCCATCGAGACCGGCGCCTTCTTCCATGTGACCGTCAGTCCCACGGCCCGGACCATCACGGTGACGGCCGATGACAACGTGATCGACTACCTGAAACTCGACCGTACCGGCGGTCGGCTGGCTTTCAGTCTCCTGCCGCGCTCCGGGCGGACCCGCCGGATCGAGAACCTCTCCATTTCGGTGGTGGTTCCCGTGTCGGCGTCGCTGCGTGAGATCTCGGTCGGTTCCTATGCCGGATTCGAGAGTGCGACGCCCCTCAGGGTGAAGAACCTTTCCGTCTCGGTCTCCTCCTATGGCTCCGTGAAGGCCGATATCGTCGATTCGGGAGATTCTCGGCTCCAGGTGTCGAGTTACGGCCGTTTTACGGGCAAGGTCGAAAGCGCCGGCGCCCAGCTCACTGTCGCCAGCTACGGGACCTTCGAGGGCCCGCTGTCGTGTGTCGGAACAGCCGCCGTTTCGGTGGGCAGTTACGGCTCCTTCAACGGCGATATCCGTGCTGCGCAGGCCGACCTCTCGGTCAGCAGCGGCGGCAAGTTCTCGGGAGCGCTGCGGGCCGATGCCGCGTCGGTTGGGGTGTCGAGCTATGCCCGGTTTTCCGGCCCGATCGATGTTTCGGAGCTGAAGGCTTCGGTCAGCAGCAGCGGAGTGCTCCAGAGTGCCTTTGCCGGCCGACGGTGCGAGGCTTCGGTGGCCAGTTACGGGAAACTCGTGTTCACGGGTTCGGCTGATGTGGAGGCGGTGTCCGTGCAGCTCTCGCCGCAGAGCAGCTTCTCGGCTCCGGATTTGCGGGTGAAACGCTACGACATCCGTACGTCGAGCTATTCGAAGGCCGACGTGTGGTGTTCGGAGTCGTTGCGCGTCGATGCGGCCGCGACGTCCCAGGTGACTTACGACGGGCCCTGCCGTCTGGAGGCGCAGACCTCGACCGTCCGGCGGCGGTAGGTGTCCCGGATCCCTTTCCCGGCACTTTTCCGGATCAAAA
>FR892005.1:3219-17599 GCA_000434235.1 Alistipes sp. CAG:268 | reverse complement strand
GTATATGGAGGGGATTCGGTTTTTCTTTCCAATGGTTCGGTCCGGCTTTCCCGGTTGTCGGGTCCGCCCCCCCCCGTCCGGTCTCCGCCGTCCCGCGTCGGAAGTTTTTCCTTACTGGATGCCGCGGAGGTGTTTCTCCCAGGCCCAGGCCGAAGCGAGCGTCTCATCGAGCGTGCGTTCGGCCTTCCAGTCCAGCTCGTTGTTGGCCAGCGTCGGGTCGGCCCAGATGGCGATGATGTCGCCTTCGCGGCGCGGTGCGATTCTGTAGTTGAGCTTCAGGTTATTGACCTCTTCGAACTTGCGGACCAGTTCAAGCACCGAGACCCCGCGGCCGGTGCCGATGTTGAAGATCTCGTAGGGCTGCACGTTGCGGTCCTCGATCATGCGACGGATGGCGGCCACATGGGCGCGGGCCAGGTCCACGACGTCGATGTAGTCGCGGATGCACGATCCGTCGGGCGTCGGGTAGTCGTCGCCGAAGACCGAGAGGCATTCGCGGATTCCGGCGGCCGTCTGCGTGATGTAGGGCACGAGGTTCTGCGGCACGCCGCGCGGGAGCTCGCCGATCAGGGCCGACGGGTGGGCGCCGATGGGGTTGAAGTAGCGCAGGGCGATGCCCTTCAGTCCGGGATAGGCGGCCAGCGAGTCGCGCAGGATGTCCTCGCACATCTGCTTGGTGTTGCCGTAGGGCGAAGTGGCCGGTTTGCGGGGCGTCTGTTCGGTGACGGGCTGCTTGTCCGGTTCGCCGTAGACGGTGCACGACGACGAGAAGACGATGTTCTGACGCCCGAACTCGCGCATGAGCGAGATAACGTTCATGAACGACGTGAGGTTGTTGCCGTAGTATTCGAGCGGTTTCTGCACCGACTCCCCGACGGCTTTCGATGCGGCGAAGTGGATCACCGAGTCGAATTCGTACTGTTCGAAGACCTTGCGGAAGGCTTCGCGGTCGCAGCAGTCCACCTTGACGAAGGGAATCTCCGCGCCCGTGATGCGGCGCACGCCCTCGACGGCGCTGATGTCGCTGTTCGAAAGGTTATCGACGATGACCACGTCGTAGCCGGCATTGATGAGTTCCACGGTGGTGTGCGACCCGATGTATCCCGCACCGCCGCTGACCAGTACACACGATTTTTTCATGTAAGGAAGGATTATGTTTCTCACAAAGATAGCGAAAAATACGGGATTTCGCGCATCCTGCCGCAAGGAGTTGGAAAATCGTTCCGGGAACGGTGTGGTGTCCCGTTTTTTCCGTATTTTTGTCCCAAAACAAGCATGCGATGGAACGATTCAGAGTGGGCATTCTCGGTGCCGGGCACATTGCGGTGAAGATGGCGCGCACGCTGCGCGGAATGGAAGGGGTGGAACCCTATGCGATCGCTTCGCGCGACGGGGCGAAGGCCGCGGCTTTCGCCCGCGAGCACGGCTTCACGCGGTCGTACGGCTCCTACGGGGAGCTGGCGGCTGATCCCGACGTGGACCTCGTCTACATCGCTACGCCCCATTCGCACCACTATCCCCAGGCGCGAATGTGCCTCGAATGCGGCAAACCCGTCCTTTGCGAGAAGGCCTTCACGGCCAACGCCGCCGAAGCCGAGGCACTCATCCGCCTCTCCCAACAGCGGGGCGTATTCCTCGGCGAGGCCATCTGGACGCGCTACATGCCCTTCACGACGACGGTTGCCGATCTGGTCCGCGACGGCGCGGTGGGCCGGGCGCAGATGCTGACGGCCAACCTCGGCTATGCCATCGCCGACAAGGAGCGGATCGTCCGGCCGGAGCTGTGCGGCGGGGCGCTGCTCGACCTGGGGGTCTATCCGATCAACTTCGCCTTCGCGCTCTTCGGCACGGAGGTCGAGTCGGTGGCTTCGTCCTGCGTGAAGGGCCCGTCGGGGGTCGATATGCAGGAGAGCATCACCTTCCGCTACGGCGACGGCCGCATGGCCGTACTCTCCGCCACGGCCTGCTGTGCCACCGACCGGCAGGGCATCGTCTCGGGCGATGGGGGCTACCTGGTGGTGGACAACATCAACGACTCCTGCACGGCCGAGGTCTACGACACCTCCCATCGGCTTGTCGCGCGGCATGTCTGCCCGCCGAAGCTGACCGGCTTCGAGTACGAGGTGGCGTCGGCGGTCGAGGCGATCCGCGCCGGGCGCTGCGAACCGCGCGAGATACCGCATGCCGAGACGCTGCGGGTCATGCGCCTGCTCGACTCCCTGCGCGCCGCCTGGGGCGTGCGTTATCCGCAGGACGGTCTGGAACACCTCTCCACGCTCGGCCTCTGACGCAGGATCGGCCGCAAGGTTTTGGCGCCGCACCCCGTAAGGGAGTGCGGCGCTTTTCGTCGGAAGGACTGGCTCAGAAGGTGTAGCCCAGTTCGAGGTAGGCGTAGCGCCCCAGGTAGGAGGTCGTCGAGGTGAGGATGTAGTAGGTGTTGAACAGCGTGGCGGTGGCGTCCGGCCGGTTGATCAGATCGACGGCCCCGACCGAAAGGCTCAGCCGGTTCTCCTTTCCGAACTTGCGTCCGGCAGCCAGGTTCAGGAGGACGTTGTGTGTCGTCAGTTCGTGCGAGCGGCTGTTGCAGTAGAACTCGTAGCGGACGCCGATCTGTCCGAAATATTTTCCCAGACGCAGGTCGATGTTGCCGATGAGCTGCTCGCGCAGGTCGCGCGTGGAGGTCTCCTGGGTCGTGTAGGAGCTCATTACGGTCGAGGAGGAGATGTCGAGCCGGATCTTCTCCGAAAAACCCGAGTTGAACCCCGCCGTGACCGAGAGCGAGTGGTTGCCCGAGCGGTAGAGTCGCTCGTCGAGGTAGTAGGGCGTCTGTCCGAAGTTGTAGGAGAGGCTGCCGCGGAGGGTCGAGCGGATCGGGGCGATCTGCTGCGAGTAGAAGAACGATCCGCCGACGCGGTAGCACCCGCCGACATTGACCTGCGAGGAGAGCTGCGCTCCGGGCTGCGCTGTATAGTCGTACTCGGGGAGGTAGGTCTCTTCGAGGAAGAGGCGGGTCCGCGAGGTGATGTAGTTGAACGTGTAGGAGCCGTAGAGCGTCACCGAGCAGTTGAGGGCCTTCTCGGCGTTGTTGAGCGACAGGGAGGTCGATCCCGACAGGTCGTTCGGCTGCTGCAGGCGGTCGTTGCCCGTGCGCAGCGAAAGGGGGTTGGTGGCGTCGAGCGTCTGGCGCAGCGCCTCGACGGGGATGGTCTGCGAGTAGGAGCCGATGTGGAGCGAGAAGTTGCGCCGCGGCGAACCGACCGAGAGGTCGAGCGTCGGGTTGAGCTGCAGGAAGTGCCGCGGGAAGCGGTGCCGCTCGGGAAAGCGCTCGCTGCGCACGATCTCGCTGGCCGAGAACTCGACCGATCCGAACAGGCGGAAGCGGTCGTCGTAGTAGCCGCCTCCCGAGCGTACCGTGTGGCGGCGGGTGTCGGTCGTGTAGTCGTAGCTGTTCACCGTATCGACGACCCCCTGCGGGTCGTTCAGGTAGTCGCGGGCGCGCTGCCGCGAGCGGTTGTGCTCGCGGGCGAAGTGGTAGGAGAGGTGGATCTGGCCGTGTTCGCCCAGCCGGTAGCGATAGGCTGCCGAGGCGTTAATGTTGCAGCGGGTCCCCTTGCCGTCGTTGTGCAGCCGAAGGCGCAGCCCGGGGGTCGAGGCCAGCGTGTCGGTCTGCCGGCCGTCGCTGTCGCCTGAAGAGTAGTTCACGCCGGCCGAGAGGTTCATCGACGAGCGGGGCGAGAGGCGGAAATCGTATCCGGCATTGAGTGCGGCGTCGATGTTGCGGCGGTCGTTGTCCGTGTGCATGTCGGTCAGGGTCTGCTCCCCGTCGATGCGGCGCAGGGTCCGGCTCCCGCTGCGGGAGTCGAAGCCGCTGAAGCGGGCGTTGGCGCTGGCGAAGAAGGAGTTCTGTCTGCGGCGGATGACGGTCATGTTGCGGATGCCTACCCCGAGCGAGCCGGAGCGCGACGTGCTGCGGCTCTCGTCGCTGCGGAGCGTGTACTCGTCGGTGGGAAAGTAGTCGCTCAGCGAACTGTCGAGCGAACTGCTCCGCTCGCGGGTGAAGTCCACGGCACTCATCACCGAGGTCGAGTCGCCGCGGCGGAGCGTATGTTCCAGGGAGGCGTGGGTGCGCTGCTGCGGGGTGATCCGCGAAGTGAATGCCGCATTCTCCTTCTGCCCGTCGTCCTTCGAGTTGTGCAGGTCGAGACGCAGGTTGCCCCGCTCGCTGTTGCGGTAGAGCGAGGCCGACTCGGTGTGGCGGATCTCGTGCCGCCCGGAGTTGTCCTCCTCGAGGCTGGCGCCGAGCGTCGCCTCGAACGATCCGCCCCGCAGGACGGCGCGCTTGGATTTCGTCTCGATGTTCATCACCTTCTCCTTCCCGGCGGCGATGTCGTTCGTCCGCCGGGCCTCGGGCGAGGTCTCCTCGTAGATGCGCACGTGCTTCACGTCCGAGGCCTCGAGGTCGGTGAGCACGTGCTGCGTGGCCTCTCCGAAGAGGTCGCGGCCGTCGATGAGCACGCGCTTGACCTCCTTGCCGTTGGCATAGATCTTCTCGTTGCGGATCTCGACGCCGGGCAGCTGCCGGACGAGTTCGCCGAAGCGGTCGTCGGCCAGCGTCTTGAAGGCGCCGGCGTCGTAGACCGTCGTATCGCCCCGGAAGACCATCGCCACCCGCTTGCCGACCACCACCACCTGTGCGATCGCCTGCGGGTCCACCTCCATCCGGACGGGAACCGTGTAGCGGAATTCGTCGGGGGCGTAGCGTTTGCGGAAGTTCCGGTAGCCGACGTAGGAGACCTCCAGATCGACCGAGTCGCGGAAGATGCGGTCGCATGCGTAGGCGGCGACCACCTCGCGGTAGTAGTCCCGCTTGGCGGTGGTTCCCTGCAGCGTGTCGCCACGGCTTGCGATGCGGACCGTGGCGCCGATGAGCGGATCGCCCGTCTTCCCGTCCTCGACCACCACCAGGGCCCTGTTGCTGCGGGGACCGAAATACTGGGGCCCGCCGCCGTGCGGGGTGCGGGCACGGGGCGCTCCGGGCAGCACGACAAGCAGCGCGAGCAGCAGCGGGACGAGGCGGTTCAACGGCGGGACGGTTTGCGCGAAGATAGTGATTTTTTCGTATATTTGTCCATCCGCCTCTCCGGAAAGGGCGAGGTGGAAAGACGCCCCGAAAAGAATGAAGCAAAAGGAAATCTTCACCTTCCGCGATGCCGAGAAGCAGGCGGGTCCCGTGGCCTTCTCGACGATGGTCAAGCCTGCAGGCTCGGCCTGCAACCTCGACTGCCACTACTGCTATTATCTGGACAAGGCCGTGCAGTACGGCGGACGCCAGGCCGTGATGCCGGACGACCTGCTCGAGTGCTACATCCGCCAGTACATCGAGGCCAACGAGGTGCCGACGGTAACCTTCTGCTGGCACGGGGGCGAGCCGTTGCTGCTCGGGCTCGACTTCTACCGGAAGGCAATGGAGTTGCAGCAGCAGTATGCCGGCGGCAAGCGCATCGAGAACACGCTGCAGACCAACGGCATGCTGGTCGATGAGGCGTGGTGCGAGCTCTTTGCCGCGAACAACTTTCTGGTGGGCCTCTCGCTCGACGGCCCGCAGGAGATCCACGACGCCTTCCGTGTGACGAAGGGCGGGCGGCCGACCTTCGAGCGGGTGATGCGCACGGTGGAGCTCTTCCGTCGGGGCGGCGTCGAGTTCAATACGCTCAGCGTCGTGAACCGCCTTTCGGAGGGACGCGGCGCGGAGATCTACCGTTTCTTCCGCGATACGGTGCGGAGCCGCTACATGCAGTTCCTGCCGGCCGTGGAGCATGTGGTTGATGTCGCGGGGTACCACCGCCCGCTGATCGTCTCGCCCGAACGCGAGGGGGCGCGGCTGGCCGAGTGGTCCGTGACGGCCGATGGGTACGGGCGTTTCCTCTGCGACGTGTTTGACGAGTGGGTCGTTGCCGACGTGGGCCAGTATTTCGTACAGATGTTCGACGCGACGCTGGCCCAGTGGTGCGGCGTGCGGCCGGGGGTCTGCTCGATGGGCGAGACGTGCGGCGATGCGCTGGTCGTCGAGCACAACGGCGACGTCTATTCGTGCGACCACTTCGTCTATCCCGAATACCTGCTGGGCAACATCCGCGAGACGCCGCTCGCGGAGATCTACCGCTCGCGGCGGCGCATCGAGTTCGGGCTTGCCAAACGCAACGCCCTGCCGGCCGAATGCCTGCGCTGCGACTATTATTTCGCCTGCCGGGGCGAGTGCCCGAAGCACCGCTTCGAAACGGGGCGCGACGGCTGCCGCAAGAATTCGCTCTGTGCGGGCCTCAGACGCTATTTCCAGCACGTGCATCCCTACATGGACCGGATGCGGGAGCTGATTGCCCGGGAACAGTCGCCCGCATGGGTCATCCCCTTCGCCCGCAAGCGCATGGGACTGATGTGACCTCTCCGGGTGCGGGTCGGACAGTCCTGTGGCGGATAACCGCCCGGAACACGAAACGAGGGGCTCCCCTGCGGGATACCCCTCGTTCTGCTTTGCAGGCCCTGTAAGCCGGGTTCTGTCCCCGGAGCGGACTCCGGGTCTCTGTCATTTATCTACGACGGCAGTCACCTGCCGCCTCAAGCAACCTACCCCCCGACATCGGACGAGCCATCCTTGATTGCCGGTATACACGGTCTTGCAACCCACGGGACGTACGGCCGGATGACATTGCTGCCTCCGCGGTGGGCTCTTACCCCGCCTTTTCACCCTTACCCGCCGTTCGGAGCCGGAGACCTGCGGCATCGCACGGATCCCGTCGTGTCCCGAATCTTCCGCCGGCGGGCGGTCATTCTCTGTTACGCTCCCACAACCTCACGGCTGTCAAGTCGTTAGCTTGCGTGGCGCTCTGTGTTGCCCGGACTTTCCTCCCCCGGCTTGCGCCGGCGGCGACAGAGCGGACCTGCGCTGCAAAGATACGAAAAATTTCCCGCGAGACCCCGGCCTCCGGTGATTTTTTGCTGCGCTCCGCAGCGGACGGGCGCGGACGGCGGTCAGAGGATGCGCTTGACCCAGCGGAAGAAGCGGTAGGGCATGTAGCGGAACGGCGGATCGATCCAGGTCGGGGTGGTCACCGTGGCCCGGCGGTGCGAGAAGGCGTCGAAGCTGTCGCGGCCGTGGTAGCGGCCCATGCCCGAGTTGCCTACTCCGCCGAAGGGGATCTGCTCGTTGGCGATGTGCATGATCGTGTCGTTGAGGCAGGCGCCGCCCGACGAGGTGTGCAGCAGCACGTCGCGGCCTGTCCGCTCGGGCCCGAAGTAGTAGAGCGCCAGCGGCTTTTCACGCGAGGTGACGAAATCGACGACCTGCTGCGCCGTGTCGAACGGAATGACCGGCAGTACGGGCCCGAAAATCTCCTCCCGCATGACCGGAGCGTCGGGATCGACCTCCGCGAGCAGTGTCGGTTCGATGTAGCGCTCCGAGCGGTCGGTGCGCCCGCCTGTGAGAATCTTTCCCTGGCGGAGGTAGCCGGCCACGCGGTCGAAGGCCCGGTCATTGACCAGGCGGACGTAGTGGCGGCTGCGCTGCGGGTCGTCGCCGTGCAGCTGCCTGATGGCCCGGGCGTAGGCTGCCGGGAACTCCTCGAGGAGCGAGCGGTGGAGCAGCAGGTAGTCGGGGGCGATGCAGGTCTGCCCGGCATTGAGCGTCTTGCCCCAGGCGATGCGGCGTGCGGCGATCCCGATATTGGCGCCGCTGTCCACAATGCAGGGGCTCTTGCCGCCCAGCTCCAGGACGACGGGGGTCAGGTGGCGTGCGGCCGCCTCCATGACGATGCGGCCCAGTTCGGGGCTTCCGGTGAAGAAGATCAGGTCCCAGCGTTCGCGGAGCAGGAGTGTATTGACATCGCGGTGGCCCTGTACGACGGCGACATACTCTTCGTCGTAGATCTGGGCGATCATCCGTGCAAGGGTGTCGGCCACGTGCGGGGTGTAGGGCGAGGGTTTGAGCACGGCGGTGCATCCGGCCGAAATGGCCCCCACCAGGGGGTTGAGCAGCAGCTGCACGGGGTAGTTCCACGGGGCGACGATGAGTGCCGTGCCGAGCGGTTCGGAGAGGATGCGGCTCAACGAGGGCTGCAGCTTGAGCGGCGTCGGCCGGTGCTCGGGACGCATCCAGTGCCCGAGGTGGCGCAGGTGGTGGCGCACCTCGCCCCGCACGATGCTCAGCTCGGTGAGGTAGGCCTCCTCGGGCGATTTGTGCAGGTCCAGCCACAGCGCCTCACACAGCGCTCCCTCCCACTGCACGAGCGCCTGCTCCAGGCGGCGGAGCATCGTGCGGCGGAAACCGGCCGGGAGGGTGGCTCCCGTGCGGAAATAGGCATTCTGGGCCGCGCGGATTGCGGCGATGCGGTCTGAGGAGGTGCTTGCGGGTGTCATGGCGCTTCGGTTTATCGGTTGGATGTGTGGTTGGGGGTGCGTCGTCCGGTGAAGTGGTCCATCGTGCGGTAGATCCCCATCGCGTTGCCGACCAGGGCGTCGAACAGCTTGTCGGGCAGCAGTCCCTGGACCAGACGGATGAAGTGGAATCCCCACGGCAGACCGCGGAAGGTGCGGTTGTGCTCGACGGCACGCACGATGCGGCGGGCCGTCTTCTCGGGATCGAGGATCGGCACCAGACGCGAACGGACGCCGGCAAACATGCCCGTGGCGATGTAGTAGGGGGCTACGGTGGTGACATGCACCCCGCTGCGGGCCTCCTGCAGCTCGATGCGCAGGGAGTCCGACCACCCGATGACGGCCCACTTGCTTGCTGCGTAGACCGACATGCGGGGATTGGAGATCATCCCGGCGGCCGAGGCGATGTTGCAGATGTGCCCCTCGTTGCGCTCCAGCATGCCGGGCAGGGCCTGCAGCGTGAGGTACATCGGGGCCGTGGCATTGACGGCCATCGTGCGTTCGATCTCTTCGGGGGTCTGGCGGTCGAAGGTCTTGTTGCCGGTGATGATGCCGGCGCAGTTGATGAGGATCTCCACCGGACCGCATTCGGCCGTCGTGCGGGCGAAGGTCTCCTCGACCTGCCGGCGGTCCGAAACGTCCGCGCGGTAACCCGCCGTCCGTTCCGGGGCGGCGTAGGCCGCCAGCGAGGCGGCGATGTTGCGCTCGTCGATGTCCCATACGACGACCTTGCGGGCACCCCGTTCGAGCGCCAGCCGGCCCATGATCCGGCCGATGCCCGAGCCTCCGCCGGTGATCAGCACGCATTTGTCCTTGAATCGGGTCATATTCTTGTTCGGTTTCGTGTCGAGTTCCGGGCGTATTCGGCCCCTGCCGGGCGGTTACCTCTTCTCGCGGAAGATGTTCAGGTGGGCCAGCAGCGGGTTGCGGCGCGGCAGGAGCAGGAATTCGGCCAGCAACAGCACGAGGGCGGCGATGAGCAGGTACTGGTACTGCTCGTTGAACTCCTCGAAGCGCAGGGTCGAGAGCTCCGCCTGCTCCATCGAATTGATCTCCTTGACGATCTCGTCGAGACCGATATCCTGCTTCGTGGCGCGGACGTAGGCTCCGCCGGTCGTCTCGGCGATCTGGGCGAGCATCTGCTCGTTGAGCTTCGAGACGACCATTTCGCCCTGCTCGTCCTTGATGAACTCTCCGTCGATCTGGATCGGGGCCCCCTCGGGCGTGCCGATGCCGATCGTGTAGATGCGGATGCCCTGTTTGGCGGCCCGTTCGGCCACGGCCAGGGCGTCGTCCTCGTGATTTTCGCCGTCGGTGATGAGGATCACCACGCGGCCGTGCGGCTGCTCCGTGTCGCCCGAGAAGGAGAGCAGCGCCTGTTCGAGCGCCTTGCCGACAGCCGTGCCCTGCACCGAAACCAGCGAGGGGTCGATGCGGCGGGCAAAGGCCCGGGCCATGCGGTAGTCCGAGGTGATGGGCAGCTGCACCTTCGGCTCGCCGGCGAAGACGATCAGACCCACGCGGTCCTGCTTGAGCCCGTCGAAGAGCTTGCCGATGGCGTATTTGGTCCGCTCGAGGCGGTTGGGCTCGAAGTCTTCGGCGAGCATCGAGTTCGAGACATCGACCACCAGCATCATCTCGATGCCCTGGGCCTTCTCCTCGCGGAGTTTCGACCCGAACTGCGGGCGGGCCGCCGCCAGTGCGATCAGCAGCACGGCCGCGGCGAAGAGCAGGAACTTGATGACCACGCGGCCGTTCGAGACTTCGGGCATCAGCCCGTCGAGCACCTCCGGACGGCCGAAGCGGGCCAGCCGCCTGCGGCGGTTGCGCATGGCCAGCCAGAAGAGGGCCGCGAGCACCGGAAGGGCGGCGAGCAGCCAGAGGTATTGCGGATTGGCAAATCGGAACATGTGCGTAGTGCGTTTTTTACGGTATTCGTTTCAGCACGAGGTTCGCGAGGAGGAACTCGGCCAGCAGCAGCCCCAGCGCCGCGAGCACCCACGCAAGGAACTGCTCGTGGTAGGAGAGGTGCTCGGTGACCTCGACCTTGCTCTTCTCGAGCTGGTTGATCTCGTCGTAGATGGCCTTGAGCTTGGCGTTGTCCGTGGCGCGGAAATAGCGGCCTCCGGTCATCTCGGCCATGGCCGTGAGGGTCTTCTCGTCGATCTCGACTTTCTGCTTGACGAAGGTGATGTTGCCGAACATGTCCACGGCCGGATAGGGGGCCATCCCCTCGGTGCCCACGCCGATCGTGTAGACGCGGATGTTCTGCGCCTTGGCGATCTCGGCGGCGGTGATCGGGGTGATCTCGCCGCGGTTGTTCACGCCGTCGGTGAGCAGGATGACGACCTTCGACTTGGCATCGCTTTCGCGCAGGCGGTTGATGGCCGTGGCCAGTCCGTTGCCGATGGCTGTGCCGCTGTCGTCGATCAGGCCGCTGCGGATCTGCGCGAGCAGCGTCTGCAGGGTGCTCTGATCGGTGGTCAGGGGGCTCTGCGTGAAGGCTTCGGCGGCAAAGGCCACCAGTCCGATGCGGTCGCCGTAACGGTCGGAGATGAACGATCCGGCCACCTCCTTGGCCGCCGTGATGCGGTCGGGCTCGAAGTCGCGGGCCAGCATCGAGGCCGAGACGTCGATGGCCAGCATGATGTCGATGCCTTCGGAGGAGGTGCGTACGTTCTGTTCGATCTGCTGCGGCCGTGCCAGTGCGACGACGAGCAGCCCGAAGGCGGCGGCCCGCAATGCGAAGGGCAGGTGGCGCAGGTAGTAGCGCACGCTCTTCGGGGCGCGTGCGACGCCCTCGACGGTCGAGATCTGGATGGCTGCGCCGCCCTGCATCGTCCGCCAGACGTAGTAGGCGATCATCGGTGCGAGCAGCGTCAGCAGCCACAGATAATGGGGTGATGCGAAATGCATGGTCGTGTCGTTTTACCAGTTTTTCTTGCCGCGGACCACGACGCCCTGGCGCTTCTCCTTGAGCTTCTCCTGCGTCTTGTCCTCCTGGGCCTGGATGGCGTCGAGCATCTGCTCCTGCTCCTGAGGCGAGATGCCCGAAGGGGTGGGCTGTCCCTTTCCGTCGCCCTTGTCGCCCTGGCTGTTATCGGGCTTCGCGGGCTGCTGCTGCGGGTCGCCGTCCTGCTTCTTGTTCGGATTGTTGTCGCCCTGCTGCTGCTTGTTGTCGCCCTGCTGCGGGTTTTGCTGCCCCTGGCCGTTCTGGTTCTGCTGGTTCTGATTCTGGTCCTGGTTCTGCTGGTCGTTGCCGCCACCGCCGCCGTCCTTGTTCTGGTCGTCGAGCAGCCGCTTGGTGTAGGCATAGTTGTACTTGGCCTCCATGTCGGAGGGGTTGAGTCGCAGCGATTGCTTGTAGCTTTCGAGCGCCTCCTTGTACTTCTTCTGCTTGAACTGGGCGTTGCCGAGGTTGTAGTAGGTCTCGGCCAGCTCGTTGTCCGTGCGCAGCGTGTCGGCTGTGGCCCGGAGGATGGTCTGTTCGGCGGTGTCGAACCGTTCGGCCTTGTAGAGGGCGTTGCCGAGGTTGTAGGTGGCCTCGAAGGATTCGGGGGCCGCCTTCAGTGCCTCCTCGTAGCGTTTGATCGCCTCCCCGTACTCTCCCTTGTTGTATTGCCGGTTGCCCTTGCGCACCAGCGACCGTTCGGGCATCTGCTGGGCCGTTGCTTCCGTGGCTGCAAGGAGGACGAGGAGTATGCAAAGCATTCTGTACATCGTTCTTGCCGTTTTAGGGTTGCGTCGGGTCGGGACCTTCGGTGGGAGCATCCTCCTCGACGAGCTTGGTCTCCTCGACGAAATAGTAGGCCTTCAGGTAGCAGGCCTCGTTCTCTTCGGCCTCGGGGGCCGCCTTGGCGAACTTCACCAGGTCGGCCACGCGGAGGATCGCCGTGAGGTCCATGCGGGCCTTGTCGGGCAGTTCGACGGGCTGCATCGCCGCGATGATCTCGTCGGAGGTCATCTCCATGGCGCCTATCTCCCAGCGGGCCGCAATGTAGGTGCGCAGGATGTCGGTGATGCCCGAGTAGTACTGCTTGTGGCGGTTGTTCTGCCAGAGTTTCTGGTTGTGCAGCGCCTCGAGGGCCTGGATGGCCGCGACGTGCGGCGGCAGGGGCGGGGCCGGGCGGAAGAGGTCGCCGATTCGTTTGCCGCGGCTGCGGAGCCACCGCACGAGCCCCCAGGCTGCGGCTGCAATGAGCAGCAGCGCCGCGGCGCCCCAGATGAGGTAGGTGCGGATTTCGCCCAGCCGGAACGGCAGGTTGTGCAGGTCCTTCACGTCGTAGATCGACTGAGAGGTGGAGTCGATCTCGAAGGTCCCGACCTTCAGATAGATCGAGTCGCGGCTCGACAGCGTGTCGAGGATGTTCTTGTCGGCGTAGAGCACGTGGGCCGTGCCGAGGTTGTAGTGTCCCTCGTCGAAGGCGGCCAGGCGGTAGCGCTTGCGGAGCTTCAGGTGGCGTCCGTCGCGCTCGAGCGTATCGACCGGCAGGCTCTCGACCAGTTCGATCTGCCCCTTCGGGTCCTCGAACTCGGGGAACTCGACCACCTGCACCAGATCCTTCTCGACGTCGATGACGTAGTCGAACCGGTCGCCGATGGCGATGCTGTCCGGTTCAACGTGCGCCGTGACCCGCGGCGTCTGCTGCGCCGCGGCCGTTGCGCCCGCCAGCAGGAGGAGCGCTATGGCAAAGAGTCGTTTCATCGCTGTTTGAAGAGTTTCATCAGTTCGGCCACGTAGTCGCCGTCGGTCGATACGGTGGCCGTGTCGATGCGGTTGTGTTTGAGCGTGGCCTCGATCTCGGCGCTGCGCTGCCGCCACGATTCGGCGTAGTGGTCGCGCACGGCGCGCGACGAGGTATCGACCCACACCTTGCGGCCCGTTTCGGCGTCGCGCAACTCGACGATCCCCACGTCGGGGAGCTCCGTCTCGCGGGGGTCATAGACGCGGATGCCCACCAGGTCGTGGCGGCCTCCGGCGATCTTCAGCGCGTCGTCGAGGGCCGAGCGGTCCTGCGACGAGTCCATGAAGTCCGAGAGGATGAAGGTCGTGCACCGCTTCTTGTTCACATTGGTCAGGAAACGGACGGGCTCGGAGAGCTTCGTTCCGGTCGATTCGGGCCGGAAGCCGATGAGTTCGCGGATGATCATCAGGATGTGGCTGCGCCCCTTCTTCGGGGGGATGAACTTCTCGACGCGGTCCGAGAAGAAGATGCACCCCACCTTGTCGTTGTTCTCGGCGGCCGAGAAAGCCAGCACGGCGGCGATTTCGGTGATGATGTTCTTCTTGAGCCTTTCGGTCGAACCGAACATGCGCGATCCCGAGACATCGACGACGAGCATCATCGTCAGCTCGCGCTCCTCTTCGTAGACCTTGATGTGGGGCTTGCGCGAGCGTGCCGTGACATTCCAGTCGATGTCGCGCACGTCGTCGCCCGCGCGGTACTCCCTCACTTCGGAAAACGACATGCCCCGTCCGCGGAAAGCCGTATGGTACTTTCCGGCGAAGATCTCGTTCGACAGACCGCGGGTCTTGATCTCGATCTTGCGGACGCGCCTCAGAATATCGTTTTCGCTCTCCTGCATCGTCAGGGAACAATTACGTTGTTCAGGATATCGGTGATGATCTCCTCCGAGGTGATGTTCTCGGCCTCGGCCTCGTAGGTGAGTCCGATGCGGTGGCGCAGCACGTCGTGGCAGACGGCGCGCACGTCCTCGGGGATGACGTATCCGCGGCGGCGGATGAAGGCGTAGGCCCGGGCGGCCTTGGCCAGCGAGATTGACGCACGCGGCGAACCTCCGTAGGCGATCAGGTTCTGCAGCTTCTGGAGGTTGTATTCGGCCGGCTCGCGCGTGGCGAAGATGATGTCGATGATGTATTTCTCGATCTTCTCGTCCATGTAGACGTCCTCGACCACCTTGCGGGCCTTGACGATGTCCTCGGGCGAGA
>FR892005.1:0-3178 GCA_000434235.1 Alistipes sp. CAG:268 | reverse complement strand
ACGCTCTTCTTTTCGAGCCCCTCGAGGTTCATGCGCACGATGTCGCGCTCCTCCTGCTTGTTGGGGTAGGAGATGCGGGCCTTGAGCATGAAACGGTCCACCTGCGCCTCGGGCAGCGGGTAGGTTCCCTCCTGTTCCAGGGGGTTCTGCGTGGCCAGTACGAGGAAGGGCTGCGGCAGCGGGTAGGTGTTCTCGCCGATGGTCACCTGGCGCTCCTGCATCGCCTCGAGCAGCGCCGACTGCACCTTGGCCGGCGAACGGTTGATCTCGTCGGCGAGGACGAAGTTGGCGAAGATCGGGCCCTTCTTGACGATGAAGTCCTCGCTCTTCTGCGAGTAGATGAGCGTACCGATCAGGTCGGCGGGCAGCAGGTCGGGGGTGAACTGGATGCGCGAGAACCCGGCATCGACGGCCTTGGCCAGCGTCGTGATGGCCAGCGTCTTGGCCAGTCCCGGGACGCCTTCGAGCAGGATATGCCCGTTGGAGAGCAGACCGATCAGCAGCGTATCGACCAGGTGGCCCTGGCCGACGATTACCTTGCCCATTTCGGTGCGCAGCGTATCGACGAAGACCGATTCGCGTTCGATGCGCTCGTTGAGTTCCTTGATGTTGATGACTTCGCTCATGTTTATCTGTTTGATAGTATTCCTAAATCGCTTCGCGTGTGCGTTTCCATAACGGGCCGCTCACCGATATTATTGCAAAAGTACAAATTTTTTCCGAAAACTTCCTCGCTTCCGTCCGCGGGCGTGGCTCCCGCAGTCCTCTCTCCGGGCACTGCGGCCTGCTGCCGGTGGGAGGCGCACCGTGCGGAAAGCCCCGCAGGGAAGCCTCCGGCGGGGTATCGCCCGGGCTTCGAAAAATATTTGCCCCGGGCTGTGCCGTGACGGGATTTTGCGGTATCTTTGCACCAGTTTATGGAATCGCAGATACTACAAGGATTGAACCCCGCCCAGCGAGCCGCCGTCGAGAACTACGACGTCGCGTCGCTCATCATCGCCGGAGCCGGGTCGGGCAAGACGCGCGTGCTGACCTCGCGCATCGCCTACATGATCGAGCAGGGCGTTGCGCCGTACAACATTCTGGCCCTGACCTTTACGAACAAGGCGGCCGAGCAGATGCGCTCGCGCATCGCCCAGATGCTGCCCGACAGCCGCAGCCGCTACATCCGCATGGGTACCTTCCACTCGGTCTTCTCGCGGATCCTGCGCGAGAATGCCGACCGCATCGGTTTCCCCGAGTCGTTCACCATCTACGAGCCGTCGGACTGCAAGAACCTGCTCAAGACGATCTTCCGCGAGCTGAACCTCTCCGACGACCGCTACAAGCCCAACGCCATCGCCTCGCGCATCTCCTATGCCAAGAACAGCCTCGTGACGCCGGGGGCCTATCTGGCCAACTCGGTCTACGCCGCCGAGGACCGGCAGGCGCAGATCCCCGAATTCGGCAACATCTACAACATCTACTGCCAGCGGTGCAAGCGCAACGGCGCGATGGACTTCGACGACCTGCTGCTGCAGACCAACATCCTGCTGCGCGACTGCCCCGACGTGCTGGCGCGCTACCAGGAGCTCTTCAAATACATCCTGGTCGATGAGTACCAGGACACCAACTATGCGCAGTATGTCATCATCCGCCGCCTCTCGCAGCTCCACTCGAAGGTCTGCGTCGTGGGCGATGACGCGCAGTCGATCTACTCGTTCCGCGGGGCGAAGATCGAGAACATCCTCTCGTTCCAGAAGGATTTCCCCGACGCGAAGGTCTTCAAGCTCGAGCAGAACTACCGCTCGACGCGGACGATCGTCGAGGCGGCCAATTCGGTCATCGTGCGCAACTCGAAGCGCATGGACAAGCACTGCTTCTCGGCGGGCGACGTGGGTGAGAAGATCCGTATCCTGAAGGCCTATACCGACCGAGAGGAGGCCGAGATGGTGGTTTCGGATCTGCGCGACAAGGTGCGCGCGGCCGGCGATGCCTGGTCCGAGGCGGTGATCCTCTACCGCACGAACAACCAGTCGGCCGTGCTCGAGGACAACCTCCGCCGCCGCGGCATCCCCTACCGCATCTACAAGGGCTCGTCTTTCTACGACCACAAGGAGATCAAGGACATGCTGGCCTACATCCGCCTGGTGATCAACCCGCGCGACGACGAGGCCTTCCGCCGCATCGTCAATTACCCGGCCCGCGGCATCGGCGATACGACCGTGCAGCGCATCGCGCAGCTGGCCGCCGAACGGGGCGTGTCGATGTGGGAGGCGGTCGATGCGCTGGTTGCCGAGCCGGTGACCGACCCCGTGCAGCGGACCATCGCGCGCAAGGTCGCGGAGTTTGTGGCGATGATCCGCGCGCTGTCGCTCGCCCGCAACGACAAGGGGCTCTACGACTTCGGTATGGAGATCGCCTCGCGTTCGGGCATCATCGCCGCCTACCGCACGGAGAACACCCCCGAGGCGACGTCGGCCCTGGACAACATCGAGGAGCTGCTTAACTCGATGCAGCTTTTCAAGGAGCAGCGCGACGCCGAGATCCGCGGCGGCGAGCGCACGGCCGAGGAGGAGGCGACCGTCGAGGAGTGGCTGCAGAACGTCATGCTGATGACCGACATGGACAAGGACGACCCCGAGGACAGCAACAAGGTGACGCTGATGACCGTCCACTCGGCCAAGGGGCTCGAATACAAATATGTCTACATCGTGGGCATGGAGGAGAACCTCTTCCCGTCGCAGCGGGCCTCGGAGTCGGCCGACGGCATGGAGGAGGAGCGGCGCCTGTTCTATGTGGCGCTGACCCGGGCGAAGGTCTCGGCGACGATCTCCTTCGCCGAGATGCGCTTCCGCTGGGGCAACATGGAGTTCTCGCACCCGAGCCGGTTCCTGCGCGAGATCGACCCGCGCTACATCGACTCCGATGTCGATTTCTCGGCCGAGGCGTCGCGGCGTCCGGCCGGCGGCGACGGGACGTCGGCCATCGACGAACTGCGCCGCCGCTTCGACTACCGCTTTCAGCAGAAGCGGCAGGAGGGTGCCGCAGGCCGCGGTTACGAGGCCGGCGGACATGGCGCTCCGGGCGGCGGTTCCTACGGTGCGGGCAGCCGTTTCGGCCGTCCGGCCGACGGGGAGTCGGGTGTGGCGCGCCGTTTTGCGCGGGCGACCCCGCAGCCGCAGCGCACCGCAACTCC
>FR892004.1:32493-39480 GCA_000434235.1 Alistipes sp. CAG:268 | reverse complement strand
GAGGATGCGGAGCATCGAGCGGTAGGACTGCTCCTTGGCGAACAGGCGGGTGTAGTATTCGTTGTCCGACTTGTCGCGGTCGATGATCACGTGCTTCGGGGCGGGGATCAGGCAGTGCTGGATGCCGCCGAAACCGCCGAGCGACTCCTGGTAGGCACCCGTGTGGAAGAATCCGATGTACTGCGGGTTGCCCTTCTCGAGCTTGGGCAGGAAGATGGCGTTGGTGTGGCACTCCGAGTTGTAGAAGTCCTCGCTGTCGCACGTCAGTCCGCCGAGCAGCACACGCTGGTACTCCTTGTCCCAGTTGTTGATGGCCAGCATGATGTAGCGCTGGTTGATACCCCACGTGTCGGGCAGGGTGGTGATGAACGACGAGTCGATCATGTACCAGTTCTCGCGGTCGTTCTGCTGCTTCTGATTGACGATCGAGTAGAGCGCCGCGCCGCTTTCGCCTACGGTGAACGATCCGAACTCGGTGAAGATGTTCGGCTCCTCGATGCCGTTGCGCTGGCAGATGTTCTTGATCTGCGCCACGATCTCCTCGGTCAGGTACTCGTAGTCGTATTCGAAGTTGAGCGAGTTCTTGATGGGGAATCCGCCGCCGATGTTGAGGCTGTCGAGCTCGGGGCAGATGGTTTTCAGCTCGCAGTAGACGTTCATGCACTTCGAGAGCTCGTTCCAGTAGTAGGCTGTGTCCTTGATTCCGGTGTTGATGAAGAAGTGGAGCATCTTGAGCTGGAACTTCTTGCTGTTCTTGAGCTTGGCCTTGTAGAACTCGACGATGTCGTTGTAGCGGATGCCGAGGCGCGAGGTGTAGAACTCGAACTTGGGCTCCTCCTCGCAGGCGATGCGGATGCCGACCTTGCACTTCTTGGTGAAGGCGTCCTCGAACAGATCGAGCTCCTCCTTGTTATCCAGTACGGGGATGGTGTTGGTGAATCCGTCGTTTACGAGCTGGGCGATGTTCTCGACATACTGCGGACGCTTGAATCCGTTGCAGATGATGTAGCGGTCCTTGTCGATGATGCCTCCGTCGTAGAGGGCGTTGATGATGTGGATGTCGTAGGCCGACGAGGTCTCGAGGTGGATGTCGTTCTTCATCGCCTCCTCGAGCACGAACGAGAAGTGGCTCGACTTGGTGCAGTAGCAGTAGTTGTACGAGCCCTTGTAATCGACCTTGGCCATCGCCACGTTGAACATGCGCTTGGCTCGGTTGATCTGTTGCGAGATCTTGGGCAGGTAGGTGATCTTGAGCGGCGTGCCGTACTGCTTGATCAGTTCCATGAGCGGAATGTCGTGGAAGTGCAGCTCGTTGTCCTCGACCGAGAACTCGTCCTGCGGGAAATCGAACGACTGTTCGATCAGGTCAATGTACTTGTCTTTCATGGCTCGTTCGTGTGGGTTTCGGGAATCCGGCTTCGCTACATGGTCGGAAACGGGTGAAAGTAACTCGGTCGGATTTTCCGGATTTTCGGGATGCAAAGTAGGCGAATATTTTTCGTATAACCAACTCTTTGTCGCGATATTTTCGTTAAATTTTACCATTCCGCGTGTTTTGAGCCTTGTTGCGCCGCCTTTGCGGCCTGCTCCGAACCTTTTCCCGCCTGCCGACCCGGACATGGCATCCCGTGCCGCTGCCTCTCCGGCCGGCGGTGCGGAGGGGGCGCTGCGGCGGCGGAAGCGGGCGGCAGGACGATTTTTGGAAGCCGAATATTTGGACGTTTCTGCGAAAAACGGTAATTTTGAACCCTGACAAAATAAGGAGATTTAGACTGTGCTGATACCTGTCATAACGCAATATCTCGAGACGCACAAACGTCTCGTCATCCCTCAGCTGGGTGCCTTCATCGTCAAGGAGCCCGGCCGTGCGGTACTCTTTTCCGAACTGCTCAAACGCGACGACGGCGTGCTGCGCGGGCTGCTTTGCGCCCGTGGGCTCAACGAGTTGGAGGCCGCCGGCGAGATCGACCGCTTCGTCTTCGAGGTGCGTCATGCCGTCGAGCACGGCCTGGTGTGCCCGCTGCCCGGTCTGGGCGAGATGAGGGGGGGGGCGAACGGAACGATCGCCTTTACCTATGACCCGCGTCCGGCTGTTCCGGCCGCTGCCACGGAGCCGGCCGCTGCCGGGGAGTCCGCCGGAGCCTCTGCCTCGTCGCACGACGGCGGGGAGGCTGCCGCGGGAACGGGCGGGGAGCCGGACGGGGAGCGGGACCCGTCGCGCCGTCCGCAGTTCGATGCCGGGCGCATGGCCGAGACGATGAAGAGCGCCTTCACCGAGCCGCATGTCTCGCCTTCGGCGAAGATGAATCCCGATCCCTCGGTCCGCGGGTTGCGCTACGGCAAGCCGCCGAAGAATACCGATGCCTACACCTACGTGAACCGTGTTCCCCGCCGGCGCGGCGACCGCTTCATCTGGATCGCCATCATCGCTGCGGCGCTGGCCGTGGCGGCCATCCTCTACGGCTATTGGCGCGAGGCGCGTGAACAGGCGGCCGAGACGGAGTGGATGGACTATACCGATCCGGCCGATGCACCGGCCGAGGGCGGCGAGGCAGCCGCCGGGGAGCAGACATCGGCCGACGGGACGGCCTGCCTCGGTTTTGAGGCTCCGGACCCGCTCCGCCTGCGCGCCTGACCGGCGATGCGGCCCTTCGTATCGACTTTACGACCTGAACCATGACAGAAATAACAAGTGTTAAACAGCGCTTCGGCATCATCGGAACCTCGGAACTTCTGGACCGGGCGCTGGAGGTTGCCTTGCGTGTGGCGCTGACGGACCTGACGGTCCTCGTCACGGGCGAGAGCGGTGTGGGCAAGGAGTTTTTTCCGCAGGTCATTCACGCCTATTCGTCGCGCAAGCACAACAAGTACATCGCCGTCAATTGTGCGGCTATACCCGAGGGAACCATCGATTCCGAGCTTTTCGGCCACGAGAAGGGGGCCTTCACCGGCGCCACCGAGGCCCGCAAGGGCTATTTTGAGGAGGCCGACGGCGGCACGATCTTCCTCGACGAGGTGGCTGAGCTGCCGCATCCGACCCAGGCGCGGCTGTTGCGTGTGCTGCAGACGGGCGAGTTCATCCGCGTCGGATCGTCGAAGGTCCAGAAGACCAACGTCCGCGTCGTGGCTGCCACGAACGTCAATCTGCAGGAGGCCATCGCTCAGGGCCGCTTCCGCGAAGACCTCTACTACCGCCTGGGTACGGTCCCCATCAGCGTGCCGTCGCTGCGCGAGCGGCCCGAGGACATCCCGCTGCTGTTCCGCAAGTTCGCCTCCGATGTGGCCGTGCAGTACCGCATGCCGGCCGTGACGCTCGACGACAGTGCGCGGCAGATGCTCATGCACTACTACTGGCGGGGCAACATCCGCCAGCTGAAGAACGTCGCCGAGCAGATCTCGGCCATCGAGCCCGCCCGGGTCATCACTGCCGAGGTGCTGGCCAAGTACCTTCCCGTGCAGGAGGCCGGGGCTCCGGCCCCCATGGCGCCGTCGGGGCGTATGGACGCGGGGGAGATGTCCACCGAGCGGGAACTTTTATATAAGGTGTTGTTCGACATGCGTGCCGACATCAACGAGCTGAAGCGGATGATCTCCGAGCTGATGCAGGGTGCGGTGCGGCATCCCGAACCGCCGCGCGACATCCGCGGCCTGCTGCCGACGACGACGCAGAGTGCCTCGTATGTCTCGGCTGCGGCCCCTTCCGAGGCGGTCCAGCCTCCGGTCTTCGCCGAGAGCGAGGAGGTGACCGATGAGCCGCCGCGCGAGAAGACCAAGGCCGACATGCAGCGTGAACAGATCATCCGCGCCCTGCGCCGCAACAACGGACGCCGCCGCGAGGCCGCCGCCGAGCTGTTCATGTCCGAACGTACGCTCTATCGCAAGATCAAGGAGCTGGGCATTGCCGAAAATTGAAACCATGAAGACACGAATCATCCTATTGACAACCCTCTGCGTCGCCCTGCTGACCGGGTGCGGCGTGGCCATCAAGTATTCGTTCTCGGGCGCTTCGATTCCGCCCGATGCCAAGACCTTCTCGGTGGCCTATTTCCCCAACAACGCGACGATGGTGTCGCCGATCCTCAGCTCGACGCTGACCGATGCACTGGTCGATATCTTCTCGCGCCGCACGCGCCTGGCACAGGTGGACGAGGGCGGCGACTTCGCCTTCGAGGGCGAGATCACCAACTACACCTCGACTACCTCGTCCGTGTCGAGTGAGGAGTACGCCCTGCTGAACCGGCTGACGATCACCGTGAAGGTCCGCTTCACGAATGCGCTCGACGAGAAGGCCTCGTGGACCAAGACCTTCTCCGCGTTCGAGGACTACGACTCGTCGCTGCTGCTGACCGAGGCCGAGAGCACGCTGATCCCCGAGATCGTCGATCAGCTGGTGACCGACATATTCCAGGCTTCGGCCTCCAACTGGTAGACCGATGACGGAGCTGGAGTCCCTGAAGTTGTACCTGTCCTCGCCGGAGTCGGCACCGAAGCCCTCCGACGAGGCGATCCGCGGTTTTGCCGCCCGTTTTGGGTGGTTTGTGCCTGTGCGGATCCTTTTGGAGCAGTGCTCGGGAGCGCCCGATGCGGTCCTGTCGGTGGCAGCTCCGTGGCGCGAGGAGAGTTCGCTGCGCCTCGGACGCATCGATGCCGGGGCGTTGGTGCGCCTGACCTCCGAGGAGGTGATCGACCGCTTCCTGCGCGAGGAGGACCTGCGCATCGTGGCCGACGAACATGCGCCCGAAGAGGAGGTCCGCACGGAGCCCGATCTGGACGAGGAGGACGAGGTTGTCAGCGAGGAGTTGGCCGAAATCTATCTTTCCCAGGGCCTTCGGGACAAAGCGGCAGCGATTTATCGCAAATTAAGTTTGCTAAATCCCGAAAAAAGTGTTTACTTTGCCGAGTTAATTCGCAAAACCGAAAAACAATAATTAATTCAAAGCAATATGTTATACACGATTTGCATTGCCCTGATACTCGTAGCAAGCGTTCTGATCATCCTTGCCGTATTGGTGCAGAACCCCAAGAGCGGCATGGCCGCCAACTTCGGCGCCTCGAACCAGGTGATGGGCGTGCGTGAAACGACGAATTTCCTGGAGAAGTTCACGTGGACGATGGCCATCGTCATCCTGGTCCTGAGCCTCGTGGCCACGCTGGCCATGGACAAGGGCCTGGTTGCCGAGAGCAACGCCGAGATCTCGAAGGACGCCAAGGCCCTGCAGGAGCGCGTGCTCGATGCCGAGAGCGCCGGTGCCATGCCGCAGGCCGAGATTCCGGCAGCCGAGGGCAGTGAGGCTCCCGCCGCCGACGAGGCCGCAGCACCTGCTGCCGGTGAGGCTGCTGCCGAGTAGCGTTCGGTGATCTCCGGGCCGGGGTGGGTACACGCCGGTCGGGCTGAAACGTCGGCGCAGGTCTCCTCAAGAACCCTCCTCAAGAGTCGCGAGTTCACGAATTCTTGGGCCGGACATGGCAGATTCGGAACGGGGCGATCGTTCGGACTGCGGTGAGCATCCGTACCGGGGGAGGGGAGAGGACGCTGGATCCGGAGTACTCGAGTGCCGGGCTTTCGTTCGGCAATGAATCGCGATTGAAAAATCCGTCTCGCACGCAGTGGAGACGGATTTTTTTGCCTCTGCCTTCGCCGCTACCGCCCCATCTCTTTGGCCGTCCCTGCTTTGACTGCCGCTTTTTTGTGCCGCCATTTTGAGTCGCAGCCCTTGCACAGTTTATTTTACCTGTCGCCTTGGCCGGCAGTCTCTTCGGCCGTCCCTGCTTTGACTGTCGCCGCGTTTTTCTCCTTCCGACAAAGCTCCCTTGATCCGCCCCGACCCTTGACCTGTGCCCCAACCCTCGACTTGCTCCGGCCTGCCGCGGCGCCGTTGCGAAAATGCAAGAAGCCGGCATCCTGTGAAGGATGCCGGCTTCTTGCGTACAATGCGTCCCCTGCGGCTGTCCGCTCGCCCGGACCGCTATTCGACCACCTCCTTGCCCGAGTGACGCGAATTGACCGTCAGATAGCGCTGCAGGATCTGCTGCAGGTGGCTCGGGTCAATATCCCGGTGGATCTCGCCGTTCTGCGTGATCGAGATGCCTCCCGTCTCCTCCGATACGACGAGGATGATGGCGTCCGAGATCTCGCTCATGCCGATGGCCGCGCGGTGGCGGGTCCCGTAGGATTTCGGCACGGCGCTCTGCGTGACGGGCAGGATGCACTTCGCCGCGACGATCCGGTCGCCTTCGATCAGCACGGCGCCGTCGTGCAGCGGGGCGTTCTTGAAGAAAATGTTCTCGAGGAGCGGTGTCGAGACCTTGGCGTCCAGTGCGATGCCGCCCTCGGCGATCAGCCGCAGGTCGCTCCGCTGCCCGATGACGATCAGTGCCCCGGTCTTGGTTTCGGACATTTCGCGGCAGGCCGTGACGATCGGAATGATGTTCGTCTGCACCTCGTCGTCGCCCGACGAGAAGATCCGCGTAATGAAGTTGAAATGCTTCTGCCGCATGCCGATCATCTGCAGGAAACGCCGCAGTTCGGGCTGGAAGACGATGATCAGCGCGATGGCGCCCACCGAGATGAGCTGCCCGAGGATGCTCGACAGCAGCTCCATGTTGAGCGCGCGCACGACCACCCACAGCAGGTATACGGCGATGATGCCCGAGAGGATATAGGGTGCGTTGGTGCCCTTGGTCATGCGGTAGATCCAATACATGATTGCGGCCACCAGAATGATGTCGATCAGGTCGATGAATGTGAACGGAACGAATCCCATTGCCTTCTATGAATTAGCGGAATGACACTTTTCCCGCAAAGGTACTAATTCCGGTCAGATAAAAAAACTGCGGGGCATAAAAAAATACCGGCTTCCACTTGCGGGCGGAAGCCGGATGTGCCTGTTTTGTGCCGGGACTATTTCTTGCCCTCGGCCTTCTTGTCGGCGGCGTAGAGCTCATTGACCTTCGCCAGCACGGCGGCCGTGATGTCGGGGGTCGTGG
>FR892004.1:31078-32476 GCA_000434235.1 Alistipes sp. CAG:268 | reverse complement strand
GAGCGTCGTGTCGGCGTCGATGAGCGCCGAGGCGTTCACGATCAGCTTGTAGCGCTTGTCGGCGTTGATCTCCTGCACGGCGCGGTGGAGCAGGTCCTGTGCGCGGTTGGTGAACACGTAGTTCTCTTCGTCGAGCGACTGGGCCTCCTTCTGTGCGTTGGCCTGGTAGGAAGCCACCCGCTTCTGGATGCTCTCCTGCGTGGCCTGGGCGTCGCGCGTGGTGATGAGCCCCTTCTGGTATTTCTCCTGCAGCTGTGCGGCCTCGGCCTGGAGGTTCTGCTCACGCTGCGCCCAGTTCTTCTGTGCCTTTTCGGTCTTCTCCTGCAGGGCCTTGCCCTCGGTCAGGAACAGATCGCACTGAGCCAGCACGGCCTCCACCTGAACGTAGGCGATGTCGCCCGTTCCGACCTGCTGCGCCGTTGCGGTCTCCGTTGCTGCCGCCTCGGCCGACGTCTCCGTCGTTTTCGTGCCGCAGGCGGTCAGTACGAGGGCCGCAGCCAGCACCGGGAAGAAAAATTTTTTCATATTGTTCGATTGGGTTTTGGTTAATTATTCCGTCATTTGGAACACAAAGGTAGAAAAAATTCTTTACTTTTGCCCGTCTGCGTCTAAAATTTGGATTTTATGTACGAATACATCCGCGGCACCGTTGCCGAAGCCGCTCCCACACATGCCGTTCTCGATGTCGGGGGCGTCGGTTATTACCTCCACATCTCGCTCGAAACCTTCTCGGCGATCGAGCATGCCCAGACGGCCAAACTCTTCGTGCACTACGTCGTGCGCGAGGATGCGCAGCTGCTCTACGGATTTGCGACCAAGACCGAGCGCGAGCTGTTCCGGCTGCTTGTCAGCGTGTCGGGCGTCGGGGGCAATACGGCGCGGATGATCCTCTCTACCTACTCGCCCCGCGAACTGCAGGGCATCATCTCGGCGGGTAATGCCGTGCTGCTGAAAAACGTCAAGGGCCTCGGGCTCAAGACGGCGCAGAAGATCATCGTCGAGCTGAGCGGCAAGCTCGCCACGCTGGGCGCCGACGAAGGCACTCCGGCCGCGGCTCCCGACGGCGGGGTGGTGGACGAGGCGCTCGAGGCGCTGGTCATGCTCGGCTTCGCCCGCACGGCAGCCGAGAAGGTGTTGCGCGCCGTGGTGCGCGAGGAGCCTTCGGCCTCGGTCGAGGAGCTGATCCGCATGGCCCTCAAGCGGCTCTGACTCCGCCGGGCGGACCTTCCGTACCGCACTTCGGCCCTTTTTTGTCGTTTCCGGCGGACGGATGGCTGTCGGAGCATTCGTTTCCGGCAAGGTTTTTGCAAATCTCCTCTCCGGCCCGCACCCGAACCTCGGGTCCGGGCGAAAACAGAATCCGTTTGTTTATGGAAGGTATTCCTGTCGGGTTTTTCC
>FR892004.1:18412-30999 GCA_000434235.1 Alistipes sp. CAG:268 | reverse complement strand
GCCACGGGAGAAAACCAGCGTCGGCGGCAGCGGCTCAAGAGCCCCCGCCGCGACTATCTGCGCCGCCGCTGACCCGCGCCGTCGGGCCGGTTGCCGCTGCTCCGTACCACGCTCCGTATCTTGCCCTGCGGCCGATCCGGTCCGCTTCTTTGCTGCCGGCTTTCTTTGCCTGCCGGCTGCTCGCCCGCCTTCCTGCTGCCGGGCGTTTCGCGCTTTTTTCTTCCTGCTGCCGTACGAACCGGGCAATTTTTTCCGTTTGTTGTGTGTAAATCGGATTGTTTTTGTAAATTTGCACAATATATAGCCCGATGAAAAGATTGTCCGCCATCCTGCTTGCCCTGCCGCTTGTGCTCTGCGGCGCCTGCTCCGAAGAGGAGGAGACGCTTCCGCAGCAGCGCGAACGCATCGTCTCGTACCTGACCGCGACCCATTCGCCGACGCTTGTGGACGAATCGGAGGTCGATACCGAGAGTCAGCAGGCGTTCTACACGACGTTGGGGAATACCGTCTACCGCTACATCGATAATTACTACGATCCGGCCCGGCCCGGGCGGACGGAGGTGACGGCCTCGTCGAAAGTGACGATCACCTTCCGCGCCTATGTCTTCAATTTTGCGAACATCACCGACAGCACCTTCCCGTTCTATTCGAACGACCCCCTGCTGAAGAGTGCCTATGAGGAGATGGGGCTGACCTCGGGGGCCTGGTCCTTCGAGCCGCTTCAGATCGACATGCGCAGCGGAAACATAATAAAAGGCCTGCGCCTTGCGTTATTGGGTTGCCGCCAGGGCGACGAGGTGGAGGCCTACATGACCTACAACATGGCCTATGGCGACACGAATTTCTCAACAATCGCGCGTGAGAGCCCCCTGGCGTGGTTCTTCACGGTCGATGCGGTCGAGTGACGATGCCGCCGAAATGGACCTGACACGAAACAGTATTTGATGAAACATATGAAATTGCTCACACGTTTTCTGTATTTCTCCGCCGTCGGAGCCGTATTGTTCGCATCCTGCGCCAAGGAGGAATCCGAATCGTTCGACAAGTTCGAGGATATGGCCCTCGAGGCGTGGATGACCCAGAATCACCCCGATCTGGTGAAGAACCTCCAGGACAACGGCGGCTACTACGTCGATGTGCTCGAGGCTTCGGGAGCCTCGGACGATGTGAAACCGATCAGCGACACGGCCTGCTGGGTGACTTTCGATTTCACGGGCTGCGACCTTGCGGGCAACATCATCGTCACGCGCAACGCCGCACGGGCCCACCAGGTCGGCACCTTCACGAAATACACCCACTACGTGCCCTATTTCCGTTATTGCAACGCCTTGACGGCCGGAGTGTCCGACGGTACGACGCTGGCGATGCTCAATACGCTCAAGCTCGACGAGGAGTATGCCGCCGCCAAGGGAATCTCCACGGAGTACCAGCTGCGTGAGGGCGACAAGATCCGCCTCTACCTTCCGTCGCGCGTGTCCGGAAGCCTTACGGTCGGCAGCGGCGGATACGAGGGCCAGTTCTCGCTCGACGACAACCATCCCTACATCATGGAGCTTACGATCCTCGATACGATCAAGAACCCGCTCGAGCGCGAGGGCCGCGACGTGGACGACTATTGCGCGGCCAACGGCGGCCTGCGAAAGTATGCCAAGGAGGAGGAGACGAAGGATGCCGAGAGCAAGCCCCTGCCGACGGATCCCGAGGACCCCGACCATCCCTACAACGTGGCCGAGCAGTGGGTGAGCGCCAACGATACGATCCCGCAGGTCTACGTGAACTACCGTTTCAACCCGGCCGACCCGCAGACAACGCTGAAATTCCCGAACCCCTATGCCGTCGGTTTCGAGCCCTATGTCAATGAGGGTTCGATGGCGGCTCTCGAGGCGAAGATCAACGAGGCGCTGGTCAAGCGGTTCCATCCCGACGAGGAGAATCCCTATCCGGGGATCAAGGAGCTGAAGGCCGATTCGGTGCAGCTGGACGGTACGGCCAAGATCTGGTATATCGGCCGTTTCCTCGACGGTTTCATCTTCGACACGAACATCGACGAGGTGAAGGAGCTGATCTACGGCGAGGTCGCCTCGGAGGGAGAGGCGCTCTCCTATACGCCCGAGGAGCACTCGATGATCACGGCATGGTACTATGGCGTTCCGAAACTCCAGTACGGGCAGTGGGCCGCACTGGTCACGACTTCGACGAACGCCTACGGATCGACGGGCAAGACGGGCGGATCGATCACCGAGTCGAACGGCTATTCGTCCAACTACCTCGACTACCTCAACATGATGTACTACTACAACAGCCTCTATGGTAACAGCGGTTACTACAATCCCTATTACGGCGGTTATTACGGCGGTTACTACGGCGGCTATTACGATCCCTATTACAGTTACGGCTACGGCTACGGTTACGGCTATGGAAGCGGTTACGAGGATACCTCCGAGACCACGACGACCGTCAATACCGAGATCCTGCCCTATACGCCGCTGATCTTCGAGATTTACATCGAGCCCGAGGAGGATTGATCCCGTCGCATGCGCCCGGCCGGATCGGGGCTTTGTGCGGAATCCGTCACCAGAAACAGGGAGACCTCAACCGGGTCTCCCCGTTTTTTTTGCCGTCCGGCAGACCGATCTCCTGCGTTGCCGACTGCTGGTCCGTTTTTTGCTCCGTTCTGTTGGCGGAGCCTGCTGCGGTCCGGTTTCGTGCCAGGCCTGCACCCTCTCTTCCGACCCTTTTTTCGGGTACTTTTTCCTGCGGAAATTTTGTAATTTAACAAAATTGTATTAATTTAGTAGTACAGAACTATCACACCTAAAATTCGACGGATATGATTATCACATTTAACGAGTTGCGTCGTATCAAGGACCGGCTGCCGAGCGGCAGCTCGCAACGCATTGCAGATGAATTGGGAATTGATGTAGAGACTGTTCGTAACTACTTCGGAGGCAAACACGAGGCCAAAGAATGCGTCGGTGTGCACTTCGAACCGGGACCGGACGGCGGTGTCGTTACCTTGGACGATACGACGATTCTCGACGTTGCGATGCGTATCCTGAGCGAGCAATAGCTCGATCGATCAAAATACGGATGGTCCGGCGCCACAGCCGGATAGGCCGGAACTCCTTGCGGGGTTCCGGTTTTTTTCGGGGCGGGATTCCGGTTTTTCGTGCCCTTTCTGAATCCCCGGAGTCTTCCGGTTTCTTTCCGCTCATCTCTGCTTTTTTCCTGCCGCCTCCGGAAACGGATCGCCGCGGCCTTCCATAGGCCGCGGCGGAGATCTGAGGCAGAGGCTCGCCTTACCTGTCGTTTACCTGCGGATCAGGCGGTTGATGACCAGCCAGCCTCCGAAGAGCTGCAGCAGCATGCCCGGAACTCCGATTCGGAAATCCTGCAGTGCCGTTTGCAGATCGCCGACCCACGCCCATTCGAAGAGCGTTCCTGCTGCCTGGTAGGTAAGTATGACTGCGGCCAGCACTGCAAGCGAGGCCTTGCGGAAGCGTGCGGCGGCATATCCGGCCGCTCCGGCCAGCAGAAGCGATTTCGCCAGAATCGGGGGCAGTGCCGCGGCGGCCGGCATCCCGAAGAGCGCGGAGTTGATCAGCGGCGAAAGAAGGGCCGTGAGCAGCCCGACGCGCCAGCCGTATTTGCAGGCGCCGACGAGCGTGAAGCAGTAGATCGGCAGCCAGCGGACACCCCCGAGCGGTGCGAGGTGGCACAGTTGCGGCAGGAGGATGTTTCCGGCGATGAACAGCGCCGCGAACAGATAAGTCTTGGTCTCTCCGTAGGTCAGCGAGTGGAGCCTGACCGGGACGGATTCTGCAGTGTGCGTTTGCATGGATGTTTATTTTGATTCGTTCGTTGTTCCGATCTGTTGCTGCTGCAGGAACTCCTCGATCCGCTCGAGGCATTCCCGGGCGGTCCGGCAGTCGCGGCAGCGTGTCTCGAGCGGGCACCAGCCCGTCCTGTTCCGGTTGATGACATGGGGCACCTCGACTTCGTAGCCGACCCGCATGCCGCTTCCCGCAAGGAGGTCGAGTGCCGGCCGGCTGATGACCTCCGTGTGCATTTCGCTGACGCCGCCCAGCAGCATGAGTGCCGCCGCGGCCTTCCCCACGACCTTGTCGGCCACCGTGGCGCCGCGCAAGAACTCCCCGCCGTCGGTCAGCAGTGTATGGAGGTCGGCTACGCCCCGGCGGTCGAACGTGCGGATCTGCGCCCCGTTGGCCACGACGAGCGTATGTCCCCCTTCGCGGAGTGTGCGTACCAGCTCTCCGATCATGGCTTGTTGCGTCTGAGCCGTTCGACATAGTCGCTGATCCGGTGCAGCTCGCGGGGGATGTCGATCCCCTGCGGGCAGTGGGGCGAGCACTGGTTGCAGCCGATGCAGTGGTCGGCCTGCCGCAGGCGGGGTACGCTGCGGTCGTAGCCTACAAGGTAGGCGCGCCGGGCCTTGCGGTAGTTCTCGTCCTGCACGTTGTCGGCGATATTGCCCTCGTTGAGGCACTTGTTGTAGTGGAGCAGGATGGCCGGGATGTCGAGCCCGTAGGGGCAGGGCATGCAGTATTTGCAGTCGTTGCAGGGGATCGTGTCGAACTGCATCATCAGGTCGGCGGTCTGCTGCAGGAAGGCGAACTCCTCGTCCGTGAGCGCGTCGAGCGGGCAGTAGGTGGCGAGATTGTCCTGCAGGTGCTCCATGCGGGTCATGCCGCTCAGCACGGTCAGCACCCCGGGGAACGACCCCGCAAAACGGAAGGCCCACGAGGCGATGCTCCGTTCGGGTTCGCGCTGCTTGAGGCGCGCCACGATGTTGTTGGGCACGTTCGAGAGGCGCCCGCCCAGCAGCGGTTCCATGATGACGGCCGGGATGCCGCGTTTCTCCAGCTCGCCGTAGAGGTACTCGGCATTGGTGTTCCGCTCGTTGATCTGCTTGGCGTAGCGCCAGTCGAGGTAGTTGAGCTGGATCTGCACGAAATCCCACTTGTAGCGATTGTGTTCGGAGAGCATGCGGTCGAATACGCGGATGTCGCCGTGGTAGGAGAACCCGAGGTTGCGGATGCGCCCGGCCTCGCGTTCGGCCAGCAGGAAATCGAGCATGCCGTTGTCGATGTAGCGGGCTTCGAACTCCTTCATGCCGTCGCTGCCCATGCCGATGCCGTGCAGCAGCAGGTAGTCGATGTAGTCGGTCCGGAGTTCGCGGAACGAGTTGCGGTACATCTCCATCGAGGCTTCGCGGCTCCACGTTGCGGGCGAGAAGTTCGACAGTTTGGTGGCGATGTAGTAGCTCTGGCGCGGATAGCGGGCAAGCGCCGTTCCCGTGGCCCGCTCGGAGAATCCGCGGCAGTAGGCGGGCGACGTATCGAAGTAATTGACCCCGTGGGCGATGGCGTAGTCCACAAGCTCGTTTACCTGCTGCTGGTCGATCTCCTCGGTGTCGTTGCGGCGTACCGACGGCAGGCGCATCATGCCGAATCCGAGCAGCGAGACGCGGTCGCCCGTCGTGGGGTTGGTCCTGTAGGTCATGCCTCCTCCGGCTTGTTGCGGGGTGTCCTGCCGACCCGCCTTCGGGGCGCAACCCGTCAGGGCGACGGCCGATGCGAGGGCGGTCCCTGTGCCGAGCCGTTTGAGGAATTCGCGGCGGTCGATGGCTTTTTTCTTCTGGTTGTCCATGGAATGGAGGTGTTAGATCGTTCGGTGATAGGTATACCCCTCGACGTAGATGGCGCTGAACGGCCGGGCGGGGCAGAGGTTCTCGCAGGCTCCGCATCCGATGCAGCGCTCTTCGTTGATGGCGGGGATCTTCGGACTGTCCGCGCGTTCGGGGTCCGAGGGCACCATCGTGATGGCACCCGTCGGACAGTGCCGTGCGCAGTTGCCGCATGCCACGCCGTCGGTGAGCGGCACACAGTTGTCACGCACCCAGACGGCGCGCCCGACCTGTATGGCCGACTTCTCGGCGGGCGTGATCTTCAGGATGGCGCCTGCGGGACAGACCTCCGAGCAGACGACGCACTCCGGGCGGCAGTAGCCGCGTTCGTAGGAGGATTCGGGCTGCATGAGGGTCATCAGTCCCGATGAAGGGCGCAGCACGCCGTTCGGGCACGAGGAGACGCAGAGCTGGCACCCCGTGCAGTGGGCGGCCATGTGGCGCAGGCTGACGGCACCCGGCGGCACGATCGGCGTATGGCGTGCCGGCACCTTCTTGTCGAGGATCACGGCCAGGCCGCCGTCCACCTTCTTCTCCTGCGCGTGCAGGGCGGCGCTTCCGAGCAGCAGCCCGGCGCCGGTCAGGAACCTGCGGCGTGCGGGATCGGCCGGAGCCTCCGCATGCGCTGCGGCCGCCGGCCCCCCGCACGCGCTGCGGCCGCCTTCCCGCCCCTCCTTTCCGTTTCGTCCTGCTTCGGGCGCAGCTCCCGGAGCCGGTAGGAGATGGCCCCGTGCCTGCAGGTGTCGATGCAGTCCATGCAGGCCACGCAGCGCGAGTAGTCGATCCGGTGTTGCGCCGAATCGATGCACGAGGCCTTGCATTTTCGGGCGCAGAGCGAGCAGGAGTTGCATTTCCGCTCGTCGATCACGGGGCGGAAGAGCGAGTAGCGGGCCAGGGCGCCGAGTATGGTGCCCACCGGGCAGATCGTGTTGCAGTAGGTACGTCCGCCGCGCCAGGCCAGCACAACGAGCACGATGAACGTCGCGGCGGCGACGAGCAGCGTCGGGAGGCTCTTCAGCCACACGTCGGTCTGGTAGAAGGCGTAGCTGTCGGCCCGCTCGGCGAAGTAGGCCAGCAGGTTGTTGCCCCAGCGGTAGATCGGGGCGAAGAGGTTTGCGGCGATCCGCCCGTAGGCGCTGTAGGGTGCCAGCAGGGCGACCAGCGAGCCGATGCCTGCGGCGATTGCCGCCACGAAGAGCACCAGCACGGCGATGCGCAGCCACCGTTTGGCCGGCGAGTAGGAGAAGCGGTAGCGGTACTTCCTGCGGCGGCCGCTCAACCACGAGACGATGTCCTGGAAAACCCCCAGCGGGCAGATGACCGAACAGTAGACGCGCCCCAGGAGGAGCGTGAGCACCACCAGAGAGACGACGACGGCGACGTTGAGCGCCAGCACGGCAGGCAGGAACTGGATTCGGGCGAGCCATCCGAACCAGGTGTGGAGCGTCCCCGTAAAGTCGAGCAGCAGCAGCGTGATGAGCGCGAAACAGATGACGGCAAGGGTGATTCTGATCTTGCGAAGCATGTGCGGAGAGGTTTGACGTTTGTGCAAAAATACCAAATTTTAGGTATTTTCGAAAGATGCGGATTCCGGAAATTCATACCAATTTTACGGGACAGCCGGCATGCCGGGGTGCCATCTCCTGCACATCCTGGCACGCCGTCGTCGGACGAATCCTGCCAAAATGCCGTGTGACAGGAGGCATGCCGCCCGCTCTTTCTGCCATCCGTCTGACAAATTGGCAGACGATGCCGTTTGGTATAACCTTTGTTCGGTGTAGGGGCGTATCCGGCACGCGGAGCAGGATCCCCGGGTGGACGGATGCGGAACGTGAATTGAAAACAAATTAAATAATAGGTACAATTATGGCAAAGATTATTGGTATCGATCTGGGAACGACGAACTCCTGCGTGGCAGTGATGGAAGGCAACGAGCCGGTTGTGATCCCCAACTCCGAGGGACACCGCACGACTCCTTCGGTGGTGGCATTTACGGCCGACGGCGAGCGCAAGGTGGGAGACCCCGCAAAGCGTCAAGCAATTACGAACCCCAAGCGCACGGTCTTCTCGATCAAGCGTTTCATGGGTGAGACCTACGACAAGGTAACGGCCGACATCGCCCGTGCGCCCTATTCGATCGTCCGCGGCGACAACAACACGCCGCGTGTCGATATCGACGGACGGCTCTACACGCCGCAGGAGATTTCGGCCATCATTCTCCAGAAGATGAAGAAGACGGCCGAGGATTACCTGGGCCAGGAGGTCTCCGAGGCGGTGATCACGGTTCCTGCCTACTTCTCCGATTCGCAGCGTCAGGCTACGAAGGAGGCGGGCGAGATCGCGGGCCTGAAGGTTCGCCGTATCATCAACGAGCCTACGGCCGCCGCACTGGCCTACGGCCTGGACAAGAAGCAGAACGACATGAAGATCGCCGTCTATGACCTCGGTGGCGGTACGTTCGATATCTCGATCCTCGAGCTGGGCGACGGCGTATTCGAGGTAAAATCGACCAACGGCGATACGCACCTCGGAGGCGATGATTTCGACCACGTGCTGATCGACTACATGGCCGAGGCCTTCAAGGCCGAGCACGGCATCGACCTGCGTGAGGACCCGATGGCCCTGCAACGTCTGAAGGAGGCTGCCGAGAAGGCGAAGATCGAACTCTCGTCCTCGACGACGACGGAGATCAACCTTCCGTACATCATGCCCGTGAACGGCATTCCGCAGCACCTTGTTATGACGCTGACGCGCGCCAAGTTCGAGCAGTTGTGCGACCACCTGATCCGCAAGACGATCGAGCCCTGCAAGCTGGCGCTGCGTGACGCGGGTCTCGAGGCCTCGCAGATCGACGAGGTGATCCTCGTGGGCGGTTCGACGCGTATTCCCGCCATCCAGAAGATCGTCGCCGACTTCTTCGGCAAGACGCCCAACAAGTCGGTGAACCCCGATGAGGTCGTGGCTATCGGTGCCGCCATCCAGGGCGGTGTGCTGACGGGCGAGGTGAAGGACGTGCTGCTGCTCGACGTGACGCCGCTGTCGCTCGGTATCGAGACGCTGGGCGGTGTGATGACGAAGCTCATCGACGCCAACACGACCATCCCGACGCGCAAGTCGGAGGTCTTCTCGACGGCTGCCGACAACCAGCCTTCCGTAGAGATCAACGTCTGCCAGGGCGAGCGTCCGCTGGCCCGCGACAACAAGTCGATCGGCCGCTTCCACCTCGACGGCATTCCGGCCGCTCCGCGTGGCGTGCCGCAGATCGAGGTGACGTTCGACATCGACGCCAACGGCATCCTGAACGTCTCGGCCAAGGACAAGGGTACGGGCAAGGAGCAGAAGATCCGCATCGAGGCTTCGTCGGGCCTTACCGAGCAGGAGATCCAGCGCATGCGCGACGAGGCGAAGGCCAACGAGGCCAAGGACAAGGCCGAGAAGGAGCGTATCGACAAGATCAACGCCGCCGACTCGAACATCTTCGCCACCGAGAAGCAGCTCAAGGAGTACGGCGACAAGCTGCCTGCCGACAAGAAGGCAGCCATCGAGTCGGCTCTGGGCAAGCTCAAGGAGGCGCACAAGAATGCCGACGTGGCAGCCATCGACACGGCCATCGCCGAGCTCAATGCCGCATGGCAGGCCGCTTCGCAGGACATCTATGCACAGCAGCAGGCCCAGGGCGCACAGCAGAACGCCGGTCAGCAGCAGAGCAATCAGGGAGCCCAGTCGAACGGCGGCAACGGAGCTTCGCAGCCCGAGGACGTGGAGTTCGAGGAGGTGAAATAACCGGATAAAACCCCGGGGGCCGGCGGTCCGGCATCCCGAAACGAAAAGCGGGGGAGTGGAAACACTCCTCCGCTTTTTTTGTTCTCCGGTGACGTGCCGGGGCCGGGTCACACCCGCACCCCGTACCCGTTTGTCGCCTGCTATCTGACCGTCAGCTCCACGATGAAGTCGGGGGCCTCGGCGTCGCGTTCGCCCAGCCGGACGGTCACCCCGGCATCGTCCTGCCGGAACGTGAGCCTGCCGCCGTCGGCGAAGCGTGCCGCCCGCACGACCTTTTCGCCCGTCACGGGAACGAAGAGCTCCTCGTCGGGCCAGTTGAGCACGTGGACATAGACCTTGTCGCCCTTGCGCGTGGTCACGCCCCAGTCTCGCGGTGCAACGGGGCCCGCCTCGGTGCCGTAGACCGTCTCTCCGTTCGCGCGGAGCCACTCTCCGATTCCCTCGAGCCGCTCCACGGCTGCGGCCGGGAGCGCACCGTCGGGCTGCGGGCCGATGTTGAGCAGCAGGTTGGCGCCGCGTCCGGCCGCCCCGACCAGATACTGTACGAGTGTCCCCACCGACTTGTAGTTCTGGTCGGTGATCTTGTAGCCCCACATGCCGTTCATCGTCTGGCACGTCTCGAGCGGGAGCCGGCTGATGGCCTGCCCCGAAAGCCCGGCGGTGTTCTCTCCGGGCAGATCGCGCTCGAAGGCCTGCACGTCCTCGCCCTCGAAGGGGGTCAGGTGGTGGTTGTTCACGATCAGACATGCCGGCTGGAGCCGGTGGATCAGGCTGTAAAGCTCATCGAGGCGCCAGTCGAACGAGGGGTTCCGGTCCTGGTCCCACACGCCGTCGAACCAGATGGCGCCCACTTCGCCGTACTGCGTGAGCAGCTCCGTGAGCTGGGCCTTCATGAAGTCGAAGTAAGCGTCTGCATCCTCCTTGTCGGCCGGGCGTCCCGTGCCGAGGCCCGTGCGGCCGCGGGGGGCATCCTCGCGCCACCAGTCGATGAGCGAGTAGTAGAAGTGTACGCGCAGCCCCTGCCGGTGGCACTCTTCGGCCAGCTCCTTCACCACGTCGCGGGCGAAGGGCGTGGCATCGACGATGTTGTAGGGCGACTGTCCGGTGTGGAACATCGAGAATCCGTCGTGGTGGCGCGTCGTGAAGCAGATGTAGCGGGCGCCCGCCTCGCGGAATGCCGTTACCCACGCCCGGGCGTCGAATTTCGCGGGGTAGAACCCTCCGGCGAGCTTCTCGTACTCGCGGTAGTTGAGGTCGAGGTTGGTCATGGTCCATTCGCCCTGCCCGAGCATGGCATAGAGCCCCCAGTGGAGGAAGATGCCGAAACGGCCGTCGGCGAAGGACTGGCGTGCGGCAAGGTTTTCCGGTGCCGGCACATAGCCCGTCTGGGCCCGGGACCCGGCGGCGAAGAGGAGCGCACAGCCGAGGAGGAAGAGTTTTTTCATCATAGCGGTTCGGTTGATTGATGGTTGAAACGGATACAAATTTAATAAAATATCGGCTCCTTCCGCACGCTGCGGCCCTTCCCGCCGCTTTTTTCCGCCGAGATTTCCCGGTCCGCAGTCCTTTTCCCGGGCGGCAGGAGCGTTGCCGCCTGCATCCTGCCGCGCCTTTCCGGGTCCGCTGCGCCTTCCCGGTTGCCGGCCGTTTCCCGGTTTCGCGGCCTTCCCTCTCCCGGAACAGCGGATCGTATCGGCTCAAAATGACAGTTTTTTCGGTGAGGATAGCTATTTTCAATATCTTTTTTCTATCTTTGCGTGCTATTGTGCGTAACCGTGATAATTACAAACAAAACAAACAAATAACAACAAATTTTTTTCACGCAAATGCAAAGCAAAGGTTTCATTAAACTCATCGCGGTGCTTTTGGCGCTCGCGTGCGTTTATCAGCTCTCGTTTACGTTCAAGACACGAAGCGTAGAGAAAAAGGCGGCCGAGTATGCCGCACAGTTCCCGCTCGAGGAGCAGGCCGGTGCCGAACAGCACTATCTGGATTCGGTCCAGAACATGCCGGTCTTCAACATGGGATTCCGCAAGTTCACCTACAAGGAGTGCAAGGAGAAGGAGCTGAATCTGGGTCTGGACCTGAAGGGCGGTATGAACGTCATGCTGGAGGTTCAGGTCGAGGATGTCGTCAAGGCTCTTGCCGGTGACAGCCAGAACGATCCGGCCTTCCAGGAGGCGATCGCCGAGGCCAACGAGGCCCTCAAGCAGGGTACGTCGAGCGACTACATCGGCGACTTCGTGAAGGCCTACGAGCGCCTGTCGGGCGGCCGTCCGCTCGCCGAGCTGTTCGTCAGCCCCGACCGCTCGGACATCACGCTCGAGAGCTCGAATGCCGACGTCGAGCGCCTGCTGAAGAAGGAGACCGAGGCCGCCATCGCCGCTTCGTTCAACGTGCTTCGCAGCCGTATCGACCACTTCGGTGTCACGCAGCCCAACATCATGCGCCTGCCGAACTCGCACCGCATTCTGGTCGAGCTCCCGGGTGTGAAGGAGCCGCAGCGTGTCCGCGATCTGTTGCAGGGAACCGCTTCGCTCGAATTCTGGACGACCTACGACGCCCGCGAGGTACTTCCCGCTCTGGCTGCAGCCGACAAGTTGCTGAAGTCGGAGATGGAGGCTGCTCCCGCCGCCGAGGAGGGTGCTGCCGGGGATGAGGCTGCCGCTGCCGAGCCGGCCGATACGACGGGCGGCCTGATCGCCGAGCTGGGCAACGAGCCCGCTCCCGCCGCCGAGGCCGATGCCGCCCGCACGGGCAACTTCGACCGGGCCGAGAATCCGCTCTTCGCCGTGCTCGATCCCTCGTATGCCGGAGGTGCCGCCATCGGTGCCGCCTACAAGGCCGACATGGCTGCCGTGAACGCCTACCTGGCACAGCCCGCCGTGCGCGAGCTCTTCCCGGCCGACATCATCTTCAAGTGGGGTGTCAAGGGTGACGACCACATCGACGGCCGCTACTTCCTCTATGCCCTCAAGGTTTCGACTCCCGACGGCAAGGCCCCGCTCGACGGCAGCGTCGTGACGGAGTCGGTGGAGCGTTACGCCGAGCGCGGCGCTTCGGCCGAGGTCTCGATGACGATGAATGCCCCAGGGAC
>FR892004.1:10093-18365 GCA_000434235.1 Alistipes sp. CAG:268 | reverse complement strand
TGCGAGAACGTCGGCAAGTGCATCGCCATCGTTCTCGACGGTTACGTCTATTCGGCCCCCCGCGTGAACGGCAAGATCGACAAGGGTCAGTCGTCGATCACGGGTGACTTTACGATCCAGGAGGCCAAGGACCTGGCCAACGTGCTCAACTCGGGTAAGGTCCCCGCTCCGGCCAAGATCATCCAGGATACGGTCGTAGGTCCGTCGCTGGGCCAGGAGTCGATCAACGCCGGTATGCTCTCGTTCGTGATCGCCTTCATCCTGGTGCTCCTCTACATGGACCTGTTCTACAAGACGGCCGGTTGGATGTCCGATATCTCCCTGCTCTTCAACGTCTTATATCCCCCCGCTCCTCAACGTCTTCCTGCTGATGGGCGTGCTTGTCTCGTTCGGTGCCGTGCTGACCCTTCCGGGTATTGCGGGTATCGTGCTGACGATGGGTATGGCCGTCGATGCCAACGTCATTATCTACGAGCGCATCAAGGAGGAGCTCCGCGGAGGCAAGGGCCTCTCGCTGGCTATCAAGGACGGTTTCTCGAAGGCCTACTCGGCGATCATCGACGGTAACCTGACGACGATCATCACCGGTATCGTGCTCTTCATTTTCGGTAACGGTCCGGTTCAGGGCTTTGCCACGACGCTGATCATCGGTATCGTCACCTCGTTCTTCTGCGCCATCTTCATCACGCGTCTGCTGATCGAGTGGATTGTTGCCAAGTGGGGCAATATCTCCTTCTCGCACAAGTGGTCGGAGAACTTCCTCAACAACACGCATGTAGATTTCCTCTCGAAGCGCAAGATCTCCTATACGATCGTCGTTGTGCTGATGGTGCTGTCGTTCCTCTCGCTGGCTGTCCGCGGCCTGAACCTCGGTGCCGAGTTCACCGGCGGCCGCGCCTACGTTGTCCGCTTCGACAAGGCCGTTTCGGCCGAAGCCGTGCGTCAGAACCTCGACGAGGCCTTCTCGGCCATTACCGATGCCGACGCTTCGTCGGTGAGCTTCGAGGTCAAGCAGTACGGTAACGAGAACCAGATGCGCATCGTGACGCAGTACCGCTACGACGATACGTCGGACGAGGCTACGGCCGAGGTCGAGCAGATCCTCTACAACGCCGTCAAGTCGCTCTACTCCTACGACATCACCTTCGAGCAGTTCCGCAACACGCAGACCGACCAGAACGGTATCCTGAACGCCGACAAGATCGGTCCTTCGATTGCTCAGGACATGACCTGGAACGCCATCTACTCGGTGCTCTTCTCGCTCATCGCCATCGGTCTCTACATCACCTTCCGCTTCAAGCGCTGGCAGTGGGCTACGGGTGCTACGGCCGCACTGGCTTTCAACGCCCTGCTGATCATCGGTATCTTCTCGATGTTCTACGGACTGCTGCCTTTCAACCTCGAGGTGAACCAGGCCTTTATCGCCGCCATCCTGACGATCATCGGTTATGCGATCAACGATACGGTGGTGGTCTTCGACCGCATCCGCGAGTACATGACGCTCTATCCGAAGCGTAACTTCGCCGATCTGGTCAATGGCGCCATCAACTCGACCCTCTCGCGTACGATCAACACCTCGGGTACGACGCTCGTGACGCTGCTGGCCATCGTCATCTTCGGAGGCGAGACGATCCGCGGCTTCATCTTCGCTCTGATCATCGGTGTCGTGGTAGGTACCGCCGCCACGATCTTCATCGCCACGCCGCTGGCCTACGACCTGATGACCAAGCGCATGAAGAAGGCCGAGATCGAGAAGAAGTAGCGTTTCTCTGCGGGGTGACTACTTCCCGTACCTTATAATAAAATGGATTGCGTATTCGGCGCAATCCATTTTATTTTTATCTTTGCCGTAAAATTAGCCTTTCGGAAGGTATGGAAAATTTCTTGCATTGGATCCGGCGTTACGTCTCTCCGGTCTTCCTGGCACTGCTGGTCGCATCGTTCATCCTGTGGTACCTGGCCAAACTGAGCTATACCTATACGACCGAGCAGACCATCCGCGTGAATATCGACGGACAGCCGATCGAGGTAGCCTGCGTGGTCGAGGGGCTCGGCACGAACCTCTTCGGTTACAGGGTCTATTCGAGCAAACGGCTGCGCATCCCCCTCTCGGAACTGAAGACGCACCCATCGACCGAGGAGGGGCATGAGGACTTTCTGGTCATCGACCCGCAGTCGCTCCAGCATGCCATTTCGGTGCGCATCAGCGACATCAAGGTCGTGTCGATCGGCTCGATCCCCGAGATCCGGGAACCCGAAACCGAAGAAAAGCCATGATGAAGGTCGGTATCACCGGAGGCATCGGCAGCGGCAAGAGCACCGTCTGCCGCCTCTTCGCCCAAAAGGGCGTTGCGGTCTACGATTCGGATGCCGAGGCCAAGCGGCTCATGACCTCGTCGGAGGCGCTGCGTGCCGGTATCGTGGCCCGCTTCGGTGCGGAGAGCTACCGCGGCGGTGAACTCAACCGTGCGTGGCTGGCCGACCGCGTCTTCCGCGACGACGCTGCACGGGCCGATCTCAATGCGCTGGTCCACCCGGCCGTGATGGCCGATTTCGCCGCCTGGGCCGAGCGTCAGAGCGGCGACTACGTGATCCTCGAGAGCGCCATCCTCTTCGATGCGGGCCTCGAAGGTTGCGTGGACCGGACCGTCGCCGTGCTGGCTCCGCTCGAACTGCGCATCGAGCGCACCTGTCGCCGCGACGGCTGCGACGCCGAGGCGGTCCGCCGCCGGATCGCTGCCCAGCTCGACGACGACGCGCTTTGCGCCCGGGCCGATTTCACCCTGGTCAATATCCTCGAGGAGGAGCTCGAACCCAACGTAGCCCTGCTCGACCGCCGATTCCGCCATGAAGCACAACATGCCGGCCATTGATCCTGCCGTGCCGCAGGTGATGGCCATCCTGAACGTTACCCCCGACTCTTTCTACGCCGGGAGCCGCACGCCCGACGGCGACGCCGTTGCCCGGCGGGTCCGTGAGGCGCTCGACGAGGGTGCCTCGATCATCGACGTAGGGGGCTACTCCTCGCGCCCCGGGGCCGACGAGGTGTCGCCCGACGAGGAGTGGCGCCGCGTGCGCTTGGGGCTTGCCGCCGTGCGGCAGGCCGACCCCGATGTCGCCGTTTCGGTCGATACGTTCCGCAGCGGGGTGGTGCGCCGCGCCGTCGCGGAGTTCGGCCCCGTCATCGTCAATGACATCTCGGCCGGCGAACTCGATCCCGACATGCTTCGGGCCGTCGCCGAACTCGACCTGCCCTACATCGCCATGCACATGAAGGGCGACCCGAAGACGATGCAGTCGCTGACCGACTACCGGCGCGATATCGTGACCGAGGTGGTCGGTTACTTCCGCTCGCGCCTCTGCGACATGGAGCAGGCCGGCATCCGCCGCGGGCGGATCATCCTCGACCCGGGCTTCGGCTTCGCCAAGACCGCCGCGCAGAACTTCGAACTGCTTGCCGGACTGCACCGCCTCTGCTCGCTGGGCTGTCCGGTGCTGGCGGGTCTTTCGCGCAAGTCGATGATCTACCGCACGCTGGGATGCACGCCCGCCGAGTCGCTCGCCGGCACCGTAGCCCTGGGCTGGGAGTGCCTGCGCCAGGGCGCCGCGATCCTCCGCGTCCACGACGTCCGCGAGGCGGCCGACAGCGTGCGCCTGTTCCGCGCCTTCCGCGGCGATACGATTCAAACCACGCAACCATGATACGCGTAACGGATATCCACAAGAGCTTCGGTTCGCTCGAGGTGCTGCGGGGCGTCTCGCTCGAGGTCACCGACCGCGAGGTAGTCTCGATCGTCGGGGCCAGCGGCGCGGGCAAGACCACGCTGCTGCAGATCATCGGCACGCTGTCGCGTCCCGACTCGGGCCGCGTCGAGATCGACGGCCGCGATCCCTTCGCCCTGGGCGACCGCGACCTCTCGCGCTTCCGCAACGAGCGGATCGGCTTCGTCTTCCAGTTCCACCACCTGCTGGCCGAGTTCTCGGCCTTCGAGAACGTCTGCATTCCCGGGCTGATCGGCCGGCGGCCGCGTGCCGAGGTCGAGCGGCGCGCCGGCGAACTGCTCGACCTGGTGGGCCTCTCGGCACGCCGCGACCACAAGCCGGGGCAGCTCTCCGGCGGTGAGCAGCAGCGTGTGGCCATCGCGCGGGCGCTGATCAACTCGCCGGCCGTGCTGCTGGCCGACGAACCCTCGGGCAACCTCGATTCGCACAACCGCGACGAGATCCACCGCCTCTTTTTCGAACTGCGCGAACGGCTCGGACAGACGATCGTCATCGTGACGCACGACGAGCACCTGGCCGCCATGGCCGACCGCACGATTACGATGTCGGATGGAACGGTCCGCTGATACCGAACTGCGCGAACTGCTCGAGCGGCTCCACGACACCTATAACCGCCCGGAGTTCATCCCCGACGATCCGATTTCGGTCCCGCACCGCTTTACGGACCGTGCCGACCGTGAGATCGCCGGCTTCTTCGCTGCCACGATCGCCTGGGGCAACCGCCGGACAATCGTCCGCAACGGCCACCGGATGATGCGCCTGATGGACGACGCCCCGGCGGACTTCGTGCGCAACGCCTCGGAGCGCGAACTCGCGGGCCTCGACGCCTTTGTCCACCGCACGTTTCGGGGTTGCGACCTGCGCGACTTCGTGCTGGCCCTGCGCCGCATCGATAGCGGGTGGGGCGGTCTGGGTGCCTTCTTCGAGCACAGCTACGCCGTGACGGGCGACCTTGCCGCTACGCTTGCCGACTTCCGGCGTGCGTTCTTTGCCGGGGAGCATGCGCCCCGGTGCGAGAAACACCTCTCGTCCGTCGAGCGGGGTGCCGCCTGCAAGCGGCTTTGCATGTTCCTGCGCTGGATGGTCCGCCGCGACGACCGCGGTGTGGACTTCGGCCTGTGGACGGCCATCCCGATGTCTGCCCTCCGCATTCCCCTCGACATCCACGCCGGGAATGTCGCCCGCACGCTGGGGCTGCTGACGCGGCGCCAGAACGACTGGCGGGCCGTCGAGGAGACGACCGCTGCGCTGCGGCGCTTCGATCCCGCGGACCCCGTGCGTTTCGATTTTGCCCTCTTCGGCGCCGGCATCGACCGCCGCCTCACGCTTTGATTGATATGTTCCACTTCAAACAATTCTCCGTCAGCCAGGAACGCTCGCCGATGAAGGTTGGCACCGACGGCGTTCTGCTCGGCGCCTGGACTCCGCTGCGCGACTCCGACCGGCGGATTCTCGACATCGGTACCGGCACGGGGCTGATCGCCCTGATGCTGGCCCAGCGCGCCCCCGGGGCCGCCGTCACGGGAATCGATATCGACGATGTCGGCGAGGCGCGTGCCAACGGCGATGCTTCGCCGTGGGGCGACCGGCTCTCGTTCGTCCGCTGCCCCGTGCAGGAGTTCTCCGACCGGCCCTTCGACCTGATCGTCTCGAACCCGCCCTTCTTCGTCGATTCGCTCACCTGCCCCGATGCCGGCCGCACGACGGTCCGGCACGCCGTCCACCTGCCCTTCGGGGAGTTGCGCGATGCCGTCGTGCGGCTGTTGGCCGCAGACGGGCACTTCGCCGTCATCCTTCCGACCACGGAGGCCGACCGGTTCGTGCACCTCTGCCGGGGGTACCTGCAGCCCGTCCGCCGTACCGATGTCCGCACTACGCCGCGGCGCCCCGTCAAGCGGGCTCTTCTCGAGTTCGTGCCTGCCGGCGTGCACGCTTCGGACCCGGCGTCCGGCGCGCCTCTCCGCAACGAACTGACGATCGGCACGGGTGAGCATGAATGCTATACGCCCGAATACCGGGCCCTGACCTGCGATTTTTACCTGAAATTTTGAGGTCCCGTGAAAAAAGGTTACATTTGTCTTCGGATCAACATGCAGATGCTTATGAAATCGAAAATCCTGTTGTTTGCCGGCCTGCTCTTCGGAGCAACGGCAGCCATGGCCCAAAACCCCTATATCGCACTCGAGGGTGCAATGGAAGGTGCCGACGGCATCGCCGTCAGCATGCCCCGCACGGTACTGGCCGTCGATCTGACGGTCGAGCGCACGGTGACGCTCTGCGGGCCCTACGCGCGTTATGCGCAGAAATACCTCGGCGTTCGCGCTCCGCTGACCGACAAGACGACGTGGAGCGTCGTCGGGGCCCGGATCGCCCTCTCGGGCGACGACCTCTACGATGCCGGCGAGCCGGCCGCCCCGCAGCAGCGGGTGCTGCAGCACGCCTCCTCCGACGAGGAGTTCGCCCGGGTTCAGCCCGACAAGATGTCGATGGTTGTCCCGTCGCTCGAGGATGCGGCGCGCGCCGCTGCCGAGCAGGTATTCGCCCTGCGCCGCCACCGGCTGGAGCTCATCACGGGCGATGCCGGCGAGAATGTCTTCGGTGAGGGGTTGAATGCCGCTCTTTCGGAGATCGAGCGACTCGAGCAGAGCTACCTCGAGCTCTTCCTCGGCAAGCAGACCGTCCTGGTCGAGACGCACCGTTATCTGGTCTATCCCGAGGCCGGCAAGAACCAGTATGTCTTCTGCCGCTTCAGCCCGGCAGCCGGACTGCTTCCCGACAGCGACCTTTCGGGCGACATGGTGCTCCTGCAGATCGAACCTGCGGGTGAGACCTCCTGCAGCATCGAGGCCGGCCCCAAGGAGTCCTCGGTCGTCAAGTGCCGCGTGGCGGCTCCGGCCGTCTGCACGGTGATCGCCGCAGGCCGCGAGTATGCCCGTGCGGTGCTTCCGGTCTTCGAATTCGGACGTACGGTCCAGGTGGCCCTTCCGCGCCGCAAGTAATCCCGCCGCGATGAACCACACCTCCCGCATGACGGCCCTGCTCGGCGAGATCCGCCGCGAGCGCAACGGGGCCGTCGCCGACTCCATGCGCCTTGTCGGCCGTCCCTACGGGCTCAACTACGGCGTGAGCCTCCCGACCCTGCGCCGTCTGGCCCGCGCCGAGACGCCCGACCACGACTTCGCCGAATTTCTTTTCCGTCAGGATGTCCGCGAGCTGCGTCTCGCCGCCTTCCATATTGCCGAGCCCGACCGGCTCACGCCCGACGATTCCGCATTCTGGGCTGCGGGGATCGACAACAACGAACTGGCCGAGGAAGCGGCCTTTGCGCTGCTGAGCCGCGCCGGGGCATTCCCCGCACTTTTCGGCCGATGGATCGCCCCCTCGCAGCCGCTGTTGCTCCGCTATGCGGCGCTGATGGCCGCGGCCCGCTGGCCGCAGGCCCCCGGGGAGTGGATCGCTCCGGCTCTCGAAGCCGTCCACCGGGCCGCCGTTGCGGCCGCGGATGAGGAGACGGCCTCCGGCGGTTCCGGCCCGTCTGCCCCGTCTGCCTCGGACGCCGAGGTGCGCTCCCTCTCCCGGGTCGGGGCTCACTTGCTTGCCCAGGGTGCTGTCGCCTTCTGCGCGGCCATCGGGGCCCGAAACGAAGAGACCCGGCAGGCGGTACTCCGCGCGGCCGGATCTCTCGGCTCGCTCCCTGCCGAAGACTTCGTCCACGAGGAGCTTGCCTGGCGTTTGCCGCACTGAATCAGTGCGGCGTGGCGTGTATGAGTGCTTCCGTCTGTTCGAGCGCCGCGGCCATCTCCTCGTAGCTTGTGATGCCGCTGCGGCGCCAGCGCTCCTCGCCGCGGTGGAAGAGGAGCAGCGTCGGTACCGTGCGGATGCGGTAGCGGCGGACGATGGGGAGCATCTGCTCGTCGTCGATGTTGATGCGGAGCACCTCCGCGCGCCCGTTCATCATGCGCCGGAACCGTTCTACCGTCGGGCCCATGGCCCGGCATGGTCCGCACCACGAGGCGAAAAACTCCACGAGGACCAGCGTATCGCTCCAGATGATCTTGTCGAAATCGTTCATCGTATTCCGTTTTTCCTTCAGTTGATCTCGGCCCACGTGACGGCCGTGTGGACCTTTCCCGAGAGCTCCTTTTCGGCATAGGCGATCGTGCGTCGCAGTCCCTCGACGAGCGGCGTGCGGGGTATCCATCCCAGTTCGTTGCGCGCCTTCGTGAGGTCGGGCACCCTCCGCGGGGCGTCACCCGGCCGGGCCTTGACGTGTACGATGCGCGAGCGGCTGCCTGTCAGCGCGACGATCTTCTCGACCAGCGCGCGGATCGAGACCTCATGCCCTCCGCCGAACTCCATCGTGCGAACCCCCTCCGTGGGCGTGGCGTCCATCAGCCGCACGAGCCCCTCGACCAGGTCTTCGACCCAGCAGAACGTGCGGATCTGCTCGCCGTTGCCGTTGATGCGTATGTCGCGGTTGCGCAGCGCC
>FR892004.1:6863-10054 GCA_000434235.1 Alistipes sp. CAG:268 | reverse complement strand
TCTTCATCACCAGCCGCTGATCCATCAGGTCGGCTCCGCTGCCATAGGTGTTGTAGATGCGTGCGATGCGTGTGTCTACGTCGAACTCCTCGCGGTAGGCGCGGTGCAGGGCTTCGGCTGCCCGTTTTCCCTCCATGAGGGTGTGTGCGCACCCGCACCCTTCGGCAGCGGCGGGACGGGTGTCGCCCATCTCGCCCGACGAGGCAAAGAGCACGCGGGCATGCTCGTCGCGGGCCGTGTCGAGCGTGTTGATCGTCCCGGTCATGCAGACCTGCAGCGCTTCGACCGGAAGCGCCTTGTCGTAGCATACGCGTGAAGGGGAGGCGAGGTTGTAGATCTCGTCGCAGCGGATGCCGAATCCGTGGACGATGTTGTGGCGGACGGCGTGGAAGGCCGGATGGCGCAGGACGTCGCGAAGCAGGGAGGATCCTGCGGCATCGCGGACATCGACACAGAAGACCTCGTTGCCGTCGGCGAGCAGCCGCAGGCAGAGATGTGTCCCGATGAACCCGGCGCCGCCGAGTACGACGATTCTTTTTTGCATGACTTTTCCGTTTTACCGGCCAAGCGAGCAAATTCTGTTCCACATGTGTGTCCTGCCAGCCGCAGAGACCGCATCGGTATGCGAACGGGCCCCGAAAGCCAACGCTTTCGGGGCCCGTTTTCTCAGTGCACTCCTCCGCCTTCTACTCGATGAAGAGTGCCTTGGGCAGCTGGTCGATGCCGGTGATGCCGACAACCTCGATCCCTTTCGGGCGGCGCGTGCCCTTGGCCAGATAGCCCGATACGACGATTCTCCGGAACCCGAGCCGCGCGGCCTCGCTGATGCGCTGTTCGGTGCGGGGTGCGGGGCGCACCTCGCCCGAGAGGCCGATCTCCCCGGCGCAGCAGACCCCTTCGGCGATCGGGCGGTCGTAGTACGAGGAGATGACGGCGGCCACCACCGCCAGGTCGAGCCCCGGGTCGGCGACCTTGAATCCTCCGGCGAAGTTCAGGAAGACGTCCTTTTGGAACATCTTCATGCCCAGCCGCTTTTCGAGCACGGCCAGCAGCATGTTCATGCGGCGTGCATCGAAACCCGTGGCCGAGCGCTGCGGCGTTCCGTAGGCGGCGCCGCTCACGAGTGCCTGCACCTCGATCAGGTAGGGACGCACCCCGTCGGCCGAGGCCCCGACGGCGATTCCCGACAGCGGCTCCTCGTAGTGCGTGAGCAGAATTTCCGAGGGGTTGTCCACGCCGCGCAGCCCGTCGTCGAGCATCTCGAACACGCCGATCTCGAACGTTGCGCCGAAGCGGTTCTTGATGCCGCGCAGGATGCGGTAGACGTTGTTGCTGTCGCCTTCGAACTGCAGGACGACATCGACGATGTGCTCGAGGATCTTCGGGCCGGCGATGGTCCCGTCCTTGGTGATGTGGCCGATGATGATGATCGACGTTCCGGTCGATTTGGCGTATTTGAGCAGGGTGGCGGCGCATTCGCGGATCTGCGACACGCTGCCGGCCGACGAGTCGATCAGCTCGGTGTAGATCGTCTGGATCGAGTCGATGACCACCAGGTCGGGCCGCTGCTCGGCGATCTGTGCGACGATGTGTTCGAGCAGAGTCTCGGGGTAGATCAGACACTCCTCGTTGCCGATCCCGATGCGGGTTGCGCGCATCTTGATCTGCTCGGCCGACTCCTCGCCCGAGACGTAGAGCGTTCTGAGCCCGTTTGCCGCGAGGGCGATCTGGAGCGAGAGGGTCGATTTTCCGATTCCCGGTTCGCCGCCCAGCAGCACGAGCGACCCGGGCACCATGCCGCCGCCCAGCACCCGGTTCACCTCCGTGTTGCCCAGGTCGAGCCGGCGGTGTTCGCTTTCGCGGATGTCGGCCACGCGCTGGGGCCGGCTTTCGGGCAGCGGTCCGCCGACGGCTGCCGGCACCTGGCTGCTCCCGCGCGAGATGATCTCCTCGGTGAAGGTGTTCCACTCGCCGCAGCCCGGGCACTTGCCGAGCCATTTCGGCGCCTCGAATCCGCAGTTGCGGCAGAAGTAGGCTTTCTTGATCTTTGCCATCGTCGTTGCTCGTCTGCGGGATCAGTAGGCGTTCGTCGAGGTATACTCGAGCCGTTCGGCCTTGGTGATGTTCACCTCGGGGTGGAGCTTGCGGTACTCTTCGGTGAGGTCCACGGCCAGCAGCACCTTGCGCACACCCTCACTGTCGGTGTACGAGGAGACCGTGCCGACGTAGTCGCGCCCCGAGTAGATGAATTCGATCGAGCTTTGCCCGGGCTCCTTGCCGAATACGCCCGCTGCCATTGCGGCGTCGGCCGCGGTCATCACCTCCAGCCGCCCGGCGTTGTACGTGGAGAAGTAGAGCGTGTAGCTGCCGCCCGCCGCAACGGGAGCCGCCGCGATGATCTCGGCCTCGATCTCCGCCACGGCCGGGTCTTCCGTCTGTCCGCCTTCCCCCGTTCCGTCGCCGGTTTCGTCCTCGGTTTCCGAGCCGCTTCCGGTCCCTTCGTCGGTTCCCGTACCTCCGGTCGTGTCGCTGCCTCCCGTTTCACCCCCTTCGCCGGGTGTGGGCTCGGGTTCTGGCTCGGTCGTTTCGATCGTGACTTCGGCCCCGACCTCCGTGATCGGGTAGGAGATCGTGTAGAAAACTTCGTTCTTCTCTTCGCCGCAGGCGCTTGCCATGAGGGCGGCGGTCAGTATGTACAGCAGTCGTTTCATCGTTTTTTCATTCAGTGCGGTTCGTATGTGTCATAATCCGAGCTCCCGGTCGATCAGGATGACCTGGATGCGTCCGGCCGGGTGGCAGCGCAGCATCTCCATGCGGGTGTTGCAGATCCGGTCCGGGGAGTTGCAGTCCATGCAGACGCCCGTTTTGGCGCACGGCGTGTGGAATCCCGGGTGTCGGGCGATGTTCTGCGGGGCCGCGATGCGGCGGATGCGCTCCTCGGCCTCCTCGCGCGAGGCGACGATCTTGTTGCGCCCGGCCACGAGGATCACCTTGCGGGGCCCGAACGCCACGGGGGCGATCCGGTTGCCGACCATGTCGAGCCAGTGGAGCGTGCCCTGCTCCGTGACGGCGTTGATACCCGTGACGAAGAGGTCGCAGAGGAGGGCCTGGCGCCGGATCTCGAGCCGTTCGGGACGGGGCATCGAGGCGTCGAATCCGTCGAGCAGCGTCCAACGGCTGGCGGGCCGGGG
>FR892004.1:0-6852 GCA_000434235.1 Alistipes sp. CAG:268 | reverse complement strand
GGCTGTCGGCGCGGAGCCACTCCACGATGCCCGTGGTGCGCATGGTCATCGAGTCGCCGAACGACACGAGCTTCGGCTGTTCGGCCTCGACCGTCGCACGCATCACCTCGAACGCCTCCTCGGGCGTCTTCACCGTGACCACGTCGAAGTGGTGGCGTCTGAGTGCGGCTGCACACCGTGCGATCGCCTCCTCGGCCGCCGGTGCCTGCATCGTGTCGGTCCGACCGTTCTGCGGCTCCGTCTCTGCCGCGTCTATCTTTTTCGGGGTCTGTTCCATGGGTCTCCCTTTTTGAAGTTTTAACGTAACTTGCGTTTCACGACGGCCGGATTTCCGGCCGCCAGCGAGTCTTCGGGTATGTCGTGTACGACGACGCTCCCCGCGGCGATGATCGACCGGTCGCCGATCCGCACGCCGGGACAGACGATGACGCCGCCTCCGAGCCAGCAGTCCTGTCCGATTACGATCGGCCGCGCCGACTCCTTCGTCTGGCGGCGTTCGAGGTAGTCGATCGGGTGCTGCGGCGTGTAGAGCTGGCAGTTGGGTCCGATGAGCGTGTGGTCGCCGACCGTGATGCCTCCGCTGTCGAGGAACGTGCAGTTCGTATTGACGAAGACCTTCCTCCCCAGCCGGATCGTGTGCCCGTGGTCGCACCGGAAGGGCGGGATGACCGTGGCCGAAGGGTCGGATGCGGGCATGAGCCCGGCCAGCGCCGCGCGGTACTCCGTCTCCTCGTCGGGCGATGCGGCGTTGAACCGTGCGAGACGCTTCCGGCAGCGGCGGAAGCTCTCCATGATCTCGGGCTTCGAGAAGTCGTAAAGCTCGCCCGTGGCCATCTTTTCGAGTTCGTTCATGCGGCGGAGCCTGTTTTTGCCCCTCCTATTTGAGGAGGAAGCGGTAGATGTCGTTTCCGTTGGCGTAGAGCAGGAGCATGAGGATGATGATCAGCCCCACGTACTGCGCGGCTTCGAGCACCCGGTCGCTGACCTTGCGCCCGGAGACCATCTCCCAGAAGGTGAAGATCGCGTGGCCGCCGTCGAGCCCCGGGATGGGGAGGATGTTCATTACCGCGAGGATGATCGACAGGAAGGCGGTCTTCATCCAGAAGTCCTGCCAGTCCCACTGCGAGGGGAAGATGCTGCCGATCGAGATGAATCCTCCGAGCTCCTCGTACATCTTGGTCTTGGGCTGCACGATGAGCTTGAGCTGCTCCCAATAGGAGGCCAGTACGTCGCCTGTTTTGCGGATGCCTGCCGGAATCGCCTCGGCGAAGGTGTAGTTGCGGGTCCGGTAGGAGTAGGGATTGCGGGCGATGACCCCGATCTTTCCCTCCTCCGACACGGGCAGCACCATGCTCATCCGCTCCCCGCCGCGCAGCACGTCGAGGCGCACCGAGTCGCCGCCCCGAGTGCCGAGGTAGGTGCGGTAGGCCGGGTAATCGAGTCCCTGCAGGTCGTCGATCCCGACGATCTCGTCTCCGGGTCGCAGTGCCGCGACGGCCGCAGCACTGGCGCAGCTGTCGATCAGGAAGGGTACGCGCAGCGTGAAGAGTCCTTCGTAGCCCTTCTGCTGCCGCATGGCGATCAGCTCTTCGAGCGTCAGGTCGAGCGTCATCTCCTCTCCGCCGCGCTCGACGACTACTTTGCGGCCTCCCTCGGTGATCAGCAGTGCGTTGAGTGCCCCGGCGATGTCGTCCACCGGCTCTCCGTCGATCGAGACGAAGCGGTCGCCGTCGCGGAACCCGAGCCGGTGTCCGGCCTCGTTGAAGTTGTAGCCCCAGCGGGCGTCTTCGTTGGCGAAGTAGGCGTCGCCCCACGTGTAGCAGATGCCGATGTAGATGCCGATGGCCAGCAGGACGTTCATCACCACGCCGGCGATCATCACCAGGAAGCGCTGCCAGGCGGGTTTTGCGCGGAACTCCCACGGCTGGGGCTCGCGCTGCTGGTAGCTCTTGTCCATCGACTCGTCGATCATGCCGGCGATCTTCACGTAGCCGCCCAGGGGCAGCCACCCGAGTCCGTACTCGGTATGCCCGCGGCGGAACTTGAAGAGCGAGAACCACGGGTCGAAGAAGATGTAGAATTTCTCGACGCGGATGCGGAACACGCGCGCCATGATGAAGTGTCCCAGTTCGTGAATCCCCACGAGGATCGTGAAGCAGAGGAAGAACTGGAGGATTTTGATCAGTATGTCCATGTTGCAGGTGCGGATTTACAGGTTGAGGAATCGGGCGGCCAGCGTGCGGGCCTCGTCGTTGGCTGCGGCGTAGTCGTCGAGCGTGGGTGCGGCGACGAATGCGGCGTGCCCCAGGGCATATTCGATGGCGCGCACGATGTCGAGCCAGGCGCAGCGCCCGGCCAGGAAGGCGGCCACGGCCTCCTCGTTGGCGCCGTTCATCGTGCAGGCAGCCGTTCCGCCGCGGCGCAGGCAATCGTAGGCGATGTCGAGCGCCGGGTATTTCACGCGGTCCACCTCGGCGAAGGTCAGCTGGGGATGCTCGACGAAGCTGAAGCGCTCCTGCGGTCGGTGTGCCCGTTCGGGGAAGAAGAGCGCGTAGCTGATCGGCATGCGCATGTCGGGGGTCCCGAGCTGGGCCTTGATCGCGCCGTCGTCGAACTCGACCATCGAGTGGATGATCGACTGCGGGTGCATCACCACGTCGATCCGTTCGGCCGGCGTGCCGAAGAGCCAGTGGGCTTCGATCACCTCGAAGCCCTTGTTCACGAGCGTCGAGGAGTCGATCGTGATCTTGGCGCCCATGTGCCACTGGGGGTGGTGCAGCGCCTGCTCGACGGTTACCGAGGCGAGCGCCTCGCGCGGGAGGTCGCGGAACGACCCGCCGCTGCAGGTGATGATCAGGCGGCGCACCGCGGCGCGTTCGCCCGCGAGGCACTGGAAGATGGCCGAGTGCTCCGAGTCGATCGGCAGCACCGGGGCGCGGCGCTCGCGGGCCAGGGGCATGACGTAGGCTCCGGCCACCACGAGCGACTCCTTGTTGGCCAGGGCGAGTTTGCGTCCGGCTTCGAGTGCGGCCACCGTCGGCGCCAGTCCGGCATATCCGACCAGTGCATTGACCACCACGTCGGCCGCGCCGCTTGCGGCGACCTGCGCCACGGCCTCTTCACCGGCGAAGACCTTCGTGTCGGTGTCGCTGAGGGCCTCCCGCAGGGGGGTGTAGTATCGTTTGTCGGCGATGACGACCGTGTCGGCGTCGAATTCGCGGGCCTGGCGGGCGAGCTGTTCCCAGTTGCCGTGGGCCGTGAGGATGCGGGCTTCGAACCGGTCGGGGTTTTCGCGGACGATGTCGAGGGTCTGCACGCCGATCGAACCGGTCGATCCGAGTATGGCAAGGCGTTGTTTCATGGTTGCTTCTTAGAAGACGATGTAGCTCTCCGGATCGACGGGCTTGCCGTTGCTCCAGAGCTCGAACTGGAAGAGCCGGACCTCGCCGTTTTCGGCCTCGGCATTGTAGCCGACGATCTCGCCGGGGCGCAGGGTCTGCCCCGTAGCCACGAGCGAGCGGGAGAGGTTCCGGTATACCGACAGCAGGTTCTGGGCGTGCTGCAGGATCACGGTGTATCCGTTTTCGGGCGTCCAGAGGCTCTGTACGACCGTCCCGCCGTCCACGGCGGCCACGCGGTCGCCGGCCGCTGCGGCGATCTTCACGCCGAAACGGCCTGCGGCGATGTCGAACCCTTCGGTGATGATGCCCTCTATGGGGGTCATGAGCTGGATCGACTCGCGCACCTTCCGCCGCGAGGAGCCTTCGTCTCCTGCGAGGGAATAGGGTCCGTCTCCCTCCATCTGGGCGCGGAGAATCGAATCTTCGGGCGAGGGCATGACGAGCACCTTGTTCGACGTGCGGAGGCTGTCCGAGGCGGGCAGCGTCCGCGCCACGGGGGTCTTGCCCTCCATGATCAGCCCGATGTTTTCGTTGTAGGTGAGCATGTCGTTCATCATGCGCTCCATCGAGTCCAGGCGGATGATGTTCTGTATGAGGTTTTCACGCGAGCGGTCCGCTTCGGTCCGGTATCCGGGCAGGAATTCGAGGATCGGCGAGTAGGCCACCAGCGAGAGGATCAGTATGAAGAGCGTGAGCACCACGGCCACCGCTCCGGCGAAGATGCTGGCCGGCGAGAGGTGTATGTGCCACTCCTCGCTGTTGTCCGTGGCGTTGAGCATGTTGAAGCGGCGTTTGCGGAAGAGTCCGCGCCACCATGCCTTGAGATTCGGGAATTTCATCGTTCGGTCCGTTAGATTGCGTTTTGTTTCGAAGATACAAAGATAATATAACGCGGGCGCACTGCCAAATTTCGGGAAATAGTTTGCGGATACCGTCGGAATTTCGTACCTTTGTACTACTGTGAATCAACGTAAACGAACGAAAAAAAGTATGGTAAAGCCTACATTACTCGTACTCGCCGCGGGCATGGGTTCCCGCTACGGGTCGCTCAAACAGATGGACGGCGTCGGTCCGAACAACGAGGCGATCATCGACTATTCGGTCTATGACGCGATCCGTGCCGGTTTCGGCAAGGTCGTATTCGTCATCCGCCACTCCTTTGCCAAGGAGTTCCAGGAGGTCTTCTCGCCGGCCCGCTTCGGCGGCCGCATCGACGTGGACTTCGTCTTTCAGGAGCTGGACTACCTGCCCGAGGGGCTGTCGGTTCCCGAGGGGCGCGTCAAGCCGTGGGGTACGAACCATGCGGTGATGATGGCTGCCGAAGCCATCCGCGAACCGTTCGCCGTGATCAATGCCGACGACTTCTACGGTGCCGAGGCCTACAAGACCATCGCCGACTACCTGATGCAGCTCGACGGAAGCCGTGACCGCTACTGCATGGTGGCCTACGACCTGAACAAGACCCTCTCGTCGAACGGCACGGTGTCGCGCGGCGTCTGCGGCGTGGACGGCGAGGGCAACCTGACCTCGATGGTCGAGCGCACGCAGATCGAGCGGATGCCCGACGGGAAGATCGTCTTCCACGACGGCGGCGCCGACGAGGAGCTGGCCGAGGATACACCCGTTTCGATGAACCTGTTCGGTTTCACGCCCGACTTCTTCGCATACTCGAAGGAGTATTTCCGCACCTGGTTCGAGGCCAACCGCGAAAACATAAAGGCCGAGTTCTACATTCCGACGATGGTCAATAAGCTCATCGGCGACGGTACGGCTTCGCTGCGCGTGCTCCGCTCGGCCGCCCAGTGGCACGGCGTCACCTACAAGGAGGACAAGCCGGCGCTGATGGCCTCCATCGAGGCGATGATCGCCGAGGGCAAATACCCGCGCGACCTCTGGAAATAGCCATCCCGGGCTCCGGCGCCGCGCCGGGACCCTGTGGACCGAAAAACCCCGGACCTTCCGTCGTGGAGGTCCGGGGTTTTTCCGTTTTCCGCCGCAGCCTGCCGGGTCACTCCGCGGCTGCCAGGGCGTCGGCCTTCTCCTTCATGCGGGCGGCCCGCTGTTCGGTGTCGGGGTGCGACGAGAACATCTTCTGCACGCGCGACGCCTTCTCGCCCTGCGAGAGCTCGAGGAGCCTGTTCAGCGCGCTGTACATGGCGTAGGGGCTGAATCCGTGGCTGGTGGCGAACTCGAAGCCGTACTCGTCGGCGGCATACTCCTGTTTCTGGGAGAACTGCGCGTCGGTGAAGGCGGTCACCACGTCGCCCAGCTGCGACTCGCTCAGTTTCGCCACGACGCTCCCTTCGGCTGCACCGGCCGCGTTGCGCGCCGCCGAGGCCAGGTAGGCGTTTTTCATGGCGTGTTTCACGTCGGCATGCACGACATGCCCGATCTCATGTCCGATGATGGCCATCAGCTGATCGTCGTCCATCAGGTCCATCAGCGAGCTGAACACGCGGATCGATCCGTCGCCGCAGGCGAAGGCATTGACATCGGTCACGAGGTATACCTTGAAGTTGAGCGGCAGTCCGTCGGCGTCGGTGATGCCCTCGGTCAGCCGTTTCAGCCGCTGGACGTACTCCGACGAGTCGGGTGCCACCGGGTTGTTCTCGTCCATCCATGCCACCGCCTCGCGGCTCAGGTCGGCGATGTCCTTATCGCTCAGTGTAATGGCCTGGGCCACATCCTTGCCGGCCGAGAGTAGTTTGGACGTGTTGATCTTCCTGCCTCCGATTCTCAGCTGCGCCGAGGCGCTCCCGGTCCCGGCTGCCGAGGCGAGCAGTACGAGTCCCCAAATCAGGATCTTCTTCATTTTTGATGGTTGCGGTTGTCGTTTTTCCGACGCAAATGTAGCGAATGCGGGGCGAATTCGCAAGCGCGAATTTCGCCTTCCTGCCTTCGTCCGTCCGCCATTCCGTCTCTTCCGCTTCCTTCCGCTGCGGCGGATGGAGGCGTCCGTCCGCCATTCAGTCGAGAAAACCCTCGCGCACGAGCTGTTCGCGGATGCGCGTCCAGTCGGCCACGGGCCGCTTTTCGCCCTCGGCGAAGCGCAGCGGGCAGCCCAGGTTGCTGTCGTCGATGTAGAGGTCGGCGTGGATCTTCGGCGAGGAGCTCCAGCGCCGCTGCGCGGGGTTTTCGTTCACGGCGTAGAGCGGGATGCCGTGCCGCCGAAACCACTCCACGGCCTCGGTGAGCAGCGCCCCGTGCCGCATCGTGTAGAGGATCAGCCGGCAACCGTTGCCGGTCAGTTCGCGGAGCACGGGCACGGCTCCGGCATCCTCCCCGATCTCGGGGTAGGCGTGCGTCACGACCGTGCCGTCGAAATCCACGGCGATGATTGCATTGCGTATGGCCATCGTCAATTATTTTTTGTGTTTGCCGAAGATGCGGCGCAGCAGGCCCCGTATCCCGCGCCGTTTCTCGTCGTCGCGGCGGTCGTCGCCGTATCCGT
>FR892003.1:62109-70234 GCA_000434235.1 Alistipes sp. CAG:268 | reverse complement strand
GGAGCCGCCCGACTGCCGGGGCATCGGAAGGAATCCCTTCCGATGCCCCGGCTCTGTTTTCCGCTGGCCCGGCGTTCAGAGGCTCATCTCTTCGGAAATATCGCGCCCGCCGAGGTCCAGACCCTTGTAGAGCTTCTTGTAGGCCTTGGGCTGCACCTTCTTCAGGCGGAGAAACTGGCGGTTGAAGTTCGAGATGTTCTCGTAGCCCGATTCGTAGGCGACCTGCGCAACCGACAGATCGGTATTGACCAGCAGGCGGCAGGCATGGCCGATGCGGATCTCCATCAGCGAGTCGAAGATCGATTTGAGCGTATACTTCTTGTAGTAGGAGCACAGCGTCGTCGGGTGCATGTTCACCGAGCGGGCGATGGCTGCCAGGGTGATGCGTCGGTTGAAGTTGTGCAGCAGGTAGTTGTATACGCGGGTTACGACATCGTCCGACGTCTCGTGCGGAGTCGTCGGCTTGTCGCGGTTCAGTCGGAACGACGACGGGTCGCCGGCCAGGAAGGCCAGCAGTTCGTAGAAGCGGGTCAGTTTGCCGAATCCCCGAGCCGCCTCGATGCTGTCGTACCAGGGACGGATGCTCTCCTCGGACCGTGAGCCGAAGTCGAGCCCGTATTCGCTGCTCTCGAGCAGCGTGTGGATCGGCTTGAACAGTTCGAGTTCGGTCATGGCCGTCGGGAAGATCGACCTCGAGAACTGGATGACCCGCCAGTGGCACCGAAGAGCATTGTCGGCATAGTAGGCGTCGTCGGCGATGAACAGGTGCGGACAGTCGGGGCCGATGAGCGTCAGGTCACCGTCGGTGAAGGGCTTGATGACCTCGCCGATCGATTTTTTTCCGAAGCCCCGGTCGATCCACACCAGCTCGTACTCGGCATGCAGGTGCCGGGGCATGGTGAAGTACTTGCTCTGGAAACTGCGGATGTTGAAAAAGCGGTCGGAGCCGATCAATATGTTTTCACGGATCATGGTCAGCGGGTTGTTGTAACAAAGATAGTATAATATTTCGGGAATTTAGTATAAGAACCGCGCTTCCGCTTCCACTAATTTTGTTATCGGAGAGATCCAGATCGGAAAACGGAAACAATACGAATAACGAAAACAGAGAGATGAAAAACGATTTTCAACCCGATTACACGAACCTTTTGAAGGTGCTCTATAACCAGCAGCCGGATTACCTCCCGCTCTACGAGCACAACATCGACGAGCCTTTTATTGCCAAGATGCTCGGCCGGGAGGTCGATTCTACGGGCAAGAGCGGCGCCGACCTTGAAGAGCACTACCGTGTCGTCACGGAGTTCTGGCGGGCGAATACCTACGATGCACTGTCGTACGAAGCCAAGATCTGCGAGATCTACCCCGACCACGGCGCCATCCTCGGCGGGCGTCTCGGCCCCATTCAGACCCGGGCCGATTTCGACCGCTACCCGTGGGAGGAGATTCCCCGGATCTTCATCCGTGCCTACAAACCCCACCTCGACGCCCTGCGCAAGGTCATGCCCCGGGGCATGAAGGCCTACGGAGGCTGCGGCTACGGGATCTTCGAGTCGGCCGAGGATCTGGTCGGCTACGAGTCGCTCTGCATGATGCAGTTCCTCGATCCCGACCTGTTCCGCGATCTGTTCGTCCGCATCGGCGACCTCTACGAGGTGCTGTGGACGTGGGTGCTCGACAACTACGCCGACCTGTTCGTCTTCTGCCGCATGGGCGACGACCTGGGCTACCGCACCTCCACGATGCTGGCCCCCGACACCATCCGCGAGCACATCCTGCCGCAGCACCGGCGCGTAATCGACCTGGTCCACTCGCGGGGCAAGAAGTTCCTGCTCCACAGTTGCGGCAACATCTTCAGCATCATGGAGGATATCCTGGCCAACGGAATCGACGCCAAGCACTCGAACGAGGACCAGATCGCGCCCTTCTCGGAGTGGATCGACCGTTACGGCGACCGCATCGGCCTGTGCGGGGGCCTGGACATGAACGAACTGATCATGAACCCCTACGAGGTGGTCTACGAGAAGGTGCTGCGCGAAGGCACGGAGTTCCGCCGCAAGGCCCGCGGCTATGCCCTCGGCTCGGGCAACTCCATTCCCGACTACATGTCGGTGGATGGCTATCGGGCCATGATCGACGCCGTGCAGGAGATCCGCCGGCGCGAAAAGGAGAACAGACTGTAAATTTCAACCGAACCAGGCAAACCATGGAAACACAACTCAATGAACTCTACGACGCCATTCTGGCCGGACAACTCGAACCGGCCGTGGCGGTGACCGGGCGGGCGCTTGCAGCCGGGATCGATCCCCAGACGGTCATCAACGGCTACATGATCCCGGCGATGGAGGAGATCGGCCGCCGCTTCGAGGCCGGCGAGGCCTATGTGCCCAATCTGCTCATGAGCGCCCGTGCGATGAAGGGGGCGCTCGAGTTGCTGCGTCCGCTGCTGCGGAACAACACGGCGGAGAGTCGCGGGCGGATCGTCATCGGCACGGTGCGCGGCGACCTGCACGACATCGGCAAGAACCTGGTGGCCTCGATGCTCGAGGGGTGCGGTTTCGAGGTCTTCAACATCGGGGTGGACATCTCGAGCGACCGTTTCATCGAGGCGGCACGCGAGCATCGGGCCGACATCCTCTGCATGTCGGCACTTCTTACCACGACGATGACCCATATGAAAGAGGTGATCGACGCCCTGCGTGCGTCGGATCTGGCCGGACGGGTCAAGGTGCTTGTCGGCGGGGCTCCCGTCACCGAGGGTTTCGCCCGGACGATCGGCGCCGACGGATACAGTTCGAATGCCAACAACGCCGTGCTGATGGCCCGGCAGCTCATGGGGCACTGACCGCGACGATCGCTGATCTGTCGGGCGGGAGGGGCTGCAGCCTGCTCCCGCCCGGTCGTTTCGGGGCGTCCGCAATTTTTACGGGGTATTTTTTAATTTTATTCATAAATTCCCTATCTTTGTCCGGAGCTAAATTCTAAACCCGATACATGACTATGGCAAAAGCAGTAAACATCGCCCGTTCACACCGTCTGGACGGCATCGGCGAGTACTATTTTTCGCGCCGCCTGCGCGAAATCGCGGAAATCGAGGCCGCTACCGGTCGTCAGATCGTCAAACTCGCTATGGGAAGTCCCGACCTCCCGCCCCACCAGTCCGTCATCGACCGCCTGGCCAGCGAGGCGCAACGTCCCGATGTCCACAAATACATGTCCTACAAGGGTGAGCCCATCCTGCGCAAGGCTTTTGCCGACTGGTACAAGAAGTGGTACCGCACCGAACTCGACTACAACAGCGAGGTGCTGCCGCTCATCGGTTCGAAGGAGGGCATCATGCACATCTGCATGACGTTCCTCAACCCGGGCGACAAGGTCCTCGTGCCCAACCCCGGCTATCCGACCTATTCGGCCGCCGTGCGGCTGGCCGGCGGCGTGATGCTGCCCTATGCGCTCAACAAGCAGACGAACTTCTATCCCGATTTCGAGGCCATCGAACGGGCCGGCCTCGACGGCGTGAAGATGATGCTCGTCAATTACCCCAACATGCCGACGGGACAGACCCCCTCGATGGAGCTCTTCCAGCGCATCATCGACTTCGGAGCCAAGCACAACATCCTGATCGTGCACGACAACCCCTACAGCTTCATCCGCAACGCCGAGGCTCCGATCTCGATCATGGAGGCGGAGGGTGCCCGCGAGGTGGCGCTCGAGATGAACTCGCTGTCGAAGGGCCACTCGATGGCCGGCTGGCGTGTCGGTGTGATCGTCGGCCGGAAGGAGTGGATCGACTCGATCCTCACGTTCAAGTCCAACATGGACTCGGGCATGTTCTACCCCATCCAGGCTGCCGCCGACACGGCGCTGGCGCTGGGTGAGGATTGGTTCAAGGAGCTCAATGCCATCTACTACGGCCGCGAGCGGCAGGCCTATGCCCTGCTCGATGCGCTCGGATGCCGCTACCGCGAGCATCAGGCCGGACTGTTCGTGTGGGCCGAGCTGCCCGAGGACTATGAAGGCGACAGCTTCGCCTTCTCGGACGAGGTGATGGAGAAGTGCGACGTTTTCCTGACGCCGGGCGGCATCTTCGGCTCGGAGGGCAACCGCTACATCCGCATCACGCTCTGCTGCCCCGAGGAGCTGCTCAAGCGGGCTACCGACAACGTCAAGGCTGCTTTCGGGAAATAGTCCCGGACGGAGCCGTTCCGATAACCGCAATTCCCCTCGGGGAGTTGCGGTTTTTTGCGTTCGGAGTGTTCGGAAGGGGTTGCCGGATGCGGAGACTTCCTGCCCGGATGTGCGCGGGCGCGGTCGGATACGCCTGCCCGGGTGTGCGCGGGCGCGGTCGGATACGAAACGGTCCCGGCACGGCTTCTGCCGTGCCGGGACCTTCGGTTTTTGGGGAGCCGCTTCGGGGTGCCTACTCCCTGACGATGCGGATCGAGAGGATGCGGTCGCCGCGGCGGATGTCGTCGATGACATCGAGCCCCTCGACAACCTGCCCGAAGCAGGTGTGCACGCCGTCGAGGTGCTGCGTGTTTTCGCGGTTCATGCAGATGAAGAACTGCGAGCCGCCGGTGTCGCGTCCGGCGTGGGCCATCGAGAGCACGCCGCGGTCGTGGCGCTGGCGCGGCGCCGAGGTCTCGCACTTGATCGTGTAGCCCGGGCCGCCCGTTCCGTCGCCCCGCGGGCAGCCGCCCTGGATCACGAAATCGGGGATCACCCGGTGGAAGGTCAGGCCGTCGTAGAAGCCGTGCCCGGCCAGATCGACGAAGTTGGCCACGGTGCCCGGGGTCTCGTCGGCGTAGAGTTCCGCCTTCATGTCGCCCTTCTCGGTGGCAATGATCGCGTAGGTTTTCATGGTGTCGTATCGTTGTCCGTTTATGGATTCGTTTATTCGGTGACCCGGATCCGGGCTGCGGCCGCCTTCACGCGGTCGCGCAGCGCCTCCAGGTCGCCGTCGAGCGGTTCGTAGCCCACGACTACGCCCATGCGGCGGTTTACACGTGCCGAAGGCTTGCCGAAGATCCGCAGGTCGGTGCGCGGGTTGTCGGCCAGGGCGCTCTCGATGCCCTCGTAGTGCGGAGCCGTTGCGCAGGCGATCGGCGAGAGGACGACGGCGCTCGCACCGAGCCGTTCGAAGGTGATTGCCGGGATCGGAATGCCCAGCACGGCGCGCAGGTGCAGCTCGAACTCGTTGAGATTCTGCGTTCCGGCCAGCGTCACCATACCCGTGTCGTGGGGACGGGGCGAGAGTTCCGAGAAATAGACGCCGTTCTCGTGGCTCAGGAAGAACTCCACGCCCCACAGTCCGGCGCCGGTGAGCGACTCGGTCACGGCGGCGGCCATGCGCTGCGCCTCGGCCAGGTGCTCCGGTGCGATGTGCGGCGACTGGAAGCTCTCGCGGTAGTCGCCGCCCTTCTGTACGTGGCCGATCGGCGGGCAGAAGAGTGTCGGTCCGTTCTTCTGGGTGACGGTCAGCAGCGTGATCTCGCTGTCGAAGCGGATGAACTCCTCGATGATCAGCTCGCGGATGTCGCCGCGCGAGCCCTCGCAGCCGTAGTGCCAGGCGTGCTCGAGCTCCTCGGGCCCCTTGACCAGCGACTGCCCCTTGCCCGAGGAGGACATCAGCGGCTTGACAACGCACGGATAGCCGATCTTTGCGGCCGCGTCGCACAGCTCCTCGTAGCTTTTGGCGTAGAAATAGCGGGCCGTCTTCAGCCCCAGCTCCCTGGCGGCCAGGTCGCGGATCGCCTTGCGGTTCATCGTGAAGTTCACGGCCCGGGCGCTCGGGACTACCTGCACGCCTTCACGCTCGAAATCGTAGAGCCGCTCGGTGCGGATGGCCTCGATCTCGGGAACGATGATGTCGGGGTGGTGTTTGGCCACGGCGGCGGCCAGGGCGTCGCCGTCGAGCATGTCGAAGACTTCGCAGGCGTCGGCCACCTGCATGGCGGGAGCGCCCGCATAGGAGTCGCACGCCACGACGGTCTGTCCGAGGCGCTGCGCCGCAATCACGAACTCCTTGCCCAGTTCGCCCGAGCCCAGGAGCAGTATCTTTTTGGTCATAGTCGGATTTTTTGGTACTGCAAAGATAGCTTTTTCCCGGCGGTTTGCAACCGTTGTGCGGATTTTTGGCCGGGCGGCGGGTGCCCGCAAACGGAAAACGCCCCGGGGCGGGCCGGGGCGTTGGTCGAACGGGTGTGGAGGTGGCGGGAGTCGAACCCGCGTCCAAACAGGGAACCCGAAAGCTTTCTACACGCTTAGCCGCCGTTTGATCCTCCTTCTCCGGCCTGGCAGGCGGCAACCCAGCCGGAGACCCAGTCCCTTGAATTTTGCGCGCCGACCGGGACCCTCCGGCTCGCTATCTCCAAATGAATGATACCCCGTGTGAAGAGCCGTTAAGGAGCGGAACGTCCCTTCGGGATACTCGTCGCCGAAGCGCCTTGGCTCCGGGGATTAAGCTAATTTTCCTTGAAAATTAGGCAGCGAGTGCATAGCTGTTATTGCCATTTGAATCTTGAGCGTCGGGATTTACGAGCCGCCACACAGCGCTCGGCGTGCTTACAATCAAACTCTGCCTGCTGTCAAAACCGGGCACCCCCTGTTTCGTGCCGACAAAATGTCGTTGTAGACACGGCAAATGTACGGCTTTTTTCGCAAAATCCAAGAATTTTTGTATCTTTGTTAGCCAGAAAAAACGCGACGCATGAGGAACGAAAAATACGTGGTCGAGCTGCGCAATGCGGCCATCTATCACGCCGATGACCCCTTCGGAAGCCGCTCGGAGGAGCGGTTGCTCCGGCAGGGCGAGATGGTGCTTTCGGATGTCAGTCTGACGGTGGCTCCGGGTGAACTGGTCTATCTGATCGGCCGGGTCGGCAGCGGGAAAAGCACCTTGCTCAAAACTTTATATGCCGAGGTACAACTGCTTACGGGAGAGGGATATGTCGCCGGGTTCGATCTGCGCCGGCTCCGCCGCCGGGACATCCCCTACCTGCGCCGCCGCATCGGCATCGTCTTCCAGGACTACCAGCTGCTCACCGACCGCAACGCCTTCCTCAACCTGCACTACGTGCTCCGGGCCACCGGGTGGCGCAACGAGTCGGAGATCCGCCAGCGCATCGAGAAGGTACTCGACGTGGTGCAGCTCTCGTCGAAGAGCTACAAGATGCCGTTCGAACTCTCGGGCGGCGAGCAGCAGCGCCTGGTCATCGCCCGTGCGCTGCTCAACGACCCGCAGGTGCTCCTGGCCGACGAGCCCACGGGCAACCTCGATCCGGTGACGGCCGACGGCATCATGCAGCTCTTCCGGCAGATCGCCGCGCGGGGCTGCGCCGTGGTGATGTCCACGCACAACACGGCGCTGATCGAGAACTACCCCGCCCGCGCGATCCTCTTCGCCCAGGGGAAGATTCGCGAGGTGGATCTCGCGGCCGAATTGGGCTGATCTTGCCATTTCGCGAAAAAAACACTATATTTGTACAATATTTAGAACGACAACGAATGAGTACCGAACAAGAAAACGTTAAGAAGCAGGAAGAAGCATATTCCGCGTCGAATATCCAGGTCCTCGAGGGGCTGGAGGCCGTGCGCAAGCGTCCGGCCATGTATATCGGTGACATCGGCGAAAAGGGACTCCACCACCTGGTCTACGAGGTCGTGGACAACTCGATCGACGAGGCGCTCGCCGGATATTGTACGGATATCGATGTGACGATCAACGAAGACAATTCGATTACCGTCAGGGATAACGGCCGGGGTATCCCGACCGACTTCCACGAGAAGGAGGGAAAATCGGCGCTCGAAGTCGTCCTCACGGTCCTTCATGCCGGAGGCAAGTTCGACAAGGGTTCCTACAAGGTCTCGGGCGGTCTGCATGGAGTCGGCGTATCGTGTGTGAACGCCCTCTCGACGCTGCTCATCGCCGAGATCCACCGCGACGGGAAGATCTTCCGCCAGAGCTACAGCAAGGGCAAGCCCACCTCCGAAGTGGAGATCGTCGGCGAATGCTCCGACAGGGGAACGATCATCACCTTCAAACCCGACGGCGAGATCTTCACCCATACGACCGTCTACAAGTACGAGATCCTGGCCAACCGCCTGCGCGAGCTGGCATTCCTGAACA
>FR892003.1:41965-62093 GCA_000434235.1 Alistipes sp. CAG:268 | reverse complement strand
GCATTCCTGAACAAGGGCATCCGCCTGAATCTCTTCGACAAGCGTCCCGACGAGGAAGGCAACACGCACGAGGACCACTTCTACTCGGAGGAGGGCCTCAAGGAGTTCGTCAAGTACCTCGACGCCACGCGCGGCACGCCGATCATCGAGCAGATCATCTACCTCGACACCGAAAAGAACGGCGTTCCGGTCGAGGTGGCCATGCAGTACAACGACTCCTTCTCGGAGAACGTGCACTCGTATGTGAACAACATCAACACGATCGAGGGAGGTACGCACCTGACCGGCTTCCGCCGGGCGCTCACGCGTACGCTCAAGAAATACGCCGAGGATTCGGGCATGCTCGCCAAGCTCAAGTTCGACATCAACGGTGATGACTTCCGCGAGGGCCTCACGGCCGTGGTTTCGGTGAAGGTCGCCGAGCCGCAGTTCGAGGGCCAGACCAAGACCAAGCTCGGCAACGACGAGGTGGCCGCAGCGGTCGATCAGGCCATGGCTTCGGCCCTGGGCGACTACCTGGAGGAGAACCCGAAGGATGCCAAGGCCATCGTGCAGAAGGTGATCCTTGCGGCCACGGCGCGCCACGCCGCCCGCCACGCCCGCGAGCTGGTGCAGCGCAAGACCGTACTGTCGGGTTCGGGCCTGCCGGGCAAGCTGGCCGACTGCACGAGCCGCGACCGTTCGGTGGCCGAGATCTTCTTCGTCGAGGGAGACTCGGCAGGCGGTACGGCCAAGTCGGGACGCGACCGCAACTTCCAGGCCATCATGCCGCTGCGCGGTAAGATCCTGAACATCGAGAAGGCTCAGGAGCACAAGATGTGGGAGAACGAGGAGATCAAGAACATGTTCCTCGCGCTGGGCGTGAAGATCGGTACCGAGGAGGATTCCAAGGCGCTCAACCTCGAGGGGCTGCGCTACGACAAGATCATCATCATGACCGATGCCGATGTCGATGGAAGCCACATCGCCACGCTGATGCTGACCTTCTTCTTCCGCAAGATGAAGGAGCTCATCGAGAACGGCCACGTATACATCGCCACCCCGCCGCTCTATCTGGTCAAGAAGGGCAAGCAGGAGCGCTACTGCTGGACCGAGAAGGAGCGCGACGAGATCACGGCCGAGTTCGGCAAGGGTGCCCATGTGCAGCGCTACAAAGGTCTCGGTGAGATGAACGCCCACCAGCTGTGGGAGACGACGATGAACCCTGACACGCGCATCCTGCGTCAGGTGAACATCGAGAATGCTGCCGAAGCCGACCGCATCTTCTCGATGCTCATGGGCGACGACGTGCCGCCCCGCCGCGAGTTCATCGAGCGCAATGCCCATTACGCGAACATCGACGCGTGACGGACGGACAACGGAGGGGATTGCCTCGGGAATGCACCGGGGCGATCCCCTTCCTTTTTGCCCTGCGGGCGTGATGCGGCGGGGCGAAGCGGCCCGGATGGCCGGTGCCGCATACGGAATGCAGAAACCAACAGAACACTACCATGAAAGTTACCGTGATCGGAGTGGCCGGGGGTACCGGCTCCGGAAAATCGACGCTCGTGAAGCGGCTGCAGGAGGCCTTCAAGGGCGATGACGTCGCGACGATCTGTCACGACTACTACTACAAGGCCCACCCGGAACTGACCTACGAGGAGCGCACGAAGCTCAACTACGACCACCCGCAGGCGTTCGACACGCAGATGATGGTCGATCACATCAAGGCGCTCAAGGAGAACGTGCCGATCGAGCATCCGGTCTATTCGTTCGTCGAGCACGACCGCATGCCCGAGACCGTGCTGGTAAAACCTTCGAAGGTGATCATCGTGGACGGCATCCTGATCTTCGAGAACAAGGAGTTGCGCGACCTGATGGACATCAAGGTCTATGTCGATACGGATGCCGACATCCGTCTGGCGCGGCGCATCCTGCGCGACGTCTGCGAGCGCGGGCGGACGATGCAGTCGGTCATCTCGCAGTACACCACGACCGTCAAGCCGATGCACGAGGAGTTTGTCGAGCCGTCGAAGAAATATGCCGACGTCATCATCCCCGAGGGCGGCTTCAATTCGGTGGCCGTGGCGATGCTCATCCAGAGCATCCGCTCGCTCATCGACAACGGGGAGTAGGCCGCCCGGCAGCGGATAGGCTGCAAGAGATATCCCGAACAGGGCCGGAGTGCGGCGGTTGGCCGCTGAACTCCGGCCTTTTTGTGTTGCAGACGGCCGCGCTGCCGCCAGCGATTTGGAACTTTGCGGTGTGTATTTTATCTTTGCACCGCGAAAAACGGATTTTACCGGCATGAGATTCAAAGGCGGACATAGCTATACGGGTCCGAGGTGCGCGACGGCGCGTGCCTTCCAGACCGTGCATGTCCACTGGTTCAGCGGCTTCATCTGACGTTCGATGATTCTTCGGCCGCGCGCCTTCGGACCGCGGCATCCCGCGGCGGGCTTGGCCCCGCCCTTCACTCCCTTTTATTCATTCACCTGCACCGACAGCATGCGCTCCCGGAGGGGCGGAGTGTCTGTCCGTGTGCATAAACCATCGATACGATGTTCCGCATCCTTTTTCTTCTTGCCATCGGTGTCGGCATCGGCTACCTGGCCCGCCGACGCTCCTTCGCCCACAAAACCGAGCGGGGCGTGCAGTTCACGATCGCTGCCCTTCTCTTCGTCTTCGGGCTCTCGATCGGGTCCGACGGGGCCCTGATCCGCAACCTCGGGGCATTCGGCAGCCAGGCCGTCGTCATCGCCGTGCTGGCCACGGCCGGCAGTCTTGCAGCCGGTGTCGTTGCCCAGCGTTTCATTTTCGGGAAAGGAGGCCGCCGATGAAGGGAAATGCACTGACTCTCTGCTGTTTCCTGCTTGGAATCGCTGTTGGCCTCTCGGGCCTGTCGCCCGAATGGCTGCTCGATGCCGCCCTGCCTTCGCTTCTGCTCTCGCTGCTGATCCTGCAGGTCGGCGTGGGGCTTGGCGCCAACGACGATTTGCGGGGCATCGTCCGTTCGCTGCGCCTGCGGATGCTGCTTCTGCCCCTCTTCACCATTGCCGGTTCGCTGCTCTTCTCGGCTGCGGCCGCCTTGCTGCCCGGCAACCGCCCGCTTGCCGAATGCCTTGCCGTAGGCAGCGGATTCGGCTACTACTCCCTCTCGTCGGTGTTGATCGCCGATGTTGGGGCGGCGTCGCTGGGTGAGGGCGGAGCTGCCGAACTGGCTACGGTGGCCCTACTGGCCAATGTTGTCCGCGAGATGTTCGCGCTCTTCTGTCTGTCGCTCTTTGCCCGCTGGTGCGGGCGTGTCGCCCCGATCTCGGCTGCAGGGATCAACTCGATGGATGTCTGCCTGCCCGGGATTGTCCGTTATTCGGGTGGCAGCACACAGCTGGTGCCTTTGGCTGTGCTGCACGGAATTGCCCTCGAGGTGAGCGTACCTCTGCTTATCGGCTTCTTCTGCCGCTTCTGATCCGGCGAAACCCGGAACCGTGTCGGGGTTTCCGGGCTTCGGCCGTTTCGGGAGGGCTTTTCCGGCACTTTGCCGCAGGTTGCCGGCGTCGTCCGCATCCCGCTGCCCTTGTCCTGTCGCCCCGGCCCTGCCTGCTGCGGGTCAGATTCCCGCAATCTTCTTGATTTCGTTGAGCTTGTTGAGCGCCTCGATCGGCGTCAGCGAGTTGATGTCGAGCCCCTTGATCTGGTCGCGGATCTGGATGAGCACTGGGTCGTCGAGCTGGAACATCGACAGCTGCATGTTCTGCGGCGCGGCGCTCTCGGCGGCCTCCTTGACGGCCTGTGCCGGGTGCTTGCGCCCCCGCTCCTTCAGGCTGCGGCTCGGGACGATCTCGTTGTTGCCGTAGACCTGCTCGAGGTTGCGCAGGATCTCGTCCGCACGCGACACGACCGACATCGGCATACCCGCCATGCGGGCCACGTGGATACCGAACGAGTGCTCCGTGCCGCCCCGCTCGAGTTTGCGCAGGAAGACGATCTGGTTGCCCATCTCCTTGACCGAGACGTGGTAGTTCTTCACCCGGGGGCACATCTGCTCCATCTCGTTGAGTTCGTGGTAGTGCGTGGCGAAGAGCGTCTTGGCATGGGCCGTGGGATGGTTGTGCAGGTACTCGACCATGGCCCAGGCGATCGAGATGCCGTCGTAGGTGCTCGTGCCGCGGCCGATCTCGTCGAGCAGCACGATGCTGCGGTCGGAGATGTTGTTGAGAATGCTCGCCGACTCGAGCATCTCGACCATGAAGGTCGATTCGCCCTGCGAGATGTTGTCCGAGGCTCCCACGCGGGTGAAGATCTTGTCCACGACGCCGATGTGGGCCGAGGCGGCCGGCACGAACGAACCCATCTGCGCCATGAGGATGATGAGCGCCGTCTGGCGCAGCAGGGCCGATTTACCCGACATGTTGGGTCCGGTGATCATCATGATCTGCTGCTGCTTGTCGTCGAGCCGCACGTCGTTGGGGATGTACTCCTCCCCCACGGGCATCAGCGTCTCGATCACCGGATGGCGGCCCTGGCGGATGTCGATCACCTTGCCGTCGTCGAGCGTCGGACGCACGTAGCGCCGTTCGACGGCCAGCCGTGCGAACGACTGCAGGCAGTCGATGCGGGCCACGATGGCCGCGTCGTGCAGCAGCGGCTGCAGCGAGCCGCAGATGGAGGCCAGCAGCTCGGCATAGATGCGCTGTTCGAGCTGGAGCATCTTCTCCTCGGCGCCGAGGATCTTCTCTTCGTACTCCTTGAGCTCCTCGGTGATGTAGCGCTCGGCGTTGGCGAGGGTCTGTTTGCGGATCCAGTTGGCGGGAACCTTCTCCTTGTGGGCATTGCGCACCTCGATGTAGTAGCCGAAGACGTTGTTGTAGCTGATCTTGAGCGACGGGATCCCCGTCGCCTCGCTCTCGCGCTGCTGGATGCGGGCCAGGTAGTCCTTGCCGTGCAGGGCGATGCGGCGCAGGTCGTCCAACTCGGGGTTCACCCCGTCGGCGATCACGCCGCCCTTCTGTATCTGGTTGTTCTGCGGGTCGGGATAGATCTCGCGGGCGATGCGGTCGCGCACCTCCGTCATCGGGTCGATGCCTTCGGCCAGGGTGTGCAGCTGCCGGCAGTCGGTGGATTCGATCGCCGCCTTGAGCGTCTCGATCGCCGAGAGCGAGTTCTTCAGCTGCACCAGCTCGCGGGGTGTCACGCGCTGGGCGGCGATGCGCGAGGCGATGCGCTCCAGGTCGCCGACCATCGAGACCTGCTCGCGGACGGCGTCGGCCAGGTCGGCCTCCCGCGTGAAGCGTTCGACGACGTCGAGCCGCTCGTTGATCCGCGCCGGGTCCTTGATCGGCATGGCGATCCACCGCTTGAGCAGCCGTCCGCCCATGGGGGTCAGCGTGCGGTCGATCACGTCGGCGAAACTGCACTTCTCGCGGGCGCCGTTCGAGGAGAAGAGCTCCAGGTTGCGGATCGTGAACTTGTCGATCCACACGTAGTCGTCCTGGTCGATCCGCGCGATCGAGGTGATGTGTCCCGTCTCGCGGTGCTCGGTGAACTCGAGGTAGTAGAGGATCGCTCCGGCGGCCGAGATGCCGCTTGTAAGGTGGTCCACGCCGAAGCCCTTGAGCGAGGGGGTGCCGAACTGCCGGCAGAGCTTCTCGCGGTTCACCTCCTCGGAGAAGACCCACTCGTCGAGCCGGTAGGTGTAGAGCCGCGATCCGAAGGCAGCCGAGAAACGGTCCTCATAGCCGCGCTGGTAGATCACCTCCTTCGGTGCGAGGTTCGAGATCAGCTTGTCCACGTAGGCGTCGTCGCCCTCGGCAACGTAGAATTCGCCGGTCGAGATGTCGAGAAAGGCCACACCCGTTGTCCGCCGGCCGAAGTAGACCGAGGCGATGTAGTTGTTCTCCTTGTTGGCCAGGATGTTGTCGCCCAGCACGATGCCCGGCGTGACCAGTTCGATCACCCCGCGCTTGACCAGCCCCTTGACCAGCTTCGGGTCCTCGAGCTGTTCGCAGATGGCCACACGTTCGCCGGCCCGCACCAGTTTCGGGAGGTAGGTATCGATGGCGTGGTAGGGAAACCCGGCCAGCTCGACGTAGGTCGCCGCGCCGTTGGCCCGGCGTGTGAGCGTGATGCCCAGGATGCCGCTGGCCTTGATCGCATCGTCGCCGAACGTCTCGTAGAAGTCCCCCACGCGGAAGAGCAGGATGGCGTCGGGATGCACCGCCTTGATCGAGTAGTATTGCTTCATCAGGGGGGTCTCGACGTATTTCTTGTCTATCTTTTTCTCTGGTTTGTTTTCGGGTGCCACAGTAGCCTATATAGAATATTGTATTGCAAGCAAAGATACGGGTTTTTCGGCTCCCGTGCAAAGCCGGAGGCCGATTTTTTTGGGGGTCGGAGACCTGTGCGGCCTATCCGATGATGCCGTACCGGGTGAATACCCGGCGGTAGAACTCCGCCTTCCACTCCACCGGGCGCGGGTAGGCCCGCGAGGTGGAGGGCATGCGCCAGAGCTGCAGGTCGCGTCCGGCAAAGGGCATCGCGACACTCCCGCCCACGGGAGGTTCGTCGCATCCGGTCAGGCGCCGCAGCGTGTCGGTGGCCTTCTGTCCCGTGGTGACCACGGCCCGGCAGTCGGGCAGCTGTGCCAGCAGCGAGGCGAAATCGACCTCCTGCACCACTTGAAGAAAATTGTCCGAGGCGTTGTCCTTCAATCGGATCACCTCGACAGCCGTATCGAAGAGGGCAATCCCCCGCTCGCGGCAGAAGGCCTCGATGCGTTCGCGGTCGAAATGTTTCCGGTCCGGAGTCAGGAAGTGCTGCTTGTCGCCCGTGGCCAGGTAGCCCACCACGCGCCACATGTCGTTCTGGAGGTTCGGGTAGAAGAACTCCATCGACCAGCGTTTGCGCTGCGGCGGGAAGCTGCCGAGCATCAGCAGCCGGGCTCCGGAGGGGAGGAACGGGTCGAGCGGATGGCGTTCGCTATTCATAGAACTGGGAGTCGAAATTGACCAGATACAGTTTGTCGGTAGCCCGCGTGAGGGCCGTATAGAGCCAGCGCAGCATGTCGCGCGTCATCTGCTCGTCGCCGAACAGGCAGCGGTCCACGAAGACCGCGCGCCACTGTCCGCCCTGGGCCTTGTGGCATGTCACGGCGTAGGAGAATTTCACCTGCACGGCGTTGAAATGGGGATTCTCGCGGATCTCCTTGAAGCGCTTGATCCGGCTCCGGATGTCGGTATAGTCCTTTTCGACCTCATAGAACAGGCGCGTCGATTCCTCGCGCGTGAGCGACGGCGACTCCGAGGCGATCGTATCCAGGAGGATCTTGCACTCGATCTCCGAGTCGTCGTAGTCCGGGAACGAGAGCACGGCATCGGCGAAGCGGAAGCCGTAGAACTCCTCGAAGCGCCGCAGCCGTTTCAGGCGGGCGATGTCGCCGTTGGCGATGAAGTTCATCAGGCAGTTCTCCGTCCGTTCGGGATAGTAGTAGTTGTTCTTGACGACCATCAGCATGTCGCCGCTCTCGATCTCCTCCTCGGCCGAGAGAACGTTGCGCCGGATCCCCTCGTTGTAGCGGTTGGCCCGCTTGTTCGAACGCGTGATGACAATCGTCTCGTCGCGTCCGTAGCGGGCGTAGCAATCCTCGAGTTTCTCGAGAAATTCGCCGCCCTCGACCGCCTCGATGTCCGGGAAATCCATGCGGAAACGCGGAATGGCGCAGATGCCGTTCTCGAGCATGCACCGGACAAGCGTGGCGTTGAACAGGATGCCCGATTCGGACTCCTGGCGCACGACCTCGTCGAGCGTGCCGTAGACCACCTCGCCGTAGCGCTCCATCGTCGCCGGGTCGAGTGCCGGGCTGAAGTCCGAACCCACGGGCGGCAGCTGTGCGCTGTCGCCCACGAGGATCAGGCGGCAGCCCCGTCCGTTACGGACATACTGCACCAGGTCACCGAGCAGCGACCCGCTGCCGAAATGTGTCCCCTCCGAGGCGCGCTCGGAGAGCATCGAGGCCTCATCGACGATGAACACGGCCCCCTGTTCGGGATTGTGGTTGAGCGAGTATTGCGATTCGTAGTCGGCATTCGTGCGCTGGCGGTAGATCCGCTTGTGGATCGTGAGCGCACGTTCCCGGGCGTTGCGGGCCAGCACCTTGGCGGCCCGTCCCGTCGGGGCGAGCAGTACGGGGCGGATTCCCGACTCCTTGAGTGCCCCCACCAGTGCCGCGATGAGTGTCGTTTTTCCCGTTCCCGCATAGCCGTTCAGCACGAAAATCCGCGAAAAATCGTCATCTGCAAGGTATTCCGACAACTTTTCTATGATTTTTTTTTGCCCGGGAGTTGTTTCGAAACAAATTTTACCGTAAATTTGGGTCGCAATACGTGTGCTGGACATGCGTGTTTCATTTGAGAGCACAAAATTAATAACAAATATTTATTTATAAAATGAAAAGAATCGCTCAAATCATCCTCGGCGTAGTCATCATCGCATTGGTCTACGTTATCTATGTGCAGATCTCGACGCCGCTCAACTTCGAGCAGGAGTTGAAAACGAAGCGGGCTCAGGTCATCGACCGCATCAAGGACATTCGTACCGCCCAGCGTGCATTCAAGTCGAAGTACCAGCGCTTCACCAGCACGTTCGACTCGCTCGAGGCGTTCATTCTCACCGATACGCTCGAGATGGAGCGCAAACTCGTCGATGAGGACGACTCGGTAGGTATGGCCATGCTGAAGAAGACCGGCAAGAAGAACATCGAGAAGTTCAAGATCGCCGTGATCGACACCATCTTCTCGCCCAAGAAACTTATGCGCGAGGATGTTGAGCAGTTGCGTTACATCCCCGGAACGGACAACAAGTCCGAATTCATCATGGAGGCCGGCTATGCGACGGCTTCGGGAGTCGTTGTGCCGATCGTCGAGTGCCGCGCTCCCTACAAGGCGTTCCTCGACACGGTGGCCTATCGTCAGGAGGTGATCAACCTGATCGACGAGGAGGAGAATATCTATACCCGCTACGCCGGTATCAAGTTCGGTTCGATGGAAGCCGCTAACAATGAGGCAGGCAACTGGGAAGACTAATCGGCCGCAAGACGGCTACGGAGTGTCCATTCAGCAATCGTTGGATGGACATTCTTTTTCGCTGCTTGGGCTGGAGAGTCCGGCGGCGGGTGTCGTGGAGGTCGAGGCGGTGACGCCGCGGACGATGCTCGTCCCGTGCGAGGTGTTCGAACCGGCGGCTGCGGAGGCGCTGCTGGCGGCGGCGGGCATCCGCCCTGCTGCCGGTGAGCGGATCGTGTGGAGCGATCCCGGGGCGGAGACCGTAGCGCTGATGTGCGTCGCCGGGGATGCCGTGCGGCAGGTCGAGGGGCGGCTCGGCGACAGGGTTCGTTATACCTCTCCCCTGCTGCGGACGCCTGCGGATACGGCCTCCGCTGTGTGGATGTGCCGCCAGAGCGGTACGCTATATATTAAGGTATACCGGGAACAGACGCTGCGCATGGCCGAGGCGCTCCCCGCGGCCGGGGAGGCGGACCTGCTCTATGTCGCTGAACGGCTGCAGCAGGCATTCGCGCTGCGCGAGTATGTGCTCATTGCGGCGGGTGACGACGCAAAGGGATTGCGGAGGCTTCTCGGAAAACGATTCGGAAAAAGCCTATGCGAATAGTCAGCGGAAAATACAAGGGACGGGCCATCAACCCGCCCCGCAACCTGCGGGCCCGGCCGACGACCGATTTTGCCAAGGAGAATCTCTTCAACGTGCTGGGCAATCTGGTCGATTTCGAGGAGTGCGACGTCCTCGACCTCTTTGCCGGGACGGGGTCGATCAGCTACGAGTTTGCGTCGCGGGGAGCGCGGAGTGTTACCTCGGTCGAGATCAACCCGGTGCACTACGATTTCATCCGCAGCACGGCCCGGCAGCTCGGGATCGACAACCTCTATGCTGTCAAGGCAAATGTTTTTCTCTACCTGCGGAGCTGTCACAAGCAGTTCGACATCGTTTTTTCGGACGCCCCGTATGACCTTTCGGGCAGCGAGGCGGTCGTCGATCTGGTCCTCGGAGGCGATCTGCTGCGTCCCGGCGGGCTGCTGATCTTCGAACATTCGAAAAAGATGGATTTTTCCGAGCGTAGTGAGTTCTGGCAATTAAGGAGTTACGGAAGCGTGCAATTTTCTTTCTTCAAAAAGGGGTGAAAAGTATTGCCGATTCAAAAAATTCCACTATCTTTGCACTCGCAATACCGGAAAACGGTTACCGCGAAAAACGGTGCGTTAGTTCAGCTGGTTAGAATACGTGCCTGTCACGCACGGGGTCAGGGGTTCGAGTCCCCTACGCACCGCCAGCCGAGAGAGGGAAAAGCGACCGCCCCTCCACTCGTAAAGAAGGTCGCCCAGCAATGGTGCGTTAGTTCAGCTGGTTAGAATACGTGCCTGTCACGCACGGGGTCAGGGGTTCGAGTCCCCTACGCACCGCAAACAAGGGTGTAAATCAAGTAGTTACGAGATTTACACCCCAATTTTTATGCCCTGAATCGTGAAACTTTAATTTATTTTCTCAAGTTTACAATCAAAATTCAGACACCACAATCGATCGCTATTTTACTCTCTGAACAAATTGGATAAAATAGCGATCGATTTTTATTTAGGTGGTGGTCCATATCAGAGGAAATCATTTTGAGCTATTTTAATACGACCATCGCTTTTCGGGCATCCTCCGGCGTAAGGCCTGTTTCCGGATTTATTCTGACCAGGCGAGAAGCCTGTCGCAGCAGAATATCCTCCTCATCATCCAAGATGACATAAGATACGTCAGGCTCCGCATGCCGGGCCAGCCACTCGGCAATCTCAAGACCCCGGCAACCCGGCGTGAAACCCATAAACGGCTCCCCATCCAAGGAATCGCGGTAGGCTCCGTACAGATAAAACGGAGTCACGTCGGCGACCTCACCCGGCAGCGAACGGCTTTGCCAAAGATCGCGTATGGCCGCAAGCCCTGCCGTTCGCCAGGAAGAGGTGATTACGAGTTGGGCGCCGCTTCGCTCTAGAAGCATCCGCAAAGCATCGACCGCCTGCGGGTCAAACAGCGGGCCGATGGCATCCCGCCCCATTTCACCCCGAGTCTGCAACTCCCGTTGATAGCGTCCCGTATTGAGAATGCCGTCGAAATCCAGAAAAATAAATCGTTCCATATTTTACTATACGAACAAGCCGGGAAAAAGAATACAGGAATTTTCAAAAACACGAATTTTTCAGCAGCTGCACCCACTTTTTGCACAGCATCCGCTTATCTTTGTAAAAAAGATCCGGACATGAGTTCCATAACACTTCGCCGCAAAGACAAATATGCCCGTTACATGTGGCTGATCGATACCATCCGTCGTCATGACCGCTGTACGTTGCAGGAGATCGACCGTCGGTGGCAGCAGGAAGAGACACTGAATCCCGACGGTGTTCCCCTCTCGCGCCGCACCTTTCAGCAACACAAGGAGGCGATCAATGCCATGGATTTCGGCGTGGAGATCATCTGCACAAGCAATCGTTACTATTCGGTTCGCCTCGACGAACACAATCCGCTGGGAGCTTGGATGTGGCAAACCCTCTCGTTGCGGCTGATGCTTGCAGAAAGCCGAGAACTCAATGAGCGGATTATCACCGATGAGATCCCCTCGGCCGATCGCTGGCTCCATCCGATCCTCTCCGCCCTGCGTGAAAATCGAAGGCTGCGAATCACCTATCGTCCGTTCGGGAAGGAGGCGTTTTCGCTGCTGCTATCCCCTTACTTCGTGCAGATGAGCGACCGCCGCTGGTATGTATTTGGATTGCGGGAGGACGAAACATCCCTGACGGTCTATGCGCTGGATCGGATTCTAGCGTGCGAGCCTACGGAGAAGACCTTCGTCTTTCCCGAGACCTTCTCCGCCGGGGAGTACCTGCGGCAGCACGGCATCGGGCAATACGAAGCCATTCCCGAGACAAAAGTCGTAGTGAGGGCATACGGGTTGATGGCCGACCGCCTACGCACGTTGCCACTCCATCCGAGCCAGCAGGAGACGAAAACCGACGCGGGATGGGCGGAATTCACCTTCACGCTGCGACCGACAAGCCGCTTCTTCGGCGAATTGCTTGCCTGCGGAGCCTATGTCAAGGTGCTGTCGCCCCGGTGGGTGCAGCAACGGATGAAAGAGACCGCCGATAAAATAGCCGAATACTATAAATAAATTGCCCCTATCATGAAAAACCTGAACACTCTGTTTGATCTGCTGACCGACTGGCGACAGCTCCCCGCCTATCAGTTGGAACGCCGGGCCGACATTTTCTTTGCCCTCTATCTGGAGGATCTGCTCACCTACTGCGGCTACTTTGCCGCGGGGGATCAGCTGACGGTCATCCCGGAGTTCCCGGCCAAGCAGGAGCACATGAACCTCTCGGATCGGATCGACTACATGGTCGCTTCGGATGACAAAATGGTCTATGTCGAGTTGAAGACCGACAACCATTCCATTCGTGCGGAACAGGCCCTCTATCTCCACAAAATCCAGAAGAAAAAGCTCTCCGAAGTCTTTTCGGACATTATCTCTATTTACGAAACGACTACGGCCCGCGCCAAATACAGGCATCTGATCGAGAAACTCGACCGGTGGATCGAATACACGGACGCACGGCTTGTCAAGGAGCGCTGTCGGCTGAAAGAGGCAGCCATCGCGAAGATTCGCTCGGTCGAGATTGTCTACCTCCTTCCCACGCCGCAACCTATCCGGAGCGAACAGTATGAGCACCGGTGCATCGGCTTCAAGACATTGATCGAGATGCTCAACCTGCCGCGCTACGACGACGACCCCATCGCCCGACGGTTTGCCGAGGCTCTTACGGTATGGGCCGAGCATCCGGTCTGACCGATTTTTTGCAAAATTTACCCCGTCTGCACTTTCTTTTTGCGCAGACGGGGTTTTTCTTTGCCGCATAAACCATTTGATGCAAGATGAAAGTTCTGATTTTCTATCATCCGGATGCGGACGGAATCACGGCAGCGGCCATCGTCCGCCATGCTTTACAGCAACGATATGGCGACGTCCGGTTTGAATACATCCGTCACGGCTACCTCGGCGAAGACCGGCGCCTGCAGGAGCTGCGCCCCGACGGTCATACGCAGATCTGGGCCGTCGATATCTCTTTCCGCCCGGAAACCACCCGGCGTCTGCAATGTGCATTTGGGCCGGATTTCGTCTGGATCGATCACCACATCTCTGCACTCGAAGCGTGGCGAGACACCGGTTGGGAGGATCCGGTCGGCTTCCGCGACACGGCTCACTCGGCCGCATGGCTCTCCTGGCACCATCTCTTTGCCGCACCGGCGCCGCTTGCCGTAACGTGGGTCGACAAATACGACCTGTGGCAGCAGGATGCCGAATGGAAGACACGGACTTGCCCCTGGCAGTTGATCGTGACCCGTCGGTTCTCCACTCCGGAGCGTTACGACCTGCGCGTCTTCTCCGACGAACGGCTGCTTGAAACCTATCTCCGCCGCTACGGGCAACCGATGTTCGCCTATGAACAGCAGTTGCGCAGTCGGGAGGCAAGTGCAGTGCAGCCGGTTACCCTGTCTCTTGAGGACAATAGCTATCGGCTGTTGTTTCTCAACTCGTCGCTGCGTGACTCGCAGACACTGGCCGCATGGCATCGTCGCCACCCCGAGATAAAAGTGGACGGATATCTTGTCGGGCAACTCGTTCCGCCCCTGCGCTGGAAGTTGTCACTTTACGCCGTCGAAGGATCCGGTATCGATGCCGCCCGAATCGCACAGCGGTTCGGTGGGGGCGGACACGCTTCCGCAGCCGGATTCATGCTCTCACCTTCAGATTTCGAAAAACACATTAAAACCTTTCAAAAATGAAAAACAACACCAACCCCGCAACCTTTGTCTCAGAGGCATTGAGACGCTGCAAACCTTATGTTCCCAAGTGGCTGTACCGCCGGATTGGCGATCGCTTTTTCAAGCGGAAGCAGTACGCCCGGGCCCTTCTCTGCTATACGGGCACCATTTGTTCCAAAGACCGTCTCCGCTGTGGTCGGCTGGGCATCTGCTACGGCGAGACTAGCAACGAAGAACGCATGGAGCACTTTCTCTCACAGGCAGCCGATCTGGGAAGCCGGGATGCAATGTCCCTTTTGGCCGAGCACTTTTATACCATGCACAACTCCGAAAAGGCGGCATATTGGGCCCGAAGAATGTACGCCGCCGGAATGGACGAAGCCAGGTATCTGCTGATCGGATCTCTGCAGGCGTTGGAGTGTTACGACGAGGAGTTGATCGGTTTGCTGCAGGAGCTTGCGGAGCAGGGTGACCGCGAGGCCCGGTTTGCATTGGGAACCTGTTACCTGGAGGGCAAAGGGGTTGCACGGGACTATGCAAAGGCGATGGTCTGGTATCTGCTCGCAGCCCGACAGGGACACCCAATGGTCCAGAACAACGTCGGATACATGTATGAGGAGAAACTGATTGCGTCTCCCGGTCCGGATGCCGCAGCCGTATGGTATCTGCGAGCGGCATCAAACGGCTGCAGGCTGGGACAGGAAAATCTGGAGGAGTTTTACCGAAAAAAGAACTTGGGGTACTTTGGTTTTAGAGAATTCCGGATCCCCAAATGGCGATGCCATGTTTCATGATTTTTAGACCATCTTTCATTTTATGTTTCAGTCCATAAGGCATCATTTCCTGCAAATTCGCATACAAGACCTATCGCCAGAACGAAGAGGACGAAGAGATGAGGCCTTCGATACGGCAGAAACGAGATGGTAACTGTCTCGCTCTCTTTTATTGGCTGCCTGGATAATACAACATTCACGTCAATTGAGGTAAAGAACCTTTGCCGGGCAAAGAACGCGATAATAGCATGTTGCATACCTTTCCTCATACGGCGAACCGGCTGACGAGCAAAATACGTCAGCCGGTTCGTGGCGCATGGCTTGTGCCGTCTACAGACTGTTGAAGATGTCCTGTGCAATTTGCAGGTTCTTGCTTCTGTCATCGATCTTCCTGATCCACTCAACGGAAACCGAAGGGTCGAGGTTCTCCAATGCCATGTGGGTCTTGCCTCGGGATCGTGCTGCAGATATTGCAATATCGCATTTCATCTTGCTGAAGTAGGCGCAACTGTCCTTCAATATCGCCTCCGTGTCTCCTGCCGTGCATATCGATATGGTGTTTCCTTTGTATATAAAGGTCATTTCCCTGTTGCGTCCTGCGGGCTGGGGTGCCGGCATGGCGCATCTTGTCGTCGCAACAGTCAGCAAATCAATGAGCAGGTTGAGCGTTTCGGTTTTTCCGATATGCCCTTTTCCGCAAAGTCCTATTATCCGTTTCATAATCGTTTTTTTTGTAGAATTTTTGTCTTCTCAAAAATGCGAATAATATATTTGTGCTGACAGTATTTTATATTTGTTTTATTCTTGGAAACTGTTTTTTCCGTATGTTGCCGCCGTGCAGCCCCCTCTCCTACCGGATGCGGAACAGGCCGCTGTCGTCGTCCGCGTTTTCGATACGCTGCCGCATGGACGCCGTTTTGCGTCCCGAGTGGAAATTCCACGAGAGGCTCAGCGCCACGGTGTGGTCCTTGCGGCGCAGGTGGTGGTCGGTCCGGTGGCGGACGATGCTTGCGGCCGTAGTTTCGTTCGTGTATCGGTCCCGAATGAAGGGGAAGAAGCACTGCAGTCCGACGGCGAGGTTGCCGCGCCGGTAGTTCAGGCTGACATAGGAACTCTTTTCGATGCCGCAGCGGTAGAGTCCCGAGAGGTACGAGCCTCCGAATTTCTGGTAGAGGTCGAAGGTCAGGTGGCGGCCGCCGGCCGACAGGTAGAGCGTTGCGGGGCACGACCAGCCGTCGTACTGCTCCGCCGTGTCCGAGGGCCGGAACGACTGGCGCGCAAGCTCCACGCTGCCGCCGATCCGGAGAAAGTCCCAGGGGCGGAAATCGATGCTCAGCCGTCCGCCCCGCTGCAGGTCCTTCGCGGCGTTGGCACTGCGCTGCAGGATGTTCTGCCCGTCGCTGCGGTAGTCGTCGAAGAGGCTGTTGCGCGTGTGGTCGAGGAAGAGCGAGGCCTGCATCGAGAAGCGTCCTGCCATCAGGCTGTAGTCTATGCCCCACGACTGGAGATGTGCCGGTCGCAGCGCCTCGTTCCCGCTCCGGTAGAATCCCTCCATGATCAGGATCCGGGCCTCGGACATCTGCTGGATTTCGGGCATCTGCGTACTCGACCGGTAGGAGATCCGGAGGTTGTGCACCTCGCCGATCTGCCATCCGGCCAGCAGCACGGGGGTGAAGGTCCAGTTGCGGAAGCCCTCCCTTCCGGTGCGCAGGTCGCAGCAGGCGCCGAGGCTGACGCGGTAGAGAAACCGCTTCGTGCGGCCGGAGAACTCCCCGTAGAGGCGGTGTGTCCGCGTGTCGATGTACTCCTCCTGCGGCTTTGCGGAGAGCGAGTTGCGCAGTTCGTTGGCGAGGAAGTTGCAGTGCGCGCGGTAGCCCAGGGTCAGGTTTGACTGTCCGAAGCGGTGACCGTAGACGATCTCCCCGATGAGTGAATGCTTGCGGTTGTCGAGCAGCATGGCGTCGTCGAAGCCCCGCTCGCCGCTCTCCGTCGAGCGGCTCCGCTGTTCGTTCCCGAAGCGGCTGCCCAGCAGGTCGAGGGTCAGCGTACCTCTGTCGGTCAGCTGCCGGTGGTAGTATGCCTCGACGGTGGGCGACAGGGTCCGTGTGCGGTCGGTCAGCCGGCCCGTGCACTCTTCCGGCAGCCCGTTCCTCGTGCGGACGATCTCCTTGTCGGCCTCGAGCCTCTGTCCGGTCATGGTGCCTGCGGCCGCGATCCGCAGGTCGTAGCGGCCCTCGCAGCTGCGGGCATAGGCCAGTCCCATACGGTGCTGGTCGCCCCAGGTCCGGCTTTTCTGGAGGTAGTCGTAACGGTAGTCGTCCTGCCCGGTGCCGTATTCGTAGACACCCTGCTCCAGGTCGCGCAGCTCCCGTTTCATGTTGAAGTGCGAGGCGTAGTCGAACGTGAAGCGGTCGTTGCCCCGGATCCGTGAGAAGGCGGCCGATGCACTGGAAAAGAGCTGCCCGAGCGTGCCGTAGAGGTCGCCGCTCCACCCCGCGTCGAGGGTCCGGGTCCGCACGTTCACGACCCGGTCTGCATCGTTCAGGTAGCGGATCGGCGGGATGTCGTAGCTCTCGACCGAGCGGATCCGGTCGGCCGGCAGCAGTTTCAGTTCGCTCTCGGTGGCCTTCACGCCGTTGATCAGTATCAGAACCGATTTACCGTCTACCGTCGCCAGCGAGTTGGCCGTGCGGTCGATGTGCAGCCCGGGCAGCGAAGCCACCAGTTCACGCGCCTCGCGTGCGCGGGCAGTCTGTTCCCGGTCAAAGGTATAGGTCGTACGGTCGATTCCGCGAATGCTCCCCTTGCCCCGGACGACGACCGCCTCGAGGGTCGTCGGGTCCGCGTGCAGCACCAGATCGCGCTGCAGCTCTTGACCGGCGGCCTGTAGCCTGCACGACGCGGGCGCATAACCGATGCAGGAGGCTTTCAGCAGGTAGTCTCCTGCGGGAATTGCCTCCAGACGGTAGCTGCCGTTGCGGTCGGTAGCGCATCCGCAGAGGGTGTTGAGCGTGTCGCGGGCGTGGAGCAGGACGACGTTGGCAAAGGGAATGGCCTCTCCCGCCTGATCGACCACACGGCCGCTGATGCGGGTTTGCTGCCCCTGGCAGACCAGGCTGAACGATACGGCCGGCACGAGGATCAAGTACCGGACGGCATGGAGGAGTTTTGTCGGATGTATCATCTTGTTTGGGATTGGTGGCTTCGGTCCGGAACGGGGCTCCGGGAGGGAGCCTGTTCGTCGGGAGCAAAGATAGAGACGCTCCGCCGTACAGGCCCAAAAACGGCCCGGTCGAATCCCGTTCCCCGATGGTCGAATCCCGCTTTTGCCCCGCCGTGCGGCTCCTTACCCTGCTTCGCCCGGCTTTGCCCCCAGTTGTTGTCGATGCCGGGAGCACCTCCGATGATTGCGTATTCCGGCCGGATGTCGCCGCCGGCGAAAGACCGGTATCTCCGTACCGCGCCTTTTTGGCCCGGTACTCCGTCACGGCCGCTTGCTGTTCTTTTGCTTTTTCGATCCAAATGATATGTACTTTTGAACTTTTTTCATTACATTTGCATGTTTTTGATATTCCGGAACGGGCCCGGAATACTCCTCGGAATGTCCAAAGAATTCACGAAAAAGACGAATGATAAAGTCGTTGGAACTGGATTGCGTTGAAAAGCTGTTGTTTTCGGACGCAAGGATCGACCGTGCGGAGCTGCCGCTCGGCGAGGTGGCCGCATGTTATGAATTCCTCCGCGAATTTGCGGCCGAGAAGGTGATCTACGGCATCAACACCGGCTTCGGCCCCATGGCCCAGTGGCGTGTCGATGACCGCTACCTCACCGACCTGCAGTACAACATCATCCGCAGCCACTCGACCGGCGCCGGCGAGCCGCTGCCCGACCTCTATGTCCGGGCGGCGATGATCGCCCGGCTCGGCACCCTGCTGCAGGCCCGTTCGGGCATCCATCCCGAGGTGGTCGATCTGCTGGTGGAGTTCATCAACCGCGGCATCTGCCCGTTCATCCCCGAGCACGGGAGCGTGGGCGCCAGCGGCGATCTGGTGCAGCTGGCCCACATCGCCCTGACGCTGATCGGCGAGGGCGAGGTGCACTATCGGGGCGAGTGGCGCCCCGCGGCGGAGGTGCTGCGCGAAAACGGCCTCGCGCCCATGCGCATCCACATCCGCGAGGGGCTTTCGATCACCAACGGCACCTCGGTGATGACGGGCATCGGGCTCGTCAATCAGTTCCATGCCGAGCGGCTGCTGGACTGGGCCACGCTGGCTTCGGTGATGATGAACGAGATTGCGGCCTCCTACGACGACTTCATGGCCGAGGGGCTCAACGAATGCCGGCGCCATGAGGGCCAGCAGGTCATCGCCCGCCGCATGCGGGCGCTCGCCGAAGGGGGCAGCCGCATGCTCCGCCGCGAACACGAACTCTACGGCGGCATTTCGTCCGAGGTCAAAACTTTCGACAGCCGCCGCAAGGTCCAGGCCTACTACTCGCTGCGCTGCGCCCCGCAGATTCTGGGGCCTGTCCATGAGACGCTGCAGCAGGCGCGCCGGGTGCTCGAGGAGGAGCTCAACTCGGCCTGCGACAACCCCATTGTCGATCCCGTCCGCCGCAACGTATTCCACGGCGGCAATTTCCACGGCGACTACATCTCGCTCGAAGAGGACAAGGTGAAGATCGCCATGGTCCGCCTGGCGATGACGGCCGAGCGGCAGCTGAACTACCTCTTCCACGACCGGATCAACAACATCCTGCCGCCGTTCCTGAACCTCGGAACGCTCGGACTCAACTACGGCATGCAGGCCTGCCAGTTCACGGCCACTTCGACAACGGCCGAGTGCCAGACGCTGGCCATGCCCAACTACGTGCACAGCATCCCGAACAACAACGACAATCAGGACATCGTCAGCATGGGCACCAACTCGGCGCTGATATGCAAACGGGTGATCGACAACGTCTTCCAGGTGATGTCGATCCACTTCATCGCCCTGGCCCAGGCCGTAGACTGTCTGAAGATCGCCGGGGAGCTCGCTCCCGTGTCGCGCCGTGTCTACGATGACGTGCGGGCGATCATCCCCGCATTCGTCGAGGATGCCCCGTTCTACCGCCAGATCGCGGCCGTCGAGGCGTATTTGCGAAACAATCCGTTGAACCTGAAATAGTACGACGATCATGAGATATGCACTGGTTACGGGAGGATCCCGGGGGCTGGGACGGGCCGTCTGCCTGAAGCTGGCGGCGCAGGGCTGGCCCGTGGTGATCAACTACCGTTCGAACGACGCGGCAGCACACGAGACGCTCCGCGCAATCACCGAGGCGGGGGGACAGGCCGAACTGCTGCCCTTCGACGTGGCCGACCCCGAGGCGATTGAGCAGGCCCTGGGCCGCTGGAGCGAGGCTCACCCGGACGACTACATCGCCGTCGTGGTGAACAACGCGGGCATCCGCCGCGACAACCTGATGGTCTTCATGCAGAACGACGAGCGGCACCGGGCGCTCGACAC
>FR892003.1:38253-41946 GCA_000434235.1 Alistipes sp. CAG:268 | reverse complement strand
GCTCGACACGACGCTCAACGGCTTTTTCTACGTCACGCGGCGCCTCCTGAAGGAGATGCTCACCCACCGCTGGGGCCGGATCGTCAATATGGCCTCGCTCTCGGGTATCAAGGGGCTTCCGGGACAGGCAAACTACTCGGCGGCCAAGGCGGCGCTGCTCGGGGCGACGAAGGCCCTCGCGCAGGAGGTCGCACCGCGCAAGGTGACGGTCAATGCCGTGGCTCCGGGATTCATCGAGACCGACATGACCCGCGACCTCGACGAGAAGGAACTCCGCAAGCTCGTGCCGGCGGGCCGCTTCGGAAAACCCGAGGAGGTAGCGGCGCTGGTCGCCTTCCTCGTCTCGGACGATGCCGCCTACATCACCGGCGAGGTGATCTCGATCAATGGCGGACTGTATACTTGATACTTGAAAATACTTAATACGGAATAGATGGAACGACGTGTCGTCATAACGGGCATGGGAATCTGGTCGTGCCTGGGACAGAATCTGAACGAGGTGAAGGAGTCGCTCTACGCCGGGCGGTCGGGCATCGGCGTGGAACGGGAGCGGCTCGACTACGGCTACCGCTCGGGGCTGACGGGTCTGGTCCCGCGGCCGCAGCTCAAGGGGGTCATCGACCGCCGCCTGCGTGTCGGGCTGTCGGAGGAGGCCGAATATGCCTACATGGCCTCGCGGCAGGCTTTCGAGCAGTCGCTCATGGACGAGGCCTACCTGCGCGAAAACGAGGTGGGCATCCTCTTCGGCAACGACTCCTCGGCCAAACCGGTCATCGAGGCGGCCCGCATCATGGATGAGAAGCACGACTCGGCGCTGCTCGGCTCGGGGCTGATCTTCCAGTCGATGAACTCCACGGTGACGATGAACCTCAGCACGATCTTCCACCTGCGGGGCATCAACTTCACCGTCAGCGCGGCCTGCGCCAGCGGCTCGCACTCGATCGGCATGGCCTACCTGCTCATCCGGCAGGGGCTGCAGGATGCCGTGCTGTGCGGCGGCGCACAGGAGGTCAATTACTACTCGATGGCCACGTTCGACGCGCTGGCCGCCTTCTCGGTGCGCATGGACGAGCCGACAAAGGCTTCGCGTCCGTTCGACCGCGACCGCGACGGACTGATCCCCAGCGGCGGTGCGGCGGCCCTCGTGCTCGAAGAGTACGAACATGCCGTGCGGCGCGGCGCCCCGATTCTGGCCGAGGTCTGCGGCTACGGCTTCTCGTCCAACGGCGGGGGCATCTCGCAGCCCAGCGACGACGGCTCGGTGACGGCCATCCGGCGCGCCCTCGAGGCCGCATCGATGCAGCCTGACGAGATCGACTACGTCAATGCGCACGCCACCTCGACGCCTCAGGGCGACATGTTCGAGGCCATCGCCCTCGACCGGGTCTTCCGCGGTACGCACGCCCTCATCAGTTCGACCAAGTCGATGACCGGCCACGAGTGCTGGATGGGCGGGGCGAGCGAGATCGTCTATTCGACACTGATGATGCAGCACAACTTCGTGGCGCCGAACATCAACCTCGAGCATCCGGACGAGTATGCCGAGAAACTCAACCTGACGGCCGTCACGGTCGATACGCAGGTCGATACGGTGCTCTCCAACTCGTTCGGGTTCGGAGGTACGAACAGCGCCCTGGTGATCCGCAAGGTCAAATAGTCAAAGATTCCGGCCATGAAACTCTTCCCCGCATTGGAAAAAGCCTATACGCGCGAGCCGCTCACGGCCCGCGAGGCGCAGCGGCAGGCGCAGTTCATCGCCTTCGGCCCCATCGTCTTCCAGGTCTCGCGGCTGATGGTCAGGTTCGGAATCCTGGAGCTGCTGCGCGAGCGCGACGGAGGGATGACGATCGGAGAGATCGCCGCCGAGACGAAACTCTCGGACTATGCCGTGCGGGTGCTGCTTGAGGCTTCGCTTTCGATCGGCACGGTGCTCGTCGATCCCGCGAGCGAGCGCTTCACGCTCTCGAAGACGGGTTGGTTCCTGCTCACCGACGCCTCGACGCGCGTGAACATGGACTTCAACCACGACGTCAATTACGAGGGGCTGTTCCGCCTTGAGGAGTCGCTCCGCGAAGGACGCCCGGCCGGACTGGAGCACTTCGGCCCCTGGCCGACGGTCTACGAGGGGCTGTCGCAGCTCCCCGAACAGGTGCGCAGGAGCTGGTTCGCCTTCGACCACTTCTATTCGGACCATTCGTTCGACGAGGCGCTGCGGGTGATCTTCTCGCAGCCTGTCGGGCAGCTGCTCGACGTGGGCGGCAACACGGGCCGCTGGGCCCTGCGCTGTGTGGCTTATAACCCGCAGGTCGAGGTGACGGTCATGGACCTCCCGCAGCAGGTGGCCATGATGCGCAGCCAGACGGCCGGCCACGAGGGTGCCGGGCGGATCCGTGGCTATGGCTGCAACCTGCTCGATGCCGAAGAGCCCTTCCCGACCGACCGCCGCTACGATGCGATCTGGATGAGCCAGTTCCTCGACTGCTTCGGCGAGGAGGAGATCCGCTCGATCCTCGGCCGTGCGGCCCGCATCATGACTGATCAAACACGCCTATATATTATGGAGACCTTCTGGGACCGCCAGAAGTTCGAGTCGGCAGCCTTCTGTCTGACGCTGACAAGCCTCTACTTCACGGCCATCGCCAACGGCAACAGCCGGATGTACCATTCGGAGACGATGCAGCGGCTGGTCGAGGAGTCCGGACTGGAGGTCGAGGCCGTCCACGACTTCCTGGGCTGGGGACACAGCATCATGGTATGCAGAAAAACGGACAAACATTGAATTGAATCGGATATGGAAAGAAAGGAAATCGAAGAAAAAGTCAAGGCCTTCCTCATCGACGAACTGGAGGTCGAGGAGGAGAAGATTGCGCCCGAGGCGCTGTTGAAGGAGGATATCGGCATCGACAGCCTCGACTTTGTGGACATCGTCGTGATCGTCGAGCGCACGTTCGGCTTCAAGATCAAGCCCGAGGAGATGGCCGGCGTCAAGACTCTCAACGACTTCTGCGACTACATCGAAACCAAGGTCGGCAACCGCTGACCGAAGCCCCGCAGATTGCGAAGCGATGGGTGCCGAAGCGAAAACCGCGGCGATGCGCGATCCGGCGCATGACGGCTGGCAGGGGACGACCGACGGACGACCGTGGATGCTGCGGTCGCTCGTCGTGCTGTTCCGCTGGGTGAACATCCGCTGCCTCTACGCCGTCATGTCGGTGGTGGTCGTCTTCTACATGCTGGCAAACGGCCGCAACCGCCGTGCGATCGCCCGACTGTTCCGCGAACACCTCGGTTACGGACGCTGGCGGACGCTGTGCGCCGTCTACGCGAACCACTTCCGTTTCGGGCAGGTCATCCTCGACCGCTTTGCGGTCTACGCCGGATGCCGGTTCCGGGTCGAGATCGAGCACAACGACTACTACAACGAGCTGGCCTCGGCTCCCGGGGGCTTCATCATGGTCAGCTCCCACGTGGGCAACTACGAGTTGGCCGGGTATACGCTCCGCCCCGAGCAGAAACGCTTTCACGCGCTGGTCTATGCGGGCGAGAAGCAGACCGTGATGCAGAACCGCGCGAAGTTTTTTGCCGGCAACAACATCGAGATGGTCCCAGTCCTGCGTGACATGTCGCACCTGTTCATCGCCAACCGGGCGCTCGAGGAGGGCGACATCGTCGGCATGCCCGGCGACCGCGTCT
>FR892003.1:35876-38237 GCA_000434235.1 Alistipes sp. CAG:268 | reverse complement strand
GCCGCCCCCGCCTCTGCGGCTCGCAGAAGAGCGTCACGTGCGACTTCCTGGGTGCTCCGGCCCGCTTCCCGCTGGGCCCCTTTGCCCTGGCCATCCAGCGCGAGGTCCCGATGCTGTCGATCTTCGTGATGAAGGAGGGCGTGAAACGCTACCGGATCTTCGTCGATCGCATCGATGCGGGTGATCCCGGTGCGTCGAAACGGGAACGCATGGAACATGCTGCCCGGACGTTTGCCGCTCAGTTGGAGCGCATTGTGCGCCGTTACCCGACGCAATGGTTCAACTACTACGACTTCTGGGAATAACCATGGAATTCGAAAAGATCGACATTCTCGACCTGCTGCCGCAGCGGCCGCCGTTCGTCCTGATCGACCGCCTCGTCCATTTCGACGAGCACTGCACGGTGACGCGCTTTACCGTCCCCGAGGGGCACCTCTTCTGTGAGGAGGGATGCCTGCAGGCCGCCGGGCTGATCGAGAACATCGCGCAGACCTGCGCGGCCCGCATGGGCTATATCAACCTGATCAACGCCGAGCGCGTGAAGCTGGGCTTCATCGGGGCCATCCGCGATCTGGAGATCCGGCGGCGCCCGCGTTGCGGCGAGACGCTGGTCACGACGATCGAAAACCTCGAGGAGATCTTCCGCATGATGCTGGTCGATGCCGTCGTCCGCTCGGGCGACGAGGTGCTGGCCACGGCGCGCATGAAGATCGCCCTGAGCGAAACCGACGCACAAAACGCATGACGATGAAAAGCGACACGAAGATAACGAAGGGACTGACCGCCTCGAAACGTTTCGAGGTGCGCTTCAGCGAGGTGGACTCGATGAACATCGTGTGGCACGGCTCCTATCCGCTCTACTTCGAGGATGCCCGCGAGGCCTTCGGTGCCAGGTACGGACTGGGCTACATGGACATCTTCGGCAACGGATACTATGCGCCGCTGGTCGAACTGTCGTTCAAGTACAAGTCGCCGATCGTCTACGGCATGCCCTGCCGCATCGACATCCACTATCGGCCGACCGAAGCGGCCAAGATCGTCTTCGACTACGAGATACACCATGCCGAGACCGACGAGTTGCTGGCTACGGGCCACAGCGTGCAGGTCTTCATGGACAAGGAGTACCGGCTGGTGTGGATCACGCCGGAATTTTACGCACAATGGAAAGAGCGCTGGAACATGAACTGATCGTCCGCACAGGCGACCACATTCTCTCCCCGCTGGGCATGGACTCGGCGGAGACCTTCGGCCGTGTGCTCGAGGGACGTTCGGGTCTGCGCCGCTACGAGGGGCTGTGGGGAATTCCCGAGCCGTTCGTCGCTTCGCTGCTCGATTTCGGGCTTGTGGACCGGGCCTTCGGGGAGCGTTTCGGCTCCGGGCTCGCGGAGAAGTACACCGGATTCGAGCGCATGTGCCTCCTTTCGGCATCAGAGGCCATCGGTGAGGCGCGGATCGATCCCTCTTCGCCCCGGGTGCTCTTCCTGCTCTCGACCACGAAGGGCAACGTGGCGCTGCTCGAGCGTGAGAATGCGCTCCGTGACGAGGTGCTTCCCGGCTGGTCGGCACGCCGCATCGCCGCCTTCTTCCGCAATCCGAACGACCCCGTGGTCGTCTCGAACGCCTGTACGTCGGGTCTCTGCGCGCAGATCGCCGCCATGCGGGCCCTGCAGAGCGGGCGTTGCGACCATGCCGTGGTGATCGGCGCCGAGCGGCAGTCGAAATTCATCGTCTCGGGCTTCCAGTCCTTCAAGGCCCTCTCCCCGGAGCCGTGCCGCCCCTTCGACCGCGACCGTGCGGGGTTGAATGTCGGTGAGGCTGCCGCCACGATCGTCTACTCGCGGCGTCGGCGCGACGAGGTGGATCCCGGCGAATGGGTGGCCTGCCGTGGGGCGATCCGCAACGATGCCAACCACATCTCGGGCCCGTCGCGCACGGGTGAGGGGTGCTACCGGGCCCTGCGGGCCATCCTGCGGGACGTGGCTCCCGGGACGCTGGCCTTCATCAACGCGCACGGCACGGCCACGCCCTACAACGACGAGATGGAGTCGATCGCCATCGACCGGGCCGGACTGGCGGAGGTGCCCGTAAACGGGCTGAAGGGCTATTTCGGACATACGATGGGTGCGGCCGGCATTCTGGAGACGATCCTCTCGATGCGGGCCGTCGAGCAGGGGGTGGTCCTCTCCACGCGCGGATATGCCGCGTGCGGAGTGTCGCACCCGCTGAAGATTTCGGCCGAGCAGGGCACGACCGACCGGGACAGCTTCGTCAAGATGCTCTCCGGGTTCGGCGGATGCAATGCGGCCATGTTGTTCAAACGGGGAGGGATGCCATGCTGACGATCGGAAGAAGAAACCGGCT
>FR892003.1:29090-35863 GCA_000434235.1 Alistipes sp. CAG:268 | reverse complement strand
GGAAGATGGATCCGGCTGACGCCCGCCGGGGCGGTGCGCGACGGAGAGCCCGTAAGGCTGGAGCCTTCGGACGACCCGCTGCTCGTGGCCCTCTACCGCAGGTATGCGGGCGGTTATCCGAAGTTTTTCAAGATGGACCCGCTCTGCCGCCTGGGATTCGTCGCCTCGGAGCTGCTGCTCGACAGCGAAGCGGAGCGTTTCACCCCGCGCGAGGACCGCGCCGTGGTGCTCTTCACCCGCAGCGGTTCGTTCGCCAGCGACAGCCGCTACCAGCAGACGATCGCCGACCCGGCGGACTACTACCCCAGCCCGGCGGTCTTTGTCTATACGCTGGCCAACATCGTGACCGGAGAGATCGCCATCAGGAACAGGTACCTCGGCGAAACCTCGTGCTACCTGCTCGACGGGGATCCGGTTCCGCAGATGGTCGCCACGGTCGGCGAGGCGTTCCTCGATCCGGAAACGCGGTCGGTGCTCTGCGGCTGGGTCGAGCACCCCGGCGGCGGGGAGGCGGCGGCCACACTCTTCCTGGTCGGCTGCGAGGAGGTGCCCGGAGGAACTGCATGGACGGAAGAGTCGGTGAGGGAAATTATGGATATTCAACGATAAACACGAGTTATTTGAAGATATGGAAGAACTGATTTACGAACTCAAGAATGCTATTATCGAGGCCCTGAACCTCGAGGAGGTCAAACCCGAGGAGATCGACAACGACGCTCCGCTGTTCGGCGACGGTCTGGGACTGGATTCGATCGACGCCCTGGAGCTGATCGTCCTGATGGAGAAGAGGTACGGCATCAAGCTGAAGGACCCCTCCGTCGGCCGCGAGATCTTCCGGAGCATCAATGTCATGGCCCGGTATATCGCCGAGAACCGCACGAAATAGGCACTGCGATGAAGGAGCCGATATGGATCACGGGAGCCGGAATCGTCTCGGCCGTCGGATGCAACAAGCGCGAGGTGCTCGAGTCGCTCGTCGCCGGGCGTTCGGGCATCGGGCCGATGCGCTACCTGCGGAGCGTACATACCGAGTTTCCCGTGGGCGAGGTGCCGATGAGCGACGAAGAGCTGTGTGCGGCGCTGGGCATCGATGCCTCGACGCCGACCATCCGCACGGCCCTGCTGGGCATGCTGGCCCTCGGTGAGGCGCTCGACGAGGCCGGTTTGTCCGGCGGAGAACTGCCCGGCGCGGCTTTCATCTCGGGAACGACCGTCGGCGGCATGGACCGCAGCGAGTGCTACTACCCCGATTTCCTGGCCAACGACTCGCGCAACGAATACATCGCCATGCACGACTGCGGAGCCTCGACGGAACTGATTGCCGACCGCTTCGGCCGCTTCGGGTTCGTGTCCACCCCATCGACGGCCTGCTCTTCGGCGATGAACGCCATTCTGGTCGGCGCCAACCTGATCCGCAGCGGGGCGTTCGACATCGTGGTGGCCGGGGGCAGCGAGTGCCTCACGCGCTTCCACCTGAACGGGTTCAACGCGCTGATGATCCTCGACACGCAGCCCTGCCGGCCATTCGACGCCACGCGCGCCGGCCTGAACCTCGGCGAGGGCGCCGCCTACGTGGTGCTCGAGCGGGCCGCTTCGGCCCGGAGGCGCGGCGTGCGTGCGCTGGCGACGCTCGACGGCGTGGCGAACACCTGCGACGCCTTCCACCAGACGGCCTCTTCGGCCGACGGCGAAGGGGCCTTCCGGGCCATGCGCGGGGCGCTGGCCGATGCGGGGCTCGACCCCTCGGCGGTGGACTACATCAATGCCCACGGAACCGGAACACCCAACAACGATGCCAGTGAGAGTGCCGCCATGCTGCGGCTCTTCGGCGACCGTGTGCCGCCCGTCTCCTCGACCAAGGCCTTCACCGGACATACGACCAGCGCGTCGGGCGCCATCGAGACGGTCATCTGCCTCCTGGCTCTCCGGCACGGGTTCCTCCCGGTCAATCTCAACTGGCAGCACCCGATGGACAACGGCATCGTCCCGGTTCGGGAGAGCCGGCCGCCGCGTGAGATCCGCCACGTGTTGTGCAACTCGTTCGGATTCGGCGGCAACGACTCCTCGCTGCTCCTTTCGAAATGGCAAGAACGATGAAACGAATCTACATACGCGACGCCGAGCAGATTTCGCTCCAGCAACCGCTCAGCGAAGAGTGGATGTCGGCCCCCGTGTACTGCCGCGAGCCCTATGCGCGGGTCGTCGATCCCGACTTCCGCCTATGGCTCTCGCCGGCCGAGAGCCGCCGGCTGGGCAGGATCCTCAAGCGGGCACTGGTCATCGGCCGCGTGATCGCCGACAAGACGGGCATCGGGACCCCCGACGCCATCCTCGTCGGCACGGGGCTGGGTTGCATGGAGAATACGGAGCGCATCCTCGAGCCGCTGTGCCGCGACGGCGAGCAGATGCTGAGCCCCACGCACTTCATGCAATCGACGCACAACACCATTGCCGCGCTGCTCGCCATCCACTCCGGGGCGCACGGATACAACATCACCTACTCGCACAAGGATCTCTCGTTCGACCTGGCCCTGCAGGATGCCTGCATGCAGTTCCGCGCGGGGGCTCTCCGCACGGCGCTGGTCGGCGGGTTCGACGAGCTGACCCCCTCCTATTACACCCTGCTCCGGCGGATCGGCTGCCTCGGGGCGGAGGGACAGGCGCCGGGTTCGGAGGCGGCCGTGTCGCTGCTGCTCACGGACGACGGCCGCGATGCGCTGTGCGAGGTGGCCGCCATGCGCATCCGCTACCGGCCGACCGACGACGACCTGTCCGAACTGCTCTCGGAGGCGCTTGCCGAGGCGGGCATTGCACCGGAGGGGCTTGCGGGAATCCTGACGGGAGCGGACGGCAATCCGGCGAACGATCGTTTCTACGAGACCTTCGTTTCGCGGCTGCTGCCCGGCGTACCTGCGCTCCGCTACCGGCACCTGTTCGGCACCGGGTACTCGGCCTCGGCCTACGGCGTCTATGCGGCGGCGCACTGTCTCGGCCGGGGCTTCATCCCGCCCGCGCTCCGCTGCGGTGCCGCGCCGCTCGGCGACGGCCGCCCGCAGGCCCTTGCGGTGCTCAACCAGCGCGGGGGCAAACATTACTCACTCGTTATCCTGCGCGCCCTATGTGGAGACTGATCCTGTTGGCCCTCGGGCAGTCGGCCCTGATGGTGGCCTGCCAGCTGCTGCAGAAGATCGCGCTCAACCGTGCCGGCGACTTCGCATGGAACTGGGGCTGGTTCTGCCGCTTCTTCGCCAATTTTTACATGATCGGCAGCGGGCTGTGCTTCGCGGCCACGGCCTTCTGCTGGCTCTACATGCTCAAGCGCTACCCGTTCAGCATGGTCTACCCGATGCTGAGCCTGGCCTACGTCATGGGCATGCTGGCCGCCGTCGTCTTCTTCCACGAACAGATTCCGCTGACGCGCTGGATCGGCATCGCCCTGATCATGGCCGGATGCGTATTAATTGCCAAATAAACCATGAAAACCGCAGTTACGATCCTCTTCCTGCTCCTCGCGGGCCTCGGAAACCTCCCGGCGCAGACCCCGCACGACCCGGCGGAGGCGGAGCTCATCGCCGCCATCGACCGGAGCGCCTCGGCGATAAGGAGCCTGCAGTGCGACTTCACCCAGACCAAGGAGCTCTCGCTCCTGCAGGACAAGATGGTGTCGCGTGGGGTGATGTACTACCGCCAGGAGGGAGGGAAACTCCACTGGGAGTACCTCTCGCCCTATACCTATACGTTCGTGCTGAACGGCGACCGGGTGATGATGCGTTCGTCCGGCCATACCGACGTGGTCGAGACCTCGGGCAACAGGATGTTCCGGCAGATCGCACGGATCATGATGCATTCGCTGACGGGCCGGTGCCTCACGCAGGAGGCGGAGTTCGACACGCAGGTCCGTGCGGAAGACGGACGTTGGATCGCCACGCTGAAGCCAGTCCGGCGCGAGATGCGGCAGTTCTTCACCGAGGTGAGGCTCTGCTTCGACCCCGGACGGAAACTGGTCACCCGCGTGGAACTGCTCGAGGAGAGCGGCGACCGCACGGTGATCGAACTGAAAAACATACGGACCGATGTGGACATCGACGAAAAGTATTTTGCTGTCGATTAGCCTGCTGCTGGCCGTCGGTTCGGCTGCGGCCTCACCGCGGGAGGACTTCTTTCCGGACGGCGAGGGCGAGCGCCGCGAGTATGCCGTGGCGCTGGGTTTCGGAGAGGCCCGTCTCTCGGGTGTCTGCGTCGTGAAGTGCATGGAGGGGGCGGTTGTCGGCTCGCTGCTCAACGAGTTCGGCATCCGCGCTTTCGACTTCCGCTACGACCCGAAGCGCGGCCGCGTGAGGCTCTCGAACCTGACGGCCTTCCTCGACCGGTGGTATATCCGCCGGACGTTGCGGCGCGACCTGGCGCTGCTGCTGCAGTGCGGCGCTGTCTCCGGGGAGCGGGTCGTGTGCGGCTGCAGCATCCGCCTTTGCGAGGACGGATCGCTGGAACTCAACCATATGCGACGGGCGTTGAGCTACCGCTTCACCCCGTTGGACCCAAACAGGGACGAACGATGAAACTACTGAACGGCTTTTTCTTTGTCGAAGCGGCGACGACGGACGACGAGGGTACCTGCTACCGCCTCCGTCTTGACCCGCAGCATGTGATCTTCCGGGCCCACTTCCCCGGCAACCCCATCACGCCGGGCGTCTGCATCGTCCAGCTGGTCACCGAACTGCTCGAATGGATGACCGGCCGGCGGCTCGAGCTGCGGCGGGTGGTCAATGTCAAGTTCCTCCATGTCCTCTCGCCGGCCGAGCGCACCTCCGTGCAGGTGCTCTTCCGCAGCGTGGACTTCGACGGTGCGCAGTGCCGCGTCAAGGCCGTGCTGAAGGACGGCGGGCTGCAGCTCGCCCAACTCTCCCTGATCTGCGACGATGTTACGGAAGAGTGACAGAAGCATGCCCGGGCCGCGTTTCTGCGCCGTCATCCCGACATACAACAATGCCGGGACGCTCCTCGACGTCGTTGTGCGCATGCACCGGCAGCTGCCCGATATCATCGTGGTGAACGACGGTTCGACCGATGCGACGGCCGCGTGCCTCGCCTCGTCGCCGGTGCCTGTTACGGTCGTCGCCCTTGCGCGGAACCGCGGCAAGGGATATGCCCTGCGCGAAGGCTTCCGCAAGGCCCGGGCGTGCGGCTTCACCCATGCGGTGACGATCGACGCCGACGGACAGCACTACCCCGAGGACATCCCGGCCCTCGTCGCCGCCTCGCGCCGCAACCCGGCGGCCCTGATCGTCGGCAGCCGTCCGTTCGACCACGAGAACATGCCTCGCGGAAACACCTTCGCCAACCGTTTCTCGAACTTCTGGTTCCGCCTGCAGACGGGCATCGACCTGCCCGACACGCAGACCGGGCTGCGCATCTACCCTCTCTCCGGCATCCGGGGCGAGCGCTGGCTGACGGCCCGCTACGAGGCGGAGCTCGAGCTGCTCGTGGCTTCGGCCTGGGCCGGTGTTCCGTTGTGCCCGGTGACGGTCCGGGTGAGTTATCCCGAGGACCGCGTAACGCATTTCCGCCCGGTGATGGACTTCGTGCGCATCTCGCTGCTCAACACCGTGCTGTGCCTGCTGGCCGCCGTATATGGCTGGCCCCGTACCCTTTTCCGAAAACTGCTGCGATGAGTGCCGCCATACATACCTCCCGAACCGTGCCCGTCACGGTGCCAAGGATCGCCCGCTCGCTCTACTCGATCCTCTTCCTGTGTGTCAGCATGTTTCTGCTGGTGCTGCCCGCGACGTTCCTCTACTTCCGTATCGGGGGTGCGACCGAGCGCAAGCGCCGCCGCCTGCACCGCTTCATCTGCCGCGCCTCGCGCTTCATCGTCCGGCGTGTGCCGGGTACGTGCTTCACGCTCGACAACTCTGTCGGCGAGCGGTTCGACAAACCCGCAGTCATCATCAGCAACCACCAGTCGCACCTCGACCTGATGTGCATCCTGATGCTGACCCCGAACCTCGTCGTGCTGACCAACGACTGGGTCCACCGCAACCCGATCTACGGACTGGTGATCCGCTATGCGGAGTTCTACGCCGTGTCGGACGGCATCGAGGCCAATCTCGGCCGGCTGGCCGACCTGGTCCGCCGCGGCTATTCGATCGTCGTCTTCCCCGAGGGGACGCGCTCGCCCGACTGCCGGATCGGACGCTTCCACCGCGGGGCCTTCTACCTGGCCGAGCAACTGCACCTCGACCTGCTGCCGATCTACCTGCACGGTGTCGGCCACGTGCTGCCCAAGCGCGATTTCATGCTCCGCCGCGGGTCGATGCATGCCGAGGTCGGCCGGCGGATCACCCCCGACGACCTCCGTTACGGCGCCGACTACAAGGCCCGCACCTCGGCCATCCGCCGCCACTACGTCGCCCATTACGCCGCCCTTTGCGCCCGGCGCGAGACGGCCGACTACTATGCGTGGTACGTGTGCGAGAAGTACCGTACGGCGGGCCGGCGGGCGTACCGGGCCTGCTGCCGCCTGCTGCGGCGCAACGGCAACTTCAGGGAGGCTGTCGGCGCGATGCCCGAAGCGGCCTCCGTTCGGATCGACAACGCCTCGACGGGCGAGTTCGCCCTGCTCTGCGCGCTGGTCCGACCGCAATGCGAGATCCATGCCGTGGAGTGCGACCCGAAACGCCGGGCCGTGGCTGCCCGGGCGCTCTCGCTGCCCGAAAACCTCCACCTGCATGCCTGCGCGGCGGATGTCCCGCCCGATGCACTCCCCTACCGGC
>FR892003.1:20796-29062 GCA_000434235.1 Alistipes sp. CAG:268 | reverse complement strand
GACGACGGCCGGCCGGTTGCGGCCGCGGATGAAACCGACGCCTGCGTCACAATCGTTCCGGTCCGATGAAAAAGCGCTGTGTCATCATAGGAAGCGGCCTCGGGGGGCTGTCGTGCGGGGTTATCCTGGCCCGGAACGGATACGACGTGACTGTTCTGGAGCAGGATGCCCGGATCGGCGGATGCCTGCAGTGCTTCCGCAGGGGCGACGCGAAGTTCGAGACCGGCATGCACTTCATCGGCAGTTGCGACGAGGGGCAGGTGCTCCGGCGGCTGTTGCGCTACCTCGAGGTGTTCGACGACCTTCGGTTGAGCCGCCTCGACCCCTCGGGCTACGAGGTGATCTCGCTCGGAGGCGAGCATTTCCGGCTGGCGCAGGGGCGCGAAGCCTTCATCGAGGAGCTGGCGGCACGTTTCCCCGCCGAACGCGGCCGGCTGAACGACTATTTCGACCTGATCGGACGCATCGCCCGGGCCTCGTCGCTGCATGCCCTGCAGTCCGGGACCTCGGATCTTGGCGTCCTGGCCGAATACCAGATGCGGAGCATCGATTCGGTGCTCGACGCGCTGATCCGCGACCCACTGCTGCGCGATGTACTGGTGGGCAATCTGCCGCTCTACGCCGCCGAGAAGGGACGCACGCCCTTTGCCACCCACGCCTTCATCACCGATTTCTATAACCGGGGGGCTTTCCGCATCGTGGGCGGCAGCGACGCCGTGGCCGAGTCGCTCGCACGTTCCCTTGTGCGCCGCGGCGGCCGGATCGAGACCAGCCGCAGGGTTGTGCGGATCCGTTGCGATGCCGCCGGGGTTCGTGCCGTCGAGACCGAAGACGGACGCAGCTGCCCGGCCGATCTGGTGATCTCGAGCATCCACCCGCAGCGGACACTCGGCCTGCTCGACAGCGGGCTGATCCGCCCCGCTTACCGCAACCGCATTGCCGCGCTGCGCAACACGACGGCCGGATTCACGCTCTACCTCCGTTTCAAGCAGGGGCAGGTCCCCTACATGAACCACAACCACTATGGATACACCGGCACAACCCCCTGGGGGTGCGAACACTATACCGAAGAGGAGTGGCCCCGCGGCTACCTCTACATGCACATGTGTCACGAGGAGCATCCCGCCCATGCCCGGTGCGGTGTGGTGATCTCCTACATGTCCATCGACGACCTGACGCCGTGGCTCGACACGCGGGTCGGACACCGCGGCGCGGACTACGAGGCCTTCAAGCGCCGCAAGGCCGAGCGTCTGCTCGAGGTCGTCGAGCGCGATTTCCCGGGACTTCGACAGCAGATTGACGCCTGTTACACCTCCACGCCGCTCACCTACCGCGACTATACGGGAACCGTGGACGGATCGATGTACGGCGTCGTGCACGACGTGCAGGCCGGTGTCGGCAGCCGCGTCTCCCACCGCACCCGCATCCCCAACCTCCTGCTGGCCGGGCAGAGCGTCAATTCGCACGGGATCCTGGGGGTGTTGGTCGGCTCGCTCATCGCGTGCGGCGAGGCGGTGGGTCTGCCGCGCATTTTCGAACAGATAAACGAAGCGAACCCATGAACGGAACGGTTGTCATCATCGGAGGCGGCATGGGCGGCCTCTTCACGGGGGCGCTGCTGGCCCGGAACGGATACCGTGTGACCGTGCTGGAGCAGAACGCTGCCGTCGGGGGCGGGCTGCAGACCTTCGTGCGCAGCGGCGAGCGCTTCGAGACGGGCATGCACATGCTGGGCGGTTTCCGCCCCGGCGGCTCGGTCCGCCGCATCTGCCACTACCTGGGGATCCTGGATCAGTTGAAGATCCGACCGACCGACGACGACTGCATGGACTCGCTGCACTACCTCGCCGAAGGGGAACGCTTCGCCATCCCCTGCGGGCGGGAGCGTTTCGCAGAGAGCTTCGCCGCCCGGTTCCCCGCCGAGGCCGACGGTGTACGGCGCTATGTCGAGGCGCTCTACCGCCTGTCGGACGAGGTCGGCATGTTCCGCCTGCGCGAAGCGCAGGGGTCGATCTTCTCCCACTCCGAGGAGTTCCTGCTGCCGGCCGACGAGCTGATCGCCCGCTATGTCGCCGACCCGCGGCTGCGCGACATCCTGGCCTACATGAATCCCATGTACGGAGGGGTCGCCCGCCATACGCCCGCCTATATCCATGCGCTGGTCAATGTGCTCTACATCGACGGCGAGGACCGCTTCGTGGACGGCAGTTCGCAGCTGGCCGAGGCGCTGGCGGGAGTCATCCGCGCCAACGGGGGCGAGGTCGCGACCCGAGCCCGGGTCCGGCACCTCGCCTGTACGGAACGTACGATCCGTTATGCCGAAACCGAGGAGGGCCGCCGCTATGCGGCCGACCGCTACATCGCGGCGATCCACCCCTGCACGCTGCTGCGGATGCTCGATGCGGCGGCGCTGCCCCGGGCCTACCGCTCGCGGCTCGAACAGATTCCCAACAGCTACTCGGCCTTTACGGTCTACCTGAAGCTCAAGGAGAACCGCTTCCCCTATATCAACCATACGTGCTACTGCCAGAGGGCCCACGGCATGGCGTGGCAGCTGGGCACCTACGACGAACTCTGGCCCCGGGGCATCATGTACATGACCCCGCCCGTCAGCGGGCAGGGCCCCTTCAGCCGCAAGATGATCATCACGGCACCGATGCCCTTCGATGCCGTCCGCCGCTGGGAGGGGACCTTCACCGGCCGGCGCGGGCCCGACTACGAGGCCTGGAAGGAGAAGCAGGCCGGGCGGGTTCTGGCGCTCATGGAGCGGATCCGCCCCGGATTCCGGGAGGCGGTCGAGGCGGTCCATGCGTCGAGTCCGCTGACCATACGCGACTACTACGGTACGAAGGAGGGCGCCATGTACGGCTTCCGCAAGGATGCGCAGCAGATCGCCCTCTCGCAGGTCCCGATCGCGACGAAGATCGGCAATCTGCTGCTCACGGGACAGAACATCAACCTGCACGGCATCTGCGGCGTACCGCTCACGGCGGTCAATACGGCCGAAGCGCTGCTCGGGACCAACCGCCTGATCCATGCCATCAACACGAAATACGAAACCGACCATGGAAACCTTTGCAAATGACATCGAATTCCGCCCGGCCGAGGAGATCAAAGCCTTTCAGGAGCAGCTGCTGCAGAAGGCGTTGCACTACCTCGCCGGACATTCGGCCTACTACCGCCGCATGTTCGAACGCTGCGAGATATGCATCGACCAGATCCGCCACATCGAGGATCTGGTGAAGATCCCCTTCACCGAGAAGAAGGACCTGCAGCTCTTCAACGAGGAGTTTCTCTGCTGCCCCCGCGAGACGGTCATCGACTATGTGACCACGTCGGGGACGCTGGGCGACCCGGTGACCTTTGGATGCACGGAACTGGACCTGCAGCGCCTGGCCTACAACGAGAAGAAGTCGTTCGCCTGCGCCGGACTGCGTCCCGGGAACATCGTGCAGCTGATGACCACGCTCGACAAGCGGTTCATGGCCGGACTGGCCTATTTCCTCGGCATCCGCGAACTCGGCGCCAGCGTCATCCGCGTCGGGAACGGCATCCCCGAGCTGCAGTGGGACACCATCCGGAGGCTGAAGCCCGACACGATCATGTGCGTGCCGTCGTTCATCCTGCGGCTCATCCAGTATGCCGAGGAGCACGACATTGACTACCGCCGAAGCAGCATCCGCCGCATCATCGGCATCGGCGAGGGGTTGCGCGAGCAGGATTTCTCGCTCAACCTGCTCGGGCAGCGCATCCGCGAGAAGTGGGACGTGCAGCTCTTCGCCACCTACTCTTCTACGGAGATGGGCGCCACCTTTTCGGAGTGCGAATACGGTTGCGGCGGGCATATCCATCCGGAACTCATCATCGTCGAGATCATCGGGCCGGACAACCTGCCCGTTGCCGACGGCGAGTACGGCGAGATCGTCGTCACGACGCTCGGCGTCGAGGGCATGCCGCTGCTGCGCTTCCGTACGGGCGACATCGCCGCCAAGCGGACCGAGCCGTGCCGCTGCGGCCGCCACTCGTTCCGCCTTACGCCGCTTGTCGGACGCAAACACAACATGATCAAGCTCAAGGGTACGACGCTCTACCCGCCGGCCCTGAACGACGTGCTGGACAACACCGCCTATGTGGAGAACTACGTCGTCGTGGTCGAGGAGAGCGAGGCCGGGACCGACCGCGTGATCGTCCGCATCGGGCTGAAGTACAGTCCCGAATTCGATGCCGTGAAGGACCTCAAGGACCGTTTCCGTTCGCGCATCCGCGTAGCCCCCGAGATCGAACTGCTGCCGGTCGAGGAGATCCGCCGCATCAACTTCCCGGCTAAGAGCCGCAAACCGGTAAAATTCATCGACAACCGCAAATAGCCATGAACCACCCCGAATTCGACGACATCCGTCCCTACCGCGACGAGGAGATCCCGGCGACGATGCAGCGCATCGCATCGAGCGAGTTCTTTCCGCTGCTGGCCACCTATATCTTTCCTGAAGAAGAACTTGAGGCCGTGCGCCGCAAAGTGGCGTCCATCAAGACGATCCGTGAGTTTCAGGAACAGGTCATGGCCGTGGTGAACGAGCAGGTCATCGCCCGCAGCATCACCTCGTTCACATGGGAGGGAATCGAGCGGCTCGACCCCTCGGAGCGTTACCTTTTCGTCTCGAACCATCGCGACATCATGCTCGACGCCTCGCTGCTGCAGTACCTGCTCTTCGAGCACGGCCACGAGACCTCGGAGATCACTTTCGGGGCCAATCTCATGTCCTCGCAGCTGGTCATCGACATCGGCAAGGCGAACAAGATGTTCCGCATCGAACGCGGCGGCAACATGAAGGACTTCTACCGCAGTTCGATGCACTGCTCGGAGTACATCCGGCACACGATTACCGAAAAGCGGCAGTCGGTGTGGATCGCCCAGCGCAACGGGCGGACCAAGGACGGTAACGACCTCACGGATCAGGGTATCGTCAAGATGTTCTGCATGAGCAAACCTTTCGACAAGATCGAGGCGCTGGCCGAACTGCACATCGTGCCGCTGTCGATCTCCTACGAATGGGAGCCCTGCGACATCCTCAAGGCACTCGAGCTCTACGAGTCGCGCTTCACCCGCTACACGAAAAAGCCGGGCGAGGACCTGAACAGCATACTGACGGGCATCATGCAGCCCAAGGGCGCCGTGCATCTGGCCTTCGGACCGTGTCTCGACGCGAAGACGCTGCGCGCATACGACGGCTGCACCCACAACGAATACCACAAGCAGGTGACCCGGCTTCTCGACCGGACGATCCGTGGCAACTACCGCCTCATGCCCAACAACTTCATCGCCCACGACCTCCGCTACGGGCAGACCCGCCATGCGGCGCACTACACGCCGGCGCAGAAGGATGCCTTCATCGGTCGGCTCGGGGAGCTGGCGAAGTTCGAGGTGGACGATCCGGATCTGCTGCGCGACATCTTCCTGGGGATCTACGCCTCGCCGGTGGAGTACCTGAACGATTGACCCCGGAACGGACATGGCCGCGTTTTTCCTTCGCATATACGACTGGCTGGCCGGGCGGCGCATGTGGTTCGGCGGCGTGCTGGCGCTCCTCTGTGCGCTGCTGCTTGCCGGGCTGTTCTCGCTGGGCCGCAACGAGGACATCCTGGATTTCCTGCCCGTGGACAACCACCACCGCAAGGCTCTGAACCTCTATCAGGAACTCTCGGCCGCCGACCGCATTGTCGCCATCGTGCTTCCGCGCGACAGTTCGGCTACGGTCCCGCCGGACCGGCTGGCCGATGCGGCGGGGCGCGTTGCCGCGGCCGCGGCGCGGGCCGCGCTCTCGCCCCGGGCGGCGCCCCCCCGCGACTCGCTCGGCGCGGTCCGCGACCTGATGACCCGCATCGACTACGGGCGTTTGTTCGATACCCGGCAGTTCCTCTACGACCACATCCCCTGCTTCCTGACCGACGCGGACTACGAACGCATCGACTCGCTGCTGACGCCCGGCTACATCGAGGCGCAGATCGCCCGCGACCGGATGCTGCTGATGTTCCCCACGGGCAGCCTGCTCTCGGACCATGTGCGGCAGGACCCGCTGAACCTCTTTACGCCGGCCGTGGCGCGGCTGCAGCAGTTCCAGCCGGGATTCAGGTACGAACTCTACGACGGGTATATCCTCACGCCCGACCGGAAGCGGGCCATCGTGACGATGCGCACCCCCTACGGGTCAAACGAAACCAACTCCAACGCCCGGCTGATCGCCCTGCTGCGCGACGCCGCGGATGCCGTCGAAGCCGACACTCCCGAGCTGGAGGTCCACCTTGCCGGGGCTCCGGTCATCGCCGTTACGAATGCGCGGCAGATCAAGGCCGACAGCCTGCGGTCGATCGCCGTGGCTGTCGTGCTGATCCTTGCGCTGCTGCTCTGGACGCTGCGCTCCATGAGGTCGCTGCTGCTGATCGGCGTCTCGATCCTCTTCGGGTGGCTCTTCGCCATGGGCGGCATGTCGCTCCTCCGCGACGAAGTGTCGATGATCATCCTGGGCATCGGCTCGATCATCATCGGCATCGCCGTCAATTACCCGCTCCACATGCTGGCTCACCTGCGCCACGAACACGACATGCGTGCAGCCCTGCGTGAAATCGTCTCGCCGCTCGTTATCGGCAACATCACCACCGTGGGGGCCTTCCTCTGCCTGGTCCCGATGACGGCCCCGGCGCTGCGCGACCTGGGGCTCTTCGCCGCCTTCATGCTGGTCGGCACCATCCTCTTCGTGCTGGTCTTCCTGCCCCACCTGGTAGGGAAACGCCCCCGGACCGAAGGCGGCGGACAACGCTTCCTCCGGGCGTTCTCGGCGATCGACTTCGAGCGCAAGCCGCGTCTGGTTCTCGGGGTCTGCCTGCTGACCGTCCTGTTCGCCTTCTTCAGCCGCCACACGGCCTTCGATACGGACATGCGGCACATCAACTACATGACCGACGGGCAGCGCGCCGATCTGGAGGCTTTCTCCCGGATGCTCGGCCCGGACAGCCTGACGACGGTCTACGTGGCCTCGGAGTCCGCGACCTGGGACGGGGCGCTGCAGCGGAGCGAAACGGCCCGCGGCGCCCTGGAGCGGATCGTCGCCGAGCACCCAGGGTCGGTGCTGGAGAGCGCCACACCCTTCCTCCCCTCGCGCTCCGAGCAGCTGCGGAGGCTGGCCCGCTGGGAGGAGTTCGTCGGACGGCATGCCGACTCGATCCGTACGCAGCTGGCTGCGGCGCTCCGGGCGAACGGGTTCCGCGAAGATGCCTTCGCCGGGTTCGAAGCGCTGCTCGACAAGCCGTTCGCACCGCTCGGGTGGGAGGAGCTTGCGCCGCTGGCCGGGCAGCTTTTCGAAGGGTATCTGAATGAGGCGGACGGAACCTGTACGGTGGTCGATCGGGTCAAGGTGCTTCCCGGGGAGGTCGGGGCGGTCGAGGAGACCCTGCGGCAGCGGATCCCCGGCTCCTACTGCTTCGACGTGCAGGGGATGAACGGTGCCATCGCCGATTCACTGACCGGCGACTTCAACTACATCGGCTGGTCGTGCGGCGTGATCGTCTTCCTCTTCCTCTGGTTCTCGTTCGGGCGGCTCGAACTGAGCCTCATGGCCTTCCTGCCCATGGCCGTCAGCTGGTTGTGGATCCTCGGCCTCATGGAGCTGCTCGACATCCGGTTCAACATCGTGAACATCATCCTGGCCACCTTCATCTTCGGCCAGGGCGACGACTATACGATCTTCATCACCGAAGGACTTGTCTACGAACACGCCTACGGGCGCAAGCTGTTGGCCTCGTACAAAAGCAGCATCGTGATCTCGGCGCTGATCATGCTCATCGGCATCGGAACGCTCATCATCTCGCGCCACCCGGCCATGCGGTCGCTGGCCGAGGTGACCATCATCGGCATGTTCACCGTCGTGCTGATGGCCTATATCATCCCGCCGTTCATCTACCGATGGCTGGTGCGGCGCCGCGGCGGCGGGCTCCGCACGGCTCCCGTCACCCTCGGGCAGCTGCTCCGCACGGGGTGGTTCCGGATGCTTCTTGCCGCTGAACTGTTGGGAGCCATCCTGCTCCGGCTCGTCTCGGGAAACAGCCGCCGGCTGCTCGGCCGCTACATCCGGCGGGTTGCCGGCTGGGACCTGCGCCACCTCCCCGGTATCGGGTTCCGTACGGCGCCGCTGCCGGCCGGGGCACAGGTGATTGCAGCCCGCTACCATGCGGACGTGGACCTGCTCGTGGCGGGCGCCGCGGGGGCGGGGGT
>FR892003.1:16397-20789 GCA_000434235.1 Alistipes sp. CAG:268 | reverse complement strand
CGGCAGCCGCGGGCGCGGGGGTCGTTGCCGACCGCCGTTTCCCGGCGCTGATTTCGGCGCTGCTGCGGACGACCCATGCGCTGGTTCCTGCCGGCAATGCCGACGGGGCCTGCAGGCGGGGATGGCAGGTAGTCTGCTTCGGGCCCCTGCCGGACGGTCTCCACGCGCCGGTCATCCCGATGGGAATCCACGGCAGCGGCGATCTGTACCCAGATGGAGGGCCTCTGCTCGAACGGGGCTCTCTCAGGGTCGAATACGGGGCTCCGGTGGTTGCCGGTGCCGCCGCCGCAGCCGTCGGGACGTTGGAGGATGCGATGCGCATGCGCTTCGGCACGGCACGCTATTATGCGCCGCAGGTGCTGGCCCGCTACCGTTACAAGGGGCCGGAGGTCGAGGCCCGCGCCCGCCGGGTGTTGCGCGGCAGCGGCGCCTTCAGCCGATGGATCGACCGCGGAAGCACTCCACGCACGGCCGTCGTCGTCAATAACGGTCAGGGGGAGTTCGGACTGCTCCTGGCCCTCGTGCATCCCGAATGCGAGGTCCACGTCTTCGAGCAGGATGCGGACCGGGCTGCCCTGGCCCGTCACGTTGCGGCACAACCTGCCAACCTGCATCCCGGCAGCGACGGCGATCCCGCCGCTGGCGAGTTCCCCGGTGCGATGTGGTTCCTGATCGATCCGACTCCCGAACAGCGGGCGAAGTACCCCGGGGCGGAGATCGTCACTCTCGGATAGCGATTCCGCAGGACGTCAGAATTTCCAGTTGAAACCCACGAGCAGGTCGCGCGGGCGGATGGCATAGCGGCATGCCGAGGAGCTCAATCCGTCGAAGAGCGTGTAGGCGTACTCCGTCTCGTTGAGCAGATTTGCGGCCGAGGCGAAGAACTCCCACCGCAGGCCGGCTTTCCAGCGCAGTGAGACGTCGGCCAGTATGAGGTGCTTGCTCCGTGTGTCGGAGAGTTGCGTGCGGTAGTGCTCTCCGGTCAGCTGGAGAACCAGATTTTTGGCCGGCGTGAAGTTGAGCTGCAGCCGCTGGTCGAACGCATGGCGGTCGGTCGGGGCGGCGGATTCGATCCGCAGCTGCGTGTAGCGGTAGTTGAACGTGTATTCGACGTTGAGCCAGCGGGCCGCGCGGAGGTTCACCCGCGGCGAGAGGGTCAGCACGCCCGAGCGGTACGGCATCCGAACGCCCTGCTGGCAGACCTCCATCCGCGTGTCGCTCCATGCAAGATCGACTCCCGCCTGGCCGTGCAGGGCGTCGATGTGGGTGCTGAGGCCCGTCGAGAGGTTCCACGACGCCATGCGGTTCGCCTCGCGGAGTTGCCCCGAGACGATGTAGTCGCCTTCGAAATCCTGCGTGGCGAGCCACGGAAGGTCGTACCACGAGCGCTGGAGGAAGAGGTGGGCGAAAATGCCGCTCAGCGGGTTCTTGTAGTTGGCGCCGGCCGTCAGCATCCGCACGGGGGTCGGTACGGGCGTTGCGGCCCCGGAGGCCAGCGTGCGGTAGTTGCGCAGCAGCGTGGCCGGATAGACCGTTGCTTCGGCAGCCCCCTGCTCGCCCGCGGCGCCCGACGCCGAGAGGGTCCAGCAGGCCGACGGGGTCCAGCGTGCCGAGAGGTTGGCCGACCAGAGCAGCGGGCTGCTGCTGCCGCCCGTATAGCGGTAATAGCGCCAATCGGCCGGCAGGGCGAACATGAGGCGCAGCCGCTGTGTGCGGTAGGTGGCCGTCGGACGCAGGTAGAGGCTTCCGTAGCCGAAGCGCGTGTCGGCGGCAAGCGGCGCGGAGGTCTCGGCCTCAAGGCCGCTCAACGAGCTGTCGAAGCGCCGGCAGAGGGCCGCGATACCGCCCTTGAACTGGAACGACCAGCGGCGTCCGGCCTCCAGCCCCCAGGCGATGTTGTGGTTCATGCGCAGCAGGTCCACATCGAGCTGCTGCCGCTGCGCGGAGCCCTCGCGCACGACGTCCAGCTGCTGCGGCTGCGTGAGCCACAAGAGATTCGACGTCACGGTCAGCGTGCGGCGTCCCGTGCGGCGGATGTAATTGAGGTCGTTCTCCACGCGGTGCGTCGGGGCTTCGGTCTGCTGGCGGTTGGGATAGCTGCCCGTTGTCGCGGCGTCGAAATCGCTCCACGCAAGGTCGGCCGAAAGGCGGTCCATGAGGTAGAAGCGTTCGGTGTTGGCCAGCAGCTTCACATGGGCCGCGAGCTGCCGGTCGGTAAGCCGGGCCCGCTCCGCGAGCTCTTCAGCCAGTTCCCCGTCGGAGAGGTAGCGGACGATCCGCGAGGCGTAGTCCGAAGTCAGCCGGTCGTAGCCCCAAGCGACGTGGCCGCTCAGCTGGTAGTCGTCCGTGAGTTTGCGCAGGTGGTCGGCACTGGCCATCGCCGAACGATTCAGCCGCGTGCGGCTGTCGTCGAGCGGCGCCTCGGAGAGCCCCGTTGAGAACCACGCGGGGGCCTCGTAGCGGTTGTCGGCACCGTTGAGTATCTCCTCGGCCGTGAGCTGGTGCAGATCGGCCGTCGGGTCCTCGCCCGTGTTGTCGCCCTTGAGGTTGAGCATCGACTGACTTTGCGCGGCGATGCGCATGGCGAAGGCCGAGCCGCTGCCCAGCACCTCGTCGGGCGATCCGCCGCCGGCGCCGCGAAGCGTTCCGGTCCAGTGCGAACGGGCCTGTTTCTTCAAACGGAGGTTCAGGGCCGCGCGGTCGCTGTAGAGCACGTCGCGCAGCGCCTTGATCGGCTGGTGGTTCTCCATCACCTCGACGCTGGCCACATCCTGCGGGGCGATGTTGTTCGTCGCCAGAGAGTAGCGGCCGTCGAGCATGTCCATCCCCTCGATGTAGAACTTGTTGATTGCTTCGCCGTTGTAGCGGATCTCACCCGACTTTTCGACCTCGATGCCCGGCATCTTGCGCAGCACGTCGGCGATCGTGCGGTCCTGTGCCTCGGTGAAGCTTGCGACGTTGTAGCTCACCGTGTCGCCCCGCAGCGAGAGGCGCGGTGCGCGGATCTCGACCTCGCGGATCTCCACGGCACTGGCCTCGAGACGGATCTCCTGCGGCAGGCGGGCGGCATCGAACCGCTGCGCACGGTAGCCCATCATCGAGACGTCGATCCGTGCGGCCTGCATCCCCTGGCGCGGGCGGAGACGGAAGGCGCCGTCCGCGGCCGAGGTCGCGTAGCCCGCCTGCCGGCCCGTGCTGTCGGCCGCCAGCAGGATGGCCCCTGCGAGGGGCCGTCCGTCGGCGGCATCCACAACCCGCCCCGTCAGTTCCTGCGCCGAAACTGTGGAGGCAAATCCCAATATAACAGCGATAAATACGATCCACTTCATGTATTACAGCAGGTTATTCGAGCTCGATCGGATTGTAGCCGCGCACGAGGTCGCCCGGATTGACGGGGGTGCCGTCCTCGTTCTTGATGGTCATCCGCACGTTGGAGCTGCCCGTGAGGTAGCCGACCGGATCGGTCATTACCTTCTGCTTGAGGTCGAGGTACTTCTTGCGGTTGGTTTTCATGTAGTTGCGGTCGGTCATGCGGATGGGCTCGACGCGCTGTTCCACGCCCGTGGCCTCCAGATCGAGCACTCCGGCATCGTCCCTTATGGCCAGGATCAGCCCCGGCAGCCCGCCGAACTTCCACGGCCCGCAACTCACGGCGATCTCGGGGGCGTACCACGCCTCGTAGCTTCGGCCGCGGAAGGTGCAGCGGGCCCGGCGGCACGCATAGCCGACGATCGTCCGCTCGCCGTCCGTAAGTTCCCAGTCGATCGCGGGCAGCGGCTCGGTGTAGAGCAGGTGGTCCATGCCGATCTGGTCGGTGTGGGTCAGCCGTCCGGCCGCCGCATCGCGGAAGAAGATGTCCTGCACGCCGCCGTGGAAACTTCCGAGGTTGGCCAACACCTGCTCGGGCGGCGTGACACGCACAAGCGAGTCGGTCTGCCACGTCTTGTAGGAGTAGCATTTCGAGACGTTGCGCCCGACCTGAAGCAGCAGGAGGTCCTCCATCGGGTGGTCGTTCTCGGGCCGCCGCTCATAGAGCATGCGGTAGCTGACGACGAATCGCGTCGTGTCGAGCACCTCGCCGGGCAGTTCGGTCGTGTCGAACGTCGTAACGCCGTCGGTCGGGTAGGAGACGATGGTCTGCTGGGCCTGCGCCGCACAGACCGATGCGGCGAGGACGACAAGGGTGACAAGTAACTTTTTCATGGTGTATCGGTTTTGGTTCCGATACAAAGGTCGCACGAAATCCGGCTGGCGATGGTTAATGCTCCGTTAAAGAGTGTTAAATAGTTTTAACGCCGTCGGCAGAGACATTTTTATATGTACCTTTGTTTCGTACAACAACCGCACGGATGGACAAACGTCGCTTCGGCCGCATATCGCTTCTGGTCACCC
>FR892003.1:0-16378 GCA_000434235.1 Alistipes sp. CAG:268 | reverse complement strand
CTGGCCCCCGCCTCGCTGGCGGTGCTCGTCGCCGTGCAGGTGTGGAGCCTTGTGAACATGTACCACGCACGCCGTGAAGAGTTCTCGCGTCAGGTGATGCAGGCCATGACCCGCGCCGCCTATGACGACCTGCTGCTGGGCAACAAGCCCTCCGGACACAAAAGCCACATATCCTTCTCTTCGTCGGGGAACATCGACTCGATCCGCGTGGACATGATTCAGGAGATCACGGTGAAGAACCTCGACGGGGCGGGCAAAAGCATCACCTTCACCCCCAAGTCCGACACGATACACCACGATATCAGTATTTCCGACGGCCCGGAGACCCGCTTCATCCGTCAGGAGATCCGCATCCCGTCGGTCTATGTCCTGCGGCTCAACATGGCGCGCTACGATTCGCTGCTTACGTGTAACCTGCAGACGGCGGGGATCGACCTGCCCCACAAGGTCGATGTCGTGCGCGGCCGGAGCGACAGTACCTCGTCGGCAAAGATCTTCACGACAAAACCGCCGGAGGATCCGGAGGTGGTGCTTACCGCGCTCAATGACTCGTTGCGGATCAAGAATCCGCTGACCTTCACGACTTCGCTCACGACCGACGAGGAACTCTATTTCCGTCTGCGGATCGAGAATCCCGACCGGCAGCTGCTGGGAGACATGGCAGGTGTCGTCGTCTCGTCGCTCCTGATGCTTGCGGCGGTGGCCGGGGCGCTGATCTACCTGTTGCGCACGCTCTTCCGGCAGAAGACGCTCGAAGAGATGCGTCTCGACCTGACACACAACATCACCCACGAGTTGAAGACCCCGATCGCCGTGGCCAATGCCGCGAACGACGCCCTGCTCGACTTCGGGGCGGCGAACGATGCGGCCCGGCGCGAACGATACCTGACCGTCATCCGCGAGCAGCTGGCTGCCCTGGGCGGCATGGTGCAGCGCATCCTGACGATGAGCGTCGAGGAGCGCGGAGAGTTCACGCTCTGCCGCGAGACGCTGGAGCTCCTCCCGCTGCTTGAGGAGATTGCGGCCCGCTTCCGCATGAAGGGGCGCGGGCGGGCGACGATCGAGGTGGAGGCCGAAGGAGCGGATCTGAAGGTTGCAGCCGACCGGTTCCACCTCACGCATGCACTGGACAACCTGGTGGACAACGCCTTGAAATACTCCCGCGGGAAGGTGCGGATCCGCCTCTCGGCCCGGCGTACTGCAAAAGGGATCGAGTTGCGCGTCGCGGACAACGGCATCGGCATCGACCGTACGGCCCAGACCCACATTTTCGAAAAGTTCTACCGCGTGCCTACCGGCGACCGCCACGACGTCAAGGGATTCGGGCTGGGACTCTACTACGTGCGGCTGATTGCCCGCAGACACGGCGGCGAGATCTCGGTGGAGAGCGCCCCGGGGCGCGGTTCAACCTTCATACTGACACTTCCCGACGATGGACGATAGGATACGCATGCTGCTTGTCGAGGACGAGCGGACGCTCGCCGACATCATCGCCGACACGCTCGGCGAGAAGGAGTTCGACGTGACGGTGGCCTACGACGGCATCGAGGCGCTGCGCCGATTCGATGAGGCGCGTCCCGACGTCGTCGTGACCGACATCATGATGCCCGGCATGGACGGCTTTTCGTTCGTCGATGCCCTGCGCCGCCGCACGGCTGACATCCCCGTTCTCTTCCTTTCGGCCCGGTCGTCGGCCGAAGACGTGGTGCGCGGCTTCGAGACGGGCGGCAACGACTACCTGCGCAAGCCCTTCGCCATGAGCGAACTGGTCGTCCGCGTGAAGGCCCTGGTCGGCCGCACGAGGACGGCGCATGCCCCTTCCGAGGTGCACTACCGGATCGGGCGTTTCGATTTCGATGTCTCCCGGCAGCGGCTCTCCGACGGTGTGCGCACGCAGGAACTCTCGGCCCGCGAGGCCGGTGTGCTGGAGATGCTCTGCGAACGCATGGGCGAGGTGGTCCCCTCGCAGCGGATCCTGCAACGGATCTGGGGCGACGACACGTTCTTCAACGCCCGCAGCCTGCACGTCTTCATCACGCGCCTGCGCCGGCTGCTCTCGGCCGATCCGTCCGTCCGGATCGTCAATGCCCGCGGCGTCGGGTACCGCCTCCACGGCTGACGGGGCTGCCGCCCGGCATCCCCGTGCACATCACTTCCGGCAATCGACCGCCACCTTGATCACCCCGTCCCGGCGCTCCTCGAAGAGGCGGTAGGCCTCGTCGATGCGGCTCAGCGGGTAGCGGTGCGTGATGAGCGGCGTGGTGTCGATCCGCCCCTCGGCGATCAGCTGCAGGATCTCGCGGCAGTCGCATCCATCCACCCCGCCTGTCTTGAACGTGAGGTTCTTGCCGTACATGTCGGGCAGCGGCAGCTCCTGCGGCCGGTCGTACAGCGCCACGACCGTCACCACGGCGTTCGGGCGGGCGCACTCCCAGGCCAGACGGAAGGTCCCGTCGCTGCCGGCAACCTCCAGCACGCGGTCCTCCCNNAACCTCCAGCACGCGGTCGGCGCCGCCGTGGTCGCTGTGCCGCAGCACGAAGTCGCGGCACGCCCCGGGCCCGGTGACAAGCACCTCGGGATAGTGTTCGCGGACGAAGCGGCGCCGCTCTTCGAGGGCTTCGCACACGATGATGCGCTTCGGATTCCTGAGCCGGGCGCAGAGCAGCGTGCAGAGCCCCGTCGGCCCGGCCCCGAGGATAAGGACCGTGTCTTCGGGCCCGATCTCGGAGATGCGCGCGGCCCAGAATCCCGTGGCGAGGATGTCGCCGACGAAGAGTGCCTGCTCGTCGCTCACCGTGTCGGGGATGCGCGTCAGCCCCTGGTCGGCATGGGGCACCCGCACGTATTCGGCCTGCCCGCCGTCAATGCGGCAGCCCAGGGCCCAACCTCCGTCGGGGTCCGTGCAGTTGTTCACATAGCCGTGGCGGCAGAAGAAGCACTCGCCGCAGAAGGTCTCGACATTGACCGCTACACGGTCGCCCGGGGTGACGTTCGTGACGCTTGCACCGACCGCCTCGACCACACCGACCATCTCGTGGCCGACGGTGATGCCCTCGACGGCGCGCGGCACGCTGCCGTGCTTGATATGCAGGTCGCTGGTGCAGATGCTGCCCAGCGTGACGCGCACCAGTGCATCGCGCGGATCGAGCAATACGGGAACGGGTTTGTCGCACAGCGCGAAATGGCCGTGTCTGACGTAGGTACAGGCTTTCATGGAATCTGTTTGCGTATCGTTTCCGCAAAGATACCAAATCTTCGGGACGGAGCGCCGTCGCACGACGGCTTTTTCTCACCAGCAGTCGATCCGCCCCTTCAGCCGGGGAATGCGCTCCTTCGTGAAACGGGGGCTGCGGACTCCGCTGCGCTTCTGGGCGACGTAGTCGGCGAGCAGGGCGACGGCTTCGTGGCCCAGCAGGAGGATCGCCGCGAGGTTGCAGAGCGTCATCAGCGCCATGGTCACGTCGGCAAGGCTCCACACCAGGTCGAGCGTCGCCAGCGACCCGAAGAGCACCATGCCCCCGACCAGCAGGCGGTAGAGCGTGAGCACCCCGCGCCGGGAGGTGATGAACCGCACGTTGGCCTCGCCGTAGTAGTAGTTGCCGATGATCGACGAGAAGGCGAAGAGGAAGATCGCCACGGCGACGAACAGTCCGCCGACGGGGCCGATTTCGCTCACCAGGGCGGCCTGCGTCAGCTGGATGCCGTTCAGCGAGGCGTCGGGGACGCCGCCGAAGAGGATGATGAAGGCCGTGCAGGTGCAGATGAGCAGCGTGTCGGTGAAGACACCGAGGGTCTGGATCAGCCCCTGCTTCACCGGATGCGAGACGTGGGCCGTGGCGGCGACGTTCGGGGCCGAGCCCATGCCGGCCTCGTTGCTGAACAGGCCGCGCTTGATACCCTGCATGAGCGCCGCGCCTGCCGCTCCGCCCAGGACCGGGCCCCAGCCGAAGGCCTCGGAGAGGATCAGCCCGAGCACCTCGGGCAGCCGGCGGATGTTGAACAGGACGATGCCCAGGGCCAGCAGGATGTAGCCCAGGGCCATGACCGGGACGATCACGCCGCTGACCCGGGCGATGCGGTGGATGCCGCCGAAGATGATGAGGAGCGTGAGCGCGGTGAGCCCGACGCCGATCCAGTGCGGATCGAGCCCGAAGGCCCCCTCCCATGCGGCGCAGATCGTGTTGCTCTGCACCGAGTTGAAGGCAAATCCGAACGTTACGGAGATCAGCACGGCGAACAGCACGCCCATCCACCGTTTCCCGAGCCCGTACTCCATGTAGTAGGCCGGGCCGCCGACGTAAGAGTCGCGGCCGCGGCGTTTGTAGAGCTGCGCGAGGGTCGATTCGACGAAGGCGCTCGCGGCCCCCACGAGGGCGATGACCCACATCCAGAAGACCGCTCCGGGACCGCCGACGACGATCGCCGTGGCCACGCCGGCCAGGTTGCCCGTGCCGACGCGGCTGGCCAGCGATACGGCGAAGGCCTGGAACGAGGAGACGTGGCGCTCGCCCCCGGGTGCGCTTCCCGACGGCTCGCCCAGCACGCGGACCATCTCGCGCAGCATGCGGAACTGCACGCCGCGTGTCCGCAGGGTGAACCACACGGCGCAGCCGAGCAGCGCCGCAACCAGCACATGGCTCCACAGAATGTCGTTGATGCTGCCGATCCAGCCGGTCAGAGTCTCCATCGTAATCTTCGTGTTTCGGGAATGACACCGCAAATTCGGTGCAAAACGGGACGGCCCGGGGCCGGATAGCCTATCCGATCAGCAGGTCGTCGAGACGCAGCTTGGGCACATAGTGCACCCCGTCGCGGCGGTAGTAGGCCCGGCTCTCGCCGGCGCCGATCTCCACGAGCTCGATGCGCTCGGCCCCCTTGCCGACAGCCACGACGAGCAGCGGCTCGCAGCCGAGTCCGAACTCCCGGCGGATCGCCTCGCGGTCGAACGCCCCGATGCAGATGCCGTTCAGCCCGATCTCCGCGGCGCGCAGCAGCATGCTCTGTGCCGAGATTCCGAGATCCATATCGACGTAGCGGTCCTCGGGCACCGTCGTGCAGACGATGATGAAGGCACGGGGCTCGGTGCCCGGCAGCGGCAGGTGCAGTTCGGGCAGGGCCCCGCCGAGGCGGATGTGCGGCAGGACCTTGTCCGCCTCGTCAGCCAGCACGGGGCGGAAGCGCAGCACCTGCGCATTCCGCGCCGAAGGGATACGCGTATTGACCGCGATGATGCTGCGCAGCTGGTCCTCGCGCACGACAAAGTGTGTGTCATAGCCTCGGTAACTGCGGTTCCGGAGCAGCAGCCGCATGAGCGACGGCTGCGGCCTCCGCACGGCGGGAGCCGCAGCGCGGGCGCGGTACTCTTCCATCTTACGTCCCAGAAAGTCGTCTGCCATGGTTTCCTTTTTTTGTCTCTTTACGGGGCAAAGATACGACATGCGGCGCGGTATGCCAAATTTATCCGGCGCGCAGAGGCTCCCGCCCGCCGGTTTTGCGGTCTGCGGAAGATTGTTTATATTTGTTCGTCCCGATCGGGACACGACTTCAAACCGCATGCATACAGATATGGAACATTTCGATTTCGATGAGATCGTCCCCCGGCGGGGCACCTGCTCCGTGAAATGGGACGACGGGGTACCCGACGGCGTGCTGCCCATGTGGGTTGCAGACATGGATTTCCGCACGGCCCCGGCGGTCGTCGAGGCGCTGCGCCGGCGGGTCGAGCACGGCATCTACGGCTACGCCATACCGCCCGAGGCCTATGCCGAGTCGATCCGGGGCTGGTTTCTGCGCCGCCACGGATGGGCGCCCGAGCGGGAGTGGATCCACCCGGTGACGGGCGTCATCCCCGCCCTTTCGGCCATTCTGCGGGCCATGACCCGTCCGGGAGACAAGGTGCTGATCCAGCCGCCGGTCTACAACCACTTTTACATCGCCATTGCCAACAGCGGCTGCACGCCCGAGGAGAGCAACCTGGTGCTCGACGGCAACCGCTACCGCATCGACTTCGAGGACCTCGAGCGCCGTGCGGCCGACCCGGCGGTGAAACTCATGCTGCTGTGCAACCCCCACAACCCCGCCGGCCGGGTCTGGACGCCCGACGAGCTGCGGCGCATCGGCGAGATCTGCCTGCGCCACGACCTCTTCATCATCGCCGACGAGATCCACTGCGAACTGGTCATGCCGGGATTCCGCTATACTCCCTTCGCCTCGCTCGACGAACGGTTCCGGCAGCACTCGGTGACCTGCACGTCGCCCAGCAAGGCCTTCAACCTGGCCGGTCTGCAGGTGGCCAACATCTTCGCCGCCGACCCCGACACGCGCGGGCGGATCGTCCGTGCACTCGAGATCAACGAGACGGGAATGATCAGTCCCTTTGCCATCGAGGCCCTGATGGCCGCCTACAATGAGGGCGACGCGTGGCTCGACGCCTTGAACGAATACCTGTGGGGCAACTACGTGGAACTGCGCGACCATTTCGCCGCCCGCCTGCCCCAATTCCCCGTATTGCCGCTCGAGGGCACCTACCTGGTGTGGATCGACTGCCGGGCCGCGGGCCTGAGCTCCGCGGAACTCGACCGGCGGCTGACTGCCCAGGCCCGCGTGCGGATCAACCCCGGAGCGATGTACGGTGCCGCCGGCGAGGGCTTCATCCGGGTGAACATCGCCTGCCCGCGGGCACTGCTGCGCGAGGGAATCAAACGCATGACCGATCTATTGACCCGATAGCCAGACTGTCATAAAACCGTCCTCCGGCCGGCGTTCCTGGTTATTGCCGTGGGGCAGGCTACAGGAAGACGGATAATGTACGGGGTCAGGCCCCGCTGCGGCCGTTGCGCAGGATCACCGTCAGGACCGCCGAGACGATCAGCACGATGCCCGCGGCGCTCCGCCACGTGAAGGGCTCGCCGAATACGGTGATACCGATCACGACGGCCGTCAGCGGCTCCATGGCGCCAAATACGGAGGTGAGCGTCGGACCGATCTTCTTGATCGCCTGTACGAGCGCCATGTTCGACAGGGCCGTGGCCGGCAGGGCGAGGCCGAGGATTGAGAGCCAGGCACGGGGCTCCGTCTCGAGGCGGATGCCGCCCGTAAGGCTGGCGCCGATCAGGAAGAAGAGCGCTCCGAAGGCCATGACGTAGGTGGTCAGCACGGTAGAGGGAATTGTCACGGCGCGGCTTCGGCGCACGCCGACGATGTAGCCGCCGTAGGAGAAGACCGACACGACGGCAGCAGCGGTTCCGAGCAGCGCATTGCCGCGCGCAAACCCGACGCTGCCCGACGAGAGAAGCACGGCACCCACGATCGAGAGCCCGATCGCCGCGAAGGTCACGGCCGAGCCCCGCTCGCGGAAGAAGCAGACCATGGCGAGCGCTACGGCCAGCGGGTACATGAAGTGGATGATCGAGGCCACGCCGCTGGCGATCATCTGGTAGGCGACGACAAGGCTCAACGACGTCACGGCCCGGAAGATGCTCAATACGAAGACCGTGCGGAGCTCCTTCCGTCCGAGTCGGAAGTTGCAGCCGGTTGCAAGCCCCCAGCCTCCCAGGCAGAGCGACGCGACGCCCCAGCGGTAGGACAGCACCTCGAACGACGAGTAGCCCATGCCGATGAGCAGCAGGGTGAAGAGCGGCGCGAGGCCGAATGTCGCGGAGGAGACGATCGCCCACGCGGTTCCTTGGATGCGTTCCATGCGGTTTCGTTTTTTTTTTTCGTTTGGGCAAAGATACGAAAAAAAGAGAAGCGGCGACGGGATTCCGTCACCGCTTCCGGATTTGTTGCCGCCGGATCAGAAGCGCTTCGTGTAGCTGTGGCAATAGGGCTGTGTCCCCTTGCGGTCGTAGTAGTCTTGATGGTATCCTTCGGCGGGCCAGAAGGTCGTGGCGGGCGTCACGCGTGTCACCACGTCGTAGCCCCTGGAGCGGAGGGTGTCGATCAGCCGCAGGGCGATGTCGCGCTGTGCGGGGGTCGTGTAGAAGATCTCCGAGCGGTACTGGTCGCCGATGTCGGGACCCTGCCCGTCGGCCTGCGTCGGGTCGTGGATCTCGAAGAAGAGCCGTGCGAGCTCCTCGTAGCCGATCCGGCTCGGGTCGAAGCGCACGCGTACCGCCTCGGCATGTCCCGTGGTGTGGCTGCGCACCTCCTCGTAGGTCGGATGGTCCTTGTGGCCGCCGATGTAGCCCGATTCGACGTCGAGCACTCCGGGACGCTTCGAGAGCATGTACTCCACGCCCCAGAAGCACCCTCCGGCGAAGATCGCCGTCTCCTCGGCCGGAGCCGGCGAGGCCGCCTCCTTCTTTTCGGGAAGGAACTCCAGCGAGACGGAGTTCACGCAGTGGCGCGTATTCTTGGGCGTGAAACCCTCGTTCAGGAAGACGTGGCCCAGGTGGGCGCCGCAGCGGGCGCAGGTGATCTCCGTACGCACGCCGTCGGCATCGGGGGTGCGGCGCACGGCCCCGGGGATCTCGTCGTCGAAGCTCGGCCAGCCGCATCCCGCGTCGAACTTGTCGGCCGAGCGGTAGAGCGGCGCGCCGCACTTGCGGCAGATGTAGGTGCCCGCCTCGCGGTGGTTGTAGTACTTTCCGGAGAAGGGGGCTTCGGTTCCCTTCTGTTCGATGACCCGTTTCTCTTCGGGTGTCAGCGGTTTCATGGTCTGTGCGTTCAATGGGGTTCCCGCGCAACAGCAGAGGAGCGCCAGGAACAGGTACAACTTGTTTGTCATCTTGTCTTCCGGTCCTCAAAAATCAGGCCGGGACCGCACCGCCACACGCTTCGCCCCGCAGGAAGACCCGATCGATGAGCGGTGTCTGGTAGGCGTAGGAGAAGAACTCGACCGACGGCATCGGCCTGGTCAGGAAGAAGTTGGCCGTCTTGCCCGGGGTGATGCTTCCGAAACGGTCGCTCAGCCCCATGGCATAGGCGCCGTTGAGCGTAGCGGCATGGATCGCCTCGGCCGGGGTCATACGCATGCGGATCGAGGCCAGCGCCACGACCATGCGCATGTTGCCCGAGGGCGACGAGCCGGGGTTGTAGTCCGAAGCGAGGGCTACGCCCAGCCCCGCGCGGATCATTTCGCGGGCGGGTGGATAGCTCATCCCGAGGAAGAAGGCGGCACCGGGCAGCAGCGTCGGCATGGTCTCCGAGCCGCGGAGCGCCTCGATCTCCTCGGCACCGCTCCGCTCAAGGTGGTCCACTGACAGCGCGCCGCAGCGCACACCGGCCTGCACACCGCCCGAGACGGCCAGTTCGTTGGCATGGATCTTGCCCCGCAGTCCGTAGCGCCGGCCTTCGGCAAGCATCCGCTCGGTCTCCTCCACGGTGAAGAAGCCCGCATCGCAGAAGACATCGATGAAGTCGGCCAGCCCCTCGCGGGCCACGGCCGGCAGCATCTCGCGGCAGATCAGATCGACATATTCGCCCTGCCGGCCCCGGTAGGCCCGCGCCACGGCGTGGGCCCCGAGGAAGGTGGCCCGCACCTCGAGGGGCGACGTCTCGCGGATGCGCCGGATGACGCGCAGCATCTTCAGCTCGTCTTCGGTCGAGAGACCGTAGCCCGACTTGATCTCCACGCAGCCCGTACCCATGGCGATGATCTCGCGGATGCGCTCCATCGCCTGCCGGTAGAGCTCCTCCTCGGAGGTTTCGTGCAGCCGGTCGGCGGAGTTCAGGATGCCGCCTCCGCGGCGTGCGATCTCCTCATACGAAAGGCCGTTGATCTTGTCCAGAAACTCCTGCTCGCGGCTCCCGGCGTAGACCAGGTGGGTGTGCGAGTCGCAGAACGACGGGAAGAGCATCCCGCCCGCGGCATCGACGATGCGGTCGGCATCCGTCTCGCCGAGATCCGACATGCGGCCGAACGCCGCAATGCGCTCTCCGTCGGTCAGCAGCCAGGCGTCGTCGAGCGTGTCGAGGCGGTCCATCTCCGCACCGCAGCGGCGCAGGCGGCCCTCCGTCTCGATACCGACGATCCGTCCGATGTTTTTGACCAGCAGTTTCATCGCTCGCGCAGGAATTCCACCGACGCAGCGATGTGCGGATACATCACCTCGTCGTTGTCGATGAAAGGTACGCGGCGGCGGTAGTCGGCCACCAGCCGTTCGAGTTCGGGCGACGTGCGGGCCGGGCGGCGGAACTCGAGGGCCTGGGCGGCGTTGAAGAGCTCGATGGCCAGCACCCGCTCGGTGTTGAGCACCACGCGGCGCAGTTTCGTCGCGGCGTTCGAACCCATGCTCACGTGGTCCTCCTGTCCCTGCGACGAGGGGATCGAATCGACAGAGGCGGGCATGCAGAGCCCCTTTGACTGGCTGACGATCGACGCTGCGGTGTACTGCGGGATCATGAAGCCGCTGTTCAGGCCGGGATTGGCCACGAGGAACTTCGGCAGGTCGCGGGCCCCCGAGATCAGCTTGTAGATACGCCGCTCGGAGATGTTGCCCAGCTCGGCCACGGCGATGGCCAGGAAGTCCATCGCCAGGGCGATCGGCTGCCCGTGGAAGTTGCCCGCCGAGACGACCATATCCTCCTCGGGGAAGACCGTCGGGTTGTCCGTCGGGGAGTTGATCTCGGTCTCGAGCACCTGACCGACATAGTCAATGGTGTCCTTCGTGGCGCCGTGGACCTGCGGGATGCAGCGGAACGAGTAGGGATCCTGCACGTGCTGCTTCGGCCGGGCGATCAGCTCGCTGCCCTCGAGCAGGCGGCGGAAGGCGCGGGCCGTCGTGAGCTGCCCCTTGTGGGCGCGGATCAGGTGCACCTGATCGCAGAAGGGCTCGATGCGTCCGTCGAAGGCGTCGAGCGACAGGGCCCCGATGCGGTCGGCCCACTCGCTCAGCCGCTGTGCGGCGATGAGCGACCAGACGCCGTAGGCGCTCATGAACTGCGTGCCGTTGAGCAGCGCCAGACCCTCCTTCGACTGGAGTTCGAGGGGTTCCCAGCCCAGTTCGCGGAGCAGGTCGGCTGCGGGTCGCACTACCCCGCCGACCTCGACCTCACCCAGTCCCAGCAGCGGCAGGCTCATGTGGGCCAGCGGCGCCAGGTCTCCCGATGCGCCGAGCGATCCCTGCTGGTAGATGACCGGCAGGATGTCGCGGTTGAAGAACTCGACGAGCCGCTCGACGGTCCGAAGCTGTACGCCCGAGTAACCGTAGGAGAGCGACTGGATCTTGAGCAGCAGGATGAGCCGCACGATCTCCGACGGCACGCGCTCGCCGGTGCCGCAGGCGTGCGACATGACGAGGTTACGCTGCAGCCGGGAGAGTTCGTCGCGGCCGACCGAGATGTCGCACAGCGAGCCGAAGCCCGTCGTGATGCCGTAGATCGGCCGCTCGGGGTGCTCCATCTTGCGGTCGAGGTATTCGCGGCAGCGGACGATCCGCTGCCGGGCGTCGTCGCTCAAAGCCAGCGGAAGGCGGCGTTCGAGGATTTCGCGCACGCGGGCGATGGTCAGGCGCTCCGCGGATATCAGATGATGTTCCATATCGGGTAGCAGTTGTTATTCGTTATCGTTCAATGCATTGCGGATGATGTCGTCGTCGGCGGAGTTGGGCAGCGTAACCTCCAGTCCGGGGGTGCGCTCCATCTCGCGGCGGATGGCCGCCACGGCCCCTTCGTTGCGGGCCCAGCTGCGGCGGGCGATGCCGTTGTTCACGTCCCAGAACAGCATCTCGCGGATGCGACGGTCGGCATCCTCCGAGCCGTCGATCACCATGCCGAAGCCGCCGTTGATCACCTCGCCCCAGCCGACGCCGCCGCCGTTGTGGATCGAGACCCACGTCGCGCCGCGGAAGGCGTCGCCGATGACGTTCTGCACGGCCATGTCGGCCGTCAGGTTCGAGCCGTCGTAGATGTTCGAGGTTTCGCGGTAGGGCGAGTCGGTGCCCGAGACGTCGTGGTGGTCGCGGCCCAGCACGACGGGTGCCGAGATGCGGCCGTCGGCGATTGCCCGGTTGAAGGCCTGCGCGATCTTCGTGCGGCCCTCGCAGTCGGCATAGAGGATGCGCGCCTGCGAACCGACGACCAGGTGGTTGCGGCCCGCCTCGCGGATCCAGTGGATGTTGTCGTCGAGCTGACCGGCGATGTCGGCGGGCGCCGTGCGGCGGATCTCCTCCAGCACCTCGGCTGCCAGCCGGTCGGTCGTCTCCAGATCCTCGGGCTTGCCCGAGGTGCAGACCCAGCGGAACGGCCCGAATCCGTAGTCGAAGAACATCGGACCCATGATGTCCTGCACGTAAGAGGGATAGCGGAAGCGTCCGCCCTCGCCCATCACGGCGGCCCCGGCACGCGAGGCCTCGAGCAGGAAGGCGTTGCCGTAGTCGAAGAAGTACATGCCGCGCGAGGTGAGCTTGTTGATGGCATCGACCTGACGGCGAAGCGATTCCTGCACGCACTCACGGAAGCGCGTCGGCTCCTCGGCCATCATCTTGTTCGAGGCTTCGTAGCTCAGCCCGACGGGATAGTAGCCTCCGGCCCAGGGGTTGTGCAGCGAGGTCTGGTCGGAACCCAGATCTACGGGGATCTCCTCGGCGGCGAGGCGCTCCCAGAGGTCCACGACGTTGCCCACATAAGCCAGCGACACGATTTCTTTTGCGCTGACGGCCTTGCGGATACGCTCGATCAGTTCATCCAGTGATTCATGCAGTTCATCGACCCATCCCTGCTCGTAGCGTTTCCGGGCGGCCTTGGGGTTGATCTCGGCGATGACCGAGACTACACCCGAGATGTTGCCCGCCTTGGGCTGAGCGCCCGACATGCCGCCGAGGCCCGACGAGACGAAGAGCATGCCGCGGGCGTCGCGGCGGTCGGCCGTGAAACGCTTGCGTGCGGCGTTCATCACCGTGATCGTCGTGCCGTGCACGATGCCCTGCGGGCCGATGTACATGTAGGAGCCGGCGGTCATCTGTCCGTACTGCGAGACGCCGAGGGCGTTCATCCGCTCCCAGTCATCGGGCTTCGAGTAGTTGGGGATCACCATGCCGTTGGTAACCACGACGCGCGGGGCGTCGGGATGCGACGGGAAGAGACCCAGCGGATGGCCCGAGTACATGACCAGCGTCTGGCGGTCGGTCATCTCCGAGAGGTACTTCATCGTCAGGCGGTACTGTGCCCAGTTCTGGAATACGGCCCCGTTGCCGCCGTAGGTGATCAGTTCGTGGGGATGCTGCGCCACGGCCTTGTCCAGGTTGTTCTGGATCATCATCATGATGGCCGCCGCCTGCCGGCAGCGGGCCGGGTATTCGTCGATCGGGCGGGCATACATCTCGTAGTCGGGACGCAGGCGGTACATGTAGATGCGTCCGTATTTGCGCAGCTCGGCGGCAAACTCGCGGGCCAGCACCGCATGGTGCTTGGCCGGGAAGTAGCGCAGGGCGTTGCGCAGGGCCAGCTCCTTCTCGGCGGGCGTGAGGATATCCTTGCGCTTGGGTGCGTGGTTGATCTGTTTGTCATAGGGTTTCGCGGCGGGCAGCCGGTCGGGGATGCCTGCGCGGATGTCGGCTTGGAATTCGGCGAGTGTCATGGTCGGCTATTTTATCTTTTCTTCTACGATGGCCAGCACCTCCGTCTCCAGACGGACAGCGTCGGCCGCAATGGATTCGGCCTCGGCGACCAGCGCCCCAGCCCGCTCGCGGTCCTTCAGGCCCGCGGCATTGATCTTCACGTTCAGGCAGGCCCCGAGTACGGCGCTGCGGGCTGCGAGGGCCCCTACTCCGGCATCCGAGACCGAATTGGGATTGCCCGTCTCGGCCATCGCGCGCACCAGCGGGAAGACCCGCACGGCGGCCTTCATCGTCCGCAGGGGAACCTCCGTGGCGTAGAGCGTGGCCTCCTGCAGGGCCGCACTGCGGGCGGCCTTCTCCTCGTCGGTCGATTTGGGCATGGCGAAGACGGCCATGATCCGGTTGAAGGCCTCCGTGTCCTCGTCCACCAGGTGCAGCAGCTCGGCGAGCAGCGCCTGGCCGCGGTCGGCCCAGTCGGAGAACTCCTCCCAGCGGTCGTCCCAGCCGGCCTTGTGCGACGAGAGGTTGGCGACCATCGTTCCGAGGGCGGCGCCGAGCGCTCCCATGTAGGCCGAGATCGAACCGCCGCCCGGAGCGGGCGATTCGCTCGCGGTCTCGGCGGCAAATCCCTTGCACGTGAGGTCGATCAGCCGCTTCTTCTGATCCTCCGCCTCAAGCAGGTATTCGATCACCTTCTCCTTCGGGTCGAAGGGCTTCAGGTCGTCGAGCCCCATCGATTTCACGGCCAGGCGGATGATCTCCTCCTCGGCGATACCCGTCGAGCGGTGCTGCTTGCGCAGGAAGTAGCGGCCCGCCTCGAGCAGCGCCCGCTTGGGAACGAGCCCCACGATCTCGGTGCCGGTGACGCGGACGCCGCGGGCATCGGCCTTGCGGCACACCTCGTCGAAGGCCACGTGCAGCGGCGTGACCGAGATGTCGGTGATGTTCATCGAGACCTGGGCGATGCCGTACTCCTCGATGTACCAGCCGATGGCCTTCGTGGCCTTGAGCGTTCCGGGACGCATCACCGGGTTGCCTTCGGCGTCCTTGACGATCTTTCCGGTGATCGGGTTACCCTCGCGGACCGGCCGCCCCTTCTCGCGCACGTCGAAGGCGATGGCGTTGGCGCGGCGCGTGGAGGTGGTATTGAGGTTGAAATTGACGGCGATCAGGAAGTCGCGCGCACCGACCGTCGTGGCGCCCGTGCGGGCCACCCCTTCATCGAAGGGACGGGCCCCGAAATCGGGAGCCGTGTCGGTATGGGCGAGCTTCTCGGGCAGCGCCTCGTACTCGCCGGCCCGGCAGACGGCCAGGTTGCGCCGCTCGGGACGCAGGGCCGAGGCCTCGTAGCAGTAGGTCGGGATGCGCAGTTCGTCGGCGATGCGGCGGGCCAGCGTGCGGGCCAGCTCGGCGCACTCCTCGAGCGTGATGCCCGAGATGGGGATCAGCGGGAGAACGTCGGTGGCACCCATGCGCGGGTGTGCCCCCTTGTGGTGGCGCATGTCGATCAGTTCGGCGGCGCGCCGGACTCCGGCGAAGGCCGCCTCGACGACCGCTTCGGGTGAGCCGACGAAGGTGACGACCGTGCGGTTGGTCGCTTCGCCCGGATCCACATCCAGCAGCTTCACGCCGCCGGACTGTACGATGGCCGCCGTGATCGCGTCGATCACGGCCTTGTCGCGTCCCTCGCTGAAGTTGGGAACGCATTCGACGATTCGTTTCTCCATATCGTGTGCGTTTAGAAATTCTTTGCTTCAAATATACCGTTTTTTCGTGACAAAAACTACGATCAGTAAGAGAAAAACGCGCAGGACGAAAAAAACAGAAAGTTCCGGAGGGTCGAAACGAAAGGTCCGGACCCCGCGGCGCGGGATCCGGACCCGAAGGGTTGCAGCCGGAAAAGGGAGGAATCGGGAGGCGTCAGCGCCCGAAGGTCAGCGTGACGCCCGCGATGCACCAGAAGCCGGGCAGCGGAATGCCGCCCATGTCGCAGTAGCGCGAGTCGGTGATGTTCGTCGCATCGACGTAGAGGCGGCACCACCCCTTCTCCCACTGGAGGCGTCCGTCGAGCAGGAAGTAGGGCTCGAACGAGCGCTGTTCGCTCTGCGACGAGTCGCCCGCAACGGGATACCAGGTATACTCGCCGTTGCGGTCATAGACCGATCCGGTCAGCACGAGCGACATGCGCCGCAGGAAGTGCACGCCGACCGACAGCGCCGCCTTGTGGCGCATGAAGTCCATGGCGCTCTTGGCCACGATGTCCTCGCGGCGGTCGGTCGTGATGTATCCGTAGGAGAGCGTCACACGGCGCAGGAAGCCCGTCCCGGAGGTGTAGCCGCCCGAGATTTCGAGCCCGAAGGTGTTGAGCCGGCTCGTCTGCTCGGAGTGCCACTTGCCGCGCCAGGCCTCGGGGTTCGAGGGGATGTCGTCGTACCACACCCAGTCGATCAGATCGCGTCCGAGGCGGTAGTAGCTCTGCACCGAGGCGCTCCACACCCCGCGGGCGTAGTCGGCGCCGAGGCGGAATGTCACGGCGCGCTCGGGCGTCAGGTCGAGGTTGTTGATCTGGGCCGGCGAGGAGTAGTAGAGGTCCGTGAAGGTCGGCAGGCGCATCGACTGCGAGGCCCCCAGGCCGACATGCCACGACTCGGAGGGTTTCCAGCCTCCGTCGATGTTCCACAGCGCCGAGGTGCCGTAGGGTGTGAGGCTCACGCCCGCCGAGGCCGAGGCATCGAACCTGCGCCAGCGCTTGGCGTGGCGCAGCCAGATGTTGCCCGTATGGCGGGAGTCGGCATGCGTGTAGTCGCCGTGCGGCTCGGGGAGTTCGAATCCCAGGTTCGTGCTGAAGATGTGGTTGTAGCCGTAGTCGCCGCCGAGC
>FR892002.1:21142-26149 GCA_000434235.1 Alistipes sp. CAG:268 | reverse complement strand
CCTGCGGCGGCAAAGGCCGCCAGCAGCATCCATATCTTTCGTTTCATCGACATCATTCTCTTCCGTTTTTCTCTCAATCGTACATATACTCCACCGGCGTCTTCACACACCGGATCATCCGGGTCTTGGTCGAATTCTGCCCCACGAACTTCAGCCAGTTCTGTCCCGGGCGGTCCGCCTGCGCATACCCCTCCAGGACCCAGCTGTTCGTACCGTCGCCGGCCGTTGCCAGCAGCAACATCATCGGCGAGATGTTGCCCGCCGTCGTATTCCACTGATGGCCCAGGCCGCAAAGCACCCAGCACGCCCCTCCCGAGCGGAACTCATAGAGAGCCATCGTGCCGTAGCGTTGCCCGAGCAGTGTCGCCTCCCGCTCGAGGATACGCACCGTGAGCTCGTCGTCCGCCATGTTGCGGTAGCTCCGCGTCCCGACGCCGCCGAGATTGTAGTTGCGGCTGCCGGCAAAAAAGGCGTAGTCGTCGTAACCCGGAATCCGGTAGCCGTCGGGAGCCATGGCAGCCGGGTCGATCGACCCGAAGTTCTGCGCCGCCGACTGCATCCCCTCGTAGTAGAAGGAGGCGCCGTCGTGCCGCAGCGGAAGCCCCTCCGGATTGCCCGCCTGGTACTGGTCGCCCAGCAGACGCAGCAGCTCCCCCTCGTCGCACGAGGCCAGGTAGTCGGCCAGTGCATCCGCATCCGCCGGATCGGCGCCGATCGGGATCTGGTCAGCGAACTCCTTCACGTTGCCGCGCAGGTTGTATTTGCACCACCACACGCCCCCGATCTCCACGACCGGAAGGCCCCAGTTGCGCCGCCGCACGGCATAACGCTCGACGTCCGAGCCGTCGGCCTGCGAGATGACGATGCGGCCCTCCTGCATTCGGCCGTCGGCCTTCGGATCGTTGGGCTTCCAGCCGGCCAGGATCCGCAGCGACCGTCCCTCGCCGTCCAGTTTGAGCCACGGGTCCTCGTCCGCGTCGAACTCCACCCGGGCCACCTTGCCCTCGGGAAGCGTCAGACGCCCCAACTCGCCATCTACATAGCGGCCGAAGTCACAGTTCCCCTCCCCGTCGAGCACGATTCCGCCGGACAGCTGCACGGGGTTGGGTTCGAAGAGGAGCGCGATCCGCCCCAGGCGGACACCGTCCCGGACGATATTCAGATAGAGGTATGCTCGGGATTCGCCCGGCAGACGCCGCCCGGCCGACACAGCCACCGTCGCTACCGGCTCGAACGACCGTGCCGCCGGTTCGACGGAGGCGGTCACGCCGCGCACGAGGCCCTCAATCTCGACCTCCGTGCCTGCCTCGGCACGGACCGCGAGGCGGAACTCTCCGCCCCGGGAATCCACCCGCACCGAATCCTGCGCGGCATTCAGCGTCACCCCCTCGGGAAGCGACGAGGCCGCAGGGTCGATCAGCCCGCCGGGAGCGGGGGTCGTTCCGACCGAGGCCCCCTCCTCCCACGTTCCTCCGGAAACCGACACGGAGGCATCGGCTCCGGCGCCATGGACCCGCAGCACATAGATCCGGTTGCGCACGAGGTCAGCGGGAAAGGCAGCCGTCATGCGGTGCAGTCCCCCGCCGAAGGCGACGACCACCTCGGCCGTCATTCCGCCGGAAGGCTGTTCACAGAGGTAGAGCAGCGTCCGGCGGCTGTTCATGAACTCCCCTTCGCCGTATTCCCCTCGGAATTCGGTCTCCCCGGCATCGGCCGGCACGGCCGGATACTCCTGTGCGAAGAGATAACCGCGGTCGGCGATCGGCCGGATCGACACACTGCGCACCTCGACGCCGCGCTCCTCCGAGACGAGGTCCACCCGCGCCACGCTGCGCGTCATGCGGACCGTCGCGGCACGGCCCGACTCCGCCGGAAGCTCCATGCGTCCGGTCATCAACACCCGGTCGGAGACCATCGCGCCGACCGGTGCCCCGAGTGCGAGAAACTCCGCAAGGGTCGAACCGCCCGGACGCAAGGCATCGAACAGCCCCTCCGGAGCGTTGGCCACGAAGTGCAGTTCACCCTCGAGGGCTGTGGGATAAAACGTATGGAGCCCTTCGGAGGGCGACTCGCCCTCGAGGATCTCGTGCAGGGTTCCCTGCACGAAGCGGAAGCCCGTCACGCGGCCGATCGCCGCATCGTCCGCCTCTGCCGTCCGGACAGGCAGCGCCCCCTCGGCCTCGAAACGGACCGACAGCACCGGCCCCGCGCCCGGCATCGGGGCGGCATCCTCCGGCGATTCGCTGCATGCCGGATGCAGGAGCACGGCGAAAGCGGCCGCGCCCAGATATTTTCCTATTTTCATCATCATCGTATCGTTGGCTTGTACTTAATATCGGTTCGGGTTCTGTGCGCTGTCGAGGTACGACGGCGAGTCGATCGGCATCTCGCCAATGTGCTCGACATAGAAACGGTTCATCAACTCCTGCGCCCAGGGCCCGTAGGTGAACGAGCTGCTGTGGTTGTAACCCATCACGTGTCCCAGCTCGTGGAACATGATCTCGCACGAATAGGTGTTGAAATAGTGCTGGAACCAGGCCTGCTGGTAGGCCCCGAAGACCGAACCGCCGCCGAGTCCGATCACGCCGTTGCCCGGGTAGACCAGCCCGACCCGCAGCGTCCGCGGCTGGCGCATCTGGCGGAGGACCGTCTCCACCGTGACCTTGTCCTCCGGGCCTCCGTTGCCGTAGAGGCGGTCGGCATTCGCGCGCAGGATCTGCTCATGCTCGGGCATGTCGATCATGTAGGTGAAGTTCAGGAACAGGGCCACCACCTCGCGGCAATGGACCGGACGGATTCCCATCCAGTTGCCGACCGGCCCGCCGTCGGCCCGTTCGGGATCGCCCCCGTAGAGGTCGAACCCGATGGTCCATCCGTGCTCGATGGCCTCGAGCTTCGTCCAGAACGGATCGTCGGACTCCAGGCGGAACTCCGCATCGGCCCATTCGGACGCCGGCACGGGATCGACCTCGACGATCCGCCCCGACTCCGTGCGACAAAAGGTCTTGCGCGTAGACATCGGCAGTTCGCCGTAGAAGTCCGCGAAGGGCGGGACCCGGTCGAAGTAGGCCAGATCGAAGAACTCGCTGCCGACCGAGGGGATGCGGGCCCGAATCAGGAGGCCGGTCACCTCGCGCGGCGAATAGAAGCGGACGTGGAGACGCCCGTCGTCGGTCACGGAGACCTGCAGCGGCGCCGCGGTATTGAAGGTCCGCTGTGCGGCATCGGTGTAGACCTCCTTCGGCTCGTCGTCCTGCAGGATACGCTCCAGACCGAAGCGCTCGAAGGTCCGTTCGGTGACGAATGCCGTGGCCGACTCGTCGTCGGGATGCACGGCCGTCGTCCTCACCCGTCCGATGCGGTTGGGAGCGACCTCCCCGAGCGTGAAGCCGTAGGCACGCCGGACGGTGTGTCCGCGGTAGTTGCGCGTTGTCAGCTCAACCTCGCCGTGAAGCGGCTCATCCTCGACCGTCGGCGGAAAGAGCCAGGTTGTCGCCTCGTCCAGGTCCAGTTCGATGTCGGGGCTGTCGCCCGTACCCGCGAAGAGACCGCCGCCCGTCAGGCCGGTACGGAAACGCGGCGCCAGGAGCGTGACGCGCCGGGTCTGCAGCGCCGTCTCGACATAGGGATTGTTGAAGGCGAACGAAAAGTCGGTCCGCCCGATGATCCGGTGCTGTATGACCTCCTCCTCGACGACGGCCTCGAGTTCCGTTCCCGAAGGGCCCTTGCGCGCCACCACCGAGAAGGGGGTGCGCGAATGGAAGTACTCGGCCCCGAGCGGCCGCTGCAGGTCGGCGGGGAAGCTCAACCACTCGTCCTCCTCACGGCGGATCGTACGGATCGTCACGCCGTCGGCCTCCGCATCGCCCCGGACACCCAGCACCAGCAGACGGTAGTCGCCCTCACGAAGCCCTTCGATCCGCACCTCGGAAGCCGCCGGATCGTACAGGCACTTGACTCCGCCGACGGCCGAGCCGGAGTCGTCCACCACACAAAATTCCACTCGGTCGTAGTCGGTCTCCTGCCGGAGGTCCGAACGGACATTCCCGTCCTCATAGCCCGCACAACTCATGCGGAAGGCCACGCCCTCCGCATCCGGGCGGGAAAAGCCGTCGGCCGGATCATCGGCCCGGCAGGCGGTCAGAAGCACCGCACTCAACCATAAAAATCGCTTTATTCCACTCATCTGTCTCATGTATTTCGTATATTTGCAGTCGGGCTGCGCAGCGTCCGATCGACCCGACCGACGCACCCCGTCCAAAATCCGGCGCAAAATTAGAGGCACGATACGGATCTTGGCGTAACATTTGTTACGGACCGGCACAACAATCGACAGATCAAAATCTTATGGAATGTGAATTTTACGACATGCCCCTGTTCCGGGGTTGCAACCGCACACTTGTCGATCCGATTCTCGAGAAATCGCCCTCGCGTATCGCCAACTACCGCAAAGGCGAGTTCATCGCCATGCAGAACAGCGTCTGCCGTTCGTTGCTGCTGCTGTGCGAGGGGAGCGTCCGCGTGCAGATGACCAACGAAGAGGGGCGCGAATTCACGCTCGATACCCTGGCGGCTCCCGACGTGCTGGCCTCTGCATTTCTCTTCGCCACGGAGAATACCTTCCCGGTATCGGTCATCGCCAACACGGAGTGCCGGCTGTGGATCGTCAGCCGGGAGAGTCTGCTTGCCCTGATTGAAAGCGATACGGCCGTACTGCGCAACTTCCTCTCCATTCTCTCGGACCACAGCCGTTTCCTGACCAGCCGCGTGCAGCAGTTCGCCCTGCAGACCCTCTCGTCGCGGCTGATCGGCTATCTGGAGAAAAACCCGGCTGTACAGAACCTTCAAGAGACGGCCTTCATCCTCGGCGTCACACGCCCCTCCCTGTCGCGGACGATCGCCCAGCTGGTCCGCCAGGGAGTCCTGCGCAAAAGCGAAGAGGGGTATGTCCTCGCGTAAGGCGGCTGGACAGCGACTGCTGCCATTTTCGCGGGAGTCTTTGGCAAA
>FR892002.1:9284-21104 GCA_000434235.1 Alistipes sp. CAG:268 | reverse complement strand
GTCGAATCGCCTATCTTTGCAGCGATATAACCCAACCGCGGAACATGGAACCGATCTGTATCATCAAGGAGATATACAAAACGCTCTACCAATTCGAAAAGACATTCGCCGAGGCACACGACATCACCATCAACGAGGCCATGCTGCTCTGCTGCCTGAAGAGCGGGGAGGCCAAGTCGGCCGGCTCGATCTGCGAATACATCGGATTGTCCAACTCGCGGGTCTCGAAGGTCATCACGGCCGTCGAGAACAAAGGCTACATCCGCCGCGACATCAACCGCGACGACAAACGGCAGATGTTCTTCTCGCTGACCGAAGAAGGGATGGAGAAGGCCCGGACGATGATGCAGTCAGAACTCCGCTTCAGCGAGCTGTTCGAGCAGCTCAAAACCCTCGCCGAAAAGCGGTGACCGTCGGCCGGAGAGCGGATCAATAGTTCAACCAGGCCTTGAAGAGCGGGACCCGCTCCTCACTCACGGTGATCCGCTCCTTGTGGGGCGGGTGCACCGTCACCGAAACCTTTCCGTTGAAATAGGGCTCGAGGCGGTCGATCGCCCCCACCGAGAGCAGCACCTGGCGGTTGGCCCGGAAGAAGCGGTCGGGATCGAGCTGCTCCTCGAGACGGCTCAACGGGAGGTCCACCACATGGTTCCGCCCGGCAAAGGTCACCGCCGTCGTCACCTTGTTCTCCGAGTAGAAATAGGCCACATCATCGACCGGCAGCGTGAGGAAACGGTCTACCCCGGCAATCAGAAACCGGGTGCGGAAACGCTTTTCTCGCCGCTGCAGGGCATCGAGCAGCGTCTCGAGGTAGTCGTCGGGCGGCAGCATCCGCCCCCGGAGCTCCTCATAACGCGCGATGGCTTCGGCCAGGCGCTCCTCATCGACAGGCTTGAGGATGTAGTCGATGCTGCTGACGCTGAACGCCCGCACGGCATATTCGTCGTAGGCCGTAGTGAAGACGACGGCCGACGAAGGACGCGCCTGCGAGAGGAGTTCGAACGAAGTGCCGTCGGCAAGCTGGATGTCGAGGAACAGCAGGTCGGGATGGCGGTTCGCGGCGAACCACTGCACGGCCTCCTCGACGCTGCCGGGCAACACCTCGATCTCCCAGGCGGGGCGCAGGCGCGCAATGAGCGTACGGAGCAGCCGGGCGGCCGGGACCTCGTCCTCGACGATGGCAACACGGAGTTTATTCATGGCTCAGGGGTATTTTCACGGTGAAACATCCGTCGGTTCGGCTCACCTCGATTCCGCGTCCCAACATGATCCGGCAACGGTTCGAGAGGTTCTGCAGTCCGACACCTCCGGACTCCGCCCCGCGCTTGGGGCGGACGGGATTCGAGACCGTCAGCCACCCCTCCGAGGCCGAGATCGTGATCTCGAGCGGGCGCGACACCGTGATGGCGTTGTGCTTGATGACATTCTCGATGAGCAGTTGCAGGGTCAGCGGCGGCAGGCGGAACTCATGCATTCCGTCGGGGATCTCCGTCCGGCAGCCGAGGCAGTCGCCCAGCCGCACCCGGTGGAGATAAAGGAAGGCGTCGGCAAAGCGCAGCTCCTCGCCGAGCGTCACCAGCGGACGGTTCTGCACCTGCAGCACATAACGGTAGACCTCCGAGAGACGCCGCGTGAACGAAACGGCCCGCGCTGGATCGTACTCGATCTCGGCAATCAGCGTATTGAGGCTGTTGAAGAGAAAGTGAGGGTTGAGTTGCTGTTGCAGGGCCGTGTAGCGGGCCGTATTGTTCTCGCGCTGCAACTCGGCGGCCCGCTGCCGCAGACGCAGCGTCTGGGCCATGGCCCGGTTGGCGAGCAGCAGTCCCAGTACGGCCAGTTCGACCAGCCAGACGACGACCAGCATCCGCACCCCGCCGTTCGGGAAGGCGAAAGGATGACGCGATCCGGCCAACAGCTTTCCCGTGACCAGAAATCCGTAATCGACCAGGAAGAACATCCCCAGCACCCCCGCAACCGCCAGCACGATCTTCCACCTGCCGGGCGCATGGAGCTGATACTGCACATGAAGCCACTCGGAGATGCGCAGCGTCAGAAAGCCCAATGCGTTGAAGAGCACGATCAGGAAGATCGCACCCCAACGGGTTTTCAACACATTCTCCGTCGCGGGTGAAAGGTTTGTATAACCGGCCAGCAGCAGCCAGGCAAAAAGCCCCAACCCGGAGAAGAGCAAGGCGGACAACCATCTGTTCTTTCGATCGGTACGCATCATGCGGTGTTTTCGGACGTCTAAAGATACGAAAAGTTATTGAAACCGGTACCCGTCCGTGGCCTTCAGCAGCTCGGCAAAGTGGAGCCGGGCCGCCTCCTTGGCCGACACAAGGTTCTCCTGCGCCGTCTGGCGATAGAGCTGCGCGTCGATCACTTCGGAGATCGAGATCGCCCCTTCCACGTACTTCTCCGTGGCACGGCGTTCGTTCTCGACAGCCTTTTCCAGCGACGAGGCGGCCAGCGCCACCCGCTCCTGCGCTTCGTCGAGGGCCGTGCGGGCCGTGCGGGTCTCCAGATCGAGGTCCGTCTCCACCCGGTGCAGGGCATCGGCAGCCATACCGATGCGGTATTCGGCAGCACTCCGTTCACGACGTCGCTTGCCACCCTGGAAGATCGGCACGGAGAGCTGCGCATAGAGCGTCCAGTTGGGCGAAAGGTCGGGGCGGAAATCATATCCCGGGGCATAATAACCCGCATTGGCCCCCACACCGAGCTGCGGTTTATACCGGGCATCAACGTACTGCAGGTTGCCCCGCTCCCAAACGATCCGCTCCTGCGCCAGCCGAATTTCGGGGTGCAGGGCCGCCGCCGAAAGTCCCGACGCTCCGGACCCGACCTCCGGAAGTGACGTACCGACCGGGGTCTCGGCATCGAGCGGACTGCCGATAAGCGCATTGAGCGCCATGCGCCCCGTCTCGAAGTCGCTCCGCACCTGCAGCAGCCGGTAGCGGGCTTCGTTGAGCTTGACCTCCACGGTGAGCAGCTCCTGCCGGTCGCACAGGCCGGCCTCGACCCGTTCGCGGACGACCCGCTCCAGATCGGCCACGGCACGCAGGTAATCTTCGGCCACCGACATCCGTTCGCGGCGGGCCACGGTCGTCCAGTACTGCAGATCGACCCGATAGCAGACCTCCGTGCGGAGCAGTTCGCGCCGGGCCTCGCTCATGCGGGTCTCGGATTCGGCCATGCGGATCGCCCCGGTGATCCGCCCGCCCGTATAGAGCGGCTGCACCAGGGTGGCCGAAGCCCCGTATTTCCAGTTCTGCCCCTCGAGGATCAGCGGCCCTACCCCGGGCAGTTCGGCCGCATACTTCAGCGGGTTGCCCGTATAGCGGAAATCACCCCCGGCCGAGAGGGTCGGAATCCGCTCGGCTCGCGCCGCACGCTCCAGTTCGGCACTGGCTTCGATGTGTTTGGCGGCGGCCCTCAAATCGTCGTCACAATCGAGCGCCATCCGGCGGTAGCGCACCAGCAGCGAATCTTCGGCCGGCTGGGCAGCGGCCGGGCGCACGGCAGCAAGCAGGCAAAGGAGCGCCACAAGCGGGAAAGTCTTCATCGTCATCGGATTTTTACGTGGTAGAAAAGGGCGTAGAGTACCGGAGTCACGAAGAGCGTGAGCCCCGTGGCGAAGGTCAGGCCGAAGATGATCGTAGCAGCCATTCCCCCGAAGGCGATGTCGAACAGCAGGGGGATCATGCCGGCGATGGTCGTGATGGCGGCCATGAGCACGGGCCGCGTGCGGGCCACCGTGGCCTCGACGATCGCCCGCTGGAGCGAGGCGCCCGAACGGTACTGGGCATTGATCTCGTCGATGAGCACGATGACGTTCTTGATGATCATGCCCAGCAGCCCCAGCCATCCGGCAATGGGGAAGAAACCGAAGTCAAAGCCCGTGAGCAGCATCCCGACCGCGACGCCGATGAGCGACAGGGGCAGCACGCAAAGGATAATCAACGGCTCGCGGTAGTTGCCGAACAGCGCCACGAGGATCACGACCAGCACCAGGAAGGCCAGCGGGAAGTACTTCATCAGGGCCTCCATCGCCTCGCTCTGGTCCTTGAACTGCGAGTCCCAGAAGAAGGTATAGCCTTCGGGCAGGCGGATGGCCTCCACCTCGCGGCGGATCTCGCCGTGGACCTCGGACATCGTCGCCCCGGGCACGACACCGCACATTGCCGCCATCGAGAGCTGACGGTTGTAGGTCCGGATCTGGGGATACTCCCACGTGGTTTCGATGCCGCGCGTGAGCTGCGAGAGAGGCACCGAGCGGCCGCCGTTCCAGACGGAGAGCGTTCCGAGGTCGGTCAGACCTTCGGACGGCGTGCGGAGCAGCACCGGCACACGGTCCTCCTCGTCGCGGTAGACTCCGACCGGAAGGCCGTCGCCCGAGGCACGGACCGACTCCATCATCCGGGCCTTCGTGATGCCCATCGCCCCGGCCCGCACGGCGTCATAGTCCGGGCGGATCATCATCGCCATGTTGCCCCACTCGTTGCGGGCGTCGGCCACCTTCGGATTGCGGCGCATGACGGCCACGGCCTCGCCCACCAGCGAGTCGAGCACCGCCGGGTCGGGCCCCAGAAAACGCGCTTCGATCAGCGCCTCGGGCTGCGTGTTGAGCTCGAAGCGATTGACCTTGACCAGCGGCTCGGGAAAGCGGCGGCGCACCGAGTCCTGCAGGAACTCCTGCAGTGCCCGGGCCTCGGCCGACGAGCTGCATTTGACCAGCAGCTGCGCGAAGTTGGGCTGCGGACCGAACGAGGCATTCGAAAGGTAGTAGCGCGGCGGGGTGCGCCCGACGAAGGCCGAAACCTGCTCCACCTCCGGGAAGCGGCCGATCCAGCCGGCGATATCCGACGCCTCGACGTCGGTCCGCTCGATGCGCGTTCCCTCGGGCATCCACAGGTCCACCGTAAAGTAGGGCTTGTCGAGCGACGGTGTGAAGACCTTCGGGATGAAGCGGAAACTCCACGCCGAGAGTGCCAGAAGCAGCAGCAGTCCCCCGACAACGGCATACTTGCGGCGGATGACCGCACGCAGCGACGAGCGGAAGGCGTCGTAGAGCCGTCCCCCGTAAGGGTCTGCAACGGTCTGCCCGGGACGCGGGCGCGGCACGAACTCCTGGATGAAGAAGGGGGTCTGTGTCAGGGCGAAGACCCAGCTGAACATCAGCGACACGCCGATCACGACGACCAGCGACGAGAGCAGTTCGCCGGTGATGTGGGGCGAATAGTAGATCGGCAGGAAGGTCAGGATGGCGATCACCGTCGCAGCCAGCAGCGGGAGAGCCGTCGAGGAACAGGCCCTGAGGATGGCCACCCGCTTGCGCATGCCGCGCTGCATGGCGACGAGCGCCGAATCCGAGACGACGATGGCATTGTCCACCAGCATACCCATGGCGATGATGATCGCCGCGAGCGACATGCGCTGCAGGGCGACCCCCTCAACCTGCATGACCATCAGCGTGGCGAAGATCGAAAAGATCAGTCCGCTGCCGATCAGCAGGCCGTTGCGCAGGCCGATGAAGAAGAGCAGGATGGCGACAACCGTCAGCACCGAAATCACGAGGTTCCAGACGAAACCGCGGTTGGCCACCTCGGATTCGTGGCCCTGATCGTAGATCGGATGGAGGGCATAACCCTCGGGCAGGGTCGCGGCAAAGGAGTCGATGCGGTCGGCCACCGCCCGGGCCATCTCCACGACGTTGCCCGTCGAGACCGTGGCGACGGCCACGCCCAGGGCCGGACGTCCGTCGATGCGCATGAGGTTCGAGGCCGGACGGGCATAGCTCTCCTCGACGCGGGCGATATCCCCCAGCCGGAAGTGCTCACCCGACGGCGAGGTGATCGTCATCTGCCGGATGTCGTCCAGCGAACGGAACGTACCGGTCGATTCGATCCTCAGCCGGCTCTCCCCGGTCTCCAACGCCCCGGCATCGACCACGCGGTTCTGCTCGGCGAAGGCCCGGGCGATGTCCGCGGAGGTCAGCCCGCTGCGGGTCAGGAGAGCCGGAGGCACCGTGACCTCGACCGTAGGATGCTGCGACCCCCAAATCTCCACGCGCGCGACATCCTTCACCGTCAGCAGTTCGTCCTTGAGGCGCTTGGCCTCGTCGTCCAGCTCGCGCCAGGTATGGCCCTCGCCCGTCAGTCCGTAGAAGACCCCGAGCACGTCGCCGAAGTCGTCGTTCACCACCGACGGGCCCGCCCCGTCGGGCAGACGGCCCTGGACATCGGCGACCTTCCGCCGCAGCTTGTCCCACAGCTGCTGCATCTCGTCGGCACGCACCTCCTTCTTGACGTAGACCGTGATCTTCGACATGCCGACGCGGTTCTCGCTCTTCAGGTAATAGAGTTCGTCGAGCGACTGGATCGACTCCTCCAGCAGGTCCGTGACCTCGTTGCGCACCTCTTCGGGCGATGCGCCGGGATAGGGCGTCATGACCAGCGCCTGCTTGATGGTGAAGGGGGCATCCTCGAGTTTGCCCATGTGCGTATAGGAGAAGAGGCCGCCGAAGAGCACCAGCACGAGCAGCAGCCAGGTCACCGCCTTGTTCTTCAGAAAGTATTTTACCAGTGTATTCATGTCCGGGACAGGGTTTTGAGGTGTCGGTCAAGGTAAGCACGCCCCTTGATCGTGCAGAGACCGCGCATGTAGACAATAAGGATCTCGGGCGAGGAAAGGCTGCCCCGCCGCAGCGGATGCTCCTCCACGCTGCCGAAAAGCCGGATCAGGAAATCCGACACGACGGAGCTGACCGTATCCCGCGTAACGTCGCGGCAGAGATAGCCCGTCCCGGCATCCTGCTCGGCACGCATGCCGCAGGCGTCGGCATAGTTGAAGAGGCGCTCCTGAAAGAGCCGGTAAACCGGCAGGCAGCATTGGCGGAGCTCGCGGCTGCAGTGCATGACCCGCCGCAGATCGACCTTGCGGATACCGGCATAGAGCGTACAAAGGTCGTCGATCAGGATACCGCCCGTCGGGACAAGGAGCCGCTTGCGGAGCAGCCACCGCTCCAGACAGGTATCGAGCAGCTGTTCCTTGCTGGTGAAATAGAGATAAAGCGTGCGTTTGGAGATCCGCAGCTCGGATGCCACCATGTCCATGGTGAAGCGCCGGAATCCGATCTGCCCGAGCAGCTCCAGCGTACAGCCGATGATGCGCTCCTTCATGGCCTTGGAGATTCGGCGGTCAGCGCCCCGTCCGACGGCCCGACGGCGGCGACAATCTGGTCTTCATTGAGGAAGCGGAGCCCGCTCACGGCGACCGTCTCGCCGGCGGCCAGTCCGGCCCTTACCGTAATCCGGTCGTCGGGGAGCAGTTCTCCGGCGGTAATCTGCCGCCGTGCAACACGGCCCGAAGCCGGGTCCACGACCCAGACATGATCTCCCGCACCGGAAGTATGGCTGAGCGCCTTCCGGGGAATGACCACCACCGGCTGCGGCTGGTCCCGAAGGTCGAGGCAGACCCGACCCGAGAGACCTGCAGGAAGCTCCCCGCCGGGATTCGACAACAGGGCCGTGAGCAGGTAGGAGAGATTGTTCGGTGTGGTACTCCGCGCGCACTCGACCACCCCGGCCCGGAACGTCCGGCCCGGGATGTGGTCGAATTCAACGGCCACCTCATCGAGCTCCCGGGCCTGCATGGCGATCTCCTGCGTCACGAAGATCTCGATACGCAGCGAAGAGATGTCCGTAAGGGTCACCACCGGCTGCGAAGCCCTGACATCCTGATAACGTTCGATGAAGACCTCGCCGACACAGCCGTCGAACGGCGCAAGCAACTGCGTATCGTTGAGCGCATTCAGTGCCGCATCGCAGGCGGTTTCGGCCGCAACCCAGGCAGCCCGCGACGCCTCGTAGCTGCTGGCCGGCAGGTTGTCCTTTTCGTAGAGGGCCGCGACACGCTCGTAATCGGCACGTGCCTGCCTGCAGGCGGCGTCGGCCTGCTCGTAGCGCAGCCGGAAGTCGCGCGGGTCGATTCCGGCAATGAGATCGCCACAACGATAGCGGCTTCCGGCATAAACCTCGAACCGATCGACGGGCCCCGAGACGCGGAACGAAAGGACCGACGTACGCAGCGGCTTGGCGATAAAGGGATATTCACGCGAGGAGGAGACCTCGACGGTCGTAGCACGGGCCGTCTCGACACACATCGGGGAGTCGGGCTGCTGCCGGTCGGCACACGAGGCCGTCAGCAGCAGGAGCGGCAAAAGAAAGAATCTGGCATTCATCGGAGGGAGTTTTGTTTCCGGGGAGCAAAAATAGCCCCCGGCGGAACTCCCTTGCGGAATGATTTGCCCAACGCCGGAATTGAGGAGCCGAAACCGGACAGACGAAAACCGAAGTTTCCCATGCGGTTTGTCCGGACCGGGCCGCAGGCTTCGCCGCCGAACGGCAGAAGCGGATCAGAGAAGGTTCAGATCCCGGGCAATCCGGCAGGCCTCGATCGAGTTGTGCACCTGCAGCTTGCTCAGAATCTCCTGCCGATGGCGGCTGACGGTATGCACGCTGATCGACAGCCGTTCGGCGATCCCCTTGCTCGTCAGGCCGCTGTCGATCAGCCGGAGCACCTCGCGTTCGCGTTCCGACAGGAGATGCAGGTCTTCGCGCTTCTCCAGTTTCCGCACACGTCCGGTCGCCGTATGGACGACGGCTCCCGAATAGGGAAGAGAAACAAAGAGCGGGTTATAGAGGCAGAGGGTCAGCCAGAGGCTGTCGTCGAAAGGCGAAGGTATGTAGAACAGACGGTGCAGCGCCTGCTGGTAATTTCCGAAACGGTCCTTCATGCGCAATCTTTGCACGAGGCAATAGTCGGACCGCCGGCTTGCGGAAAGGTGTTTCACAAAATGGAAGAAATGGAGTTCCTGAAGGTATTTGTCCGTCAGGTCCTCGGGATGGATCAGCTTCAGGATCGCGGTCTCCCAGACCGAACCGATCTCCTCCCTCAACCCGGCGTGCGCATCGAGACCCAACAGCGCCGAAAAGCCTCCGTAACAGATATAGCTGCGGTCGGCATGCATGTCGCTCAGCACGGAGATGGCGTTCTCCATGCGGGCATAGACGCCGGCCAGCCTCTTGTAATGCTCCAGCACCTCGGAACGGGAAGTCTGGTCGGAACAGGCAAACTCCTGACCGAAAAACTCCCGGTTCAACTCGTCCACGATCTCCATATGGCGGAATGGTTATTTATGATTATTGCCGGTTCGCTCGCCGCGACCTACCTTTGCAAAGGTAATTCAGAACGGACAGTTATCCACACAAGACAACCGTAAATTTTCACAGAACAAAACCAAGCAGATGAAAAAGACAACGCTTCTGAGCCTGGTGCTCTTCGCCTCGCTGCACATGGCCGCAGCACAGACTCTGGAAAAGATGACCTGGTTCAACGAACCGGAACAGTGGGAGATCAGCGGAAACACCCTCTCACTCTTCGTCACCCCGCAGAGCGACTATTGGAGAATCTCGCACTATGGATTCACTGTGGACGACGCTCCCTTCTATTATGCCACCTACGGCGGAGAGTTCGAGGCCAAGATCAGGATCTCGGGAGAGTACCGCGAACGGTTCGACCAGGCCGGCCTGATGCTGCGCATCGACCACGAAAACTACATCAAGGCAGGCATCGAATTCGTGGACGGGAAATACAACCTCAGCACCGTGGTGACCCACCACACCTCCGACTGGAGCGTCATCACGCTGGAGAAGGCCGTACCCTGCATCTGGATCAAGGCCGTGCGGCGGCTCGACGCCGTCGAGATCTTCTATTCGTTCGACGACAAGGAGTACACGCTGATGCGCAACGCCTGGCTGCAGGACAACACGCCGGTCATGGTGGGCCCGATGGCTGCCTGCCCGGACGGGAAAGGGTTCCGGGCAACCTTCGATCATTTCCAGGTGAAGCACCTGCCGGACCTGCGGCGGCTGGAATGGCTGCGCAACAACGCCGAATAGCACACGGAAAACAAACATCCGCCTCATACGGGTTCAGGATCGGGCAGGGACCTCGAACGCGGAGACCCGAAAAAAGAAACGCCCTCATCCCGGCCGATTGGAGAAGAAAAAAGAAGAGGAGAACCTGAAAGTTCTCCTCTTCTTTGATTCTTCTCTGGAGCGGAAAACGGGACTCGGACCCGCGACCTCAACCTTGGCAAGGTTGCGCTCTACCAACTGAGCTATTTCCGCATTGCTCGATTGCGAGTGCAAAGGTAGGCAAAAAATCCGAATCTCCAAATTTTTGCCGCCATTTCCTCACAAAAACCGCAATATGGAAAACGAAAACTCCCGGACACATGTCCGGGAGTTCCTGATTATCGGTCGGTTGCCCCGACGCGGGCAATCTGCTTATTAGCGAACCTTGAATCCTTCGTCGGCGCGAACCGGGATCGGCAGCGATGCATAGTAGCCGCTTTCGAGCTTGTCGCGCACCGACTTGAAGGCCTCGAGCGTGTAGTTCACATCCTCGAGCGTGTGGGCGGCCGTCGGGATGACGCGCAGGATGATCTCGCCCTTCGGAATCACGGGGTAAACCACGATCGAGCAGAAGACGCCGTGGTTCTCGCGCAGGTCCACGATCAGGTTCGTGGCCTCCGGAATACCTCCCTTCATGAAGACGGGGGTCACGGGCGAGTTGGTCACGCCGATGTTGAACCCGTTCTCCTTCAGGCCGCTCTGCAGCGCACGGACGATCGTCCAGAGTTTCTGCTGGTATTCGGGGTGGTTGCGGATCAGCTCCAGACGCTTCAGTGCGCCGATGACCATCGGCATGGGCAGCGACTTGGCGTAGAGCTGCGAACGCATGTTGTAGCGCAGCAGGTTGATCAGCCAGCGGGGACCACTGACAAAGGCACCGATGCCGGCCATCGACTTGGCGAAGGTGTTGAAGAGCACGTCTACGCCGTCCACGACACCGAAATGCGAAGCCGTACCGCGGCCGCCCTCACCCATCGTGCCAAAGCCGTGGGCGTCGTCCACCAGGAGGCGGAACTTGAAATCCTTCTTCAGGGCCACGATCTCGTCGAGCTTGCCCAGGTCGCCCTTCATGCCGAAGACGCCCTCGGTGATCACGAGCACGCCGCCGTTCTGCTCCTCGGCCAGCTCAGTGGCATGCTTGAGCTGCAGGCGCAGCGACTCCATGTCGTTGTGGCCGTATACGAAGCGCTTGCCCTTGTGCAGGCGCAGGCCGTCGATGATGCAGGCGTGGGCCTCGGCATCGTAGACCACCACATCGCGCGGGGTCAGCAGGCAGTCGATGATCGAGAGCATGCCCTGGTAGCCGAAGTTGAGCAGGAAGGCATCCTCCTTGCCGACAAACTCGGCCAGTTCACGCTCCAGCTGCTCGTGGTACTTGGTCTGACCGCTCATCATGCGGGCACCCATCGGGGCTGCCATGCCGAACTGGGCGGCACCCTCGGCATCGGCCTTGCGCACCTCGGGATGGTTGGCCAGTCCGAGGTAGTTGTTCAGACTCCAGTTCAGCATCATCTTGCCCCGGAATTTCATGTGGGGGCCGATCTCGCCCTCCAGCTTCGGGAATGCGAAATATCCGTGCGCATACGACATGTACTGACCGATGGGTCCGCCGGCGTTCTTTTCGAGCCGGTCAAAGATATCAACCATATTTATTTGAATTTTATGTGTTTAGCCTCTCTGTGCCGGACCCGGACGGTCCGAATTTGCAAGTAAGCCGATTTAAACGACCAAAATTAGCCGTTTTTTACTCCGCACCGATACGCATAAATGCGTATTTTTTCCCTCAGGAACAGACGACGACGAAAAGCTCATACAAAAAACATCTTACTCTACCCCAGCA
>FR892002.1:0-9115 GCA_000434235.1 Alistipes sp. CAG:268 | reverse complement strand
GGCCTTCTGAATCGACCTGCCCAAACCCTTTTGACAAAATGCCGGACTCGAATCTGAAAAAGGCCTCTTGACGGATCTTTCCCGTAAACTTCAAACAGATACGAAATGAAAAACGATCAGGTTGTCGGCATCGGAGAGGCATTGTGGGACATGCTGCCCGAAGGCCGCAAAATCGGCGGAGCTCCCGCCAATTTCGCCTACCACATGTCCCAGTTCGGGCTCGAGGCCACGGCGGTGAGTGCCGTCGGCCGCGACCCGTTGGGCGACGGGATCGTCGCGGAGTTCGACGCCCGGGGGCTGCACCACGACCTGGCCCGGGTCGAATACCCCACGGGAACCGTGGAGGTCTCGCTCGATGCACAGGGCATCCCGTGCTACGACATCCGGACCGAGGTCGCCTGGGACCACATCCCCTTCACCGCCGGGCTGCAGCGGCTGGCCGCAAAGACACGCTGCATCTGTTTCGGATCGCTGGCACAGCGCAACCCCGACTCGAGGCGGACCATCCAGCGGTTCCTCGACGCCATGCCCGAAACGTCGCTGCGGGTTTTCGACATCAACCTGCGGCAGCAGTTCTACGGCCGGGAGGTGGTCGAAGAGTCGCTCGGAAGATGCAACATCCTGAAAATAAACGACGAGGAGATCGTCATTCTGTCACGGATGTTCGGACTGCCGACGGACATGACGGAGGCCGGACTGGCCCTGAAGCGGCAATACGCCCTGCAGGAGGTCATCCTGACCTGCGGCACCCGGGGGAGCTACGTCTTCCACGACCGGGGCATCTCGTTCCTCCATACGCCGCAGGTCGAGGTGGCCGACACGGTCGGGGCCGGCGACTCGTTCACGGCGGGATTCTGCGCCTCGCTGCTGCGGGGCTGTCCGATTCCCGAGGCCCATGCCCGGGCGGTTGCCGTCTCGGCCTATGTCTGCTCGCAGCACGGGGCCATGCCCCGCCTCCCGGAGGAGTTGCTGCAGGACAGGGCACCGGAACTCGGGTAAGCGGAACACCCGAAAAACGAAGGGCCGGAACCTTTCGAGGTTCCGGCCCTTTGCCGATTACGGCTCCGGCATGGCGCCGGGTTCTCCCTTCGGGGAGCGCCTTTTCATCCGCCGGTCCACGGCATCGACGATCACGGCCACGGCTCCGTCACCCGTGACGTTCGCGGCCGTGCCGAAGCTGTCCATCGCAATGTAGGTGGCGATCATCAGGCCGCACAGCGCCTCGTCGAACCCGAGCATCGACTCCAGCAGCCCCAGGGCCGCCATGATAGCCCCGCCCGGCACCCCGGGAGCCGCCACCATCGTCACCCCGAGCAGCAGAATGAAGCCGGCGAAGGCCGAACCCGGGAGGTCGAGCCCGGTCAGCATCGCGACGGCCAGGGCGCATGCCACGATCTTGAGCATCGATCCCGACAGGTGGATCGTGGCGCAGAGCGGGACGACGAACGACGCCAGTTCGGGACGCACGCCGAGACGCAGCGTCCGTTCGAGCGTCACGGGGATCGTCGCGGCCGACGATTGCGTCCCGAGTGCCGTGACATAGGCCGGGAGCATCACACGCAGCAGACGGAGCGGATTGCGCCGCGCCACAAGGCCCGCCACGGCGAACTGGAAGAGCAGCAGCACCACCGTCAGGCAGAAGATGACGACGATCAGTTTGACAAAGACCCCGAGCACGGCGGCCACCTGCCCCGCGCGGGCCATGTGGAGAAAGATGCCGAAGATATAGAACGGCAGCAGCGGGAGGATGACCCCGCCGATCACCGCCTCGATGATCCGCTTGAACTCGTCGGCCGCGGCCTTCAGCCGCCTTCCCTGGACACGGGCGATGCCTAGCCCCAGCATGAAAGCGAGGATCAGGGCCGACATGACATCCATGAGCGGCGGCATGGCGACCGTGAAGTAGGGCGAGAGTTGCGCCCCGTTCTCGGGGAGGGAGGCCGAAGCGCCCTCGAGCAGCACGGGGAAGAGCGCACGCCCGGCAAAATAGGTACCGAACCCAGAGACGAGCGTGAATCCGTAGGCCAGGGCAGCGGTCAGCGCCAGAAGCCGTCCGGCACCGCGTCCCAGGTCGGCGATGCCGGGCGCCACGAGTCCCAGAATCAGCAGCGGGATGACAAAGGCCAGGAACTCCCCGAACAGGGCATTGAACGTCAGCGCGATCCGCACCGTCCAGTCGGGCAGAAACAGACCGCCGAGAATGCCCGCGGCAATGGCCGCAACCACCCGCGGCAACAAACCAGTTTTTCGCTTCATCGAAGAACGATTTTTGTAAAGGTATGAAAAAAATCCCTATTTTTGCCGTATGACAGCGCTTTATCACGACATCATCTACGGCCCGGTCCACTCCCGCCGGCTGGGCCTCTCGCTCGGGGTCAATCTGTTGCCCACCGAGTCGAAGCTCTGCTCGTTCGACTGCATCTACTGCGAATGCGGCTGGAACGCCGAGCATCCGGGCGGCCGACGTTTCAATGCCCGCGAGGAGGTGCGCACACACCTTGCCGGGGCGCTCTCCCGCATGGCCGCCGAGGGGACGCCGCCCGATGTCATCACCTTCGCCGGGAACGGCGAACCGACGCTCCATCCCGATTTCGAGGCGATCATCGACGACACGCTCTCCCTGCGTGACGCCCACTGCCCGGGGGCGAAGGTCTCCGTACTCTCGAACGCCACGCAGATCCACCGCGAGGAGGTCCGCCGGGCCCTGTTGCGCGTGGACAACAACATCCTGAAACTCGACTCGGCCTTCGACGCCACGGTGCGGCGGATCGACAACCCGCAGAACCCCGCCTATGCCGTCCGAGACATCGTCCGGGAGATGAAGCGCTTCGAGGGGCGCATGATCCTGCAGACGATGTTCCTGCGCGGAGTCTGCAACGGGGAGCCGGTAGACAACACCACGGAGGAGGAGGTGTCGGCCTGGCTGCGGCTCGTCGAGGAGATCCGCCCGCAGAAGGTGATGGTCTACTCGCTCGACCGCGACACGCCCTGCCCGACGCTCGAGAAGGTGCCACGCGAAGAGCTACAGGCGATCGCCGCCCGCGTCGAAGCGCTCGGAATCCCCTGTCCGGTGGCATAAGTCCCGCAAATCCGGGGCCACACCCCGCCGAGAGGGTCCCGGTCCCCGAAAACCCCAAGGCCCGGCCGCAACGGCCGGGCTCCGAACTCCGTCGAACGATCCCACGCATGCAAATCCTCATCTCCTGCGCCAAGACCATGGCCGCGGCGAGCGACATCGCCCTGCCCGCGGCAACCGAAGCCCCGTTCCGTGCGAAGGCCGAACAGACGGCCCTCCAACTGGCCGCTCTCACCACCGACGAGCTGGCCCGCCTGCTGCGGGTCAATCGCACGATCGCTGCGGAGAACCGCCGGCGCTACCTCCACTTCCACGACACGCCCCTGCTGCCGGCCATCGCCGCCTACACGGGCGTAGTCTTCAAGCACATCGACCCGGCCGGCTTCTCGACCGACGACTTCGCCTACGCCCAGCAGCACCTGAACATCACCTCGTTCCTCTACGGACTGCTGCGCCCGCTCGACGCCATCCGCAGCTACCGGCTCGAGGGCGACGCCGTACTGCCCGGACCGGACGACCGCACGGTCTTCGCCCGGTGGCCCGAGCGGCTGACCGACCTGCTGATCGACCGCGTACGGGCCGACGACGGCATTCTGGTGAACCTGGCCAGCGCCGAGATGAAGCGCCTCTTCGACTGGCGGCGCGTGCGGCGCGAGGTACGGGTCATCACGCCCGAATTCCGCGTCCGCGAAGGCGGACGGCTCAGAACGATCGTGGTATACACGAAGATGTGCCGCGGCGAGATGACGCGCAGCCTGATCCGCGAACGGATCTCCGACCCCGAGACATTGCGGGGATTCGAATGGGAGGGATTCCAGTATGATGCGGCGCTCGGCCGCGGCGACGACTGGACCTTCGTCCTGCAGTAGTTCCCTGCGGGATTACGCCCCGCAGGCACAGGACGACCGTCCGGCTTCGAGCAGCACCCGGAGGATCGACTCCTCGTCGTAGCCGCAAAGCGCATGCAACTGAGCCGGCGTGCCGTGCTCAACCCACTGGTCGCCGATGCCCAGCGACTCGACGCGGACATCGTATCCGCGTTCGTTGAAGAAGGCGGCGACCGCCTCGCCGACCCCGCCGCGCAGGGCCCCGTCCTCGACAGTGACCACGTGGCGGAACCTGCGGCCCACCTCGTCGAGCAGCGTCTCGTCGAGCGGCTTGACAAAGCGCAGGTCGTAATGCGCCGTCTGCACGCCCTCACCGGAGGCCCGGCCGACGGCTCGCGCCGCGGCATTTCCCACCGTGCCGATGCTCCCGCCGCGCCCTTCCCCCCCGCCCCCATGCTCAACCCCGCCACGTCGCAGCCCTCGCGCAGGCAGCGGCCCCGCCCGACGGGCAGCGCCTCGAACGCCGCGCCGCGCCAGGCTACCCCCTCGCCGCAGCCGCGCGGGTAGCGGATCATGAAGGGATGTCCGAACCGGAAAGCCGTATACATCATGTTGCGCAGCTCGCGTTCGTCCATCGGCGCGGCGATCGTCAGCCCCGGCACGGGGGCGAAGGCGGCCATGTCGAAAACCCCGTGGTGCGTCACGCCGTCCTCGCCGACCAGACCGCCCCGGTCGAGGCACATCACCACCGGGAGGTCCTGGATCGCCACGTCGTGGATCACGTTGTCGTAAGCGCGCTGCATGAAGGTCGAATAGATGTTGCAGAAGGGGATCATCCCCGCGGCGGCCAGGCCGGCCGAGAAGGTGACGGCGTGGCCTTCGGCGATCCCGACGTCGAAACAGCGCTCGGGCATCTCGCGCATGAGGATGTTCATCGAGCAGCCCGACGGCATGGCCGGCGTGATGCCCACGACCCGGGTGTCGAGGCGGGCCAGGTCGAGCAGCGTCTCGCCAAAGACATCCTGATAGCGGGCGGGGCCGCCCTTCGAAGCGATCCGCTCGCCCGTGTCGGGATTGAAGCGTCCCGGGGCATGCCACACCGACTGATCGTGCTCGGCAGGCAGGTAGCCCTTGCCCTTGACCGTCATCACGTGCAGCAACTTCGGCCCCCCGATGTCGCGCAGCGAGCGGAGCGTCCGCACCAGCTGCCCGAGGTCGTGGCCGTCCACGGGTCCGAAATAGCGAAAATTGAAGCTCTCGAAGAGATTGCTCTTGTTGAGCAGCCCCTGCTTGACGGCGTTCCCCGCCATACGGCAGAGATGCAGCAGCCGGGGCGTGCGCGACAGGGCCGTCCACAGCCGCTGCTTCATGCGGTTGTAGCGTCCGGAGGTCGAGATCTTGAGCAGGTAGTTCTTCAGCGCCCCCGTAGCCTGGTCGATGGCCATGTGGTTGTCGTTGAGAATCACCAGCAGGTCGGTGGACTGGTCGGCCCCGGCGTTGTTCAGCCCCTCGAAGGCCAGGCCGCCGGTCATCGAGCCGTCGCCGATGACGGCCACCACCTTGCGCCGCTCGCCCCGGAGCGAAGCGGCCTTGGCCATGCCGTAGGCCGCCGAGATCGACACCGAGGCGTGCCCTCCGCCGAAAGCGTCGTATTCGCTCTCGGCCATACGCGGAAAGCCGCTGATGCCCCCCAGCTGACGCTTGGTGCGGAACGCCTCGAAGCGGCCCGTGATGATCTTGTGGGCATAGGTCTGGTGGCCGACGTCCCACACGATGCGGTCCTCCGGCGTATCATAGACATAGTGCAGCGCCGCAGCCAGCTCGACGGCCCCCAGGCTGGAGGCCAGGTGGCCCGGATTGACCGAGCACTCCTCGATGATATAGCGTCGCAACTCGTCGCAATAGGCATGCAACTCTTCCGGCGCGAGCTTCTTGAGCTCACGCGGCGAGGAGACCCGACGCAACAGTCCGTATTCTTTCGCTTTGTTCTCTTCCGCCATTTTACACACTCCCTGCCTTGGGGCCGGCAAAGATAGCATACCGCAGGCGCTCCGCCAAATTTTCCCGGGCATCGCCGCCGGTGCGCTATTTTCCGTAAAGGTAGTCATTTCTTGCGAATTTTTTCGAAAATTTTCCTATCTTCGCATTGCGATACAACCCTTCGAAACATGAAATACAAGCGAATACTCCTGAAATTGAGCGGAGAATCGTTGCAGGGCGAACAGAAATACGGACTTTCGCCCGCCGTGCTGCAATCCTATGCCGAACAGATCCGCGACGCCGCCGCGTCGGGCGTGCAGATCGGAATCGTCATCGGCGGCGGAAACATCTTCCGCGGCCTGAGCGGCGCCAAGCGCGGCTTCGACCGGGTGAAGGGCGACCAGATGGGCATGCTTGCCACGGTCATCAACTCGCTGGCGCTCCAGTCGGCGCTCGAGGACAACGGCGTACGCTGCAAGGTCCTCACGTCGATCCGCATGGAGCCCATCGGCGAATACTTCTCCAAAGCACGTGCCATCGAATACCTCGAGGCGGGCTATGTCGTCATCATTGGCGGAGGCACGTCGAACCCCTACTTCACGACCGACTCGGCTTCGGCCCTGCGCGGCATCGAGATCGAGGCCGACGTGCTGCTCAAGGGCACGCGCGTGGACGGCGTCTACACGGCCGACCCCGAGAAGGACCCGACGGCCACCAAGTTCGGCGAGATCACCTTCGAGGAGGTGCTCGAGCGCAGGCTCAAGGTGATGGACCTCACGGCCTTCACGCTCTGCCGCGAAAACGGGCTGCAGATCATCGTCTTCGACATGGACACCGAAGGCAATCTCGGCAAGGTCCTTGCCGGTGAACCGATCGGCACCCTGGTCAAGGCCTGACGGGGAGGCGCACAAAAAAAACGAAACGACCTATGGCAAGAAAAAAGAAAAGCAACGGGCAACTGTGGGTGATGCTGGCGCTGATCGTCATCATCATCGCCGTGATCGTCCTGCTGCCCTCGTGCGGCAACCGCAGCGCAAAGGGCGGCGCATCGCAGAGCGACAGCACGACGCTGGTCAAGGTCGGAGACCCGGCCCCGGACTTCTCCGTCGCCCTGTTCGACGGTTCGCACCTGACGCTCTCCGAGCTGCGGGGCAAGGTCGTGCTGCTCAACTTCTGGGCCACGTGGTGCCCGCCCTGCCGTCAGGAGCTGACCCGCGTACAGAAAGACCTGATCGACCGCTTCGCGGGCCGCGACTTCCTCTTCCTGCCCGTCTCGCGCGGCGAGAAGCGCAGCGACGTGGCAGCCTTCCGCGAGAAGACGGGATACACCTTCCCCATGGGACTCGACTCGACGCGGACGATCTACGACCGCTATGCCACCAACTTCATCCCGCGCAACTACCTGATCGACCGCGACGGACGGATCATCACCGCCACAATCGGCTACTCGCCCGAGGAGTTCGACGAGCTGATCGCGGCCATCGAACGGGCCCTGGCCGGAAAGGAATAGCCCTGAAGATCGGGGCTTGAACCTCCGGAACCGACACAACAAACAAACAAAAATAGCAGAAATCCATGGATACCAAGACCATTCTCAACGACGCATCGAACCGCATGCAGAAGGCCATCGACCACCTCGAGGAGGAGCTGCTCAACGTACGTGCCGGCAAGGCATCGCCCAACGTGCTCAACGGCGTGATGGTGGACTACTTCGGATCGCAGGTGCCCGTATCGGGCGCTGCCAGCGTCACCGTACCCGACGCCAGGACCATCCTCATCCAGCCGTGGGACAAGAAGATGCTGCGCCCGATCGAGAAGGCCATCATCGACTCGAACATCGGCCTCACCCCCTCGAACAACGGCGAGACCATCCGCCTGACGATTCCGCCCCTGACCGAGGAGCGGCGCAAGGAGCTGGTGAAGCAGGTGCGCAGCGAAGCCGAAACGGCCCGCATCAGCCTGCGCAACGCCCGCCGCGATGCCGTTGAAGCCTTCAAGAAGGCCCAGAAGGAGGGCATGCCCGAGGACGAATCGAAGGACGGCGAGACCCAGACCCAGAAGATGCTCGAGAAGTTCACCAAAACGCTCGACGAGATCCTCGCCAAGAAGGAGAAGGAGATCATGACCGTGTGATCCCGTCCGCAGCAATCCGGAACAGAGGACGACCGCTCCGTTTGGGGCGGTCGTTCTCTGTTTGGGTACACACGGCGGCAGGCTGTTTACTTCCCAAGAGCGCAGATCCAGGCGGCCAGATCGGCGAGGACCTCGGGGGAGACGGTCTGTTCGATCGTCTCGTATTCGGCGACATCGCCCGTCGTGCAGAGCTGGAAGAGGTGGTTCAGGCCCGGGTACTCCTTCACGGTGAGTGTCGGCGACTCCCCGAGCAGCCGGCGGGCGGCCCCGAGGTTCTCCACAGCATCGACCTGATGGTCCAACGACCCGTTCAGCGCCAGCACGGGACGGCTGCCCGCGGCACGAATCGCATCCGAGGGGTCATGCGTCAGGAAATGATAGACCCACGGCGAGGCGGCGGCGCTGTCGAGCACACGGAGGAGATTCAACCGGAGCGGCTCCGGCACCCGCTGCCCCTCCATCCCGGCTGCCAGAGCGGCCTTCAACTCCGGAAGACGCGCTGTGAGGTCGGCCTGCGGGACAGAACACAACGTCTCGTAGCACTGCTCCAGCAGGCGGCAGCAGGCCTCGACCGTCGCGTCATCCAGCCCCTGGCTCTCCATCAGGCGACGATTCTGGAGCAGGCTCAGCCGCCCGCCCGGCACCAGAGCGCCGGCCAGCGAGACGACGAACGAAACGGCGGGCTCGGCCGCGGCGGCCATGAAGGCAATCGTTCCGCCCTCGCTGTGTCCGAGGATGCCGCACTTCGCCCTATCCAGCCCGGGCTGCGCGGCGAGGAAGTCGAAAGCCCCCAGTGCGTCGAGCGCAAAATCGGCCGTCGTGGCATCCCCGGTCAGCGCCCGAAGTTCCTCCTCCGAGGTTCCGAACCCGCGGTCGTCGTAGCGCAGCACGGCGATGCCCCGCCGGGTCAGGAAGTCGGCGATCACCAGGAAGGGTTTATGCCCGAAGAGCTCCTCGTCGCGGTTCTGCAGTCCGCTGCCCGTGACAAGCACAAGGGCAGTCCGCGGCGGCACCGAATCGGGAAGCGTCAGCGTTCCGGCAAGCGTCACACCCCCGGCGCGCGAGGGGAAAGAGACCTCGCGGCTGCTGTAGGGAAAGG
>FR892001.1:66999-86105 GCA_000434235.1 Alistipes sp. CAG:268 | reverse complement strand
CCGGCGATCGACGCCGAACCGGTCGGCGATCTTGCGGGCAATCGGGCCGACGGTAAGGATGGCGATCGTGTTGTTGGCCGTGCAGAGGTTCGAGAGGCAGACCAGTCCGGCAATCGTCCCCTCGGCCCCCCGGCGGCCCGAGATGCGGCGCGTCATGTGGCCGATGATGTAGTCGATGCCGCCGTTGAAACGAATCAGTTCGAGCAGTCCCCCGGCCATCATCGTGACGATGATCAGTTCACCCATGCCGGTGATGCCCTGTCCCATGCCGCCGCACCACGCGAGCAGGTCGAAACTCCCGGTCGCCAGGCCGATCGCGCCCGAGGCGGCGATGCCCAGCAGGAGCACCTTCAATACGTTCATGCCGGCAATGGCCGTTACCAGCACAAGCAGGTAGGGCAGCACACGGACCCACTCGACCCGTCCCGGCGCCACCACGGCATCGGCTCCGCTGCCCGTCAGCAGATAGACCAACAGCGTCACCACGGCCGCCGGGGCCACAATGCGCACATTGACACGGAACTTGTCGCGCAGGTCGCACTCCTGTGTGCGGGTTGCGGCGATCGTCGTGTCGGAGATGAACGAGAGGTTGTCGCCGAAGAAGGCGCCGCCCACGACGATGGCCGTCAGCCAAGCCTCGTTCATCCCCGTCTCGGACGAAAGCCCCGCAGCCACGGGGACCAGCGCCACGATCGTTCCCACGGAGGTGCCGACCGACAGGGAGATGAAGCAGGAGGCCAGGAACAGTCCGGCCGGGAGCAGACGCCCCGGCAGCAGGTGCAGCGTCAGATCGACCGTGGCATCCACGGCACCCATGCTCCGGGCCGACTCGGCGAAGGCGCCCGCCAGTACGAAGATCCAGATCATCAGCAGCACGTTCGGGTCGGCGGCCCCGGCCGAAAAGCGGGAGATCCGCTCGGCGAAGGGGACACGCCGCGTAATGGCCACGGCATAGGCCGAGGCGGCAATGAAGGCTACCGAAATGGGCATCCGGTAGAAATCGCCGGCCACCAGCGACACGGCAAGGTAACAGGCCAGGAAGACAAGCAGCGGCGTCAGCGCAAGGAAACTGCCGCGGCACGACTGTTTTTCAGACATTTCACTTTTTCGATTAGCGGACCCGGGTCCGGAAGGGGCAAAAGTACCGAAAAATTTCCACTTGCCCAATTCTTCCCCGTCGGGTCCCCGCACTGCACAATGAAATAAATTTGGCAAACAGCCCAAATTTTGTATATTTGCGTAAGAGTGCCGACAAGATGTCGGGCACCGCATGCATGGCGGTGTCGCGACGAAGATTGCGACGCAGAACGAGATTTTGACGACAAAGCCTCATAACCGCATGACTTCCATGGAATTCGGCCGCTTGTTCGCCTGCTACCGGCCCCGGTTCGAGCTTCTTGCGAACCGCTACGTGCGCAACCGGACCGTAGCGGAAGACATCGTGTCGGAGAGTTTCATGACCCTCTGGGAAAACCGGGAGAAACTCCCGGCCGACTGCAACCTCCCGGCCTATGTGCTGACCGTCGTGCGCAACCGCTGCCTCGACTGGCTCCGCGCCCAGTCGCGTCATGCCCAGATCGAACAACAGGTCTACGAGCTCCGCCGCGAGGTGATCGCCGCCGACATCCGCTCGCTGGAGGCTTTCGACCCGAGCGAGATCTTCTCGGGGGAGGTCGAGCGGATCATCCGCGAGACGCTCGAGGGAATGTCCCCGCTCACCCGGCAGGTATTCGAAGCCCGCCGTTTCGAAGATAAGTCGTACAAGGAGATCGCCCAGATGCACGGAATCACCGTCCGCCGGGTCGAGTTCGAACTGACCAAGGCGGTCAAGGAGTTCCGCATCGTCCTCAAGGACTACCTTCCGGCGTTACTCATCCTGCTGTCTTCCAGCACCTTGAAATCGTAAAAAAATTTAATTGCATTTTTTCCATCGGAATTGTGCTCCGCAGAGTGGGAATCCGGGCCGCTTGTTCGTTATCTATATACGATGGCAAACAACGAGACGATGAATCCCGACTTACTGCTCAAATACCTCGACAACGAGGCCTCCGATCAGGAGATGCGCGAGGTGCTCGCCTGGCTTGAGGCCGACCCTGCGAACCGGCTCGAACTCGACCGGCTCGACCGGGCGCTCGCAGCCTCAATCATCCACGGGCCCCTGCCCGGCGAACAGAGCGCCGCGACACCCGCACCGGCGTCCGAAAAGGCCGGACGTCGCATCACCCTGCGCCGCATCGTCCGTTACACGGCCGAACTGGCCGCCGTGCTGCTTGTCGGCGTCGTCCTGTCGTGGACGCTGACGCGAAACCGGCTCGACGAATGGTCGCAGCGGACCACCTCGATCGAAGTGCCGCCCGGACAATACCTCAGCATGCGCCTCGAAGACGGAACGAACGTATGGCTCAGCGCCGGCACGCGGTTCGAATACCCGCTCGTCTTCGCCGGACGGGAGCGTCGCGTGAAGATCAGCGGCGAGGCGATGTTCGATGTCGAGCACGATGCCGACCATCCGTTCGTCGTCGAAACGTTCGCCTGCGACGTCGAGGTCCTCGGCACGAAGTTCGATGTCGAGGCCGAACCCGACGAAGGCATCTTCTCCACCGCCCTGCTGCGCGGAAGCGTGAAGGTCTCCAACAAGCTCACGGCCGGCGAGGAGTTCATCCTCCAGCCCAATGGCGAGATCCGCCTGGTAGGCAACCGGCTGCAGCTCGACCGGATCGACAACCCCGACGAGTACCTCTGGACCGAGGGGCTCATCAGCATCAAGGGCCAGACTTTCGAGGAGCTGATGCACAAGTTCGAGAAATACTTCGGCGTCCGCATCCTCATCGAACGGCGCAACATCCCGACCGTGGACTACAACTATGGAAAGATCCGAATATCCGACGGAATCGACACCGCGCTGCGCATGCTCCAGCGCTCGGCGCGCTTCTCCTACGTGCGCGATCCGGAGGACAATACGATCCGCATACGCTGACTCCTCCCCGATGCGGAACGGCGGAATCCACCCGAAACCACCTGTATTGAATGACTAACCTAAAGACGAATGTATGAAGAAATGAAAATCGACTCCTCACTCTGACATGCAATGCCGTAAAAAAGAAGGACTGCGGACGATGGCGCGCCCGCAGTCCGTGGTCGGCATTGTCTCAAATCTCAAGCTATTAACTACTAACCACTATGTAAAAGTATGAACAAAAAACGTATTCAGCAAATCAAATGCCTGTTTACACTCGTTTTCGCCGCGTGCACGCTATTTCACGCCGCCCGCTCATACGCCCAAACCACTCAGGTGACAATCAGCCAGGAGAATGTCCCGATGGAGCGCGTGATGAACGAGATCGAAAAACAGACGGGCTATCTCTTCCTTTCGAACAATGACGTCGATATCCGGCGCAACGTGAGCGTCCGCATCGAAAACGGCACGCTGGCCGAAGCCCTCGGACAGATGCTCAAGGGCTCGGGCGTCACCTACCGACTTGAGAACAAATACATTTCGCTCTCCGCAGCCCCGAGGGGGGGGGAACCGGTAACCGTCAAGGGAACGGTGACCGATGCCAACGGTCCGGTGATCGGCGCAACGATCACCATCAAGGGCGGCACGACGGGAACCACCTCCGCAATCGACGGATCGTTCTCGCTCTCGGCACGCCCGGGCGACGTGCTGATCGTGGCCTTCATCGGCTACAAGAGCGTCGAGATCCCCTTCACGGGCCAGACCGAACTGACGGTCGAGCTTGAGGAGGAGTCCCTCCAGATGAACGCCGTCGTCGTGACGGCCCTCGGTATCAAGCGCGAGGAGAAGGCGCTGGCATACAACGTCCAGCAGGTGAAGGCCGAAGAGCTGACGACGGTCAAGGACGCCAACTTCGTCAATTCGCTGGTCGGCAAGGTGGCCGGTGTAACGATCAACGCCGGCGCGGGCGGTGCAGGTTCCTCGACGCGCGTGGTAATGCGTGGACAGAAGTCGATCGAGAAGAGCAACACGGCCCTCTACGTGATCGACGGTATCCCGATGTACAACAACAGCTTCGGCGGATCGGGCGGCAGCTACGGCGACCAGGTCGGCTCGGAGAGCGCCGCCGACATCAACCCCGAGGACATCGAGTCGGTCAATATGCTGACCGGACCTTCGGCAGCCGCCCTCTACGGTTCGGAGGCCGCCAACGGCGTGATCATCATCAACACCAAGCGCGGCGCCGTGGACAAGACGATCGTCACGCTGAGCAACAGCACGATGTTCTCGTCGGTATACATGATGCCCGAGATGCAGAACCGCTACGGCACAAGCAACTCGACCTTCAGCTGGGGTTCGCCGATCAACGGCACGTTCGACGCCCGCGACTTCTTCAACACCGGCACGAACATCATCAACTCGGTCTCGGTATCGACCGGCAACCAGAAGAACCAGACCTACATCTCCGTATCGACGACCAACAGTACGGACATCATCCCCGAAAGCGCCTACAACCGCTACAACTTCTCGGCCCGCAACACCACGACGTTCGCCAAGGAGCGCCTGACGTTCGACTTCGGTGCCAACTTCATCATCCAGGACAACAAGAACATGGTCTCGCAGGGCAAGTACTTCAACCCCCTGCCGGCGCTCTACCTCTTCCCCCGCGGCGATGATTTCAACGAGATCCGCCTCTACGAGCGCTGGGATCCCATCCGCGGCCTGATGGCGCAGTACTGGCCCTACGGCGAGGGCGCACACTCGATCCAGAACCCCTACTGGATCCAGAAGCGCATGAACCGCGAAACGGACAAGCGCCGCTACATGCTCAACGCCTCGCTCAAGTGGAAGGTCACCGACTGGCTCGACATCACCGGCCGCGTGCGGATCGACAACTCGGAGTACCGCATGACGCGCAAGTACTACGCCACGACGCTGACCACCTTCGCCGGCGACAACGGAGGACTGCAGGATCAGACGCAGACCGACCGCACGTTCTACGGCGACGTGATCGCCAACATCAACAAGCAGTTCGGCGAGGACTGGACCCTCAACGCCCAGATCGGCGCCTCGATCGACGACCAGCGCTACGAGATGGCCGGCGTGGCAGGCGACCTGAAGACCGCCAACTTCTTCACGACGCTGAACCTCAACACGACCGAGAAGTTCAAGCTCTACCAGGAGGGCTGGCATGACCAGACGCAGGCCATCTTCGCCAACGTCGAGGTGGGCTGGCGCTCGATGCTCTACCTCACGCTCACGGGCCGCAACGAGTGGCCCTCGATGCTGGCCTATTCGAAGCAGTCGTCGTTCTTCTACCCGTCGGTCGGCCTCTCGGGAGTCATCTCCAACATGGTCGATCTGCCCGACTGGTTCTCCTTCCTCAAGGTCCGCGCATCGTACGCCCAGGTGGCTTCGGCCTTCGACCGCTACCTCTCGAACCCGAGCTACACCTACGTCGAGCAGAGCCACGGATGGAAAGCCCCGGCAACCTACCCCAACAACGACCTGCGTCCCGAGGATACCCGCTCGTGGGAGATCGGCGTCAATGCCCGCTTCCTGAACAAGTTCAACCTCGACGTCACCTACTACCGTTCGAACACCTACCACCAGACGATCTACATGCCGCTGGCCAGCTCGACCGGTTACGAGAACTACGCCGCACAGACGGGTAACGTCCGCAACCAGGGCGTCGAGCTCGCCGTAGGCTATAACAACAAGTGGGGAGACTTCCGCTGGGGAACGAACTTCACCTACACCTTCAACGAGAACAAGATCATGGAGCTGGCCCACGGCATGATCAACCCGATAACGGGCGTAGCCGAGGACCTGACCGAAATCAAGAAGGACTGGCTGGGCGCCTCCGACGTTGCCCCGCGCGTCATCCTGCGCGAAGGCGGTTCGCTGAGCGACATCTACGTCAATCACCAGCTGGCCCGCGACCTGAACGGCAACATCCTCATCAGCAATACCGGAGCGCTGTCGATGGAGGAGATCGAGGCCCGCAAGGTAGGTTCGCTGGCCCCAAAGTGCAACCTCGGATGGAGCAACAACTTCGCCTGGAAGGGCATTGATCTCGGAGTTGTCTTCACGGCCCGCATCGGCGGCATGGCCTACTCCGCAACGCAGGGTATCCTCGACTACTACGGCGTGTCGGAGGCTACGGCCGCAGCCCGCGACCGGGGCGGCATTCCGATCAACTACGGCTCAGTCAGCCCCCAGACCTACTACCAGACGATCTCCTCGGCCGAGGGCGGTCACGGCGCCTACTACCTCTACGACGCCACCAACGTCCGCCTGCAGGAGCTCAACCTGAGCTACACGCTGCCGCAGAAGTGGTTCCGCAACAAGGCCAAGCTCACCCTCGGCTTCGTGGCCCGCAACCTCTGGATGATCTACTGCAAGGCTCCGTTCGATCCCGAAATCTCCGCAGCCACCGGCAGCAACTACTACCAGAACGTGGACTACTTCATGCTGCCCAGCACCCGGAACCTCGGTTTCAACATCAAACTCCAATTCTAACAACCGCTGACCTATGAAAAACAGACTCAAAATAATGCTCGGAATCCTGCTGGTCGGCTCGCTGACCGGTTGCACGGGTAACTTTGAAGAATACAACACCGATCCCTATGCTCCGCAAGAGCCCGATCCCACGATGCTGCTGCCGACGATGATCGACGCCATGATGTACGTCCAGCAGAACGACTCGCAGATGGTAGACCAGATGGTCGGCACACTGGGCGGCTACTTCACCCTCTCGAACCGTTGGGGCGGCCAGAACTTCGATACGTTCAACCCCTCGGCCGACTGGAACCAGGGCCCCTACAACACGATGTTCCTCGATATCTACGGCAACCTGTTCGAGATAGAGGAGCTCTCGCAGGGCTCGGGCCACTGGATGGCCATCGCCAACCTGATCCGCGCCGCCGTGATGATCCGCGTGGCCGACATCTACGGCCCGATCCCCTACAGCCAGGTGATGAAGGGTCTGATGTACGTGCCCTACGACACCAACGAGGAGGTCTACAAGAACATCATCGCGCACCTGCAGAACTCCGCATCGACGCTCTACTCCTACGCACAGACCTATCCCTCGTCGAAGCCGATGGGATCGAGCGACCCGATCTATGCCGGAGACTATGCACTCTGGGCCCGTCTGGCCAACTCGCTGACGCTCCGTGTGGCCATCCGCACGAACGACAAGGAGTCCGCCCTGCAGGCCATCGCCCATGAGGCCGGCATGATCGAGACCAACGCCCAGAACGCCATGATGTCGCCCGGCATCCAGGGCAACCCCTACCAGTTGGCATCGGTATCGTGGGGCGACCTGCGCGTAAACGCCTCGATCGTCGATTACATGTCCGGCTACAAGGATCCCCGCATGGCGGCCTACTTCACCAAATCGACCTTCCCGGGCTATACGGACCAGTATGTCGGCATGCGCTCGGGCGAGGCTGATTTCGACAAGACCTCCGTGGCCGCCTATTCGATGCCCAATCTGACGTCGGGAACGCTGCTGCCCGTATTCGTGGCAGCCGAGACGCAGTTCCTGCTGGCCGAGGCCGCCCTGAAGGGGTGGATCGACGGCGGCGAGGCCAAGGCCCGCGAATACTACGAGGCCGGCATCCGCCTGTCGATGGAACAGTATGGTATAACCGACAGTGATGCCGTATCGAAGTACCTGGCAGACAAGACGCTCACTCCGGCCGGACACTCGAACGACCCGCGCGGCTCGAAATACACCTACGACCGCAAGACCACCGTCAAGATCGCCTGGGAGGGTGAGACCTCGACCGAGAAGCACCTCGAGCAGATCATCACGCAGAAGTGGATCGCCAACTACCCGATGGGACTCGAGGCGTGGGCCGAGTACCGCCGTACGGGCTATCCCGAACTGGCTCCCGTGATCGACAACCTGAGCGGCGGCGTGGTGGACTCGAACCGCGGCATGCGCCGTCTGGCCTTCCCGCTCTCGGAGAAGGACCAGAACACGACGAACTACCAGAACGCCGTGACGATGATCGGCGGCACGGACACGCCGGCCGTGGATCTGTTCTGGACCAAGAAAAACTGACCGTAAAACCAAGACCAAGAATCGACTATGAACTGGAAAAGAAATAGCTGGACTCTGCTCGTCGCCGGGCTCTTCGTCGCCGGGTTCACCAACTGCAGCGACTGGACCGAAACGGAAAACGAGTGGGTCCTGGAGTCCCAAAACACCGAAACGAACAAACCCGAAAGCTACTACCAGAACCTGCGGGCCTGGAAGGCCAGCGACCACGCCATCTCGTTCGGATGGTACAGCGGCTGGGGTGAGCCCACGGTCTCGACGACCAACATGCTGGCCGGCATCCCCGACTCGATGGACATCGTCTCGCTGTGGGGCAACTGGAGCAACCTCTCGGAAGGCAAAATCAAGGATCTGCGCGAGGTACAGCAGAAGAAGGGCACGAGGGTGATCTTCTGCAGCTTTACCTCCTACGTGGGCCAGAACTTCACCCCCGCGGAGTACGACACCGACGAGGCTTCCCGCAACGAGTTCTGGGGCTGGAAGGACGGTGACAGCGAGGCCATCGACGCCGCCATCGCCAAGTATGCGAAGGCGATCGCCGACACGGTCTTCAAGTACAACTACGACGGCTTCGACATCGACTTCGAGCCCAACTACGGTTACGGAGGCCCGCTGGCCAGCGACATGGGCCGCATGCACACGCTGCTGACCGAACTCAACAAATACATTGGTCCGCAGTCCCCGAACCCCGACAAGCTGCTGATCGTCGATGGCGAGCCCCAGACGCTCAACGCCGAGAGCGGTCCGCTGATCGACTACTTCGTCGTGCAGGCCTACACCGTATCGGGAGGTTCGCCCTCACCCAACGCCACGGGATACGAAAGCGACAAGGACGACCGTCTGCAGCGATGCCTGAACAAGTTCCTGAGCGTAATGAGCGAGAAGGAGATCACCAACCGCTATGTGATCTGCGAGAACCTCGAGAGTGCGATGGATGCCCTCAACGGCGGCTTCTACTGGGTATTCCGCGACGGCACGAAGGCCGACAAGTCGAAGATCCCCTCGCTGGTCGGCATGGCCATGTGGGAGCCGACGAACGGCTTCCGCAAAGGCGGATTCGGCGCCTACCAGTTCGGCTACGAGGCGATGAACTCCCCCTCGTACAAATGGATGCGCACGGCCATTGCCGCCCAGCAGGCGCTTGAGAACCCCGAAACCCCCGAGGCAGGGAATTGAAAAACCTTTAATCTACCGACTATACCATGAAAAAACTGAAAATATCGATTGCGTCCCTGCTCGTTGCGGCATCGGCCCTGGTCGGCTGCGACAACGCGGAATACGGAACGCTCGGCACCCATGCCTATATCAATGAAAGCGTCTCGTCGCTGAGCCGGTCCACGAAGGTTGTGCTCGATAGCGAGGAGGGCGCCAACGTACAGATCACGGTTTGCCTCAGCTCAAAGAGCGAAGCCGACGCCCAGTTCCGTCTGGTTGTGGACGAAGCGGTGCTGAAGAGCTACAACGAGGCACAGAGCGCAAGCTATACGGTGATGCCCGAAGAGCTCTTCGAGCTTCCCGAGAGCATCACGATCAGCGAAGGCAAGTTCAATGCCGATCCCGTCTCGATCCACATCAATCAGATTCCGGCAGATATGGCCGGCGAGATGTACGCCATTCCGCTGCGACTGGAGAGCATCGACGGCAAGATTCCGACGACGAGCGCCTCCTCGACCTTTGTCATCACAATCGAGAGCATCGCCGTTTCGACACTCCCGATGTTCGACGGAGGCGCCGGTCTGGCCACGCAGGAGGGATTCCCCATGTCGCTCGACAAGTTCACCGTGGAGGTCCGCTTCCAGATCAGCGACACGGCCAACCGCAACCGCGCCGTCTTCACGAACGGCGGTTCGAACGGCAGCCTGGTCCTGCTGCGCTTCGAGGACCCGCAGAACGACGAGACGAACGACGCCGGTGAGGTCGTCACGGCAGCTCACTCGCTCGTACAGTTCCAGGGCGACAACGGCTTCCTCAACCCGACGACGGCCTTCGTGCCCAACAAGTGGCAGCATCTGGCCGTAACCTACGACGGAACGAAGATCACGATCTATGTAAACGGCGCATTCGCCGGTTCGAAGGACCTCGTTGTCAAGAGCGAGTTCAAGCAGGCCGGCTGGTTCGGCGGCAGCGTTCCCGGCGGCGACGGCGGACACGGTACGGACGATTCGTGGTGGAACGGCTGCAAGATCCTCTGCACCGAAGCACGCATCTGGTCGGTATGCCGCACCGAAGCACAGATCCAGAACAACATGACCACCGTAAGCCCTTCGTCCGAGGGTCTGGAGGCTTACTGGCGCTTCAATGAGGGCAGCGGCACGACTTTCGAGGACTGCACGGGACACGGCCATACGCTGACCACGACGAAGAACCCGACGTGGATTCCGGGCATCAAGTCCAACGATCCGTCCACTCCGTGGCCGGGAGAGAGCAAATAAACCAAGCACACCGGACAGAAAACGAGCCGGCGGCCCCTGAGGGCCGCCGGCTTTTTCATTTGCCGCATTGCCGCCGCACTGCACGAACGGAGCAGATATAAAAAACGACGGACCGCATCGATACACGGTCCGTCGGCTGACGCAGTGGGAACATGCAGATTTGAACTGCAGACCTCCTGCTTGTCAAGCAGGCGCTCTGAACCCCTGAGCTATGCTCCCGGATAAAAAAAACGGCTTACATACACTGTAAGTCGTTCTTTTTCAAATTTGTGGGAGCTGAGGGATTCGAACCCCCGACCCTCTGCTTGTAAGGCAGACGCTCTGAACCAGCTGAGCTAAGCTCCCTTAAAAATGGCTTGGGACTGCAAAGGTAATTCTTTTTTTTCGAACTCCAAATTTTTCGTTAAAAAAATTTTTCATTCATTCAGACCACCCTTTTGCAGGCGTGTTCTACAAAGAACCTTACGCAACCCTCGCGCATCTGCGCCTGAACAAGGACTTGAACCTAGGACCCCATGATTAACAGTCATGTGCTCTAACCAACTGAGCTATTCAGGCTTTTCGAAGAACGTTGTTTCTCGTTTTCGGTGTGCAAATATAGGGCAAATTTTCATTCCCGCAAAATTTTCGCGCTTTTTTTTTCACAAAAAATGTATCTTTGTAAATCATCCTACATTTGGAAGCATGCGCCTGAAGACTCTTATATTATTCATAATCTGCACATTCGGAGCGACCATACCGACTGTGCAGGCTCAACTCGCATTCGAGCCCTCGGAGTGGGATTTCGGCTCCATACGCGAAACCGACGGTCCGGTGAGCCATACATTCACGGGAAAGAACGGCAGCGACCGGCCGCTGGTCATCCTCGACGTGGTGACCACGTGCGGCTGCACGGTGCCCGAATTCTCGAAGCAACCGATCCTCCCGGGCGCCGAGACGCGAATCACGGTCACCTACGACCCGACCAACCGTCCGGGCACCTTCGACCGAGAGTTGTGGGTCTACTCCTCCGACCGCAAGCGGATCGCCACCCTCACGATCCGGGGCCAGGTCATCCCCCGCCCGAAGAGCATCGAGGAGCAGTACCCGGTCGATGCCGGCGGCGGACTGCGCCTGAGTTCGACACTCTGCGCCTTCACCTATATGTATCCCGGGGAGCGGATGCAGTCGGTCATCGGATACGCCAACACCTCGCAGCACAAGATCCGGCTCGAGTTGCGTCCCGAGGTTGCAAGCGGGCTGCTCTCGGTCGATTACCCGCAGACCATCGCCCCGGGGGCCCGGGGACAGATCAACCTGGGCTACCTGATCCCCGCCGACCGCCCCCGCTACGGCACCATACGCGACGCAATGCAGGTTTTCGTAGACGGGAGGAGCCGCGACGTGCGGATCGTCACGCACGGCATCGGAGCCGACAACCCGGCCCGGATGCCCGAGGGTCGTGCCCCGCGGTGCGAAATCTCGGAAAATATCCTTAAATTTGGCCCCGTGAAGCACAACGCCCCCGAGCAACGGTTGCGGTTCGCTCTCTCGAATACGGGACGCGGCGAACTCGTCGTCCGATCGGTGGAGAGCGGAGGCCACGTCACCGCGACGCTCCGCCCCGGCACGACGGTTTCTCCCGGGCAGGCGGCCGAAGCCGAAGTGGTGCTCGACCCGGCCCGCCAGCAGTACGGCGTGATGAGCGACTTCCTGATCATCGTGACGAACGACCCCGTGCGGCCCATGCGCCGCATCCGTGTGACAGCGATCATCGAGGAGTGAAAAAAGAGAAGAGACACACAACGAAACGATAGAACAATGTACCCGATTCTTGAAAAAAGAAACCTCGCCGAGGGGATCTGGCTGATGAAGGTCCTTGCGCCGCGCGTCGCCCGCTCGGCACAGCCCGGACAGTTCGTCATCGTCCGCGTAGACGAGCACGGTGAGCGCATTCCGCTCACGATCTCCGATTTCGACACCGAGGAGGGCAGCGTGACGATCGTCACGCAGGCCATCGGTGCCTCGACGCGCAAGATCTGCGCACTGAACGAAGGCGAGGCATTCGCTGATTTCGCCGGGCCGCTGGGACGGCCCTCGGAATTCGTCCACCTGACGGACGAGGAGTTGCGGCAGCGCCGCTTCCTGTTCGTGGCAGGCGGCGTGGGGACCGCCCCGGTCTACCCGCAGGTCAAATGGCTCCACGCACACGGCGCCCGCGTCGATGTCATCATCGGTGCCAAGAGCCGCGACATGCTGATCTACGTCGAGAAAATGCGGGCCGAGGCCGATAACCTCTACATCGCCACCGACGACGGTTCGGAGGGGACCAAAGGGCTGGTGACGCAGGTCGTCGAGCGGCTCGTGGGTGAAGAGGGGCAGCACTACGACGAGTGCGTGGCCATCGGGCCGATGATCATGATGAAATTCGTGGCCCTGACCACGAAGCGCTTTGCGCTGAAGACCACCGTCTCGCTCAACGCCCTGATGGTAGACGGAACGGGCATGTGCGGCGCCTGCCGCGTGACGGTAGGCGGCAAGACCCGCTTCACGTGCGTCGAGGGCCCCGAGTTCGACGGACACGAGGTCGATTTCGACGAGGCGATGCGCCGCCAGGGCATGTATCGCTCGGAGGAGCAGCGCCGTGCGGCAATCGAGGCCGAACGGGCTGCCGGACACGTATGTAGAATCGGATTGGACAAATAGCCATGGCAAACAGAATACCGCGCGTCCCTGTACGTGAACAGGAACCGCAACTCCGCGCGACCAACTTCGAGGAGGTCTGCTACGGATACAACCACGAAGAGGCCCTGCTCGAGGCCTCGCGCTGCCTGCACTGCAAGAAGCCCCGCTGCGTCGAGGCCTGCCCGGTAGGCATTCGGATTCCGGAATTCATCGCCGCGCTGCACGAGGAGCGGCTGCACGATGCCGCGCAAATCATCGCCCGCGACAGCTCGCTGCCCTCGATCTGCGGCCGCGTCTGCCCGCAGGAGACGCAGTGCGAGGGGGCCTGCGTGCTCGGTGTCAAGGGCGAGCCGGTGGCCATCGGCAAACTCGAGCGCTACGTCGGCGACTGGAAACTGGAGCACGCCGGCGAGCAGGATCCGGCAACGGCCGGCGCGGAACAGGCACCGCAGACCCCCCCCACACCCCGGCCACAAAGTGGCCGTCATCGGCAGCGGCCCGGCGGGTCTGGCCTGCGCCAGCGACCTGGCCAAGGCGGGCTACACGGTGAAGATCTTCGAGGCACTGCACAAGGTGGGAGGCGTGCTGGTCTACGGCATTCCGGAGTTCCGCCTGCCGAAGGAGCGGATCGTCGCCCGCGAGATCGAAGAGGTCCGCCGGCTGGGCGTCGAGATCGAGACCGACGTCATCGTCGGCCGCACCGTGACGATCGATTCGCTGATGGACGACGAGGGCTACGAGGCCGTATTCATCGGCTCGGGCGCCGGACTGCCCCGCTTCATGGGCATCCCGGGCGAGAACCTCAACGGCGTGGTCTCGGCCAACGAATTCCTCACGCGCACGAACCTCATGCACGCCTACGACAGCACCTACGACACGCCGATCTACGTCGGGCAGCGCGTGGTGGTGGTCGGAGGCGGCAACGTGGCGATGGACGCCGTGCGCACGGCCCGGCGTCTGGGCGCCGAGGCGACGATCGTCTACCGACGCTCGGAGAAGGAGCTCCCGGCCCGCGCCGAGGAGGTGCACCATGCCAAGGAGGAGGGCATCCTCTTCCGCATGCTCACCAACCCCGTGGAGGTGCTCGGCGACGAGCGCGGATGGGTGCGCGGTGTCCGCTGCGTGGAGATGGAGCTGGGCGAGCCGGACGAGAGCGGCCGCCGCTCGCCGGTCGTGAAGCCCGGTTCGGAGTTCGACATCGACTGCGACGTGGTGATCATGGCACTGGGCACCTCGCCCAACCCGCTGCTGGCCTCGACGACCGAAGGGCTGGAGACCAACCGCCGGGGCTGCATCCTGGCCGATGCCGAAGGCGCCACCTCCCGCCCGGGCGTCTTTGCCGGAGGCGACGCCGTGACGGGAGCCGCCACGGTCATTCTGGCCATGGGCGCGGGCCGTACGGCCGCACGCGCCATCGACGAATACATAAAATCGCGCAAGGAATAACCGAAGTTCCGGGAAAAAGTGCTATCTTGGGATACGAACCTCAAACGTACCGCCGCATGAGCACAGCACGCACTGCAGCCGCCGCGCTGCTTCTCGGGTTATCGGCCGCCTGCACGGACGAGCCGCCCAAACGCTTCACGGGAATCATCACCGACGCAACGATGCACACGGTGACGGTCAAGACGCCGACGGCCGATCACGGATTCACCTTCTCAACCGTCGATGCCGACAAGAGCCTCGCCCACGGGCTGCTTCTCGGCGCCCCGGCGGTGGTGGAGTACCGCGGCGAACTCGCGGACGGCACGCCGGCCCTGCGCGTCGAGACCGACTCGACCTATGCCGCAGCGGTCGGGCGGTGGACGATGCCCGACCCGGCCAACCCGGAGCGGGTCGTGGGATTCGAGCTGCTCGTCGGAGGCAAAGCCCGGCCGATCCATTCGCAAACGCTCGTCTGCACCGCATGGGAACTGGTCAAGGGAGCACCGGGCCGGATCCGGCTGCAGGGGCGCAACATCGGGCTCGACCAGATCACCGACTTCACGCGGACGGGAACGATCGCGAAGGACAGCACCGGCGTACCGACGCTCACAACCGACGACGGCGCACGCTACACCAAATGGCTCGATTGAACGGTCCGTCCTCACGATAAATGAACGACACCCTGCCACTTGGCAGGGTGCCGTTTTTTCATCGGAGGCCACAACGACTGTCCAGAAGAGGCGGAATGCGGTCTTACCTGCATGCTGCACCTGCGAGTTCAAGGCCTGCGGGGCTCCGCGCGGGAATCAGTGCCCGACCGCCTCGCGCACCCGCTCCACGATCTGCGCGGGCGTCACGGCCCGGATGCAGCGGTAGTCGCCGTAGCGGCACGGACGGTTTCCGAAGACCGAGCAGGGCCTGCACGCCATATCGGCCTGCAGGACCAGGTCGGGCGAGCAGCCGTAGCCGAGGAATCCCAGCCCAGGGTGTGTGGCCCCCCACACCGAAACGACGGGCGAGGCCACCAGCGAGGCGAGGTGCATGACCAGCGAGTCCATCGACACGACGCAATCCTCGTGGGCGATCAGATCCATCTCCCCGGCAAACCGCACCCGGCCGAAGACAGCCGTCACGTTGGGGTATTTCCGCTCCATCTCCCGGGCGAACTCCGCCTCGGCTCCCCCGCCCCCGTGCACGAAGACCCGTTCATAGCGGGCAGCCAGCAGGCCCACCACTTCGCGGCTCAACTCCTCGGGATAGGTCTTGCCGGCATGGGCCGAGAAGGGGGCAAACCCGATCCACGTTCCCGTCTTGGGGCCGAACGGATTCGGACGCCCGGTCGGAAGGGCCGGCTTGGGATCCGGGCACTCGAAGCCCAGGGCACGGAAGACGTCGCAGTAGCGCAACACGCTGTGGCGCAAGGGTTCCATTCCCCGGCCGCCACAACGGATGAAAGCACGTTTCTCGGCCCTTCCCTTGCGGATCGAGGCCGTACGGATGCCGTGCAGCCGGGCCGCCAGGGTGAAGGCCATCGAGCGCAGCGTGCCGTGGACATCCGCCACGGCATCGACGCCCAGCCGGCGGCGGATCCCGCTCGCCAGACGCCACATCCCGAGCAGCGAGTGCTGCGCCCCCTTGACATCGACCTCGAGGAACTCGACGTCGAGCGAAGAGAAAAAGGGTCGGAACATCGCCTGTGTTCCGACCGTGATCCGAAGTTCCGGGCAGGCCTCCTTCAAGGCCCGCAGGGCGTGCGGCAGCATCGCCACGTCGCCCATCGCCGAGGTCCGGAGCACCAGCAGGTGCTTCGGACGAGCGTCCTTCGCACCGCTACTTGCCCCCATAGAGCACGGGATTCAGCGACGGATCGTTGTACATCTTCATCTGCTTGTAGGTCTTCATGTACTTGCGGCCCGCCTCGATGTCCTCGATCAGCTCCTCGATCGCCTTCGACAGATCGACCTGCTGCGTGAGCAGCACCTCCAGTTTGCGGCGGCACGCCTCGCGGTGGGCGTCATCGACGTCCGTACGCTCGGTCTCGCGCGCCATGTGGTAGATCTTGAGCGCGAGGATCGACAGGCGGTCGATCGCCCAGGCCGGCGTCTCGGTGTTCAGACGCGCATCGGCCGACGGACGGATCTCGCGGTACTTGTCCAACAGGTAGGAATCGATATATTCGACCATATCCGTCCGGTCCTGGTTCGAGCGGTCGATGCGCCGCTTGATCTTCAGCGCCTCCACCGGATCGATCTTCGGGTCGCGGATGATATCCTCGAGGTGCCACTGCACCGTATCGATCCAGCATTTGTGGTAGAGCAACGCATCGATCGAACCCGCCTCGAAGGGGTTTTCCATCGGTTGGTCCACATCATCCCGGCGGTGGTAGTCCGCAATCGCACGCTCGAAAATCCGATTGGCATTCTCGGTAAACATAGTCAGCAGTCTTAGTTGTTTAGAATTGTTATTCTCGGCGGAAAATTATATCTTTGCCCGTAAACTTTAACAAAGTTAATGAAAATTTCCAGAAAAACAACACTCCTCGCAGGTTTCCTCCTCGGGCTGATCTTTCCGCTTGCGGCCCAGGTCCGCACCACCCGCGAAGAGTATATCGACCGATACAAATCCATCGCCATCGCCCAGATGGAGCGCTACGGAATCCCGGCAAGCATCACCCTCGCTCAGGGTATTCTCGAATCCGACTGCGGGAACAGCCTGCTCTCCATGCGGTCGAACAACCACTTCGGCATCAAGTGCAAGCGCGACTGGACCGGCGAGAAGGTCTACCACGACGACGACGCCAAGGGCGAGTGCTTCAGGGCCTACCCCACGGTCGAGGCCTCGTACCACGACCACGCCGAGTTTCTCGACAAGCAGCCCCGCTACGACTCGCTGTTCGCCTACGCCTCGGACGACTACAAGAGCTGGGCGCGCGGGCTCAAGGCCGCCGGCTACGCCACGGCCCCCGACTACGCGCAGCGGCTCATCCGCATCATCGAGGAGAGCCAGCTCTTCCTGCTCGACCGCCCCGACGGCGAGGCACTCTACGCCCGCCGCTACGGGCTGCCGCGCGATCCCGAAGAGTGGTTCTCGTCGCAGACGAGCGTCGGGACGGCATCGCCCGCCACGGCCGTCGATCCGGACAACTACCGCGTGACGATCAATGCCCACGAAGGCTACAACGTCTACATGACCAACGGCGTGCACTACGTCCTGGCCAAGGAGAACGACACGTTCGAGCAGATCGGGCGCAAGTTCCGCATCTCGGCCCGCAACCTGCGCCGCTTCAACGACCTGAAGGACAAGCAGGCCCAGCCCGTACCGGGCGAGGTGGTCTACATCGAGCGCAAGAAGAAGCGCTGGGAGGGCAATGCCCAGCACCACATCTGCCGCGAAGGCGAGACGGTCTACGCCGTCGGGCAGTCGTACGGCATCCGCATGCGCTCGATCGAGCGGCTCAACCGCCTGAAGAAGGGCGAGCGGCTCGAAAAGGGGCAGCAGCTACGCATCCGTTAAAATTCTCAAGAACCACATATGGAAACAATTCCCCTGCGGGCGCGGATTCTCGAAACCATCGTCCGCAAATCGACACTCAAACAGAAGGTCTTCGACAGCACCTTCTGGGCATTCAACCAGCTCAAGGAGACCCTGCTGGAGATGGCTTCGGAAATGGATGACGAACTCGACGGGAAACTCGACCGCCGCGTACGGCTCGAATACCGCGACCGCGGCAAGTTCGAGGCGCAGCTCCAGATCGCCAACGACCTGCTGATCTTCCAGATGCACACCGACGTCTTCGAGTTCGACGACGCCCACCCCATCTGGAAGACCCCCTACGTGCAGGCCGACCGCGAGAACTCCTACTGCGGCGTGGTGAACATCTACAACTTCCTCTCCGACTCGTTCAAGTTCAACCGCAACGCCGACGAAGGATACCTGATCGGCCGGCTGTTCATCAACCGCGACCGCCGCTACTTCGTCGAAGGAAAGGGGCAGACGACGCTCCGCGCCGCAGATTTCGGCAAGGACGAGATCGACCACGACGCCCTGATCGCCATCCTCGAGTCGGCCATCGCCTTCTCGCTCGACTTCGACCTGCTGCTTCCGCCCTACGAGGAGAACAAGCGCGTCACGGTGGACCAGTTCAACACCAAGATGGACAACTCGAAGTTCGTGACGGGCAAGCGCCTGGGCTATGAATTCAACGTCGAAGACATCTAATACCCCGAATAGAACCGTGAAGAAGAGACTCATTCCCGTCCTGGCGGCCGCCCTGCTCGGCTCCGGGACCCTTGCGGCCCGCGACGAATACCGCGAAATAGCCCGTCTGGCATCGATGAACGAGCGGGTGTACGGCATCCGATCGATGGCCGACGGCGAACACTATACGACCCTCGAAGGTAACGAGATCCTGCGTTACAGCTATGCGCAGGAGGGGCCCGGCGAGCGTCTGCTGCCCCGGAGCAGCGACGTGCAGACCGTCTCGGACTACACCTTCTCGCCCGACGAACGGATGATCCTCATCGCTTCGGGCCGCACGCCCATCTACCGCCACTCCTAC
>FR892001.1:28739-66952 GCA_000434235.1 Alistipes sp. CAG:268 | reverse complement strand
GGCCGACGGCGTCGTCCGCCCGATCCTCCCCGAGGCCGAGGCCCCGCGCGACGCCTCCTTCTCGCCCGACGGGCGGCTGATCGCCTATTCGGACCGCAACGACCTCTACGTCTATGAGATCGCCACGAAGAAGACCCGCCGGATCACCGACGACGGAGCGTGGAACTCGGTCATCAACGGCACGACCGACTGGGTCTACGAGGAGGAGTTCGGCTTCACGCGCGCCTACGCCTTCTCACCCGACGGCAAGCGGCTGGCCTACCTGCGCTTCGACGAGTCGCAGGTGCCTCTGATGGAGATGATGCGCTTCGACGGCAAGCTCTACAACGAGGCCTACTCGTTCAAATACCCCAAGGCCGGAGAGAAGAACTCGACGCTGCAGCTCTGGGTCGCCGACCTTGAGACCGGGGCCAAGAACCGCATCGACACGGGCAGCGAGACCGACCAGTACATCCCGCGCCTGGGCTTCACGCCCGACGGCCGCCTCTGGTACTACCGCCTCAACCGACGCCAGAACACCTTCGAGATGGTGCTCTGCGAGCCCCACGGCGCCCAGCGCGTCATCTACGAGGAGCGGGCCCAGCAGTATGTCGAGCGGGTGGACGACGGCACGGTGACCTTCGTCGATAACGACCGCTTCCTCGTGCGGCAGGAGAGCCACACGGGCTACATGCACCTCTACCTCTACAGCATCCGCCGAGGCCTGCTCGCACAGGTAACCAAGGGGGCCTGGGAGGTGACCGGCGTCGTCGGGACCGACGGCAAACGGGTGTGGTACCTCTCGACCGAGACCTCGCCCCTGCGCCGCAACCTCTACAGCGTCCGCCTCGACGGCAAGGACAAGCGCCGCCTCACGCCCGGCGAGGGCTACTACTCGATCGCCCCGAGCCGCGGCATGAAATACTACATCTCGACCTTCTCGAACGCCTCGACGCCCAACCGCGTGGAGATCTGCGACGGCGAGGGCAACGTCGTCCGTACGCTGGCCGACAGCCGCGCCCTGCGCGAGGAGCTTGCAGCCAGGAGGGTTCCCGTCAAGGAGTTCTTCACCTTCACCACCGAACGAGGCGACACGCTCAACGCCTACATAATCCGTCCGCGCGACTTCGACCCCTCGAAGCGCTACCCCGTACTGCTCACGCAGTATTCGGGACCCGGATCGCAGCAGGTGGCCGACCGCTGGTCGGTGGACTGGGAGGACGCCCTGGTCGAAAAGGGCTATGTCGTGGTCTCGGCCGACGGCCGGGGAACGGGATTCCGCGGCGAGAAGTTCAAGAAGCAGACCTATGGACGGCTCGGTGCCCTGGAGGTCGAGGACCAGCTCTCGACGGCCCGCTACATGGCCGCGCAGCCCTGGGTCGATGCCGACCGCATCGGCATCTACGGATGGTCCTACGGAGGTTTTATGGCCGTCAGCTGCGCGCTCAAGGGACACGGGCTCTTCCGCATGGCGATTGCCGTGGCTCCGGTCACCTCGTGGCGCTACTACGACACGATCTACACGGAGATCTACAACAACCTGCCGCAATACAACGCCGCGGGGTATGACGACAACTCGCCGATCAACTTCGCCCGGATGCTCGACGACGAGAAGACCCGGCTGCTGCTCATCCACGGCACGGCCGACGACAACGTCCACTTCCAGAACACCGTCGAGCTGACGCGGGCGCTGAACCGTTACGGCAAGCAATACGACATGATGGTCTATCCGGACCAGAACCACTCGATGCTGCCTTCGGACACCTACAACGTCCGGCAGAAGATGATCGACTACACGCTCGAGCACCTCTGACCGGGCCCGCCGCTGCGGCGGAGAGAGGCATCCGACACGCATCCATACGAAAAGCCCCTGTTGCCGTGGCAACAGGGGCTTTTCGCGTCACATTCCCGTTCCGGGATCAGAGCCCGTAGGAGAGGGCGTTGATGCTGTCGTAGACCGCGCTCGCCACACCCAGCAGCAGCACGCCGGCCAGGCAGAAGAAGAGGCTGATGCGCGTGTAGCGGTCGCTGCGGAACGCCGCGATGGGCGACTCGTTCGGCGTGATGTACATCGCCTTGACCACCAGCAGGTAGTAGTAGAGCGAGATCACCGTATTGAGCAGGGCGATGAAGACCAGCAGGTGGAATCCGCTGCGGAAGGCGGCCGCAAAGACGAAGAACTTCGAGAAGAACCCAGCGAAGGGCGGGATGCCGGCCAGCGAGAAGAGCGCCAGCGTCATCGCCACGGTCAGACGGGGGTTCGTGCGGTAGAGCCCGTTGTAGTCCTCGATGGCGACCTTGCCGCCGCTGTGCTGCTCGACGGAGGCGATCACGCCGAAGGCCGCGAGGTTGGCGGCCATGTAGACCAGCACGTAGAAAACCAGCGAGGTCATGCCGAAAGGCGTCCCGCCGATGACGGCCAGCAGGATGTATCCGGCCTGCGAGATCGACGAAAAGGCCAGGAAGCGCTTGAGGTTGCGCTGCCGGATGGCGAAGAGGTTGGCCACGGTGATGCTCAGCACGGTAAGCGCCCAGAGCACCGTCTGCCACTCGCCGACCATCGGGGCGAAGACCTTGACCAGCACCGTGAGCAGCACGAAGGCCGCAGCTCCCTTCGAGACGACCGACAGGTAGGCCGTGACGGGTGTCGGGGCGCCCTGGTAGGTGTCGGCGGTCCAGAGGTGGAAGGGCACGAGCGAGAGCTTGAAGCCGAGGCCAGCAAGGAAGAAGACCAGCGAGAGAACCTGCAGCGGCGAGCCGTCGATGTGCGACGCCATGTCGTCGAAGTAGAGCGTACCGGTAGTGCCGTAGAGGAACGAGATGCCGTAGAGCATCAGTCCACTGGCAAACAGCGCGCAGAGGATGAACTTGGCTCCCGCCTCGGCCGAATGGCCCTTGTACTTGTCGAAGGCCACCAGGCAGGCCATCGGCACCGAAGCCAGCTCGAGGCCGATGAAGAACATCAGGAAGTTGTCGGCACCGATCATGAAGAACATGCCCAGCAGCGTCGAGAGGGTGAGGATGTAGAACTCGCCCTGCTTGTGGCGCGTGTCGTCGCGCCGCAGCCATGTGTCTGCCTGCAGGCAGACGATGAGTGCGCCGACGGTCAGGACGGCCTTCACGATGCCGTGCATCGGTTCGTAGCGGAACATCCCGCCGAAGAGCGACCCCGCCTCGCCGGGCAGAAGCGCAACGACGGCCTCGACGGCCAGCAGGATGCACACGACGGCCGTAAAGCAGCGCCGGGCCCGTTCGCCGGCGAAGAGGTCGTAGAGGAAGAGCAGGACGATCAGCAGCGCGAGCGTCACCTCGGCCCGCATGTAAACGAATAGATCCGTATAATTCATGGCTCGTCTAATTCAAAAGGTGAGTAATGACCGTCCCGACACCGCCGCGCACCAGGTCGCTCACCCACAGCGGGGCCAGACCCATGCCGGCAACGGCGACGATGAGGCAGATGACCGAAAAGCGTTCGTCCCACGTGGCATCCGAGAGCTTCAGGTGCTCGGGGTTGGTGCAGGTGCCGTAGAGGATGCGACCCACGACGCGCAGGATGTAGACCGCCGTGATGACGATCGACGTGCAGGCGATGATCGTCACGACGCGGTGGAACGTGTCGGCGTGCATGAAGGCGCCGTTGAAGATCGTCATCTCGGCCACGAAGCCGCTCAGGCCTGGAAGACCGAGGTTGGCCAGACCGGCGATGACGTAGCCCACGGCCAGGAAGGGCATGATCTTCATCAGACCGGCGAGCTGGCGGACGTCACGCGTATGGGTGCGGCCGTAGATCATGCCGATCAGGGCGAAGAAGAGCGCCGTCATCAGTCCGTGGCTCAGCATCTGCAGCACGGCACCCGTGGCGGCCGTCTCGTTCATCATCAGGATGGCGAAGAGCACCAGTCCGCAGTGCGACACCGAGGAATAGGCGTTGATGTACTTCAGGTCGGTCTGCACGCAGGCCGAAAGGGCCCCGTAGACCACCGATACGGTCGTCAGCAGAATGAAGATCCAGCTCAGTTCGTGCGCCGCCTCGGGCAGCAGGAACATCGCCACGCGGAAGCATCCGTAGCCGCCCAATTTCATCAGCACGCCGGCATGGAGCATCGACACGGCCGTCGGGGCCGAGGCGTGGCCGTCGGGACTCCACGTGTGGAAGGGGAAAAGGGCTCCCAGGACGCCGAAGCCGATGAAGACGAGCGGGAACCAGATGCGCTGCTCGGCAAGGGGGATGTTGTGCAGCGCGGCGATCTCCAGTACGTTCATCGTCTGGGCCCCCGAGCCGAAGTAGATGCCCAGGATGCCGATCGGCAGGAAGGCCGAGCCGCCCATGAGCATCAGCGTGAGTTTCATGGCCGAATACTCCTTGCGGCCGCTGCCCCAGACGCCGATGAGCAGGTACATCGGGATGAGCGCCACCTCGTAGAACATGAACATCGTGAAGAGGTCCACCGAGATGAAGAATCCGAAGACCCCGACACTCAACAGGCAGAACCAGAGGAAGTACTCCTTGACGTCGGTCTTCATCTGCCACGAGGCGAATGTGCCCGTAAAGACGATGATGGCCGACAGGAGCAGCATCGCCACCGAGATGCCGTCCACGCCGATGGCGTAGTGGATGTTGAGCGGGGCGTACCATACATGGCTGTCGGTCAGCAGCATCGCGGCCGTCTCGCCCGCCTCGCGCAAGCCGAGGAACCGGAAGACCAGCACGACGGCCAGTACCAGCAGCAGCGACGAGCCGGTGACCATCACGGCATGGATCTGCCGCGTCGATTTCGAAATCCAAAGCCCCAGCAGCATCACCAGCGGGATGAGGGGGAACAGGGATAGCATATTCATAATAACAGCGTCGAATTAGCGGATGAGAAGAATCAGGATCGTAAGGCCCAGCGCACCGCCCAGCATCCAGATGCAGTAGCGCTGCACGCTGCCGCTCTGCATGCCCCGGATGGCGGCGGCCGCACCGTGGGTCGCCGTGGCCAGCAGGTTCATGAAGCCGTCCACGACGTGGCGGTCGAACCAGGCGATCGGTGTCGAGATGCAGGCGAAGATCACGCGATGGGTGACGAACTGGTAGACCTCGTCGATGTAGAAGCGGTGGTAGGCCGCACGGTGCAGCGTCGGGAAGGCCGCTGCCAGACGGTCGGCCACAGGCTGCTTTTCGCGGGCATACATCCACGTGGCCAGCGCAATGGCGGCCACGGCCACGCAGAGGCTCACGGCAGCGACGCTGCGGTCGATGTGGATCGTATAGGCGGCGCCGTCCGACGAGACGAACTCGCCGAAGGGGATCCAGCCGGCAAAGAGCGTCACGACGGCAAGGAATACCAGCGGCAGGGTCATGCTCAACGGGGCCTCATGCGGCGCGTGGGCCGCATGCAGCTCGCGGTTCTCACGCCCCCAGAAGATGTTGAAGTAGAGGCGGAACATGTAGAAGGCCGTCAGTCCGGCAATGGCGGTCATCACCCACCCCATGACGGGGCTGAAGGCGAAGCAGGCCGTGAGGATCTCATCCTTGGAGAAGAAGCCGCTCAGGGGCCAGATGCCCGCAATGGCCAGGCAGGCCACGAGGAAGGTCACATGCGTCAGGGGCATGTAGCGGCGCAGGCCGCCCATGGCCGACATCTCGTTCGAATGGACGGCATGGATGATGCAGCCCGCCCCGAGGAAGAGCAACGCCTTGAACAGGGCATGGGTGAAGAGGTGGAACATCGAGGCCATGTAGCCCAGCCCGCCCGCGTGGGGATCGGCCGAGGTGCAGACGCCGAGCGAGACGATCATGAAGCCGATCTGCGAGATGGTGCTGAAGGCCAGCACGCGCTTGATGTCGCTCTGCACGCAGGCCACCACGGCGGCGTAGAGCGCTGTGAAGGCCCCGATGTAGGCCGTCCAGTGCAGCACCTCGGGGGCATAGCCGATGAACAGGGGGAACATCCGCGCCACGAGGTAGACACCGGCGACGACCATCGTCGCGGCATGGATCAGCGCCGAGACGGGCGTCGGACCCTCCATGGCGTCGGGCAGCCAGATGTGCAGCGGGAACATGGCGCTCTTGCCGGCGCCGCCGATGAACATCAGCCCCAGTGCCAGCGGGATCATCCCTCCGGCGGCGGCCAGCATGGCCGTATCGGGCGTGAAGGAGAAGGTCCCGGCGTAGTAACCGTAGAAAAGGATGCCTACGAGAAAACCCAGGTCGGCGAAACGGGTCACGATGAAGGCCTTCTTCGAGGCGGCGATGGCCTCGGGCTTCGTGTAGTAGAAGCCGATCAGCAGATAGGAGCTTACGCCCACCAGTTCCCAGAAGAGGTACATCTGGAAGATGTTCGTGGCCACGACCAGCCCCATCATGCTCATCGTGAAGAGCGACAGGAAAGCGTAGTAGCGCTGGAAGCCCCGCTCGCCCTTCATGTAGCCGAACGAGTAGATGTGGACCATGAGCGAGACGGTCGAGATGACGACAAGCATCATCACCGAGATCGGGTCGAGCTGGATGCCCAGGTCGATGTGCAGCGTCTGACTGATGGGCAGCCAGACGGTGTTCCACGGCACGAGCGTCGGATAGAGGCCCGCGGCGTCACGCCCCACGCCGAAGAAGTACTCCCCGGCGGCCGTGTAGCTCAGGACCGCCACCACGGCCACTACGGCCGTGCCGATGGCGCCGGCCACCGCGGGTCGGAGCTTCATGCCGGCGATGCCGAGCACGAGGAAACTCACGAACGGCAGCAGCAGAATCAGAATCGTATATTCCATAAAGCGTCGTTATTTGCAGGGATCGTTACCACTTCATCTGGCGCAGGTTGCGGACCTGGATATTGCGGATGTTGCGGTAGATGTTGATGATGATGGCGATGGCGACGGCCGTCTCCGCGGCACTCACCCCGATGGCGAACAGCGCGAAGAAGAAGCCCTCGAGCGCTCCGGGGAAGAGGAAGCGGTTGAAGACCACGAAGTTGATATCCACCGAGTTGAGAATCAGCTCTACGGAGATCAGCATGGCCAGCAGGTTGCGGCGCGTCACGAAGCCGTAGATTCCCACGAACATCATGATCGTGGAGACGACGAGATAATACTCCATGTGTATCATAAGGCACTCTGTTTTTTAGCGTTTGCGGGCGATCATGATACCGCCGACGATGCAGGCAAGCAACAGCAGGCTGATCACCTCGAACGGCAGGACATATCCGTACTTGTCGCTGCTCATCAGCGCATGGCCGATCGTGCGGACCGACAGTTCGCCGTGCTCGAAGTGCGACGGCAGGAAGTGGTGCTTGAGCGTAATGAAGAGACAGACGCCCAGGCCGGCCAATGTTGCGGCCAGACCCGCCACGAACTTGTAGCCCTTGAGCTCCTCGGCCTTGTCGCCCTCGCTCGAGGTGAGCAGAATCGAGAAGACGTAGAGCACCGTGATGCCGCCGGCGTAGATGAGCAGCTGCACGGCCCCGAGGAACGAATAGTTGAGCTGGAAATAGATGCCGGCCGTACCGAAGAGCACGAACAGCAGGTAGGTCGCCGCACGCAGGATACGCCGCGTCGAAACGGCCAGCACGGCGCTCACCGTGATGAAGATCGCCAGCACGGCGAAAACGATCAATTCGAGAGTTATCTCCATGGCTTACTGTTTGTTCAGGATTTGGACCAGTTTCTCCCGCGTGTAGACCGCGTGTTCGAACTCCGTCGCAAAGCGGATGGCTCCCGTCGGGCAGGCATTGACGCACAGGTGGCAGAACATGCATGACCCGAGGTCGTACTCGTAGCGCACCAGACGTTTCTTCGACTTGCCCGTTTCGGGATCGGTGACCATCTCGGTCACCAGGCGGATCGTCCCGTTGGGGCACGACGACTGGCACAGTCCGCAGGCGATGCACTTGTTGTGCCCCTCGGCATCGTGGGGCATCGTCAGATGGCCGCAGTAGCGGTCGTACATCTTCAGCGTGGCCCGGTTCTCGGGGTATTGCTCGGTGACCTTGGGCGTGAAGAATTCGCGGCCGGTCACCTTCATGCCCGTCAGCAGGGTCCCCAGTCCGTGAAACAGTCCTTTGATATAATTCGACATGACTAAAAATGCAGGTTAAAGACAACGACGATGACCATCAGCAGGAGATTGACCAGGCCGATCGGTACGAGGTATTTCCATTCGAGCGTCAGGATCTGGTCGATGCGCAGGCGCGGGAAGGTCCACTTGATCCACATCAGCAGCAGGACCACGAAGAAGGCCTTGCCGAAGAACCAGACGAAGCCCGGGATGTAGTCCATCACCGTGTTGAAGCCCTCCCAGCCGGGGATGTGCAGCGGCATCCAGCCGCCGAGGAAGATCGTGGCCGCAACGCCCGAGATGATGAACAGATTGACGAACTCGGCGACGTAGAACAGGCCGAAGTGCATGCCCGAGTACTCGGTGTGGTATCCGGCCGTGAGCTCCGACTCGGCCTCCGGGAGGTCGAACGGGCCGCGGTTCACTTCGGCGTTGCCGGCGATCAGGTAAATCACGAAGGCGATGAGCGCCGGGAGGTGGCCCTTGAAGATGAACCACCCGTCGGCCTGACGCTCAACGATCTCCGAGAACTGCATCGTGTCGGTCAGGACGACGATCGTCAGGATCGAGAGGCCGATCGACAACTCGTAGGAGATCATCTGCGCACCGCTTCGCATGGCGCCGATGAGCGAATACTTGTTGTTGGAGCTCCACCCGGCCAGCAGGATGCCCACCACGCCGATCGACGAGGCGGCCATCATGAAGAAGACGCCTACGTTGAAGTCGAGGACCTCCATCCCGCGGTTGAAGGGCAGGCAGGCGAAGGCCAGGAGCGAGGCCAGGATGACGATGTAGGGGGCCAGGTTGTAGAGGAACTTGTCCGCATGGCGGATGGTGATGATCTCCTTGGTGAGCATCTTGAAGACGTCGCCGAAGACCTGCAGCGTGCCCCACGGACCGACGCGCACGGGGCCCAGACGGCACTGGAACGCGGCACAGACCTTGCGCTCCATGAAGATCATCACGATGGCGATGATCGTGTAGAGCAGCAACAGACAGCCGCCGATCACCACGCACTCGACGAAGGTCGCCAGGCCGAGCGGCAGGAACGACGTCAGGAGTCCGTGTATCCAGTTAGTTATGATGCTGAAATCGAACATATTCTCGTGTTTTGCGTTTAACGGTCAATATCGGGCACGACGTAATCGACCGTACCGCCGATGGCGATCAGGTCGGCGATCTTCGCGCCGCGGGTTATGGTTTCCATGCACGATACGAGCGGAAGGCCCGTCGAGCGGAACTTCATGCGGTAGGGCGACTTGTCGCCGCGGCTCTCGATGTAGACGCCGAACTCGCCGCGGCTGCCCTCGACGGCGGCGTAGTAGCTGCCCTCGGGGATCCGGATCACGGGTTTCATCTTCTCCTGCCAGGGTCCCTCGGGAATGTTGTCAATTAGCTGCTCGATGATCCGCATGCTCTGCTCGATCTCGCGCATGCGCACCAGGTAGCGGGCCATGCAGTCGCCCTCGGTGAAGAGCACCTCGTCGAAATCGACCTTGCCGTACATGGCATAGGGATGGCGCTTGCGCACGTCGCAGGCCCAGCCCGAGGCGCGGCCCGTGCCGCCCGTCGCACCGAACGAAACGGCATCCTCGCGCGACAGCACGCCGGTACCCTTCAGACGCTCCTGAGCGATGATGTTGCCGGTGAAGACCTCGTGGTACTCGCGCAGCGTCGGACGCATGTAGGCGATAAACTCCTTGACCTTGCGCACGAAGTCGGGATGGATGTCGGCCTGTACGCCGCCGATGGTGTTGTAGGTCTGGATGAGCCGGCCGCCGGTCGTCTGCTCCAGGATGTCGAGCACCTTCTCGCGGTCGCGGAAACCGTAGAAAAAGGCCGTCAGCGCGCCCATGTCCATGCAGAGGCACGAGAAGAAGAGCAGGTGCGAATCGATGCGCTGCAGCTCGTCCATGATCGTGCGGATGTACTGCACGCGCTCGGAGACCTCGACACCCATCGCCCGCTCGATGCACATGCAGAGGGCATGGCGGTTCTGCGACGCCCCGAGGTAGTCGAGGCGGTCGGTCAGGGCGAGGGTCTGCGGATAGGTCAGGCTCTCGCACATCTTCTCGATGCCGCGGTGGATGTAGCCACAGTGCACGTCGAGCTTGCGGATAATCTCGCCCTCGAGCGAGACGCGGAAGCGCAGCACGCCGTGCGTAGCCGGGTGCTGGGGGCCGATGTTGATGACGTACTCGTCCTCCTCGAAGATCGCCTTGCGGTGGCGGATGAAACTTCCGTCGTGGGTGAGTTCGAAGCTCTGGGCCGTCTCCTCGGCCACCTCGTTGCTCATGCGCAGGGGATTCAGCGCCGGATCGTAGTCCTTGCGCAGGGGATATCCCACCCAGTCGTCGCGCAGGAAGAGCCGGCGCATGTCGGGGTGGTTCAGGAAACGGATGCCGAAATAGTCGTATGCCTCGCGTTCGTTGAACTCGGCGGCACGCCACAGGTCGCAGACCGTATCCAGCACGGGGTTCTCCCGGTCCGGGGTCAGCGTCCGCAGCACAAGGTTTTCTCCCGTGCGGGTGGATTCGAGGTGGTAGACCACGCCGAGCCCCTCTTCGCCCCAGTCCATGCCCGTAAGGCTGCGCAGGAAGTCGAACCCCTCCTCCTTGAGCCGGGCGGCCACCGCATGCAGCCGGTCGGCCGGCAGGGTCACCATGCCGTCGCCCGCCTCTCGCCACTCGGCCGCGGGTTCCCAGCCCGTAATCTTCTCTTTCCAGGTCGTATTCATCGTTTATCTTCTCTTTCGACGTTCAACTCGTTCTTTTCAGCCGTCAGGTCGCGCTTGAGCAGCTCCTCATACTCCTTCTCGCCGATCTGGCGGTTTACGCCGCCGAAGAAGCGCTGCAGGCGTACCTTGCGCTGGAGCTGCATCAGCCCGTAGAGCATTGCCTCGGGACGCGGCGGACATCCCGGGATGTAGACATCGACGGGCAGGATCTCGCCGACGCCCTGCACCACGTGGTAGGACTTCTTGAAGGGCCCGCCGCTGATGGCGCAGCCGCCCACGGCGATCACGTATTTCGGGTCGGCCATCTGGTCGTAGAGGCGCTTGAGCACCGGGGCCATCTTGTGGGTGATCGTACCGGCGACCATGATGAAGTCGGCCTGACGCGGGGAGGCACGCGCGACTTCAAACCCGAACCGGGCAAAATCGTAGCGGGCGGCACCCACGGCCATGAACTCGATGCCGCAGCAGCTCGTGGCGAACGTCAGCGGCCAAAGGCTGTTGCTGCGGCCCCACTCGATCAGGTTGTCGAGGCACCCGACGATGACGTTCGTCCCGTTTGCGCGCAGTTCGCGCGCCATGTTCTCAAGGTATTCGTTGTCGTTGAAATCCTCGTATTTCATCGACTTGATCTCCGGCATCTTTATTTCCATTCCAAGGCTCCTTTCCGCCAAGCGTATGCAAGGCCCAAAATCAACACAAGCAAGAAGAAGAGGATGCTCACAAGGCCATAGAGACCCAGATCCTGCACGACGACGGCCCACGAGAAGAGGAAGACGGTCTCGACGTCGAACATCAGGAAGAGGATGGCAAAGAGGTAATAGCCGACCTTGAACTGCATCCACGATCGTCCGCGCGTGGGGATGCCGCATTCGTAGGCCTCGCCCTTCTGCGAATTGTAGGAGCGGGGCGAGATGGCCCGGGCGACACCGAGCGCAACGGCAACCAGCGCAATGGCCGTAAGGATCACGACCACGAGTAACGTGAAATACATATTATCTGTTTTTTGTTCGAATTGACACGGCAGGCATGCCACGGCATGCGAGAAAACAAGGCGGGGAACCGACGGCGGGAGACCCCGGCGACGGCGAGACGTTTCGGCCCGGCAGGCCGAAACGGGGCTATATCCGGATACGCTCGAGCGAGAAGACGTAATAATCCACCGGGCGGGGCGAGAAACCCTCGCCGCACGGCGGAACAAACGCCCCGGCCGCGTCGGATACCGTCAGGACGGAGCCCGCAGACCCGAAGTCGTAGCAACGCAGCAGGCTTCTCAACCCGCAACCCGAATCGGGCAGATCGGAGATTTCGAATCCGAGGCACGGCACGGCAAAGCAGAAGTCGGCCGGAGAGGGGATGTCGGAACTCCGGTCGGCGGAAAGAGCGGCGAACGTACGGTCCGATCCCTCCCGCTCGGGGAGAGGTCCGACGGCGCTCATCAACACGAAAAGCGCCACGAACAGTGCATATTGTATCCGAACCAACACCTTGCTAACCTTGCTTTCGCGCCGCGAATATACAATTCTTTCGGCGAAAAAAAGATTTTTCGGGCCCGAAAAATCGCACGGGCGGGCCGCCGTCACGGGAAAAAGCGGGTTGCAGGACATGCCACCGCAGGGGCCAAAAGTTCGCTCCGAGGCCATCCGAAAGCCTTTTTTCAACAAATCGAAACCCCAAATGCCGAATCTTCGATTTTTTTTCGTAATTTTGAAGAAAATACCGACGATCCTTAACCTTAAAACAAAAATACAACGACATGAAACTGCCCTATTGCGAACCCTACAAGATCAAGATGACCGAAGCGATCCGCACCTCGACGCGCGAAGAGCGCGAGGCCTGGATCCGCGAAGCTCACTACAACCTCTTCAAGCTGCGTGCGGACCAGGTGACGATCGACCTGCTGACCGACTCGGGCACGGGCTCGATGAGCGACCGCCAGTGGGCGGCGATGATGACCGGTGACGAGAGTTACGCCGGCGCCGCATCCTACTTCCGGCTGAAGGAGGTCATCGGGCGCCTGTTCGACATGCCCTACTTCCTGCCCACGCACCAGGGCCGCGCCGCCGAGAACGTCATCTTCTCGGCGCTGCTCAAGGAGGGCGACATCGTCCCGGGCAACTCCCACTTCGACACCACGAAGGGCCACATCGAGTTCCGCCGCTGCCACGCCGTGGACTGCACGATCGACGCAGCCTCCGACACGCAGCTCGAGATCCCGTTCAAGGGCGAGATGGACCTCGGCAAGCTCGAGAAGGTGCTGCGCGAAAACCCGCGCGAGAAGGTGCCGTGCGTCGTGCTGACGATCACCAACAATACGGCCGGAGGACAGCCCGTATCGATGCGCAACATCCGCGAGACGGCCGAGCTGTGCCGCCGCTACAACGTGCCCCTGCTCATCGACTCGGCCCGCTTCGCCGAAAATGCCTACTTCATCAAGACGCGCGAGGAGGGTTACGCCGACAAGTCAATCAAGCAGATCGTCCGCGAGATCTATCAGTATGCCGACATCATGACCATTTCGGCCAAGAAGGACGGCGTGGTGAACATGGGCGGCTTCGTGGCCATGCGCTCCGAGGAGCTCTTCGTCAAGGCGATGTCGTTCTGCATCATGTACGAGGGATACGTGACCTACGGCGGCATGTCGGGACGCGACATGGATGCCCTCGCAGTGGGTCTGGACGAGAATACGGAGTTCGAACAGCTCGACGCCCGCATCCGTCAGGTCAAGCTGCTGGGCGATCTGCTCGACGAATACGGCGTTCCTTACCAGCGTCCGGCCGGCGGCCACGCCATCTTCATCGATGCCAAGAAGGTGCTCCCGAACCTGCCCAAGGAGGAGTTCATCGCCCAGACGCTGGCCGTGGAGCTCTACCTCGAGGCGGGTATCCGCGGAGTCGAGATCGGCTCGATCCTCGCAGACCGCGACCCCGAAACGCACGAGAACCGCTACCCGGCCCTCGAGCTGCTTCGCCTGGCCATCCCGCGACGGGTCTACACCGACAACCACATCCGTGTGATCGCCGCAGCATGCCGCAACATCTACGAGCGTCGCGAGGAGATCACCCACGGATACCGCATCACGTTCGAAGCTCCGATCCTGCGCCACTTCACCGTGGAACTGGAGAAGATTTGATCTTCGCAACCGCACAAGACAAAGACCTCAACCGAAACAGGCGGCGCCCCGCAAGGAGCGCCGCCTGTCGTTTCACAGGTCCGTACCCGTCAGGCCCCGAGCCGCCGCTTGTAACAGTCGGCCTTGCGGCAGAGGGCGCATCCGTAGTCGCGGCGCTCGACCTCGGGGCCGATGCCGACTACGGCACTCACCGACTTGATCGGCAGCATCAGCCCCGACTCACAAAGCCGCACGCCGCAAAACCCTTCGGGCAACAGGCTGAACAGGGCATGCTGTTCGGAGACGTTCCAGCCGCAGTATCCCGGGCTGTAGGAGTTGGTGATGCGCAACCCTTCGGGGGCCACATACCGCTCGAGGCGGTCCAGCCCGCAGGCCACGATCGCCTCGGCCATCACCGAGCCCAGCGCATCGGCCACATAGGCCGCCACGACATCATCGCCCTCGCGCAGGTCGTGCAGCCAGGCATCCATCTCGGCACCGACACTGGCAATGAGCACCGCGAAGCAGCTTCCCTTGCGCAACTGGGCGGCGATGATCGCCCCGGGTTCGAAATCGAGTTCCCCGAGTTTCAGCCGCTGCCGCTCGACTCGTCCCTCGACGATCCGGAAACCCAACCGGGGCCGGCAGATCTCCAGGGCCCGGGCCGTCAGCCGGTCCACGATCTCCTGTACGTCCGGGCCCGGTTCGGCTGTTCCGTAGCCCAGCGTCGCCCGCAACTCCGCGGGCGAAATCGTCAGATCCCGCACCGAGAGGGGCAACTCCCGGGCGGCCATCCACTCATTTCGTTCCATAAATCCACTCTTTCAAACAAGCTTTTGCGGCATCGGCCGCCCATGTTCCCGCTCCGGCATCGACCCACCAGCAGGTGAGAAACCCTCCGCACTCGGGGGCCCCGGCGACAGGCGAGCATTCGAGCCGGCCGGGAGCAAGCCAGTCGGCCTTCACCCACCCCGCATCGCTGCACAGGCATCCCTTGGCCCGCACGGGGGTGAGATTCCGCTCCGCAAGCCGCGCAAAGAGAGCGGCCAGATCGTCGCGGCTCACCGGCCGGCCGACGGGGAAGGTCTCCGTGACGAAGCGCGGTCCCCCGGCCGGCAGAACCGGGAAGAAGGCCCGGAATCGGGCATAGCAGCCGGGCACGGTCTCGAGCCACCAGTTTCCGTCAAAGGCATCGCCTCCCTCAACGATCAGCGCCTGGGGATTGATTCGCTCCAGTTCGTCGCGTACCGCAGCGGTGCGTTCGGGCGTGGAGAGGTCCGTCCGGGTCAGGACGATGACCGGTGCGAGCCGGAACTGTCGGAGAAAATGGTCGCGGTTCAACTTCAACAGCAGGTCGAAACGCTCCACATCCACGAGCATCACCACCCCGTCGGGTTCGAAACCCGGAATGCGGAGCAGGTCGGCCAGGTCGCCGAGCCCCGACGGTTCGAGGAACACGCAGTCCGGATCGAAATCGGTCCGGATACGCTCCATCGTTGCCGCCATCTCGCCCCGCAACGTGCAGCAGACGCACCCGGCACGCAGGTCCACGACCTTCAGCCCGCCATCGCGGAGATAGAGCCCGTCTACGGACTCGCGTCCCGACTCGTTCTCCACGACGACGACCCGGCGGTCGGCAAGCGCCTCACGCACGATGCGGCGGATGAGCGTTGTCTTCCCGCTGCCCAGGAAACCGCATACAATCAGATTCAACGGCATGCGTCGCTCTTCTTGAGCGTCTCGGCGACGGCCGCACGCAACTGCTCCGCCTCGGCGTCGCTGAACGGACGGTGAAGACCGTCATGCAGGTGCGTCCCGTCACGTTCGACGATGATCATGCGTGCATCGCGCGACATGCCGATGTTGTGCCACACCCCGGCCGGGATGTTGTAGGTGACTCCGGGCGTCATGCGCACGCATTCGAACGAGATGCCCTCATCGCCGATCTCGGCGGCCACCAGCACGGCCGTTCCCGCAAACAGGATGAATGCCTCGTCGGTCTGCCGGTGCACCTCGACATCGACCATGTCGTCCAGGCCGTGGCCCGGAAGATAGTTGAGCTGGGCGACCTGCCAACCCTCGCGGATCAGGAAGGGGTTGTACCCCTCCGCCTCGTGATAATACCGTTCGATCATCGCTTCCGTCCGTTAAAGTCCGCAACTGCCCGATAGAAGGCCTCGATGTTGGCCGCCGGAACCCCCGGAGGGGTATCGCACCCCGACGAAAGGATGAAGTTCGGATGCCCCGCCGCCATCTCCAGCAGCGCCGTGGAGGCTCCGTACACCTGCTCGGGCGTACCCATCTTGAAGACCGATACGGGATCGACATTGCCCATTACCAGCGTGTCCGACGGGCAGTCGCGCAACGCCGCGGCCATGTCCATGCCGTTTCCGAAGTGGTAGCCCATGCTGCCCGTGGCCACCATGGCCGCGGTGCACTGCCCCGTATTGCCGCAGTTGTGGAGGATGACGGCGAAGTTGTCGTCTTGCACCTGTTCGACGATCCGGCGGACGTAGACCGAGGAGAACTCCCGGCAGGCGTCGTCGGAGAGCAGGCCGGCGGCCGGTTCGGCGATGAGCACGCCGTTGGAACCGGCCCGCTTGAGCGCCTTGCAGTACTCGGTGATGAACTCCGTGCACTTGTCCAGCAGCAGGCGGATCGTGTCGGGTTCGATATAGATGCCCATCATGATCTCCGACATGTCGTAGAGACGCCCGGCCAGCGAATAGGGACCGATGCAGCCACTCAGCACGGGACGGTCCGACGCGCGCGCCACCAGCTCGTTGGCCTTCAGGTACTCGGGGACACGTCCGGCATCGAGCGAAGGGATGGCCAGCGCCTCGATCCCGGCACGGTCGCAGACCAGACGTCCCACGACGCTGGGGACGTCGTCCTCCGGGAAATGGATCTCGGCGCCGAAAGCCTCCGCCTCGACGGTCAGATCCATGATCACGGTCGAGGCCAACGAAGGATAACGCTCGGCGAGCGCCAGCACGGCGCGGGCATGCACCTCGCCGTCGGTAACCGCATCGCGGACGCTGTGTCCGATGAGTTCGATTCCCGAGTGGGTCATGATCGGGAGCGCCGCGCGGTCCGGGGAGGCAATCAGCTCCCCGACCCACTGTTTCATGTTCCGTTCCATAACGCTATGCCGATTTTGCGATGAGTTCCTTGGCCTTCAGCACGGCCGAGTTGGCATTGTCCGAATAGCCGTCGGCGCCGATCTGGTCGGCGAACAGCTGATTGACCGGCGCACCGCCGACCATGATCTTCACCCGGTCGCGCAGTCCGGCCTGCTCGATGGCTTCGATCACCGTCTTCATGTAGTTCATCGTCGTCGTAAGCAGGGCCGAGAGGCAGAGGATGTCGGCCTGCTCGGTGCGCACCGCCTCGACAAACCGGTCGGCCGTGATGTTCACGCCGAGGTTGATGACCTCGAAGCCGCAGCCCTCGAACATCGAGGCCACGAGGTTCTTGCCGATGTCGTGCAGGTCACCGTAGACCGTGCCGATGACGATCTTGCCGATCGTCGCCGACTTGCCGCTCGACAACAGGGGTTTGATGAGCTCCAGGGCGCCCTTCATGGCCCGGGCCGCCATCAGCAGCTCGGGGACGAAGGCCTTGCCCTCCTGGAAGCGCTGGCCGATGCGCTGCATGGCCGGGATCATGTAGTCGGAGATGATCGACTGCGGGTCCACCCCCTCATCGATCGCCTGACGGGTCAGTTCGACGGCGGGCTCGAGATGTCCCGCCACGATGGCATCCGAAAGTTCTTGCAGATTGGTCATGATTCTGTCGTTTTTTTGTTTTCGTCATTTACAGGTTTTCATTCAGCCGGCAAAGCTCCTCGTAGGAACCGTAGCGGCGTGCCGCGGCTATGAAGGCGCGGAAGTTGGCTTCGGGCGTATTGCGGCCCATTGCGCAGCCCGAGCTGATGATGTGGCGGCGGCCGCGGGTCTTGGCCACCAGGTTCTTCACGGCGGCATCGACGTCATCGGGCGTACCGACCACCAGCGGGAAACTCGGGTCGATGTTGCCCATCAGCACGGTCGATTCAGGCACGAGACGGCGCGCCTCGGCCATATCGAGTTTCCAGTCCACCTCGAGGATGCGGGCTCCGGTGCGGCCCATGTCTCCGATGATTCCGGTCGTATCGCCGCAGATGTGCACAGAGAAGGGAATGCCGTAGTCCTGTACCTCCTCGACCAGCTTCCGCTCGGGCTCGAAGGCAAACTGACGGTACATGTCGGGCGAGATGAGGTTCGGGCCGGCAAAGGCGTCACCGATCGAGGTGGCATGCGCACCGGCATCCTTCTGCGCCTTGGCGAAGACGGCGCTGATGCGGCGGCAGTAGTCCAGTACATCGGCTATCAGCTTGGGGTCCTCGGTCAGCAGGTCCATCATGAACTGCGTGGTTCCGCGCAGCAGGCAGGCGATGCTGAAAGGGCCCTGATCGGCGCGTCCCATGACGAAGACATGGTCGCCGATGGCCTCGACCAGACGCTCGGTGGCCTCGAGCCAGACGCTGAGACGTCCCGAGCTCATCGGATCGGGAATCGGCATGTCATAGACGTCGCGCAGGTCCTTGAGCACGGGCTGCTGCTCGTCCACGATGGCGGGTTCGTCGTCGCGGAAGATCACCTTGGCGCCTACGGCCTCGGCAATGGTCGCGTCGTCGAAGTCGATCACGCAGCCGTCGTATCCGTATTTCTCCTGCGAGACGATGTGGGCCTCGGCCATCTTGCGGCCGTTGCGGTTCACCTCGCCGATCTTGTATCCGGCCGTCTCGACCGCGAACATGAAACTTTGCGGCACGACGGGAAGCGTGTCGGGCATCCGCCCGTCCAGCACGGCCATGCAGCGTTCCAGAGATGTCATTTCTTTCATATTGGATAATTTTTATCGGTTAATTTTTCAGTTTCAGGGAGGCGACAAGCATGTAGAGCAGCGCGACGCCCGGGACGAACAGGCTGGCCCACTGACCGCTCAGGTCGGCCACGACGCCCATGAGGGGTGGCAGCAGCGCACCGCCGGCCACACCCATGATCATCAGCGCCGAGACCTCGTTGGCACGCCCCGGAGCCGACTTGAGGGCCGCAGAGAAGGCAATGGCGAAGACGTTGGCGCAGCAGAGTCCCAACACGAAGAGTGTGACGAAGAGCACCGTCGCATCGGCTGCCGTCATGAAGAGTCCCAGCGCGACGAGGGCCAGCAGCATCGAGACCGTCAGGAAGCGGCGCGAAGAGATGCGCGAAAGGACCACCGCACCGCCGAACGTCCCCGCGGTACGGGCCAGGTAGTAGAGGCTGCAGCCCATCGCCGCCCGGTCGAGCGGGAGCGAGCAGCGCTCCGAGAGGTACTTCGGCACGGCGGTCATCAGCCCGATCTCGAAGCCGACGCTCAACACGATGACCGACAGCAGCATCAGGATGTAGCCGTCGGTGAGCAGCGTACGGACGCCGCGGGCGCCGACCGGCTCGGAGTGCGACTCATCGACCTTCAGCCGGGCCATCCAGAGCCACGACAGCAGGGTGATGAGGGCATAGAGCGGGAAAATCAGCCGCCAGTTGCCCCACACGCCGGCCGCCACGCCTACAAGCACGGGGCCGAGCATCGAGCAGACCGCCTTGATGAACTGCCCGAGCGTGAGCATGCTCGTCGCACGGGCCTCGCCGGCGACATCGGCAAGCAGCGGGTTGAGCGACACCTGGAGCATCGTGTTGCCGATGCCCAGCAGGGCGAAGGCCGTCAGCACTACCGGGAACGAATAGTCGGCCAGCGGCAGCAGCATCGCCACGAAGGTCACGACGGCACTGGCCATGACCGTCCGCTTCCGCCCGATGCGCCCCATCAGAACCCCCGTGGGCAGCGAGCAGACGGCAAACCAGAGGAAAACCATCATGGGCAGCAGGTTGGCGATGCGGTCGCTCAGCGAGAAATCGGCCTTCACGTAGCTGGTCGCCACGCCGACGACATCGACGAAGCCCATGACAAAGAAACTGAACAGCACGGGCAAAAGCCCGGCAAGGGTGTTTTTACGGTTCATTCGCAACGGAAGTTTTGGAGTTCCGCGCCGTCAGGCCGCGAAACCATGTGGAAAACCAGTTCGCCGCCCTCCATGATCCGTTCGTAGGAGATCGTGCGCCCGGGGTAAGGTTTCCCGTCGAGCGTCACCGAGGCGACAAACATGCACTCATCGGAGAGGCCTTCGGCACGCACGGTGAAGGTCCGTCCGTTCTCGAGCCGGAAGGCGATCCGTTCGGCCTGCGGAGCCCCGAGCACGAACTCGCCCCCGCAGGGATCCACCGGGTAGAAGCCCGACACGGCGAAGAGATACCATGCGGACATCTGCCCGCAGTCGTCGTTGCCGCGAAGGCCGTCCGGTGCATTGAGGTAGAAGTTGCGGGTCAGGTAACGCAGGATGGCGTCGGTCTTGTACCCGCGCGAAGTGTACTTGTAGAGATAGGGCACGTGATGGCACGGTTCGTTGCCGTGCCAGTACTGCCCGAGGGTCCCGTAGATGTTCCACACGAGGTCCTTGACATAGGGACGTCCCGTGCGGGTGTAGAACATCGAGTCGAGCCGTGCAACGAAGGGTTCCTCACCCCCCATGCGCTCCATCAGCCCCTCGATGTCGTGCTGTACGTGGAAAAGGTAGTGCCAGGCATTCCCCTCGGTGAAATCCGATCCGGCCACCCACTCGCCGACCACCCGGGCAGGGTCCTCCCCCCGCCGGAAGCTGCCGTCGGCCCGCCGGCCGCACATGAATCCCGATTCGGGGTCGAAGACGTTCGTCCAGTTGCGCGCAAGTGCCTCGAGCGTGTCGGCCTCGGCCGTGCGTCCGAGCGCGCGGGCGAGCAGGGCGGCGCAATGGTCGTCGTAGGCCGATTCGAGCAGCCGGGAGACGGTCTCGCGGCCGTCGTCCACAGCCGAGAGCGAACGGTCGAAGGGGATGTATCCGTAGGTGTCGATCAGCTCCGTGTGGTTGCGGTAATGACTCTTGCGAAGACTCTCCCAGACGGCTTCGAACAGTTCATCGTCGCCGTAGCCCTCCGGGCGCAGCCCCTTGAGCCAGGCATCCACCAGCACCGGAACGGCGTGGTTGCCGATCATCGTACGGGTCTCATGTCCCCACAGGGCCCACCGGGGCAGGTAGCGGTGCGCCTCGAGCGGATTCGAGGGATCGGCCACCTTGGCTGCATAGTGTTCCATGATCGAGCCGTTGAACAATGGCACGAGCGAGGGGGTCAGGATCGTATAGAGCGGGTGCGCCGCCCGGTAGGTGTCCCACAGCGAGAGGGTCGAGAAGAAGTGTCCCGACCGGCTCGTACGCACCTCGCCCGCCTCGGAACGGTAGCGGCCGTCCGTGTCGGCGATGTCGTTGGGCTGCATGTAGAGGCGGTAGAGCGCCGTATAGAAGTTGGTCCGCTGCTCCCGGTCGCCCGAGATCTCGACGCGCGAAAGCAGGTCGTTCCACGCGCTGCGGGCCCGTTCGCGGAGGACATCGAACGATTCGCTGTCGGCCGCCTCCTCCGCCAGGTTGCGGCGGGCCGCCTCGACGCTCGTCGTCGAGAGGGCGATCCGCACGCCGAGCTCGGCGTCACCGTCCATCTCGAAGCTCAGCACGTAGCGCGGAGCCCGCTCGGCGGAATCCGGAGCCGGCAGTTCGACGACCGAAGCGATGCGGTGGTCGAAACGGATCGTGTAGTACTGGTCGCGCGGAGCCCACTCCCGCGGCCGGCGGTAACCCGAAAGGCCGTAGTCGTCGAACTCCTGACGGACCTCGAGGACATTGCCGGCAAGCCGCGTCGAATCCCACGCCACCCCGTACTGGAGATCGACAAGGACACGGGCCGTTGCCGGATCGTCGAAGCGGTAGCGGTGGCACGCCACGCGGCGGGTAGCCGTCAGTTCAACCTGCGTGCGGTTATCCTCGAGCCGCACGGCATAATAACCCGGTGAGGCCACCTCGGAGGTTTTGTCGTATTCCGAGCGAAACGCTCCGCGCTCCGTGCCGGCGATCTCGCGCCCGCACCAGGGCATCAGCAGGATGTCCGACATCGAGGGGCACCCCACTCCGTTGAGGTGCGTCTGGGTGAAGCCCGCCAGGTAGCGGTCCGCATAGCGGTAGCCCGTCACATGGTCCATGAAATAGCCCTCGTAGAGGGAGTCCACGGACTCAGGACCGGGTTGTACCATACCCATCGGAACGGTGGCCCCGGGGACGCAGTGTCCCTCGTGGAGCGTTCCGATGAAGGGATTCACATAGCCGGTGCAGTCGTGCGGCACGGAACAGCCGCACGACAGTACACACAGCAGAATCAGAAGCGGACGGAACATCAGAGCTCGAGTTTGTAGGTTTCGATGGCGTGGTGTCCCAGACGGAGGGTCAGCCGGCGGCCCGAACCGGCAACCGGCTCGCCGCCCTCCTCGATGAGGTCGGTGCGCGTCACGCGCTTGACATCGAACGGCAGCGTCACCTCGACCGTCTTGTCCACACCCTCCATCTCGGTCAGACGCAGGATGAGGGCATTGCCGCCGTCGGCCTTCTTGAGCGTCGTGAGCGACACAAGCGGATCGGAGATGCGGATGAACGAGCAGCTGGCCTCCAGGTCGCCGCCGCGGCCCTCTCGTGCGACAGGCAGCAGCGGGTGGTTGGCCCCCACGCCGAAGCAGTAGCCGTTCTGCCACCCGGCCTCATGGCCGAGGATCGAGAAGCGGAAGGAGTGGGTGCCGGTCTGGTGGTACCAGTTGCCCTCACCGTGGCAGCTCTTGTGCGACGAGAGCAGGATGCCCTGCAGCACGGGATAATCCGACTGGTCGCGCGACGGGTCGATCCAGTCCGCCACGGCCACGCACGACGACATCGTCACACCGAAGCCGTTGCCGCTGGCCGAGATGAAGTTCTGGATCTCGCGCGGATGCGAATCGGCGGGATGGTGCACGTAGGTGCCGCCCCAGCTCCAACCGCCCGGTACGCTCTTCATCTCGCTGACGCCCACCTCGGCGACACCCATCGGAACCTCGTAGTGGATGCGGCTCGATGCCCGCTTCATGTTGAGCGGGAAGAGGATGCGGTACTGGCGGTTATGCTCGCCCGTGAAGTTTTCGAGCGTCACATCGAAATCGATCTTCTTGATGGCATGGTAAACCGTAATGCGCTGGATCACGCGGGCGAAGGCGGTCTGTACGGCATTCTCGAAAGTCGTGCAGACGGCACCCGTCGCCACGATCCGCCACGAAGCGGGCTGTGCGCTGACAAGCGTCTGGTCGTCCACCTCCAGGTCGGCGATGCGGTTGAACTCGCCGGCCCCGTTGCCCTTGTATCCGGCATCGAGGATGTCACCAAAGGCGAAACGCGAGGTCTCAGCCAGGTTGCAGCCCTGCTCGAAGTCGTAGAGCGAAACAATGCCGCCGTCACCCAGCACAATGTCATAGAAGGCGTTGCGGTAGTAGTTGTCACCCTGCTCGACCCCTGCAGGCACCACCGGACGGGGCTCCTTCGCCACCGGTTTCACCCGGTAGGCGGCATATCCGAACGAAGGCACGCCCTCGGCCACGAAGGCCAGGCATTCGCGGCCGTCGCGCTCGACGCGCTGCACGGGCAGCTCACGGCCGTCGGAGGTGCAGACCACCGCAGGACGGTCGCCCGCCGGGAGGTAGGCCACCTCCGTGCGGTCCCACTGCAGGTCGTTGAACACGACCCAGTTGCCCGCCTCTTCCGGAACGCGGTCGGCGATCTTGCGCAGCGAAGCGTCGAGCAGCGAGCGGCCCAGGTCGCGGGCTACCGAGAGTGAATCGCCGAAGATGCGGTCGGTGATCTCGCCGTTCTTGCCGCCCAGACCGTGATCAGGATAGATCGAGGCCATCCAGGCGCGGTCGAACGCAGCGCGGGGATAGTCCCACGAACCGTCGAGGCACACGTTGTTCACCGCCGTGAAGAGTTCGGCAGCCGGCAGCAGCACGCCGGCCTCACGCTTGGCCACCGTCTGCTGGTAGTGTGCCGGACCGTGGATGTAGAGCCACAGGTCGGGACGTTCGCCGACGACCTCCTCCATCTGCGCCTCGGGCGTATCGACCAGCGCGAGGTACTCCTCGGCCGTCGAGCACTTCAGACGCGGCAGCTCCACCTCGGCCAGCTCCGCAATGCGGTTCCACTCGTCGATCACCGGTGCGAAGTTCACCGGCTTGGTGGCGTCACAACTCATCAGCACGGCGTAGTGCGGCGGGATGTGGCGGCTACGGAAGTAGTCGCTCCAGAGGCGGCTGCGCGGATGCAGGCGTTCGAAGGCCGTAACGGCATCCTTCTCGAAGAATTTCCACATGAGTGTCGCCCAGCCGTAGTTGCCCGGCGTGTAGGTCAGCACGCTCGATCCATCGGGGCTGTACCAGTCATAGAGGCCCTCGCGCATACGCGATACGAAGAGGTTGCGGATACCGCTCTTGGCCAGTATCTGGGGCATCTGCATCGTGCGGCCAGGGACATCGACGTTGTTGGCCGTCCTGTCGTCGCAGCCGGGCAGGTTCTCGCGGATCCACTTGCGGCCGTAGTAGGCCTGGCGCACCAGCTGTTCGCCCGAAGCGAGCCCCTCGTAGGGCTGGTTGTAGGTGGCGCCCCACACGAAGCGGCCCTCCTTGTAACGCTCGATCACCTCGTCGCGACGCTCGGGATGCGCCTCGAGAAACTCCATGAGGTTGAGCGTCTGCTCCATTTCGAAAGTGAAGTTCGGATCCTCGCGCATGATGTCCAGCGCCGGGATGATGATATCCTCGATACGTTCGGTGCGGCAGTATTCGGGCGTGTCCATCCAGGCTATGTCCTGATGCGACGACTGGATGATGTGGATCGTACCGTTGCGGAAATAGCCCCAATCATCGGGGATCGGAGCCTCGACGGCTTTGGATGACAGCACCTTGCGACCGGAACGGAGCGTCAGCACGTCGCTCTTGCCGATCATGGGCAGCCACACCAGCAGGCTGTCACCGGTCGAACCGGCCTCGACGGCCAGCGGTTCGTCACCGAGCTGCAGCACGGTCTTACGGGCCGGCGCCTCCGAAAGTTTCACATAGGAGAGGATCTTCAGGCGCCCGTCACGCTTCTCGTAGCGCACCGGCTCCACGCGAGCCACGCGGCCGATCTGCTGGGCGCTGGTTTCTCCGGCGGCCAACCCGAAGAGAGCTATGGCCAAAAGCGTTTTGTTCATCTTCTTCTTGATGCGGTATTACAGATTCAACACGTTGCGGGTCTGTTCGGGACGATACTCCATGCGGATGCGCCAGAGGAGCTCCTCGGCCGATGCGGGCTTGACCGAGGGCAGCAGCAGCGACTGCGTCCGCAGCACGGGGTTCACACCGATGGCCGGACGCGGCGTCAGCGGGCTCGACTCGGCAAAATCCGACCAGGCATGCACGATCGTCCACTGGAGGATCCGATCCCCCTCCTCACCGGCAGCCAGCACGTCACGGTTCACCATCGAGGCCACGAACTCGGGGACTCCGGCCCGCGGGCGGTGTGCATTGACCTCGTTCCAGAGGCTGTAGCGGGCCGTCACTACCGGGATATCGATTCCGGCACGGTTGCGGTGCCAGTAGACCTTGCCGTCAAGTTCATAGGGGAAATACTGCACGGCGAGCATGCCCGTCAGGCCGGGCATCTCCTCAGCATAGATCTGGAAGGCCTCCTGGGCTTCGGGCGAAGCAACATCGAAGCAGATGAAGCCGAAGATCCGGATTCCAAGCCGCTCCATGTGGTAGTTGATCCGCCGGGCGAACTCACGCAGCAGTTCGGCGCGGTTCGGACGGTTCACGGCAAAGATGTCGGGATACTGGTATCCGCCGCCGTACTCGAGGAAACTCGACCCGGCCTGCCGGCGGGCCGCCATCTTGTTCCACGTGAAGGGCGAGACGATCGAAAGCTCCGTCGGGCAGAGCGTCCAGCTCAGGCCGGCCTCACCGGCCCCCTTGCCGCCCATGTACATCGGCGACTCGCCGTAGCTGTCCATCGACCACTGCATGTTGTCGCCGTCGCTCATGACGAAGGCATGGAACGAGGAGCGGTCGTCGAAATCGATCGTCCGCGGGTCGAATGCCTCGACCTGCACCGGATGGGCAGCCTCGCCGACCGAAGAGATGAACGGCAGGTTCATGCACCAGTTGGTCGCCGTATTGTAGTGGCCCCAGCGGGCGATCAGGCTCGTGAAATCGTACTCGTCGCCGCAACCCCAGCCGAGGATCGGCGAGAGCGGCTCAACCCACTCGAGTACGGGGTCGATCAGCTCCTTCTGGTCGGCATAGAGCATCAGACGGTGTGCAATGGCGTAGTCGCGCAGGTTGTGCACCGAGGGCGGGATGCTCAGCGCCGACTTGCGGCAGAGGCGGTCGCGGTTGCGCTCGAAGCACTCGGCGGCCGTTTCGAGACGGGCATCCTTCAGCTCGCGCAGACCCAGCGAACGGGCCCTGGCGACCAGCGACTCGTCGATCAGCGCACCCTGCAGCAGCGAAGCGTAGACCGTAGCCACGTTGGCCGAATAGTCCGTCCCGGGATTCGAGGCGTAGGGATTGGCCCAGGGACCGTCCATACGGTAGAGCACATACCCGCGCAGGATGCCCCGCTTGCGGAGCAGCACGGCCAGCTCGTCGATCTCCATGCGGCGGATCTCCTTGATGCCGAGCGCCTCGACCGACTCCTCGAACAGAGTCTTGTAGGAGGCGTTTCCGGTCTCGATCCAGACCATCGTGTCGAAGCGGCCCTCATTGACGGCCTGTGCGGCCAGTCCCGAGAGCGACTCGACCAGCATGGCCTCGGCCGGGGTCTGTCCCAGCGGGCACACGATCACTTTTTCGGGGGCTTTCTGTTCGGGCCAGCCGTGGCGGCCGTCGTATTCCTGCGCCGCAGCGCCGAGGTGGCAGCCCAGCAGGGCGACAAGAAGCAGTTTCAGGAGTTTCATTCGATTTCGGTTCTTGGGATTTTCTTTACTAAGATACTAAAAATACTCGCTCAGATAACGCTGTGTCTGCTCGGGACGATACTCCATACGGATGCGCCAGATAAGCTCCTGCATCGACACGTCCTCGTAATCGTCGGCCAGACGGCGGTTGCACATCTCGGCGGCCGAAGCGCCGCGCAGTGTACCGCCCGGAGCATTCTCGGCCGTCTCGTCGGTCGAGGCGCCCGTATCGGTAAAGGCACTCCACGCATGGACGATCACTGCCGAGAACTTCGAGTCGGCCGGCTCCTCGTTGAGCTTGCGCGCCACGTAGGTCGGGCTGCCGTCACGTTCGTGATTGCCTTCGGGGAAGTTCCAGATCGAGTAGCGGACCGTCACCACCGGGATGTCGTAGCCTTGCTTGTTGGTCACCCAGAGGATCTCACCGGCTCCCCCGGCATAGGAGGGCGCATACTGGATGGCAACGATACCCTCCAGCTGGTCGTTGGCATCGACAAAGGCTTGGTAAGCCTCCATGGCTGCCGCCGAGGTGGGGTCGTGCGCGATCTGCTCGAGGATCTTGATCCGGTGCTGACGCATGTGCGAGGCAACCTTCCCGGCCAGCGACTTCAGCAGTGCGGCGCGGTCGCCGTCGGCTCCGAAGTCGTCGCTGTACCAGTAACCGCCGCCAAAGCTCTCGATGAGCGTAGACTTGCCGCTCTGCATCGACATGATCTTGTCGAACTGCGCCGGATTGATCTGGCAGGTATTGGAAGCCGTAATGCCGAAGCTCATGTGCACGTCCTCGACCTTCGGATCGGAGTAGTAGTTCTCCACAAAGCCGTTGAGCATCCAGCCCGCATGCGGGCCGTCCGAAAGATAGTACGACACGAAACGCTTGGTGGCGTTGGTCGAGTAGTCGATATCCTGCGGATTGATGACCTTCGCCAGGTTCTGCTGCTGACGCGACTTGTAGTCCTTCGAGAAGAAGGGGACGTTGAACTCGCCGAGAGCCACCATCATGTTGCCGCTGCGCGATACGGGGATGACAAACTCGTCCTCACCCACACCGGGCTCCCAGCCGTAAACCGGCGAATTGGGCTTCAGCCAGGCGAGCACCTCCTTGAAGAGGTCGGTGTTCTGGCCGCCCGACGGCGTATTGTACTCCTTGTTGAGGTTGATCACAAAAAGGTTGTTGGCAATGGCGAAGTCGGCCAGCTCGCCCGTATGCACGGGCATGACCACCAGGGCGCTGTTGTCGCAACGGTCGCGGAACTCGCGCCACGAATCGGCCGTAGTCTTCTTGGATGCGTCATAGACCATCTCGTAGCCCTTGCCGTCGAAGAACGCCTGGTCGCGCTTATCGACTAGACATGCGAGGCGACCACGGCCACCACCCCGCTCTCGGGGTTCGTCCGCACGTCGGTCAGCACGTACTTCTTGCCCAGACGGTCCATCACGCCGCCGTCGATCGCACCGAAATCGGGATTGGTCATCGGATTGCCCGTATAGACGATCCACGTCGGCGAAAGGCCGAGGAGCTTCATGCACTCCTTGTAGGAATCGACCCCGTCGGCAGCATCCATCCACGCGGCAGTGGTGACCTCACCGGCACCGAGGGCCTTGTTGCAGAGCCCGGCGAACGACTGGCTCAGCAGGTGGTACTGCAGGCCGACACCGGTGGCATCGGTCACCGAACCGCCCGCCACATCGGGGTTGTTCCGATCAGGGCTCGACAGATTGAAAAGCCCGTAGGTTGCGGTCTGAGCCGCGGGCATCCCGGCCAGGGCATCCGGGTGCCAGAATTGGCCTTCGTCGGCCAGTTTGTCGTATTGGTCCACGTAGAGCGCGGCAGTCTGGTCGCCCACGCCGGCATTGAACCGCTCGTCCTCCATCGGCGAATCGTAGAGGCGGTCGCAACTTGCAGCCGCACACAGCGCCAGCACTCCAAAAAATATCTTTTTCATAGCAGCGAATCGTTATCCGTTAGTTGTTGTAACCCTCGTTCTGGTCCAGACCCTTGAGCTTGATGCGCTCGTTGTAGGGGATCGGGCGGACAAGGTGTATCTCCGAAAGATTGTTGTAGTGCTCGACAAGCGGGTTGAGCCGTGCGCGCGTCAGGAGCGTACCCGTACGCTTGAGGTCGAACCAGCGGTCGTGCTCGCCGAAGAGCTCGCAGCCGCGCTCCTCGAGCAGGCGGTCGAGCGTCAGCTCGGAGGCCGAAGCGATCTTCAGCACTTCGTAGTTCTCCTCCGAACCGGCGGCGCGGCGCAGGATGTCATTGACCTTCTTGAGCGCCTCGTCGGGCTGGTTGTTGAGCAGGTAGGCCTCGGCGCAGAGCAGGTAGGTGTCGGCCATGCGGATCACCACATCCTCGCGCGTACCCTTGCCGCCCCACTCGATCTTCGTCTCGCGGAACTTGCGGCACATGGGCATGCAGTCGGTGGACCATCCCATCATGCCCAGGGCCGGATACCAGTTGTAGTCGCCCGACTCGGTGCGGAACGGATAGAAATAGATGGCATCGTGGTCATCGCCCGACGTATCGTCCCAGTGAGGCATGTAGATACCCATCTTGCCATAGTTCTCGTTCGTGGGGTCGTTCACCTCGAACTCGAAGCGGAAGGTCGCGTCGTAGCGGCTGTCCTGTGCCGGATGGCGGAACCACTCGTGCACACGCGGATTGGTCCAGATATCACGCATCATCGAGGAGTACTCCTGCTGGTCGAGGGCGAACATGCCGGGATAGAGCGCCGTGATATTGAAACCGAACTGCGTGTGGATCGGGTTGCCGCTGCCGTTGTAGTTCTTGTCCGAACCGTACTGGATGGCCCAGATGATCTCCTTGTTGTTCTGGTTGCTCTCGTCGAAGACATCCTCGAAGCGGTCCAGCAGCCCGTAGTGGGTCGAGGCGATCACCTCCTCGAAAAGTTTGATGGCCGTGGTCACGTCTTCGGGCTCGGCATATTCACGATAGGCGCGCGTCAGGTAGATCTTGCCCAGGAAGTGTTTGAGCGCCGTATTGGAGAGCTCGCCGGCCGCATCGGCCACGTCGGGCAGCTTGTCGAGCGACAGAGTCAGCTCTTCGACGATGAAGTCGTAGATATCCTTTTCGCTGGCGCGCGTCACCTCGGTGATGATGTCGGAGGCCGAGGTGTTCTCCTCGGTCAGCAGGGGAACGCCGCCGAAGGTCTCCACCAGGTAGTAGTAGGCCATCGACCGGAGAATACGCCCCTTGGCCACCATCTGGTCGTAGTCGTCGCCCGCGATCTCGGGCGTACAGCGGTTGAGCAGGATATTGGACTCCTGTACGATCTTGTAGAGCGTGGCCCAATAGGAGTCGATCGTACCCGAAAGGCCCGAAAGGTCGGCGTTGTAACCGTTGAACTGAGCGGCCGTCGGAGTTTCGTCGCAGGACATGTACATGTCCGTACCGAGGTACTGGAGCACGTAGGTGGTGAAGACCGAACGGTAACGGGCGTAGAGGTTTACGATGAGCTTCTCCTGCCCCTCCTTGGTGTTGTAGTATTCGGGCGTCACGACCGCCGGGTCGTAAATATCGAGGAAATCGTTGCATCCGCCGAGCCCGAGTGTCAGGGAGCCGCAAAGGACGGCTATGTATTTCTTGAACTTTTTCATGGTTCCGTCTCAGATTAGAATTTAAGATTGAAGCCGCACGTGAAGATCATCGGATAGAGCGACAGCGACTGGGAGAGGTCCTCGCCGATCACCTGCGGGTCGGATCCCAGGTAATCGCTGAAGGTGAAGGGATTCTGCACCGAGAAGTAGACCCTCAGGCCCTTCATGCGGATCTTGTTGAGCGCCGTCTGGGGCAGCGAGTAGCCCAGCGTAATGTTCTGGATCTTGAAGAAGGTTCCGTCCACCTGCGAGAGGGCCTGCGTCCAGAGGCACTCGAGACCGATGCCCGGGTACTTGTTGTTCTTGTTCTCGGGAGTCCAGTACTCGACGGCCAGCTTGTTCCAGTCCTGGTTGTTCAGGCCGAGGAAGGTGAACGTGAAGGGGTCGTTGTAGAGACCGCCCACCTGCGTGTAACAGTAAACCGACAGATCCCAGTTCTTGTACGAGAAGGTATTGGTCATACCGGCCGTCCAGTCGGGGCTCTGCGTACCGAGGATATACATGTCGTTGGCGTCGATGATGCCGTTCTTGTCGTGGTCCTCGATCTTGGGCCAGCCCGGAGCGGCGCTGTACTTGGCCGCCTCGTCCTTCTCCCACTCCTGCCAGATGCCGATCTGCTTCACGTCGTAGTAGACGTTCATCGGGTAGCCGATGAAGCGGCGGTTGGCCAGGTCGTCGGTCTTCGTGCCGTCAAGGTCGAGGATCTTGTTGCGGTTGAGCGAGAAGACGATGTTGGTCTTCCAGGTGAAGTCGCGCTTCGAGATATTGACGCTGTTGAGCGTGAACTCCACACCGCGGTTCTGCGTGGTGCCGATGTTCTCGAGGATGCTGCGGTAACCGTTCACGTCGGCCACCTGGCGCTGGAAGATCAGGTCGGTCGTCTTGCGGAAGTAGACATCGACCATACCCGACAGGCGGTTGTTGAAGAAGCCGAAGTCCAGACCGAAGTTCCACTCCGAGGTCATCTCCCACTTCAGGTCCTCGTTACCCAGGCTGTCGCCCAAACCGAAGCCCTTGTTGCCCGAGCCGCCCAGATAATAGGGATTCAGCCCCAGCTGGGTCTGCGTGACGTTGTAGCCGACGTTGTTGTTGCCGGTCTTGCCCCAGCTGGCGCGCAGCTTGAGTGCATTGACCCACTCGACGTCGCTCAGGAAAGCCTCATTCTTGATCGACCATCCGATGGCGGCCGACGGCAGCAGGCCCCAGCGGTTCTTGCGGGCCAGACGCGACGTTCCGTCGTAACGGGCCGTCACGGTGAACAGGTAACGGTCCTTGAAGACATAGTTCACACGTCCCATCAGCGAGACCATCGCCGACTCCCAGTATCCGCTGTTCACGTTGGTAATCTGCTCGGCCGTCTGGATGGCGTGCCAGTCCGAATCGTAGGGAAGGCCCTCGCCGGTCATGCCCGAACTCATGTGCTTGTCCTTCTGCATGCTGAACAGACCGATAACACTCAGTTTGTGGTTGCCGGCAAAGGTATTCTCGTAGGTAATCGTATTGTCCCAAACCCAGTTCTGGTTGTAACCTTCGCTGCGCGAGGCGTAGGGCTTGTTCACGCCCTGTCCATACTGCGAGTAGGTGCCCGTCCAGTATCCGTTCACCGCACCGTCGTACTGCGTGGCGAACTGCGTCTTGAGCGTCAGGTGCTCGATCGGGTCGTAGGCCACATAGGCCGAGACGTTGTACGACCATCCGTCGCTCTCGTTCTTCGTATTCTCATCCTGAATGAAGGGGTTCACACGGCCGCCCGGGCGGTGCGTGAAGGTAGGCGTCACGCCGTCGGCCTCGTAGCGGCTCACGATCGGGGTGATGTAGTAGGCGTTGAGCAGCGCATCGTAGCTACCGTGGTTGATCAGATCGTGCGACATGTAGGCGCGCATGCCCACCTTCGCGCGGTTCTTGACGCGGTATTCGAGGCCGATGTTGGCCGTCAGGCGGTCGAAGTTCTCCGAACCGGCCAGACCGCCGTCGCTCATGTAACCCACGCCGAACGTATAGGAGGTGCGCTCCGTCGAGCCCGAAGCCGAGAGGCTGTGGTTCATCGTCAGGGCATCCTGCGCAAATTCGCGCAGCCAGTCGTAGTACTCGCCGTTCTGAATATGACGACGCTCGTCAGCCGTAAGGAAGGCGTCGGTCGAGAGCGACGAGGCACCGAACTTATTAGTCCACTGCTGGATGCGGAAATTGACATACTCCATGCCGTTGCCCTCGCTTCCGAGCATGTCGGGCATGCGGGTCGGGGTCTTGATGCCCACGTAACCGTTGTACTCGACCGTGAAGCCCTCCTTGTTGTTCACGCCCTTGGTCGTCACGATGACCACACCGTTCGAACCGCGGGATCCGTAGATCGCGCAGGACGACGCATCCTTGAGCACGTCGATCGACTCGATGTCCTCGGGGTTGATGTGCCGCAGGCCGGAGGTCGTCGGCACACCGTCGATCACATAGAGGGGCTCGTTCGAGTAGTTGAACGAATTGAGACCGCGGATCTGGATGCTCATGTCGGTACCCGGACGGTTCGACGTCTTGGTCACAAGCACACCGCTCACACGTCCGTTGAGCGCCTCGGTCGGATTGACCGTCATCGCGTCGGTGATCTTGTCACCGGAGATCGACTCGATCGATCCGGTGAGGTCCTTCTTCTGCACCGTACCGTATCCGATCACCACGACGTCCTCTACCTTGAGGGCATCCTCCTCGAGCACCACCTCGAGATTCGAAACGGCCTGCGTCACGGGAATCTTCCGCGTGGTGTATCCGATGAACGACACGGTCAGCTCATCGCCCGGATGCACCGAGATGGTGAACGCACCGTCCACCCCCGAGGTCGTACCGGCCCCGGTCCGCTCGACGACTACCGTCGCTCCGATGATCGGGTTTCCATTCGTATCCTTTACCTGGCCGCTGACCGAAACCGGCTCCTGGGCCGATGCGATCGAGGTCCAACATGCGGCCATGCAGCATATCAGCGCGGCGACCGCCTTGATTATCATATTTTTCATAGTTCGATCGATTTACTCCTGCAACGCAGTCCATTTGTACACACCGACGAGTTTGGCCGTATGGCGTCCCGTCTTGTCGGGAATATTCGCGTCATCCTCGGGTTTCTCGGTGAAATCCCAGGCGCAGACCAGATTAGGCTCCGTACCCTCGACATCGGCCGTCATCAGCGAATGGATGTCCGACTCCGACTTGGCCACGCTCCACAGACGGAACTTCTTGATGCTTCCGCTCATGCAGCGCGAATTGTCCTTCGGCTCGACAAAGGCCCACATGCGGCACTCATCCTCGCTGCTGCAGGGCACCATGCTGTCCGAAACATCCGCCGAGGCGCTCAGAGTGCCGTTGATGTAGAGCAGCATCTTCTTGGCCGACGTATCGAAAACGGCCGCCACGTGGAACCATTCGCCCCAGGTGGAGGGAGCCGCCGTATAGATCGTCGGCAGCGTGAGATCGGGATTCGAGTTGTTCGTGCCGACGCTGAGGCGCAGCAGGCTGTTGGAGGTACCCCAGTAGTGGAGCGTCCACCCCTTGTAGGGCAGCGGGCTGACGAACGTGGAGATGAACGAACCGAACGAGGTCTCGATGAACCCATCGTCGTACTTGGTCCACGCCTCGACCGTGAAGTTGGCCGGCGTATATTCCGACGACGACCCGAAGTCGATGTAACCCTTGTGGTCGATGCCGTTCACGAAAAGCTCGGCCGGCGTGCCGGGATCTACCGAAACGATCACCGAGTCGTCAAACAGCTTGATGGCCTTCTCGGCGGCCAGCACATAGTTGTCCACCTCGAACTGCAGGATGAACAGGCCGGCACGCGCCGACGAGATGCCGCGATTCAGTTCTTCGAGCGCGGCCTCAAGATCCGCATAGCTCGATTCGGGATACATGCCGTCCTCGATTCCGACGACCGCATTCTCCAGCCGCTCCTCGATTTGGGTTCTCAGCTCGTAGAGCCGGGAATAATCCAGATCCTGTGCGCCCGACTTGACCTCGTCCACACAGGAGCTGAACCCCAGCACACTCGCCGCAAAGAATAATAGAAATCTTTTCATACGGTTTGTTTTGGTTAGTATTGCATTTTAATTTCAAATTGCTTATTTAACCGGTTAAATTAAAGTTCAAAAAAAGAGTTTCAGTCCATGATCCGGTTTTGAAGCACCACGCCCTGCGGCCGGAATTTCCCGCGGTCGCGAATGTTTTCCAGCAACATGTCCACCGCCCGCGTGCCCATCTCCTCGATCGGCATCTGCGTGACGAGCATCTCGGGCGCCAGGATATCGAGCGCCGTAGTGGTATGGAAACAGGCAAAACGGAACCGGCGGCGGTAATCGATGCCCCGTTCAATGAAATAGCGCATCGTCTCGAGAGCCAGATAGTGCGTCGTGAAGAAAAAGCCATCTACATCGGGGCAGCGCTCGAAAAGCGCATCGAGTTCTGCGACAACCGCCTCAACATAGTTTGCCCGGTTTACCTCGACGCACAACGCCGGGTCGGCATCGATCCCCGCACCGGCCAAAGCATCGCGGTACCCCTGGATACGGCGGCCCATTACCAACAGGTGCGTATCGGTCGTGAGGAGCGCGATCCGCCGGCAACCGGCTCCGATCAGGCGCGAAACGACGCCGCAACTGCTCTCCTCGTTGTCCACGATGACGTAGTTGGTTTCCAGTTCGGGATAATATCGGTCGATGAATACAAAGGGATAGTGCTCGTCCATCATGGAACGGATGGCCGAGAGTTCGCCTTTTGATGGGGCGATGATCAGCCCGTCCACCTGCTGGGCGCGCAAGGCCCGGATCAGCTGGCGCTCTTTCTCCGCATTACTCTCCGAACTACTGATAATCAAGGTATAGCCACACTCGTGGGCCTGTTTTTCGACCGCTTGTGCCATCTGTGAATAGAACGTATCGCCGATGGCCGGGATGATCAGGGCAATGGTGTGTGTCGAGCCGAGCGAAAGGCTCCGGGCAAGCAGGTTGGGCGAATAGCCCATGCGGGCGGCCGACTCCTTGACCAGTTTGATGGTTGCATCGCTGAAACCCTTCTCCTCCCCCTTTCCGGAGAGAATCCAGGACACGGTGGCTTTCGAAAGGTTCAAAGCCTTCGCAACGTCTTTAAGCAATACGCCCATGGGTCGGTCTAAGGTCGGTGAAGTAGTTTAACCGGTTAAACGGCGAGTCAAAATTAGGCATAAATTTCGGAAAAACAAATTTTTCACAAACAAAAAATGACAAATCCCGGGATCAGACAGTTTGTACGGGCGCCACAGGGAGACAAAGGATACAGGGCATGCAAGGGTGCTGAAACACAAGGGGCAGCGGGTGGAGACGAAAAAAACGGGGCGCCCCCAACAAGGAGCCGCCCCGCCATACGGAATACGGACGCCGGTCAGATCAACGTCTCGAGGATCTGCACGGCATTGAGCGCTGCGCCCTTCTTGATCTGGTCGCTCACGCACCAGAAGGTCAATCCGTTGTCGCAGGTCAGGTCCTTACGGATGCGGCCCACGTAGACCGGATCCTTGCCGGCAATGAAAAGCGGCATCGGATAGACCTTCTCCGAGGGCTCGTCCATCAGCACTACGCCCGGCGCCTCGGCAAAGGCCTTGCGGGCCTCCTCGGGCGATACGGGACGCTCGGTCTCGAGCCATATGCTCTCCGAGTGGGCGCGCATCACCGGGACACGCACGCAGGTGGCCGACACGCGGATGTCCGAGTGCATGATCTTGCGCGTCTCGTTGAACATCTTCATCTCCTCCTTCGTATAGTCGTTCTCGGTGAAGACGTCGATATGCGGGATGACGTTGTAGGCAAGCTGGAAGGCGAACTTCTCGACCGTCGGCTCCTTGCCGGCACCCAGTTCGGCATACTGTCGCACCAGTTCGTCCATGGCTGCCGCACCGGCGCCGCTCGCCGACTGATAGGTCGATACGTGCACGCGCGTGATGTGCGAAAGCCGCTCGATGGCATTCAGCGCAACGACCATCTGGATCGTCGTGCAGTTCGGGTTGGCGATGATCCGCCGGGGGGCCCGTTTCGCATCCTCGGGATTCACCTCCGGCACCACCAGGGGCACGTCCTCATCCATGCGGAAGGCGCTCGAGTTGTCGATCATCACGGCTCCGTACTTGGTGATCGTCCCGGCGAACTCGCGCGACGTGCCGGCACCGGCCGAAGCGAGCACATAATCGACGCCCTTGAAATCGTCGTTGTGCTCCAGCAACTTGACCGTAAGGGGTTTGCCACGGAACATATACTGGCGGCCGGCGCTGCGCTCCGAGCCGAACAGCAACAACTCGTCGATGGGGAGCTGACGCTCCTCCAGAATCTTCAGGAACTCCTGTCCCACGGCGCCGCTGGCGCCCACGATAGCAATTCTCATCTCTCTTCTTTACCTAATATATAAAACCTAACTCCCCTCCCCGGTGATCCGCCCTCGGGAGGTCTTGCATCAATCGAAGAAGGCGTCGTCTTCGGCGATTCCGGTCTCCGAGGCACGCTCCCCGCTCTCCTGCTGCTCGTCGCAGTCGTACTCGGGCATGAGCGTCGGGCGCACGAAACGATCCTCGCGGTCGATGCCGAGCCGCCCGTCGTCGTAGACCAACTTCATGAACTCGCCGACGATCGGCAGCGCCATGACACTGCCCTCGCCGCGCGAAAGCAGGTGCACCGACTGATCCTCGCCGCCGACCCACGCTCCGGCCACCAGCTTCGGAGCCACGCACATGAACCACGCATCGCGGTTTTCGTTCGAGGTTCCGGTCTTGCCGCCGATCTCCACGCCGTCGAAACCGAACTGCCACTTCAGGCGCCCGGCCGTTCCGGAGTTCACCACACCCTGGAGCATGGTCAGCATCGTATAGGCCGTCCGCTCGCTCACGGCATCCTGCGACTGCGGGATGAAGGTCGAGATCACATTGCCCTGCCGGTCCTCGATCCGCGTCACGAAGATCGGGTCGGTATGCACGCCCTCGTTGGCGAAGGTCGAAAAGGCGCTCGTCAGTTCAAAGACGTTCGACTCCGATGACCCGAGGCAGAGCGCCGGCACGGGGTCGATGAAGCTGCGGATACCCATGTTGTGGATAAAGTCGGCGACGGCAGCCGGCTGCTTGGCCTGTTTCATGATCCACGCCGAGTAGTTGTTGCGGCTGCGTGCGAGGCCCCACTTGAGCGGGTGCAGCACGCCGTCGTATTCGACCTTGCCGGCCTCCTTGGGCGACCAGGCCACGCCGTTGGCCGTCTCGATCGTCACCGGAAGGTTCGGAACCATCGTGCAGGGCGTCATCCCAAGGTGGTCGATCGCAAACGTATAGACGAAAGGCTTGATCGTCGAACCGATCTGGCGCTTGCCCTGCTTGGCCATGTCGTACTTGAAGTAACGGAAGTTCGGTCCTCCGACATAAGCCTTGACAGCTCCCGTGCGGGGATCGAGGGCAACCATCGCGGCCCGCATGATGCGCTTGTGGTGGAGGATCGAGTCGCGGGGAGTCATCAGCGTGTCGCGCTCACCGCGGTAGGTGAAGACCTTCATCGGGCACTTCGTGTCGAACGACTCGGCGATCTGCTTCTCGCTGAATCCGGCCTCCTTCATCTCGCGGTAGCGGTCCGAATAGCGGATCGCCTGGCGCATGATCCGGTTGCGCTCCTCCTGCGTCGTATTCAGAAAGAGGGTCTTCGTCCGCCGGTACTGGGCGTCCATCGCCGGCTGGATGACCGACTGCAGCTGTTTCTGCACCGCCCGCTCGGCATAGGCCTGCATCGTGGAGTTGATCGTCGTGTGGAGTTT
>FR892001.1:8877-28730 GCA_000434235.1 Alistipes sp. CAG:268 | reverse complement strand
GATCGTCGTGTAGATCTTCAGTCCGTCGCGGTAGATGTTGTAGGGCGTGCCGTCGGCCTTGACATTCTTGTGACACCAGCCGTAGAGCGGATTCTCCTCATACTCGCGCACCGCCTCCTCGTAGTCCCACTCAGTGTAGAACTGGTTGCGGCGGGGACGGTCGGCCGTCATCACCAGGCGGAGCATCTCGCGGAAATAGGTGGCCGTACCCTCGTTGTGCGACACGGGCTTGTAGTTGAGCACGATGGGCAGCGCAGCGATCGAGTCGTACTCGCGGCGGGTCAGCGCCCCGGCCTTCTCCATGCGCGAAAGCACCAGGTTGCGGCGAGCCAGCGCATTTTCGGGGTTGCGCACGGGCGAATAGCGCGTCGGGGCGTTCACCACCCCAACAAGCACGGCAGCCTCCTGGACATTGAGGTCCTGCGGCTCCTTGTTGAAGAAGGTGTGCGCCGCCGACTTGATGCCGTAGGCGTTCGATCCGTATTCGACCGTATTGAGGTACATCGCGGCGATCTCCTCCTTCGTATAGTTGTACTCGAGCTTGAGGGCCGTGATCCACTCCTTGAACTTCGAGGTGACGAGTTTGGCCATGCGGGCCACGCGGCCGCGGTTGCGGGCCGTATCGCGCGGAAAGAGGTTCTTGGCCAGCTGCTGCGTGATGGTCGATCCGCCGCCCTGCGAGGTGTTCTGCATGAGCACGGTCTTCACCGCCACACGGGCCAGCGAGGGAATGTCGATTCCCGAATGGCTGCGGAACCGGACATCCTCCGTCGCGATGAGCGCCGCGACGATCGGCGGCACCTCACGGCCGTCGAGGCGGATGTGGAGCGTCGAGTCGGCCGGGAAGAGGTCGGCATACTGCACGTAAGAGCGATTCTGCACGAAGAAGGTGCCGATGAGAGCGGTTCTGCACGAAGAAGGTGCCGATGACCTTACCGTCCTCAGAGTAGACCTCCGTCGCAAGGTTGCTGCGCGGGTTCTCCAACTCCTCGAACGAGGGCATGCGCCCGAATACGCCGAGCGCCGTGAGCGCAAGCATCAGGGCCAGCAGGACGAACGGGGCGAAGGCGATCGCCCAGATCCATTTTATCGTCTTCGGGCCGATGCCCGACTTCTTCGGTTGTGTCATATCCCGGAATTTTGGTGCAAAGATACGAAAAATATCAGAACGGCAGCCCGAGCGAGCCGGCAATCCAGACTCCGCCCGTCGAAGGATGGTAGCACGAGAGCTTGAAGGTGGCCGTCGCCGAGGCCGGCTGACGGAAGGCGTTGATGTCGAAGATCAGATCGCCGCCCGCCGACCAGATCCTCCGCCACTCCATGCCGTCCGCTCCCGGACGGCGGAACTGCGCGTAGTCGCCGCCCGCGGCCAGGCGGATCCGCTTGATGTAGAGAACCGACCCGATGCCGCCCTCCGGATAGCAAAGCGGCAGCTGGTAGTTGATCCGCGCGGCCGTGTAGTCGTTCGAAACGATCTCCGACGAGGAGAAGCCCCTCGGGATGAGCTGCGTGGACTTGTAGCTCAGGGGAGCGTATCCGGACGGGAACTTGTAGCCGCCGACCGAGGTCTGGAACGTTGCAGCGAGTTGCAGCGAGTGGTGAGGCGCAGCTCCCGGCAGATAGGTCATGCCGTAGAACGAAATGAGGTCGCTGAAATTGGGGTTCACCGGATCGCACGTGTAGGAGGCCGAGAGCGAATAGCCCCAGCGCGGCGCCAGGTCGCGGTGGGCCATGCGCACCTGGTCGGCAAAGCCGACGCCGACCGAGAGCTTGTGCAATCCCTTCCGGAAGCCGACCCGCTGGATGTTGTGGATGCCGCCATCGACCCACTCGATCTTGTCCAGGTCGGCCACCATGCCGTTCGAGTAGTTCCAGCCGGTCCAGACCGACAGCTGCCGCGTATGGTAGCCGCGCTGCATGTAGATCGGAAGGGTGGCCGTCAGCCCCACGGAGTAGTACTTGTCGGGAGCCGGACGCGACTGATAGACCGGGCTGCCGGTCACGGGATCATACGAGGCCAGCGAATAGAAGAGCTGGTTGCCGCCATACGAGGCGTCGAGGTCAAACTGTACGCCGAGGCCCGTATAGCGCACCCCGAGGTTGAAAAGCGACCCCTCCGAGCCGTTCCATCCGTAGGAGAGGTAGGCTTCGGTATTCGAGAGGAGGTTCTGCGAAAGGAGCGTCACGCCCAGATTGGCATCGATGACGTGTTCGTCCACCGCAGCGAACGGATTGAACGCCAACGGCATCCAGCTGTGCACGTTCACCAGGTTGGGTACCTTGGCATAACGCTTGCGGCGGAAGGAGCCGCTCTGTGCCACGGAGTCCGCCCGCGTGAAGCGCACCGTATCGAGATTGACTACCTCCCAGCGCCTGCGCGGCGGATTGACCAGATTGAGCGGCAGGCGTGCCAGTTCGACGACCGTCGGCAGGGAGTCCGCCGCCTGTTCCGTCACACGGTAGCCGAGCCGGTCGTAGGTCGTGAGCAGCACGCGCCCCCCGCCGGCCGGGGCGGGATCGAAGGATCCGTATTTCGAGGTCGAGATGCGGAATTCGCGCCGTTCGACCAGATCGTAGCAATGCACCTCGTCCCGTCCCGAGGCGATCGAGCCGAAATAGAGGCGTCCGCCCCCGGCCCGAAGGTCTGAGAGGGTGATGTAGGCCCCCCGGGTCACCGGGTGGAGTCCTTCGCAGTCGATACGCCCGAGCCACATGCCGTCGTCGTCGGTGACAAGCACATACCAGGCCACCGTCAGGTCGTCCCACGCCAGCCCGTGGATCTCCTTGTCGGCCGGCACGGCGAACCGCTCCTCGGGTCCCGTCTCCCCGCGCCGGACGATCACCGTATAGCGCCCGTCGGAAGCATACTCGACCCATCCCAGCGCCCCGGGGACCGCCGTGGCATAGAGCGCCCGCCGGTTTCCCGCGACCGTCCGGGGGCGGCCATCGGTGAGATCCATGCAGCAGAGCTGCGAATTGACCCGCTGCTGGAAGAGGGTCGAACGCCGGTACTCGGTCCACCACACCCGCCCGTCGGCCAGCGACGGCCGTGTCGAGATGAGCCCCGTGCGGGCCACCGTCCGCTCGCAGCCTGTCCGCCGGTCGATCATCACGAAGCGCGACGTACGGTCGAAATCGCTCTTCACGGCCAACACGGCCGTATCGCCCAGCGGCAGGGGCCACTGATAGGTGGTATGGTTGCCCTCGGGCAGCGGCGTGAGCGTCGCGGCGCTGTCCTCGGTCTGCGGAAGCGAATCCCAGAAGCGCTCCAGTTCGTCGAAGGTCTCACGGAAGAGCTCCGACACATTCGTGTCGTAATATTTCTCCAACCCGGCCCGGGTCGTGGCGATCAGGTAGGGGTTGCGCGATCCGTACCAAGCCACCCGGTCCCAGATGTTCTCACCGTAGCGCTCCCAGGCATACGAGCAGATCTGGTAACCCAGTTCGTAGTGGTCGGGGATGTAGTCGCGGTAGGAGCCGCAGAACCACTTGTCGATATTGCGCCGGTCGCGCGTTCCCCGGCGGTTGCGCCCCACGCGCCCCATCGCGCGGTAGGCCATCGAGAAGGAGGGCTGGAGCCCCCGGCCGAACGACGACATCATCGTCTCGGACATCACGGCGTCGCCCTCCATGGCCCAGATCGGCATGCAGAGCAGGCCGATGGTCGATCCCTGCTGCCCGAGCACGTAGCTCAGGGCGCGGATCACACCGCGGTCGAGGTTGTTGTACTGCACGGCATGGCGGTACTCGTGGGCCACAAGCTGCTTGTACCACGGCATCGAGTAGCTGTCAATGGCCGGCGAAGTGAGGAACTCCACACGCTTCGGGAGATACATCACCAATCCGTTCGACTCGAAATTCTCCGGGTGCAGGACGAAGGGGATGCGCATCGGGCCGTGGCGGAAGCCGTAGTCGATCGACGGACGCACCGCACGCACGTAGAAGAGCGTCCGGGCGGCCAGGGCCGCAGCCGTGTCGGGATAGATCATCCGTACGTCGGGGGTGCGGACCGTAGACCACTTCATCGGGGCGTCGGCACCCCACGTGTAATACTGCGCGGAGGCGCGCTGCACGCACGCCAGCAGACACGCCAGCAGGCCGAGAGCGGCAAGGATCTTTTTCGGATGGCACATCACGTCAGGAGCCCGCCTTTTTGCAGCCGTAGCCGGCCTTGGTGAGTATCTCGACCACGCGGTCACGGTGATCGCCCTGGATGATGATCTCGCCCTCCTTGGCGGCGCCGCCGACGCCGCAGCGGGTCTTCAGCAGGCGGGCCAGATCGGCCAGATCCGCCTCGCGTCCGACAAAGCCCCGCACGAGCGTCACGACCTTGCCGGCACGCTGCTTGCGGTCGAGCCACACACGCAGCTGCTGCCGTGCGGGAGGCAACGTCTCGGGCTCGGTCCGCTCGTCGGTCCGGTATTCGAAATCGGGATTGGTCGAGTAGACCATCCCGAGGCGGGATTTCCAGTCGTTGTCAGCCATAGGATGTGTTCGAAAAGTAGGAATTAAACGCCGGAAAGGCGCCGTTATTTTGCGCAAAATTAGCAAAATTTCTATCTTTGTTGAAGTATGGGAACCAAGATTCGGGAAAAACTGCGCCGCATGAACCCCTTCACGCGTCCGGCGACGCTCGACGAACTGCCCCGGCCGCTGCCCGCCAACCCGGACCAGCGGCTGGTGAGGGTCTATGTCGAGGGTTACGAGGACGTGGCCTTCTGGCGGGGCATCTTCGACCACTTCCACAACCCCTACCTGCGCTTCGAAATCTCGGTGCCCGACCGCGGCGACCTGCCCAAGGGCAAAAAGGTGCTCATGGGCATGATCCCCGACTCGTCGGAGGAGATGCTGCTGTGCGTCGATTCGGACTTCGACTACCTGTTCGCCGGACGCACCGAGCAGTCGAAGGAGGTCCTCGGAGCCAAATTCATGTTCCACACCTACGCCTACGCCACCGAGAACTACCTCTGCTACGCCCCCTCGCTGCACAACGTCTGCGTGAAGGCCACCAAGAACGATACGCACATCTTCGACTTCGTGCGCTTCATGCACGACTACTCGTGCACGATCTACCCGCTCTTCGTGTGGTATGCCTTCTCGGCACAGCTCTCCTCGGAGAGCGTCTTCCCGCTCATCGACTTCAAGTCGTCGGTACGCATCGGCTACCTCGACCTGGCGGACAACGGGGCCAACACGCTGGCCTGGCTGCAGCGCAACGTCGAGAAGCGCGAACGCCTCCTCGCACAGCGCAACCCCCGGATGATCGAGCCGATGCGGGAGTTTGAGGAGCAGCTCCGCGCACGGGGCGTGAAGCCCGAGAACACCTACCTGTTCATGCACGGCCACACGCTGATGGACAACGTGGTGCTCGTACTGCTCAACTCGGTCTGCGAAAAACTGCGCCAGATGTCCATCGCGCGGATCACGGCCTCCGAGAAGCGGGGCGTGGCCCTCAAGAACGAGATGGCCAACTACACCAACTCACTGCGGTCGATCCGCGACGTGCTGCTCGACAACGAGAACTACATCACCTGCCCGCTCTACAAACGACTCCAGCGCGACATCGAGCGTTACATCGCCCGCACGATCTGGGAGATGAAGCGCCGCGGTGAGATCCGCGAGACCTCCGTGCTGGGCATCATCCACAAACTGCGGCAGGAGCCGTAACCCGCCCGGACACTCCGTCACAAAACCGGGTCCGTTCCGCCTTGCGGCCGCAAGCGCCGCAGTCTGCGAAAAATGACGGCACCCCCGCACCCGCCCAAAAAGGCCGGCGGCCTTCCCAAAGAGGGAAGGCCGCCGTCGAATCGTTACTCCGGCATCAGTCGCGCTTGCGGACCACTCGGACGGTGGACTGTGTCGCCTGCCGGATGAAGACCTGCGGACCGCGGGCGTAACGCCGCCACAAGTCATCGGTATAGCCGCGGATCGTCAGCAACTCCATTCGCTCGGCCTTCATCACGTCGAAGCCGGCCTCGCGCAGCGCCGCCACCGCCTCGTCGATATGCCACGAGTTGTCCACGCAGAGACTCAGGTTCACCGCCGAGTTGTGGATCAGGTTGGCCTTGATGCGGAAGCGCTCGAGCAGAGAGAAGATCGTGGCGAACTTCTCCTCGAGCACGAACGAGAAGTCGCGCGAACGGATCGTCAGCAGCACCTGGTCCTTCTTGAGGATCAGGATCGGCACATCGACCGGAGCCGACATGGCACGGATGACCGTTCCCGGCTTGCGCTTGTCGCCGAAGGGACGCACGTAGAGCGGGATGTTCTTGTTCTGCAGCGGCTTGATCGTCTTCGGGTGGATGATCTGCGCACCGCTGTAGGCCAACTCGATCGTATCGAGGTAGTTCAGCTCGGCAATCTGCACGGCATCGGGGAAGATCTTCGGATCGGCGTTCAGCACACCGTCCACATCCTTCCACACCGACATCGACTCGGCCTCGAGGATGTTGGCCACCACGGCCGCCGAGCAGTTCGAACCCAAGAGACCCGCGGCCGCCGAGTAGTCCGACCCCGCGGGCCCGAGCGTCGTGGTCGTACCGTCGGGGGCGCCGCCGATGAAGCCCTGGCCGACGAAAATCGTCTCGCCGCCCCCCTCGAGCGCCGCCTTCAGGCGCGGCGCCGAAGCCTCGATGTCCACCCCGGCATCCTTGTGCCGCTGCTCGGTGAGGAAACAGCGGCGCATGTCGATCCAGCGGTTAGCCACCCCGGCATAATTGAGGTAGGCCGAGATGATCGTCGTCGAGATCAGCTCGCCGAAGGCCACGATCGTGTCGTACCACAGCTCGGCATCCTCCGTCCGGTAGACCGTATTGGCAGCCACCCGCTCGAGTTCGGCGAACAACTCCTCGACGGCATCCAGCCGCCGGGGGCCGTGCCACAGGTCGTCGATGATGGCCGCATGGTACTCGCGCAGCGCCGTGATCTCGGCCATCGCCGCGGCGCGGTCGCTCTTCTGCACGGCCCCGAAGACCCGCTCGAGGGCGTTCGTGGTCTTGCCCATCGCCGAAACGATGATAAAGAGGTTCTGCTCGTCGTCGATGATCTTGCGCAGGTTGCGCACCCCCTCGGCATTCTTCACCGAGGCTCCTCCGAATTTGTATACTTTCATGTCGTTATCTCAAACCTAATCCAACCTAATTTTCTTTTTATATCGCCTACTTCCCGACCGGGCGGTACGGCACCCCGATGTTCTGGAACAGGAAGGCGTACATGTCGGCCGCCTCGTCGATCCGCTTCAAGGTGGGCTTGCCGGCTCCGTGGCCCGCCTTCGACTCGATGCGGATGAGCACCGGAGCCTCGCCCGCCTGGCAGTGCTGCAGCTGCGCGGCGAACTTGAACGAGTGTGCCGGGACGACACGGTCGTCGTGGTCGGCCGTCATGACGAGCGTGGCAGGATACTTCACACCCTCCCGGATGTTGTGCAGCGGGGAGTATTTGTAGATATAGCCGAACTGCTCCTCGTTCTCCGACGAGCCGTACTCCACGGCCCAGCCCCAGCCGATCGTGAACTTGTGGTAGCGCAGCATGTCCAGCACGCCGACCTGCGGCAGGCAGACGGCATAGAGGTCGGGACGCTGCACCTCGCAGGCACCGACCAGCAGGCCGCCGTTCGAGCCGCCGTTGATCGCCAGCTTGTCCGACGAGGTGTATTTGTTGGCAATCAGGTACTCGGCCGCAGCGATGAAGTCGTCGAAGACATTCTGCTTGTTCTCGAGCATGCCGCCCCGGTGCCACGACTCGCCGTACTCCGAACCGCCGCGCAGGTTGGCCACGCAGTAGATGCCGCCCTGCTCGACGAACATCAGCGCCGCGGGGCTGAATCCCGGGGTCATGTTGATCTGGAAACCGCCGTACCCGTAGAGCAGGCAGGGGTTCTTGCCGTCGAGCTTCATGTCCTTGCGGCGGGTGATGAACATCGGGACCTGCGTGCCGTCCTTCGAGGGATAGAAGACCTGCTCGGTGGTGAAGAGCGAGGGATCGAAGCGTACCTCGGGCGCCTTGTAGAGGGTCGATTCACCCGTGGCGATGTCATAGCGGTAGATTGTCGCAGGAGCCGTATAGTTCGTCAGCGAGTAGTAGATCTCCTTGTCCTCCTTCTCGCCGCCGAAGCCGCTCACCGAGCCGATGGCGGGCAGCGCCACCTCACGCACCAGCTTGCCCTCGAAGTCATACTGCGCGATGCGGCTCTGCGCATCCTGCAGGTAGGCGGCAAAGAGGTATCCGCCGGCCGTGCCGACCCCCTCAAGCAGATTCTTCGCATTCTCGGGGATCACCACCTCGTCCTTCGCGGGACGGTTCAGGTCGATGCGCCGCAGCGTGTAGTTCGAGGCATCGCGGTTGGTGACGTAGTAGAGACGGTCGTTCTCGACGGTCACCACACCGTAGTCGGCATCGAAGCCCGGCAGCAGCGTACGGAAGCTCTTCTCGGAAGTCTTCCGATAGAGCACCTCGGTCCCGGAGGTTCCCTCCGAAGCGCATACGAAGAGCCACTTGCCGTCCTCCGAGGGCCATACCCAGAAGTAGCGCAGCGGGTGGTTCTTGTCCTCGTAGACGAGGCGGTCGGACGACTGCGGCGTGCCGAGCTCGTGGTAGTAGACCTTCTGGAACTGGTTCTGGTCCGAATAGACGCTCTTCTCGGGGGCATCGTAGGCACTGTAGTAGAAACCCTTCGAGTCGGGCGACCACGTGGCGCCGGAGTTCTTCACCCACTCAATGCGGTCTTCGGTCAGCGTTCCCGTAGCGGTATCCACCACCCGGATCTCGACCCAGTCCGAACCGGATGCGGCCGCCGCATAGGCCAGGTAGCGGCCGTCCTTCGAGAACGACGCCGCGGCCAGCGCCACCGTACCGTCCTCGGAGAGCGTGTTGGGGTCGAGGAAGAGTTCGCCCGCCTCACCGGGCCGCTTCGTGCGGTAGAGCGCCGACTGGTTCTGCAGCCCGTCGTTATAATAATAGTACCACCAGTCGCCGTGCTTCGAGGGCGCCCCCTCCTTGGGATAGTTCCACAGCTCGGTCAGCCGGTCGCGGATCGCCCCGCGGAAAGGAATCTGCGCGAGGTAGTCCTCCGTCACGGCGTTCTCGGCCTCGACCCATGCGGCCGTGGCCTCCGAACGGTCGTCCTCGAGCCAGCGGTAGGGGTCGGCCACCTCCACGCCGAAATAGTTGTCCGTCACCGAGCCCCGTTCGGTCTCGGGATAGGGCAGATGCTTTATCTGTTTCATGTTCGTATTTCCGCAACCTGCGGCAGCCATGGCCCCCAGCACGAGGGCCGTTCTGAGAAATAAGTTCTTCATACTCGGAAGGGTTGAAGGTCAAACGGCACAAAGTTAGGAAAAAATCGAAGATTTTGCGTAACTTTGGCCTTCAAAACCGCAGAGAGACATGTACAACGAACTCCAGACCATAATCGGGCAGGCGTGGGAGAACCGCGAGCTGCTCGCCGAAGCCTCCGTGCAGGAGGCCATCCGCGAGGTGATCCGCCTCGTAGACCGGGGCGAACTCCGCACCGCCGAACCCACCGACCCCGAACAGAGCCGGTGGCAGGTGAACGAATGGGTCAAGAAGGCCGTGATCCTCTATTTCCCGATCCAGCCCATGCGCCGCATGGAGGCCGGCGAGCTGGAGTGGTACGACAAGATGGACCTCAAGCACGGCTACGAGGAGCTGGGCGTGCGGGCCGTGCCGCACGCCGTGGCGCGCTACGGCGCCTACATCGCCCCGGGAGCCATCCTCATGCCCTCCTACGTGAACATCGGCGCCTATGTCGATACGGGCACGATGGTCGATACGTGGGCCACGGTCGGCTCGTGCGCACAGATCGGGCGCCACGTCCACCTGTCGGGCGGCGTGGGGATCGGCGGCGTACTCGAGCCCGTGCAAGCCGCACCGGTCATCATCGAGGACAACTGCTTCATCGGCTCGCGCGCCATCGTCGTCGAGGGGGCGCACATCTGCCGCGAGGCGGTGCTCGGCTCGAACACCGTCATCACCGGCTCGACCCACATCATCGACGTCACCGGACCCGAGCCCGTTACCTACAAGGGCTACGTACCGCCCCGCTCGGTAGTCATCCCGGGCAGCTACCGCAAGCAGTTCCCGGCCGGCGAATACAGCGTCTCGTGCGCGCTGATCATCGGCCGCCGCAAGGAATCAACCGACAAGAAAACCTCGCTGAACGACGCCCTGCGCGACTTCGGCGTACAAGCCTGACCGCCGCATGATCCGCCGCATCGAACAGACCACCTCGACCAACGACGACGCCCGAAGCCCGGAATACCGCCACGGCGACATCGTCTGGGCCGAACGCCAGACCGCCGGGCGCGGCCAGCGCGGCCATACCTGGACCAGCACCTCCGAGAGCATCACCTTCTCGCTGGTGCTCGAGCCCACGTTTCTGCCCATTGCCGAGCAATTCCTGCTCTCGGAGGTCGTGACGCTCGCACTGACCGACTGCCTGGCCGGATTCGGCATCGACACCCGCATCAAGTGGACCAACGACATCTATTTCGGCGACCGCAAGATGGTGGGCATGCTCATCGAACACACCTGCTCGGGCACCACACTGCAGCGCACCATCGCCGGCATCGGCATCAACGTAAACCAGAAGGAGTTCGACCCCTCGCTGCCCAACCCGGTATCGATGGCGCAGGCCGCCGGCCGCACCTTCGACCGCACCGAGGTGCTCGAATCGTTCCGCCGCCACTGCATGGCGCGCTACGCACAGCTCGAGCGCGGCGACCGCGAGTCGCTCCAGCGCGAATTCCGGCAGCGGATGTACGGACTGGGCGAACGCCGTCCCTTCCGCCTGCCCGACGGCACAGGCTTCGAGGCCGTGATCGAGGGGGTCCGCCCCACGGGCGAACTGCTCCTGCGCCACGACGACGGCTCGCTGCACGGATACCTCTTCCGCGAGGTCGAATTCGTCATAAAAAACCGGGACAAATCCTTGCTGTTACCAAAATAACAGCTATATTTGCATTGGTCTAATCACTTAAAAACGAAAATACCATGAACGTACCTGCAAATCTGAAATACTCGAACGACCACGAATGGTGCCGCATCGAGGGAGACGTAGCCGTAATCGGCATCACGGACTTCGCACAGAGCCAGTTGGGCGACATCGTCTTCGTGGACGTGCCGACCGTCGGCGAGACCCTTGCCGCAGGCGAGGTCTTCGGTTCGATCGAGGCCGTGAAGACCGTGAGCGACGCCTTCCTGCCGGTCGGCGGCGAGATCCTGGAGTTCAACGAGGCCGTGGATGCCGACCCGGCGATCGTCAATCGCGACGCCTACGGCGAAGGCTGGCTCGTCAAGGTCCGCATGAGCAACCCCGCGGAGTACGATGCCCTGCTCGACGCAGCCGCCTACGAGCAACTGATCGGCTGATACAATTCCGGCAGTCCGGCCCGGGAAGGAGACACCACCCGGGCCGGCTACGCTTCCGGCTTGAGGCTACACAACCCTAAAAAACTACAACCGCTATGTCTAAAGTTACTGTCGTCGGAGCAGGCGCCGTAGGTGCGACCTGCGCGAATGTGATGGCTTGCCGCGAAGTGGCGAGCGAAGTGGTCCTGATCGACATCAAGGAGGGACTCTCGGAGGGCAAGATGCTGGACATGTACCAGACATCCACGCTGATGGACTTCGATACGAAGCTCGTCGGCGCCACCAACGACTACAGGAAGAGCGCCAACTCGGATGTCGTGGTCATCACCTCGGGCATCCCCCGCAAACCGGGCATGACGCGCGAGGAGCTGATCGGCACGAACGCCAACATCATGAAGGGCGTGATCGGCAACGTCATCAAGTACTCGCCCCGCGCCATCATCATCGTCGTGGCCAACCCGATGGACACGCTGACCTACCTGGCGCTGAAGAGCTCGGGGCTGCCCAAGAACCGCATCATCGGCATGGGCGGCGCACTCGACTCGTCGCGCTTCAAGTGCTACCTGGCCAAGGCCACCGGAGCCAACATCAACAACGTAGACGGCATGGTGATCGGCGGGCACGGAGATACGACGATGATCCCGCTGCTCTCGAAGGCCACGGTGAACGGCGTGCCCGTCACGCAATTCGCATCGAAGAAGAAACTGCAGGAGGCCGTGCAGAGCACGATGGTCGGCGGCGCCACGCTGACCAAGCTCATCGGCACGTCGGCCTGGTATGCCCCCGGAGCCGCCGCCGCCATGATGGTGGAGGCAATCCTCAACGACCAGAAGAAGCTGATCCCCTGCTCGTGCTACCTCGAGGGCGAATACGGACAGGAGGACATCTGCATCGGTGTTCCGGCCATCATCGGCCGCAAGGGCATCGAGAAGATCGTGAAGATCGAGCTCACGAAGGAGGAGGAGGCGAAGTTCGCCGAATCGGCCGCCGCCGTGCGCAAGACGAACAACGTCCTGCACGAGATCAACGCCCTCTGAGCGGAGAGATAACCAAAAAAACGAGGCGTCCCGGGAATCCGGAACGCCTCGTTTTTTTGCCGCGGGAGCAGAGACCGCCCCGCCCGCAGAGATCAGATGCTGATATCAAGAATCTCGAAATGGATCGTACCGGCCGGCACTTCGACATCGACCCGGTCCCCTTTCTTGTGGCCGAGCAACGCCTTGGCGATCGGGGTCCCGATAGCCAGCTTGCCCTCACGGAGGTTGGCCTCGTGCTCGGCGACGATCGTATAGACCATCTGCTTGTTGTTATTGTGGTTCATCATCGTCACCTTGCTCAGGATCTGCACCTTGCTCTTGTCGATCTTCGACTCGTCGATGACCCGTGCATTGGCGATCGTATCCTCCAGCTTGGCGATACGCATCTCCAGCAGACCCTGCGCCTCCCGGGCAGCGTCGTACTCCGCGTTCTCCGAAAGGTCACCCTTGTCACGCGCTTCGGCAATCGCCGCCGAAATCGCCGGACGCTCGACGGAACGCATGTGGTCGAGCTCGTCCTTGAGTTTCTTGTAACCCTCCGCTGTCAGATAGATAATCTCTTTAGCCATATTTAAAAAACATAAAAAACAAGAATCCTGACCCTCGCGGATCAGAACCCCATTGCGTTTGTAGAGCAAAGATAGCAAGGAATTTCCGTTTTTCCAAATCTTTTTTCCCGATCGTGCCGCCGCGCCGCAACATCCGCCCGAAGCCCCTTTGCGGAGAATGAACTCCGGCAGGCAATATTTTTTTTTGCAAATCGTTTATTTATGCGTAACTTTGCGCGATAAAGCGCCGTAAAAGATTCATAAATGAAGCAGACTTTCTCATATGTCCTGTGCGGAGCGGTTCTCGCCCTCCTGCTCGGAGGATGCTCCGGCATCAATGCCCTGCTCAAAAGCGGGAAGCCCGAACTGATCTACAGCAAGGCGCTCGAATATTACGAAATCGGCAAGTGGCAGCGCGCCTCGACACTCTTCGAGGGCGTACAGCACTACTATGCAGGCACCTCGCGCGAGGATACGATCTCGTTCTACAACGCCCGCTGCAAGTTCAAGAACCGCGACTACGAAACGGCTTCGGCCCTATTCGACGACTTCCGCCGCAAGTTCGGCCGCAGCGCCTTCATCGAGGATGCCGAGGGCATGTACGCACTCTGCTTCTACTACCTTTCGCCGGCCCCGTCGCGCGACCAGACGATGACCGGACAGGCCATCATCGCCATCAACGAATTCATATCGCGCTACCCGAACAGCGACCAGATCGAGAATTTCCGCAAGATCAACGACGAGCTGACCGAGCGGCTGCACGAGAAGTCATACATCAACGCCTATACCTACTACAAGATCGGCCGCTACAAGTCGGCTATCGTGGCGCTGAAAAACGCCCTGAAGCAATACCCCGACAGCAAGCACCGCGAGCAGATCATGTACCTGATCGTGGATTCGAGCTACCGGCTGGCCAGCAACTCGGTCGCCGACAAGCAGACGGACCGTTACCTGGCGATGCTCGACTCCTACCTCTCGTTCAAGGAGGAGTACCCCGAGTCGAAACACATCAAGGAGCTGGAGCGCATGGCGCAGCACGCCCGCGACTACCTGGACCGCAACAACAAGGACAACAACGAATAGAGAGATGGAAATCAAGAAGAACATCCCCAACAACACCATCACGCGCAAGCTGGTGGATTTGGACAAGGAGACCGGCAACATCTACGAGAGCGTGAACATCATCGCCCGCCGTGCCAACCAGATCGCTACGGAGTTGAAGACCGAGCTGAACCGCAAGCTCGCCGACTTCTCGTCGCCCACAGACACGATGGAGGAGACCTTCGAGAACCGCGAGCAGATCGAGATCTCGCGCTACTACGAGCGACTTCCCAAGCCGGTGATCATCGCCACCGAAGAGTTCCTCGACCACGAGCTGCTCTACAAGGAGGGCAAGGACGGCGAGATGAAGGAGATCTAAACCGTTCGACAAGATGGCATCCGACGCAACGACGCGGCGTCCGCTCGACGGGCGCCGCATCCTGCTGGGCATCACAGGCAGCATAGCAGCCTACAAGGCGGCTGTGCTGTGTCGTTTATTGAAGACGGCGGGCGCCGACGTGCGCGTCGTGATGACCCCGCTCGCCAAACAGTTCATCACCCCGCTCACGATGGCCACCCTCTCGAAGAACCCGATACTCGTGGAGTTCTTCGACCCGGAGAACGGAGCCTGGAATTCGCACGTGGCGCTGGGCGAGTGGGCCGACTGCTACCTGATCGCCCCGGCTACGGCCAACACGCTGGCCAAAATGGCCACGGGCGTGGCCGACAACCTGCTGCTGACGACCTATCTCTCGGCGCGCTGTCCGGTGGTCGTGGCTCCGGCCATGGACCTCGACATGTATGCCCACGAGGCGACGCAGCAGAACCTCCGGACACTGGCCGCACGCGGCGTGCGGATCGTCGAGCCGGAAGAGGGCGAGCTGGCCAGCGGTCTGCAGGGCAAGGGCCGGATGGCCGAACCCGACCGGATCGCGGCATTCGTCGGCGGGCTGCTGGACGAAAAAAAAAAGACGCTCGCGGGTAAACGGCTGATCGTCACGGCCGGGGCCACGATCGAGGCCATCGACCCCGTGCGGTTCATTTCGAACCACTCGTCGGGAAAGATGGGTTATGCCATCGCCGGGGAACTGGCGGCACGCGGGGCTGCGGTGACACTCGTCACCGGCCGCACATCACTGCCGACACCCGCAGGGGTGGAGCGGGTGGACGTGCTGTCGGCCGCCGAGATGTACGAGGCCGCCGTCGGGGCCTTCGACGCATCGGACGGCGCCGTGATGTGCGCCGCCGTAGCCGACTATACCCCGGCACACGTCTCCGACACGAAGATCAAGAAGGGCGACGGCGGGCTGACGATCGAGCTGCGCCGGACGCGGGACATCGCCGCCGAACTGGGCGCCCGCAAAGGGGACCGTGTCCTGGTGGGCTTCGCCCTCGAGACCGACGACGAAGAGGCCCACGCCGAGGCCAAACTCACGAAAAAGAATTTCGACTTCATCGTGCTCAACTCGCTGCGCGACCCGGGTGCGGGTTTCCGCGGCGACACGAACAAGGTGACACTGATCGACCGCGCTGGCCGCGAAGAGCTGCCGCTGATGTCCAAGCGGGAGGTGGCGGCACGCATCGCGGACAAACTCGAAACGATTCTCAAATAACCGACACTGCCATGTTACGCCGACTCTCGGTCGAAAACTACGCGCTCATCGACAAACTCGAAATGGAGCTGGACCCGCACCTGAACATCATCACGGGCGAAACGGGTGCCGGCAAGTCGATTCTGCTCGGCGCCCTCGGGCTGCTGCTGGGGGCCAAGAACGACGGAGCGGCCATGAAGGACGCCGCGCGCAACTGCTCGGTAGAGGGGACCTTCGACCTGGAGGGAAGCGGACTGGAAGCCTATTTCGCCGAAAACGACCTCGACTACGCCGCAGAGACGACCCTGACCCGGGTCATCACCCCGGCGGGCAAGAGCCGTGCCTTCATCAACGACGTGCCCGTATCGCTCGGCCAGCTCCGCGAGGTAGGCACCCGCCTGGTGGATATCCATTCGCAGCACCAGAACCTGATCCTCTCCTCCGAGGAGTTCCGCACCTCGGCGCTCGACACCATGGCCGGCAACGGCGAGCTGCTCGCCCGCTATGCGGCACAGTACGCCCGGGTAACGGAACTGCGCCGCGAGGCCTCGGCCCTGCGCGCCGAGGCCGAGGAGGGGCGCCGCAACGAGGAGTGGCTGCGCTTCCAGACCGACGAACTGACGGCCGCGAACCTCCGGGAAGGCGAACAGGCGGAGCTCGAGGCGGAGCTCGCGGTACTCGAACACGCCGACCGGATCGGCGAGACCATCACCACACTGCGCAACGCCCTCGATACGGACGAGACGGGCGTGCTGGCGCAACTCAAGAACTCGGAGACGGAGCTTGCCCACCTGCGCGAAAGCTACCCGGGAGCCGGCGAATATGCCGACCGGCTGCGCTCGGTGATCGAGGAGTTGAAGGACATCGGCGCGTCGGCCGCCGCCGACAGCGAGCGCATAGACGCCGACCCGGAACGGCTCTCGAAACTCTCCGCACGGCTCGACCTGCTCATCTCGCTCCAGCAGAAGAACCGCGTGGCGGACGAGGCGGAACTGATCGCCCTGCGCGACCGCTGCGCCGCGCAACTCGCCGCTATCGTCCACGGCGACGAACGCATCGCCGAAGTCGAAGCAGCCCTGCAACAGGCCGAAACCAAGGCCGGGGAGCTGGCCGAGCGGCTCCACAAGGCCCGGGAGAAGGCAGCTCCGCACTTTGCCCGTGAGATCCTCGCGACACTCACGCGGCTGGGCATGCCCGACACGACATTCGAGGTAGCACTTTCGGACCTCGGCGCACTCACGCGGTCGGGCCGCGACGGCGTGCAGTTTCTCTTCTCGGCCAACCGCGACCGCACGCCGCAGCCGATCGAACGAATCGCCTCGGGCGGTGAGCTTTCGCGCGTGATGCTCGCCCTGAAAGCCCTGCTCGCCGAGCGCATGCAGCTGCCGACGATCATCTTCGACGAGATCGACACGGGCGTCTCGGGCCGTATCGCCGATGCCATGGGCGAGATCATCGCCTCGCTCTCGGCCCGCATGCAGGTCGTGGACATCACCCACCTGCCGCAGGTCGCTTCGAAGGGCACGGCCCACTTCGTGGTCTACAAGCGCGACGGACGCACCTCGATCACCCGCCTCTCGGAGGCCGAGCGTGTCACGGAGATCGCCAAGATGCTCTCCGGCTCGGAGATCACCGACGCCGCCGTGGCACAGGCCCGGATCCTGCTGGGCCGGCGCGAAACCGAGGCTCAGGCCCCTCGCGAGGCTGCCCCTGCAGCACCGAAGGGCAAGGAGTCGGGACTGCTGTTCTGACCCGGCAACCGACAACCCCGCCCCATACCGCCATGGACTCCACCATTCTCGAACTGGCCGACCGCAACCGGCGGGAGGCGCTCTCGATTCTCGAAACACTGCAGATCGAGGCCATCTGGCGTTCGGTTGGCGCCACGCCCCATCTGGTGGGCTCACTCCGCTCGGGACTGCTGATGAAGCACCTCGACATCGACCTGCACATCTACTCCCCTGCCCCGCTGTACATCGGCGACAGCTTCGCCGCCCTGTCGCACATCGCCCAAAACCCCGGAGTCCGGAAGATCGAATACGCCAATCTGCTCGACGCCGAAGACAACTGCCTCGAGTGGCACGTGCAATATGCCGCGCAGGACGGCCGTCTGTGGCAGATCGACATGATCCACCTGCCCGAAGGGTCACCCTGGGAAGGGAACTTCGAACGGGTCGCCGACCGTATTGCGGCGGTGCTGACCCCGGAGACGCGCGAAGCGATCCTGCGTCTGAAATACGAAACGCCCGACGAAGAGAAGATCCCCGGCATCGCCTATTACCGGGCGGTTCTGGCAGATGGCGTGCGCAGCTACGCAGAGTTTACGGCCTGGCTGCGGGAACACCCCGTCGAGGGGATTGTCGAATGGATGCCGTAAACGAAGAGAAGCCGAAACCACCTGAAACCAACCGACCATGAACCCCGCCTTCACACGGACCCTTGCCGGAGCCATCCTTCTGGCGACTGCCGTTTTGCACAGCTGTGCGGACCGGCCCCGTTCGAGCCGGCACAACCTCGATTTCGAATATACGAACCTGCAAGGGGAGCCGTCCCAATGGTTCTTGCCCGACCCCTCCTACAGGGGTTATACCGCCACCCGAGACAGCCGCGTCCGACACCACGGCCAATCCAGCCTTCGGCTCGAACAGACCGACACGGCCAAACACGAATGGGCGTATTTTTCCCTGATGCTGCCGGACTCGCTGACGGCCGGCCATGAGGTCGAATTGAGCGGCTGGATCCGTACAGAGGAGGTAACGGAAGGTTTTGCCGATCTGGTCCTCTTCCCGTCGGGAGAGGCAGGCCACACCCTTCTCACGCTCGACACACTCGGCCGCGGCGTCCGCGGCACGACCGACTGGCTCCGCATCACGCTCCGCAGGCAGATTCCCGACTCGGCCTCCGGAATCAGCATCGGCGGCATGCTGAAAGGGCGAGGACGCGCCTGGTTCGACGATTTCGAGATCCGGATCGACGGCCGGCGTCTGCCGGATCCGATGATTTCGACGCCCAGAACCCGTCTGACCCGTCAGGAGAAGAGGACGCTGCGGAAGTATCTTTATCCGCTGCGGGGATGTGACCCGACCGAGGCGGATTCCGGCAAACTGCAACTGCTCGACCCGCTGGTCGGGACATGCAAGGTGGTCGCACTGGGAGAGAACTCCCACGGAGCCAGCGAGATCTTCCGTATGAAGGAGCGCCTGATCCGCTATCTGACCTCCCGACAGGAGTTTGATCAGGTGGTTTTCGAAGCCGGAATGGGCGAAGGGGTCTTTCTGGACAACTACATCCGTCGCGGCATCGGGACGGCAAAGGCCGCGATCTTCGGACTGGGCATGTGGGTCTGGGATACACACGAGGTGCTGTCGCTCGTCGAATGGATGCGGCAGCGGAATGCCGACGGCCATCCGATCCGCTTTTGGGGCATCGACATGCAAATGACCGACATGACCGAATCGCTGCTCCGCATGGCATTGGGCAAGGATACAACGGCCGTACAACGGCTGGACGAGATCGGTCCGAAATTGGACAAAGTATTGACTTACGACAACGAGTATCGCGCACAGATCGACCCTCGACTGGCCCGTGAAATCGCACAGGGACTCGACGCGATCGAATCCCGGATCGACCCGTCGGTTCCCGATGCGCACGACCGGGCGATGCTGCGGCAGTGGATCACCCTCATCCGGCAGTACCTGGGTTTGGGGGAGAACATCTACTGGCGGGATCGCTGCATGGCGGATAACCTGCTGTGGCTCCGGGGGCAGTATCCCGATTCGCGGATCGTGCTCTGGGCCCATAACGGCCACATATCCAAAGCGGACGACCGTTTGGGCCGCTGGCTTCAGGACAGGCTCGGTGCGGATTACGTCAATTTCGGATTCACCTTCTACCGCGGGCGCTGCACGATCACCGTCCCCGACTCGGAGGAGTTGCAGCACGACGTGCAGACGGCCCCGCCCGGCACGCTCGAACACCTGCTGCACCAGCTTGGCGAGCCTATCTTTATCCTCGACCTGCGGCAGATGCGCGAGGAGCAGGCCCCAGCCCTCGAATGGATCAACGGGATGAGATTCCGCCACATCGGAGCGCTGAGGTGGGACAATGAGTTTTGGGACGAAGGCATTGCCGATCAGTTCGACTACCTGATCTACATCGACCGGGTCACCCCTTCGCACCTGCTGTTTTGACGGGATGCAGCCTCTGTCTCCCGACATTTCGGCCGGAGCCCATGCCCGCGAATTGCT
>FR892001.1:0-8861 GCA_000434235.1 Alistipes sp. CAG:268 | reverse complement strand
CCCATGCCCGCGAATGGCACAAGAGCCGCTACTCCGGAGCCTCGGGGGGGGGTCCGTCCGCGCAGGCATTCAGTTTTCCGGAATCACTCCCGGCACAATCCCAGATTCCGACGATAGGCCGTCGGGGTCATGCCGGTCGTCAGGCGGAACAGGCGGTTGAAATGCGACAAGTTGTGGAAACCTGCCTCCGCAGCAATCCGCGCGACGGACTGATCGGTATGCATCAATCCGTTACAGACCCGCGCCATACGGAGCGCATTCGCATATTCGGAGACGGTACGTCCCGTACGACGGCGGAAATAGCGGCACAGGGCCGCCGGTGACAAGCCGGCCGAAGAAGCGATCTCCCCGAGGGTCAGCTTCCGGCCGAGGTTGCCGAGCAGAAAGCGGTGCACCCGCCACAAAGGTTCATCCGCACCGCAGACACCGGCGCAGGGTCCTGCGCCGGCATCGATGCAATGGTAATCGCCGCTGCGTCCCAGAAAATCGAGCAGTTCGAAAAGGATACAAACCCGTCCGACCCCTTCCGTCCCGTCGATCCGCTTCATGGCCGCGACGAAGGCCTCGACCTCCCGCTCGCCCGTAAAGCGCACCCCGCTGCGGCTGCGTTCCAGCAAGACATCGATCCATCGCAGTTCGGAGAGTTCCGACAGATGCACGGGAAACAGCCGCTGCGGGAAATAGAGCACCTCGCAAAGTGCCGACGCACGGTCCGAGGCGGCACACAGGTGCAGATGCGGGACCCCTCCCCCGATAAGCGTCAGCGTCCCGGGTGCATACGGGGCGCTCCCGCCTCCCACGAACTCAACCCCCGATCCGGAGATCACATGGATCAACTCATACTCCGTATGGTAATGCAGCGGAGCCTCGAAGGCGAGCTCCGAAAGATGGGAGACCGACAGCCGTTCGGTTGCCGGCACCATCCGATGGACGATTCCTTGTTTCATATCGGCATGTGGGCAAACAGAGCACCACAATGTGCAAATATACCATAAATAACCGATCGAAACCAGCACTAAATTTGCCTCACCGCAATTACACATCCACGCCATGATGAAACACCCAGCAAACACCGATGCCGAAGCGGCCCGCCGCGTCGAGGCCGCCGCCGAAGCCCTGCGTCGGGGATCGGGAATCCTGCTCACCGACGACGAAGACCGGGAAAACGAAGGGGACCTGATCTTCCCGGCCGAAAGCATCTCCATCGCACAGATGGCCCAGTTGATCCGCCACTGCAGCGGAATCGTCTGTCTGTGCATCACCTCGGAGAGAGCCCGGAGCCTGGACCTGCCGCCCATGGTCCGGCACAACACCAACCGCCAGGGGACCAATTTCACGGTATCCGTCGAAGCCGCCACAGGTGTCACAACGGGCGTCTCGGCAGCCGACCGGATCGCGACGATCCGGGCCGCCATCGCACCGCATGCCCGGCCGGAGGACCTCGCCCGACCGGGCCATCTCTTTCCGCTCGTGGCTCACGAACAGGGGGTGTTCGGACGCCGCGGACATACGGAGGGCAGCGTCGATCTGATGCGCATCGCGGGCTACGCCCCATGCGCCGTACTCTGCGAACTGACGCTGCCGGACGGCTCCATGGCCCGCAGGCCCGAGGTGGAGGCCTTCGCCAGGGAGAACAACTACCCCGTCGTCTCGGTCGCAGACATCGTTCGCTACCGGCTTCTCAAGGAGGAGGCATAACCCCCTCCCGAAAAAAAAAGAATCCCCGAAGGCTGTTGCTTCCGGGGATTCTTCACTATTCAGGTCCGGGGCACGATTACATCATGCCGCCCATGCCGCCGGCGGGCATGGCCGGAGCCGGCTGCTCGGACTTCTTCTCAGCCAGGACGCACTCGGTCGTCAGGAACATCGAGGCGATCGAAGCAGCATTCTCCAGAGCGACACGCGACACCTTCGTCGGGTCGATGATACCGGCCTTGAGCATGTCCTCATACTTGTCGTCGCGGGCGTTGTATCCGAAGGCACCCTCGCCCTCGCGCACCTTGTTCACGACAACCGAGCCCTCGCCGCCGGCGTTGGCCACGATCTGGCGCAGCGGCTCCTCGATCGCACGCTTGACGATCTGGATACCCGTCGTCTGATCCTCGTTGTCGCCCTTCATGCCCTCGAGCGATGCCGTAGCACGGATGTAGGCCACGCCGCCACCCGGAACAATACCCTCTTCGACTGCGGCACGCGTTGCGGCCAGTGCATCGTCCACACGGTCCTTCTTCTCCTTCATCTCGACCTCCGTAGCGGCACCGACATAGAGCACGGCCACACCGCCCGACAGCTTGGCCAGACGCTCCTGCAACTTCTCCTTGTCGTAGTCCGAGGTAGCCTTCTCGATCGAGGCACGGATCTGAGCCACACGTGCGGCGATGGCCTCCTTCTGACCGGCGCCATCGACGATGGTCGTGTTCTCCTTGTTGAGCGTCACCTTGTCGGCCGATCCGAGCATCGAGAGGTCGGTATCCTCGATCTTCATGCCCTTGTCGGTCGATACGACCGTGGCACCGGTCAGGATGGCGATATCCTCGAGCATCTCCTTGCGGCGGTCACCGAAGCCCGGGGCCTTGCAGGCAGCGATCTTCAGCGTACCGCGCAGCTTGTTCACCACGAGGGCCGACAGCGCCTCGCCATCGACATCCTCGGCGATGATCAGCAGCGAACGGCCGCTCTGGGCAACCGGCTCGAGCACGCCCATAAGCTCCTTCATCGTCGAGATCTTCTTGTCCGTGATGAGGATGTAGGGCTTCTCGAGCTGCGCCTCCATCTTCTCGGGATCGGTCATGAAGTAGGCCGAAATGTAACCGCGGTCGAACTGCATGCCCTCGACCACCTCCACATGCGTGTCGGTACCCTTGGCTTCCTCGACGGTGATCACACCCTCGTTATTGACCTTGGCCATCGCCTCGGCGATCAGCTTGCCGATGTTGTGGTCGTTGTTGGCCGAGATCGAAGCCACCTGCTCGATCTTCGCGAAGTCCGAGCCGACCTCCTGGCTCTGTGCACGCAGCGACTCGACAACCTTGGCCACGGCCTTGTCGATACCGCGCTTGAGGTCCATCGGGTTGGCACCGGCGGTCACGTTCTTCAGGCCCACACCGATGATCGACTGTGCAAGCACCGTTGCCGTCGTTGTTCCGTCACCGGCATCGTCGTTGGTCTTCGAAGCGACCTCCTTGACCATCTGTGCACCCATGTTGGCGAATGCATCCTCGAGCTCAACCTCCTTGGCGACCGTCACACCGTCCTTGGTGATCTGGGGAGCACCGAACTTCTTGTCGATAATCACGTTGCGACCCTTGGGGCCCAGCGTTACCTTCACTGCGTTCGACAGCGCATCGACACCCTCCTTGAGGAGTTCGCGCGCCTCGACATTGTATTTGATATCCTTTGCCATGGTGTTTTCCGTTTTTTAGATGTTGATTAGATGATCGCCAGAATGTCGTTCTGCTTCATGATGAGGTAAGTCTCGCCGTCGATCTGAATCTCCTGACCGGCATACTTGCCGTAGAGCACCTGATCGCCCACCTTGACCTCCATCTTGACCTCCGAAGTGCCGGGGCCGACTGCGATGACTTTGCCTGCCAGCGGTTTCTCCTTTGCCGTGTCGGGGATGATCAGACCCCCGGCCGTCTTCTCCTCCGCAGGATTCGGGAGGATCAGCACACGGTCCGATAACGGTTTTACGTTCATAGTTCTATGTTTTTAAGTTATGTTATGTTTTTTTGCTTTCGCACCCTCCTTCCCGACAAGAGTTGTGCCAAGTGCGGTTTGGCAGGTTTTGCGTGACAAAGTCGCAGGGCGGACTGCCATTTTGTCACGCCCGAAGGGAAAGACAACATTTTTCGGCGGATTTTTTTGCACGGACCGAAAAAACGTATTACATTTGCACCTTGAAAGGACGATCTCCCTGCAATGAGATCACATGGTGGATGTAGCTCAGTTGGTTAGAGCGTCGGATTGTGGTTCCGAAGGTCGAGGGTTCGAGCCCCTTCTTCCACCCCAGGGCGCAGGAAAGGGAAGCGCCAAAACAAGCAAAAAGCCTTATGTATCAATGATATGTAAGGCTTTTTTGTTTCTTGCAGGAAAGCGACGACAGTCTCACCGCCAACCGCCAACACCAGCAGCCAGGCTTTCAGCCGCCTGCCCGCCGGCAACAGGCTTCCATTCGGGAATCATGGCGTTTCCCCGTTCGACGCTCCAATCCGCCTACAGACCGAACAGGCCCTTTCCTCGCTGTCGGAGCAATTCCAACACCGAAAGAGGCCCGAAAAAACACGACCGTCCGAAGCAGCCCCTGCCCCATCGGTGAAAGATCCCAGCCTCCAGCCCCTCAGAATTGGACGAGATGCATTTTGTTTTCAATAAAAATAGTTTTTATTGGGAATAATCATATCTTTGCATCGGACAAAACGCAAAAGATGGAACCCATTTGCCGGATCAAGGAGATCTACAAGACTCTGTACCAATTCGAACGGATCTTTTCCGAGCGTCACGGGCTGACGATCAACGAGGCGATGCTGCTCTGCTGCCTCAGGGACGACCGTCCCCGCACGGCCGGAACGTTGTGCGATTTCGTCGGGCTGTCGAATCCCCGCGTCTCGAAGGTCATCACGGCGGTCGAGGGGAAAGGTTTTCTGCTCCGGACGATCAACCCGCATGACCGGCGGCAGATGCTTTTCTCGCTCTCGGACGAAGGATATGCGAAGATCCGGCAGATGCAGCAGGCTGCCATGGGGTTCGACGAACTTTTCGCCCGGCTGAAGGTCCTCACGGAGGAGGCGGAACCCTTTGAATCGAACCAATAAACCAAAAACATACGGACCCATGAAAATTCTTATTGTCGGAGGCGTGGCCGGAGGGGCCACCGTAGCGGCCCGCCTGCGCCGCCTGGACGAGCAGGCCGAAGTGATTCTCTTCGAACGGGGTAAATACGTGTCGTATGCCAACTGCGGCCTGCCTTACTACATCGGCGGCACGATCGCCGACCGCTCGAAGCTCTTCGTGCAGACGGCGAAAGGCTTCACCGACCGCTTCCGCATCGACATCCGCACCGAGCAGGAGGTCACCTCGATCGACCGCACGCGCAAGCAGGTTTCGGTGCACAACCTCGCCACCGGCGAGACCTACACGGAGTCGTACGACCGGCTGGTGCTTTCGCCCGGAGCCGAGCCCCTGCGCCCGAAGATCGAGGGCATCGAGAGCCCGAAAATTTTCACGCTGCGCAGCGTTCCCGACACGGATGCCATCAAACAATATGTCGATACGCAGCGACCGCAGCATGCCGTGGTCGTGGGCGGCGGATTCATCGGTCTGGAAATGGCCGAGAACCTGCACCGCCTCGGGCTGCATGTCGATGTGGTGGAGATGGCCAACCAGGTGATGGCCCCGCTCGACTTCTCGATGGCGGCACTCGTCCACCGCCACCTGACGGACAAGGGGGTGGGGCTCTACCTTGAGGATGGCGTCGTACGCTTCGAGGAGACCCCCGAAGGGCGTGTTTCCATCCACCTGCAGAGCGGCCGGAAGATCACGTCGGATCTGGTGATCCTGAGTATCGGCGTGCGTCCCGAGACCAGACTCGCCCAGGAAGCGGGGCTCGTGCTGGGCGAGCGCCGCGGCATCGCCGTCAATGAATACATGCAGACCTCCGACCCGGAGATCTACGCCCTGGGCGACGCCGTCGAGGTGCGCCATCTGGTCACAGGCCGCCCGGCCCTGATTCCGCTGGCAGGCCCGGCCAACAAACAGGGCCGCATCGTAGCCGACAACATCATACTGGGCAACACCCACTCCTACAAGGGTTCGATCGGCACCTCGGTTGCCAAGGTCTTCGACCTGACGGTAGCCGCGGCCGGAGCCAATGCCAAGCTTTTGAAGGCCAACGGCATCGAATACATCTCGTCATACACGCACGGTGCTTCGCACGCCGGCTACTACCCCGATGCGCTGCCGCTCGCGATCAAGATCCTCTTCGCTCCCGGCACGGGCCGCCTGCTCGGCGCACAGGTCGTCGGATACGACGGTGCCGACAAACGCATCGAAATGTTCGAACAGATCATCCGCACGGGCGGCACCGTCCACGACCTCACGGAGCTGGAGCATGCCTATGCACCTCCCTACTCCTCGGCCAAGGATCAGGTGAACATGGCCGGATATGTGGCGGAGAACATCCTTGCCGGACGGGTGCGCCCGATCCAGTGGCGCGAGATCGGGACGCTTTCCCGGGAGACGCTGTGCATCGACGTCCGCACGCGCGATGAGTTCGCAATGGGTTCGATCCCGGGCTTCGTGAACATCCCGCTCGACGAGCTGCGCGAACACCTCGGTGAACTGCCGCGCGAGCGGCCCGTCGTGGTGAGCTGCGCCGTCGGTCTGCGGGGCTACCTGGCAAGCCGCATCCTCTCGCAGCACAGATTTACAGACGTCCGCAACCTCTCGGGCGGCTACGCGACATGGCGCGCGGCAACCGCCCCGGTACCCGAGCCCCACAACGAGCAGAGCGGGAATGGCAGCTGCGGATGCAGCACCGGGGCCGGAGTCCGGAGTGTACGGCATGCGCCGACCGCCTGCGCGGAACCGGCAACCCCGACGCTCGAGGTGGATGCCTGCGGGCTGATGTGCCCGGGGCCGGTCATGCAACTCAGGAAGAGCTACGAAGGGCTGAAACCGGGCGAACGGCTCCGCATCACGGCAACGGACCAGGCATTCGGCCGTGACGTGGCCTCGTGGTGCCGGATGACGGGCGCCGAACTGCTGTCGCTCGACACGAGCTGCGGCAAGGTGCGGGCCCTGATCCGCAAGCAGACGCCGACCGAGGCTTCGTGCCGCAGCGCACAACGCACAGCGGCCGACAACAAGACGATCGTGGTCTTCAGCGACGATCTGGACAAGGCGCTGGCATCGTTCGTCATCGCCAACGGAGCGGCAGCAACCGGGAAGCAGGTGACGATGTTCTTCACCTTCTGGGGGCTCAACGTCATCAAAAAGCGCGAAAAACCAGCCGTACGGAAAGACCTCATGGACCGCATGTTCGGCTGGATGCTCCCGGCGCACAGCGGACAGCTGCACCTCTCGAAGCTCAACATGTGGGGCATGGGCAGCCGCATGATGCGCGGCATCATGCGCCGCAAAAAGATCGACAGCCTCGAGGAACTGATGCGCCAGGCCCGCGAGAGCGGCGTGGAGATGATCGCCTGCACGATGTCGATGGACGTCATGGGCGTACGGCGCGAAGAGCTGCTGGACGGCATCACGCTGGGCGGCGTTGCCTCGTACCTCGACCGCACCGAGGAGGCCAACCTGAACCTCTTCATCTGATCGTTTCCGCCCGGGAATATATCCCGGTCCCGCACCCGGATCCGAAGACGGCGGGCGGGCTTCGGGACCATGGTTTCAAAAAAGGCCTGCATGTCAAAAGCATGCAGGCCTTTTCATCTTACCGGAGCAGCCGGAGCCGATCCGGCTCCTGACCGGCCCGACAGAAAAACGGACGAAATTGTTCCCTTCGGAAAACTTTTCGTGTACAAAAATCAAACGCCCGATCGAATTATTGCGTACCTTTGTTATGTGTTTGCGACGCAGACCCGGGAGCCTTCCTCCCGAAGAGACAGGCCTCCGTCCGCAGGCCGCAATACCAAAACCCCATGAACTACCCGCTCTACGAATACTCGCTCTGCATCGCCCTGCCGCTGATGATCTTCTTCGGCGTCTATTTCCTGCTGGCCCCGACGCCCGACCGGGCCATCTTCGCCAACTACCTCCGCTCACGACGCATCATGGGCGCTGCCATATTGCTGCTGGCCGCCAACTATGCGGTGCATTTCTTCTTCGGGATCCGGTTCCACAACGTCAATGCGGCCATCCTGATGAACCTTTCGACCTACTTCCTCTGCTACTGGCTCTTCAGTTCGGCACTCACCACGCTGCTCGATCGCTTCTACGTCACGGGGCGGCGCTTTGCCTTCCACCTCGCCGCATGGATGCTCTTCACGCTCCTGTCGGCCTTCATCCTGCTGGGTCTGCACAGCGGCCCGACCCAAAAGGCGGGACTGACGGTAATGGCCGCCTGGCTCGTGTGCTACGGCATCAGGCTGGCCCGACGTCTTATCCGCGCCTACCGACGCGCCGTACGTCTCTTCGCCGACACCCACTCCGACGACATCGGGGCCTACATCCGCTGGCTCTCGATCTTCACCTACTGGGCCGTCATCTTCGGTGTCGGCTGCGGGCTGCTCACGTTCCTGCCCGACCGCTACGTCTTCGTGTGGATCCTCTCGTCGGTTCCTTTCTACATCTACCTTTTCCATTGCTACCAGAGCTACCTGCTCTTCTACGAGCGGGTGGAACATGCAATGGAGAGCGAAATCGCATCGGAAGACGAGATCCTGAGCGACGCCGGGACGGAGTCCGAACCCGAGCCCGAAATGCCGTCGCACCTCACGGAGATCGCCGGAAAGATCCGGGAGTGGATCGCCGCCGACGGCTATCTCCACCCGGGACTCACGATCAAGGAACTGGCCGACACCCTGCATACCAACCGCACCTACCTTTCGGGATACATCAAGGCGACCTATGACCTTTCGTTCCGCGACTGGGTCACTGACCTGCGGCTGGAATATGCCAAGCGGAGCATGCTCCGGCACCCCGAGCAGAACATCGCCGAAATCGCCGAGATCTCGGGCTTCGTTTCGCCCAGCCATTTCACCCGGATCTTCAAGGAAAAGGAGGGTGTATCCCCGTCCGGATGGCGCAAGTCTCACCTCGAAAACGATCCGATTTCGTGACATCCCGCCCTCTCCGGGCGCCGGTGCGTCTTGCCTAAACAACAATTTTTCTTGCCTAAACGACAATTT